>NZ_FMIC01000002.1:4846364-5452159 GCF_900091625.1 Micromonospora peucetia
TTGGTCTGGATGACCACCCGGTCGACGTGCGGCAGATGGGACAGCGACACCATCGCGTCCCGGTACCAGCTGCGGGTCAGCCCCTCACCCCACGGCGTGAACAGCACCGACAGCCGCACGTCGGTGGTGGCCGCGACCCAGCCGGCGAACCGGTCCAGCGCCGCCCGGTCGGCGCGCAGCAGCTCCGGCGGATCGCGCCGCTTGGCGAACGGGCAGTACGGGCAGTCGTAGTTGCAGCTCGCCAGCGGCCCCCGGTAGAGGATCGCCAGGTTCACCTCGGCACGTACCCGGTCATCGCGTCGCGCACCCGGGCCGAGGTCAGCCACGGGCCGATCGCGTCGGAGCGGGCCAGCCCGGCGGGGGTCAGCCGCAGCCCGCCGTCGCCGGCCCACCCCCGGTCCACCAGCCGGCCCAGCTCCGGGAAGTCGTCGCCGGGCGGGCTGCCGAAGCGGGCCCGGTAGGCCGCCGGGTCGACCCCGTCGGCGCGCAGCAGCGACTTGAGCAGCCACCTGCGGCGCTGCTCGGCGCCGTCCAGGGTGAACCCGAACTCGGCGTACCGGAAGTCGTCCGCCGGCCGGGACAGGTAGTCGTCGAGCACCGCCCGCACCTGCGACACGCCGACCGCGTAGTCGAACGAATAGTGCAGGGACGTGGTGTAGGAGCGGGCGCCACAGCCGAGGCCCACCATGCCGTCGTCCTGGCAGCAGTAGTCCGGCCCGTCC
The DNA here is from genome assembly GCF_900091625.1 of Micromonospora peucetia. Taxonomy (NCBI): domain Bacteria; kingdom Bacillati; phylum Actinomycetota; class Actinomycetes; order Micromonosporales; family Micromonosporaceae; genus Micromonospora; species Micromonospora peucetia. The sequence goes on from NZ_FMIC01000002.1 coordinate 4,847,087, forward strand.
GGGGTGGGCACGTCGGCGCGGCGGAACTGCCGCATCGACTCCTGCCGGTACCCGGCCGCGCCCAGCGTCGCCACCGCCTGCTCGTAGAGCGCCAGCCGCTGGGTGTCCCAGTCCGCCCGGCCGTGCGCCCGCCGCCCGAGCCCGGTCAGCGGGCGCACGTACAGCGGGTAGAGGTACAGCTCCTCCGGCCGCCACGCCAGGGCCGCGTCGAGGCTCTCCCGCCAGGTGCCGGCGGTCTGCCCGTCGATGCCGTAGATCAGGTCGATGTTGAGCACCGGGATCCGGGCGGCGCGGATCGCGGCCAGGGCCGCCTCCACCTCGGTGCGGCGCTGCGGCCGGCCGGCGGCGCGGGCCTCGGCGTCGAGGAAGCTCTGCACGCCGATGCTCACCCGGGTGGTGCCGTGCGCGGCGAGCACCGCGAGCCGGTCCGGCGTCGCGGTGGCCGGCGAGGTCTCCACCGACAGCGGTACGCCGGGCAGCCGGGCCCCCATCCCGGTGGCGATGTCGAACAGCTCGGTCAGCTCGTCGGCGGTCAGGTAGGTGGGGGTGCCGCCGCCGAGCGCCGCGCGGGCGTACCCGGCGTCGTCGCCCAGCGCGTCGGCGACCCGGCCGGCCTGCCGGCGCAACTGCCGCAGGTAGTCGGTCACCTGCTCGGCCGGCGCGTTGGCGCGGGTGAACAGGTTGCAGAACCCGCAGCGCATCTCGCAGAACGGCAGGTGGACGTAGAGGAAGAGCGCCTCGCGCGCCTCGGCCCGCCACACCTCCGCCAGCAACGGGCGCGGTCGCATCGGCCGGTACGAGGTCTTGTGCGGGTACGCGTAGAGGTACTGCTGGTACGGCGAGCCGTCGAGGCCCGTGTCGGTGCTGGTCACCATTCTCCCGGTTGCAGGACGAAGTGGGCGTACGGGACGGTCCACACCACGTCGTGGCCGATCCGGTGGCCGGTGTGGCCGTCCTCCCCGTACGCCGTGCCGTGGTCGGAGCAGACGATCGCGAACACCGGTCGGCCCCGGCCGGTGAGCAGGGCGAACAGCCGGTCGACCCGGCCGTCCACGTATTCCAGGGCGGCGGCGTGGCTGGCCAGGTCGTCGGCCTCGGCGCCGGGCAGGTGGTGCCGGTTGGGTTGGTGCAGGGCGGCGACGTTGAGGAACGTGAACAGTGGCTGGCGGGCCGGCACCCGCGGCAGCACCTCGGCCAGCCGGTCGAGCTGGGCGTCCAGGCAGGTGGGGGAGGTGACCCCGAACCCGGGCTCCCAGTGCGCCTCGGCGAACAGGCCCGGCAGCACCGCCCCGAGCGGGCCGCTCCGGTTGAAGAACCCGACCCCGCCCAGGCAGAGCGTGTGGTAGCCGACGCCGGCGAGGGCGGTCGGCAGGTCCGCCGCGTCGAACACCCAGGTGTCGGCGCCGGACGTCTCGCTGCCGGGGAACGCCGCCGCGTACAGCCGCTCGTGCCGGCCCGGGGTGACCGGGGTGGGCAGGAAACCGGCGAAGAACGCGTGGTGCGCGGCGTAGGTGAAGCTGGCGGGGGAGTGCCGGCGTTCCCAACGGCCGCCGGGCAGCGCCCGGGCCAGGTGTGGCGTGCGCCCCCGCGCGGCCAGGTCTGCGGCGACGTCGTGGCGCAGCGTGTCGAGGGTGAGCAGGAGCAGGTCGTGGCTGCCGATCAGGCTCCGCACGCAAGCATCTCCCGCCCCGTCGTGTCGCCGCGCGCCGGCTCCGGCCCCGCAGCCTGACCGCGCGCCGGCTCCGGCCCTGCTGAGCTGCCACCCGACGGCCCTCGGACGGCCGCCGCCCGCCAGCGGTCCCACCGGCCGTCGGCCAGGGCGCGCACCTGCTCGGCGTAGGTGTCCCGACCGTCGGTGAGCACCCCCGGCAGCAGGTCGCCGAAGGCGTTGACCTCGGCCACCGCGTGCCGCTGCCAGCCGACGAGGAACATCAGGTCGATGCCGACCTGGAGCGTGCGGGGGAAGCAACCGGCGACACGTTCGCAGGTCTGCATCGCCGCCGCCCACGCCGCCGGCCCGGCCGCCGCGCGCAGCTCGGCGAGGTCGCCACGCACGTTGCCGAGGTGCAGGTTGGTCAGCGGCCCCCGGGCGGCGCGCACCACGGCGTGGGTGGGCCGCCCCGCGACCGTCACCACCCGGACGTCGACCACCCGGTCGCCGAGCCCCGCCTTGGGCAGCCACCGCTCCACGTGCAGGCCCTCTCCGGCGATCCGGTCGACGATCCCGGCGACCTCAGCCTCGTCGGTGTAGCGGCGTGGGCGCAGCGAGTTGAACAGCCCGTCCGGGGTCGCCTCGATCGTGGTGACCGCCTGCACCCGCCGCCCGGCCACCGCCAGCGCGACGACCCCGGCGGCGGACGACCCGTGGGCGGGCTTGACGAACACCCGGCTCCAGCGGGCCGCCGCCATCGCCGCCCGCAGTTGCTCCCATCCGTGCACGGCGGGCAGCGCGGCCGGCACCGGCACCCCGGCGGCGGAGAGCCGCGCGTGGCAGCGTCGCTTGTCGCACAGCACCGCCACGTCCGCCGGGTCGTTGAGCAGCTCCGCGCCGCCGGCGGCGACCCGGTCCAGGCCCCGCAGCAGTCCGGCGTACGTGTCGGCCGAGCCGACCAGCTCGCCGTGCCGGGCCGGGGCGTCGGCCCGGCGCAGCAGCCGGCCCACCTCCGGGTCCTCGCCGGGGGAGTCGACCCGGACCAGCGCGCCGGCTGCCGGTGGCGCCGCCCCGGTCAGCACGTCGGCCCAGGGCAGCATCACCGGCCGGGGCAGGCCGGCTTCGAGAACCGCCCGGGTGAACAGGTCGACCCGCCGGTTGCCGGGGTTGCCGACGACAGTCAGGCGCACGTCACTCGCCCACCGCCGTGTAGCGGTAGCTCTCGCCGTCGTACTCGTCGGGCTCCTGGCGGTCGGAGACGTCCACCCGCACGCCCGGCAGCGCGGCGGGCACCGACGCGGCCACCTCCTCGGACAGGTAGTGGTGGTGCAGGTCCAGCTCGGCCAGGTGGGTCAACGGCTGCCCGGCGAGCAGGGCCGCCACGCCTTCGTCGCCGAGGGTGCCCAGCGACAGGTCCAGGCGTTCCAGCCGCGGCACCACCGGGGCCGATGCCAACGCCCGGGCGAGGTCGTCGGCGATCTCCGCGTTGCACAGGCCGAGCCGGCGCAGGGCGGCGAACCGCTCGCCGGCCAGCAGCGGGGCCAGGTCGACCAGCTCCGCGTCGCCGCCGTAGTCGGAGGTGCCGAGCCACAGCTCCAGGTCGGTCAGCGCGGGCAGGTCGGAGTCGAGCACCGCGCCGACGAACGCCCGGGACAGCCCGCCGCTCTGCACCGTCAGCTCCCGCAGCCGCGCGTGCCGCACGGGGGAGAATGCGAGGTCCTCGCCGCCTTGGACCCGCAGTACCTCCAGCGCCGGGTACGCCGTCAGCAGTGGGCTGACGTCGCCCACCTTCATCCAGGAGACCTCGCACTCCTCGCTGGTCATGTCGCCGAGGAACAGGGCGCGCAGGGCGGGCAGCCTCGACGCCGCCGCGCAGAGCTGCGCGATCGGGGCGGGGTGGAACGCCGCGTAGCCCCAGGCGCCGATGACGAGGGACTCCACGGACGGCCCGGCCTGCGCGACGAACCGGTCGAACGCGACCCGGAACTCGTCCGAGAGCTGGTGTTCCACGGTCGTCTCGTCGAAGTGCCAGACGGAAAGCCGCCACGAGACCGAACCGTCCACGGTGGGCAGCGGGCCGTCGGCGGGGACGTCGACGACCGGTCGGCCGGCGAAGTGGCGCGCGTGGGAACCGAAGGCCATCGCCGGTTACTCCCCGACCTCGGTGTAGTAGTAGAGGGTGCCGTCGTGCTCGTCGGCGATCTGCGCGTCCGCCAGGTCGACCCGTACGCCCGGCAGCGCGGCGACCACCGACGCGGCCATCTCCTCGGATAGGTAGTGGTGGTGCAGGTCGAGCCGGGCCAGGTGGGTGAGCGGCTGGCCGGCCAGCAGCGCCTTCGCGCCCTCCTCGGTCAGCGTGCCCATCGACAGGTCGAGCACCTCCAGCCGGGGGACCACCGGCGCGGTGGCGACGGCCGCCGCCACCGCGTCGGCGATCTCGGCGTTGCACGCCGCGAGGTGCCGCAGGGCGGGCAGGCCGGCGCCGGAGAGCACCCCGGCCAGGTCCTCGGCGCTCGCGTCGCCGCCGTAGTCCTTCCGGCCGAGCCACAGGTCCAGCCGGTGCAGGGCCGGCAGGTCGCACGCGCCGACCGCGCGGACCACCCCGGCCGGCAGCCCGCCGGTCTCGAACCGCAGCTCCCGCAGCCCGGTGTGCCGGATCGGCTCCAGTCGCAGGCCCTGCGCGCCGCGCACCCGCAGCACCTCCAGCGACGGGTACGCCGCGAGCAGCCCGGTGATGTCGCCGTGGGTGAGCCAGGAGATCTCGCACTGTTCGTAGGTCAGGTCGGCGAGGAAGACCCCTCGCAGCCCGGTCCACTCCCCGGCCGCCTCGATCAGTGGCTCGATCGGCAGCGCCCGCTCGTAGGACTCGCCCCACTCGCCGATCACCAGGGCGCGTACCGTGTCGGCCGGCACCTGCTCGCGCAGCGCCGCCACCAGGTCGGTGATCTCGTCGATCCCCGCGTCGTGGTCCTCGACCTCCAGCCGCCAGGCGATCGCCGACGGATCGTCGGGAAGTGTCATTCCCGGGGTGAAGGGCACTACCGGTAATCCGACGAACGACGACACGTGCGAGCTGATCACGCCTACCTCCGGTCCGACTGGTGCAGCGGCGGCGCGACCGTAACAGGTGAGCCCGACAGGATGATCAGCGAACCGGTCGGCGGGTGCGGCGGCCGGCGACGCCCGGCTGGTGTCCGAGGCCGACCGGCGGCGCTGCCGGAGCCGAAGGGGTTCCTGATTCCGGCCGCCGGCCGGTCACAGCCCGAAGAAGGTGAGGTAGGCGTCGATCTGGTGGGCGAGCATCGGCTCGCCGGGATGCGCCAGCAGGCCCCGGGCCCGCGCCTCGGCCAGCAGGACCGTCTCCGCCGGCGTCATGATGATGTCGGCGACCACGGCGTCCGCCGGAAGCTCGGCCACCGCGAACGGCGGCGGGTCGTCGGGGCACAGCCCCAGGGGCGTGGCGTTGACCGCGAGGTCGGCGTCGGCCAGTCGCGGTAGCACCGTCGCACCGACCCGGCCGGGGTACGCGGCCCACAGCCGCCGCCGCAGCGTCTCCAGCCGGCCCGGGTCGGTGTCGCTGAGCCGCAGCTCCGCCACGCCGGCGTCGAGCAGGGCCACCGCGATCGCGCTGCCCGCCCCGCCCGCGCCCACCACGCATGCCCGCCGGCCCCGGGGATGGTGCCCGGCCTGCGCCAGCCCGCGGACGAACCCGTCACCGTCGAAGGTGTCCGCGGTCCACGTCCCGTCGGGCTCGCGCCGCAGCGCGTTGGCGCTGCCGGCCAGGCGGGCGCGGTCGCTGGCCCGGTCCGCGAGGTCCAGCACGGCGGCCTTGTGCGGCACCGTGACCAGCATCCCGTGCAGGTTCGCCACCCGTTGCAGTCCCCGCACCACCTGGGTGAGGTCGGCCGGCGCCGCGTGCACCGGGACGAGCACCGCGTCGGTGCCGCGCCGGGTCAGCACCGGGTTGAGCAGCCCGGGGGCGCGCACCTGCGCGATCGGGTCGCCGAGCAGCGCGTACACCCGGGTGGCGCCGCCTATCTCGGTCATCGGGGCGGCTCCGCGGGGGCAGGGGTCGTCCGGCGTGGCCGGACCGGGGCGGTGCCGACCCTACGCGACGGCAGCACCCGCGCCGACGCGGGCCGCCGACGGGCCGGCCGGCCACGCGGTACGGGGGCGTGGCCGGCCGGGTGTCGATCAGGACGTGGTGGACGCCGCCGAGGGGAGGGCGTCGATCCGGCGGGAGAGGGACAGCAGGGCGTACCCGATCAGGGCGAGCACCACCCCGAGGCCCATCACCATCGCCGCGATCCCGAAGGACACGACCGAGGTGAACAGGGAGGACCGGAGGAACGAGCCGGTCATGACGGTCTGCCGGGTGGGGTCCTCGCGGTCGAGCTCGGCGTAGGTCTTGCCGCCGCTGGCCTCCAGCGAGTGCTTCTCGATGACCTCGGCCTCCGCGTACGCGGTCAGCGGGCCGTCGATCTTCTCGCCGGCGAACCACTCCGCGTCGGCGGAGACGGTGATGCGTTCGTCGGCGAGTTGACTCTGCACGGTGAACCAGGTGGCGGCGCCACCGATCAGCATGATCACGCCGGCGACGATCACCAGGAGGGACAGCAGCCGGACGGTGGAGCCGACGGCTCGGGTCTGCACGGCGGTGTCGGTCATGGTGTCTCCTCTTCTGCGCCTTTGGGGTGGACATCCCGGGGGCACGAATCTGTCTTCGGTGGAAATTGCTCCTCAGTATCGGCAGGCCAGCCGCGTAGCGCACATCGCGGCCCGGGGCGCAGGACTGGTGATTTCGCCGATGCGCGGTCGCCGACCTCGCCGAAGACTGATGCATGTCGATATGCCCCGTCCCGTAGGGAGTGCCCGACGTGTCATCACCAACCATCACCGCCCGTCCCCGTCCCGCCGCCCGCGTCGTCGGGCTGGCCGTGGCTGCCGTCCTGGCCGCGGTGGGCGCGCTGGCCGCGCCGCCGGCCGCCGCTCAGGCCGCCGCCAACCCGTACGAGCGCGGTCCCGCCCCGACCGCCGCCTCGCTGGAGGCCAGCCGCGGCCCGTTCGCCACCTCGTCGCAGAACGTGTCCTCGCTCAGTGTCACCGGCTTCGGCGGGGGCGTCATCTACTACCCGACCAGCACCAGCGAGGGCACCTTCGGCGCCGTCGCCATCTCGCCCGGCTACACGGCAGCCTGGTCCAGCATCAGCTGGCTCGGGCCGCGGATCGCCTCGCACGGCTTCGTGGTGATCGGCATCGAGACCAACTCCCGCCTCGACCAGCCGGACAGCCGCGGCCGGCAGTTGCTCGCCGCGCTCGACTACCTGGTGCAACGCAGTTCGGTGCGCAGCCGCGTCGACGGCAACCGGCTCGCCGTCTCCGGTCACTCGATGGGCGGCGGCGGCAGTCTGGAGGCCGCCGTCTCCCGGCCGTCGTTGCAGGCCGCCGTGCCGCTGGCGCCGTGGAACCTGGACAAGTCCTGGTCCGACGTCCGGGTGCCGACGCTGATCATCGGCGGCGAGAGCGACAGCGTGGCGCCGGTCTCGTCGCACTCGGAGCCGTTCTACACCAGCATCCCGGCCTCGTCGGAGAAGGCCTACCTGGAGCTCAACGGGGCGAGCCACTTCTTCCCGCAGACGGTCAACACGCCCACCGCCCGCCAGGCGGTGGCCTGGTTGAAGCGGTTCGTCGACGACGACACCCGCTACGAGCAGTTCCTCTGCCCCGGTCCGAGCGGCTCCGCCATCGAGGAGTACCGCAACACCTGCCCGAGCGCCTGACGCTGTCCGGGGCGGCCGCCACGCGCGACCGCCCCGTGGTGTGTGGCTGCCTGGTCGGTGCAGAAACCCGCCGGTCGCCGTCCGGTTCGGGCGGTGATCGCCGAGCCTGTGCCTTCGATCCATCGAAGGTATTGACGACCTACGTCAGAAACGTACACTCCCAGTGTAAATACTGGCGGCTGCCGGAGGGGACGGGTGATGGAGCAAGGGCTCGCACTGCGCCACATCGGGGTCCACTTCGGCGGCCTCACCGCCCTCGACGACGTCTCGCTGCGGGTGCTACCCGGCCGGGTGGTCGGCGTGATCGGCCCCAACGGGGCAGGCAAGACCACGCTGTTCAACGTCGTCTGCGGCTTCGTCACACCGGACGAGGGCTCGCTGACCCTCGACGGCCGCCCGCTGCGCCCACGCCCGCACCGGCTGACCCGGCTCGGCATCGCCCGCACGTTGCAGGGCACCGGGCTCTTCGCCGGGCTCACCGTGCTGGAGAACGTGATGACCGGGGCCACCCACACGGCCCGCGCCGGCTTCCTCGCCGCCCTGCTGGGCCTGCCGCGCAGCGACCGCGACGAGCGGCGGCTACGCCGGCACGCCCTCGACGTCCTCGACACCCTGGGCATCGCCGGGCACGCCGACGCCGCGCCGGGCACGCTGCCCTTCGCCGTACGCCAGCGGGTCGCCCTGGCCCGCGCGCTGGCCGCGCGTCCCCGGCTGCTCCTGCTCGACGAACCCGCCGGGGGCCTGGGCGCCGACGACATCGCCGAGCTGGCGGAGCTGATCCGGGGCCTGCCCCGGCGCGACACCGACCCCTGCGCGGTGCTGCTGGTGGAGCACCACATGGACCTGGTGATGTCCGTCTGCGACGAGATCGTGGTGCTCGACTTCGGCCGGGTGATCGCCGCCGGCACCCCCGACGAGGTGCGCGACGATCCGGCGGTCGCCGACGCCTACCTCGGCGCCGAGGTCGACGAGGCCGCGGCATGACCGGCGAGAACCTGCTCGAGGTGCGCGGCCTGGTGGCCGGCTACGGCGGCGCGCCGGTGCTGCACGGGATCGACCTCACCGTCGCGCGGGGCGCCATCGCGGCGGTGGTCGGCGCCAACGGGGCCGGCAAGACCACCCTGCTGCGGGCCCTCTCCGGCATGTTGCGCCCGGCGGCCGGTCGCGTCGTCCTGGCCGGGGAGGACCTGCGCGGTGTGCCGGTGGAGCAGCTCGTGCGTCGCGGCATGGCCCACGTGCCGGAGGGACGCGGCGTGGTCGGCGAGCTGACGGTGGACGAGAACCTGCGCCTCGGCGGGCTGTGGCGGCGCGACCGGGCCGATGCCACCCGCGCCCTCGACGAGGTCTATCAGCTCTTCGAACCGCTGGCCCGGCGACGGCGACACCACGGGCACCAGCTCTCCGGCGGCGAGCGGCAGATGCTCGTCCTCGGCCGGGCCCTCGTCGCCCGGCCCCGCCTGCTGCTGCTCGACGAGCCGTCGCTCGGCCTGGCGCCGCGGGTGGTGGCGCAGACCATGGCCCTGCTGCGCCAGCTGCGCGACGACACCGGGCTGACCGTGCTGTTGGTCGAGCAGAACGTACGCAGCGCGCTCTGGATCGCCGACCAGGGCGTGGTGATGTCCCTGGGCCGGGTCGTCAGCACCGCCCCGGCCGCCCGGCTGCGCGACGACGCCGACCTGCGGCACGCCTACCTCGGCTTCTGACCCTCGTCCCCGCGAAGGAGGACCCGTTGGAGCGCTTCGTCTTCCTCACCCTCGACGGACTGTCCAGGGGCGCGGTCCTCGCCGCGTTCGCCCTGGCGCTGGTGCTCATCTGGCGGGCGGCCCGGATCGTCAACTTCGCCCAGGGCGCGATGGCCGTGGCCGCCGCGTACGTGGCCTACAGCGTCTCCGCCGCGACCGGCTCGTACTGGCTGGGCTTCCTGGCCGCGCTCGTCGCCGGGCTGCTCCTCGGCGCGGCGGTCGACCTGGCCGTCATGCGCTTCGTCGACCACGCGTCACCGCTCAACCCGGTGATCGTCGCGCTCGGGCTGGTGCTGCTGATCCAGGCCCTCCTCGGCATGGTGTACGGCAGTGAGTTCCTGCCCGCCGCGACCCCCTTCTCCCGTAACGCGCTGACCGTGGGCGGCGTCGCCGTCCTGTCACCGTACGACCTTTTCGTCTTCGTGGCGGTCGCGGTGGTGGTCGTCGGGCTCGCCTGGACCTTCACCCGCACGGCGGTGGGCCTGCGGATGCGCGCTGCGGCGTTCGCCCCCGAGGTCTCCCGGCTGCTCGGGGTGAACGTCGGCGGCATGCTCACCCTCGGCTGGGCGCTGGCCTCCGGGGTCGGCGCGCTGGCCGGCATGCTGGTCATCCCCACCGAACTGGGCCTGCACCCGCACGCGATGGACCTGGTCTTCGTCTCGGCGTTCACCGCCGCCGTGGTGGGCGGGCTGGACAGCCCACCGGGGGCGGTGGTCGGCGGCCTCGCGGTCGGCCTGCTGCTCTCCTACGTCAGCGGGTACGCCGGCAGCGACCTCACCCCGCTCGCGGTGCTGGTACTGCTGCTGGCGGTATTGCTGGTCCGCCCCGGCGGGCTGTTCGCCCCGGTCGCGGCGAGGCGGGTGTGAGCGCCACCCGGGCGGTGAGCCCGCCGGGCGCGACCCCACCAGGTGCGAGCCCGCCGGGCGCGACAGCGCGGGCCGACGGCACCGGCCCGGCCGAGCGCCGCCGCGGCTCGACCCTGCTGCGCCACCTCGGCCTCGCGGCCGTCGCCGCGCTGCTGCTGGTGGCCGCCAGCTACGGCCTGGAGCCGTTCCGCAACTTCCAACTCGCCACCGTGGCCGCCTATTTGTGCGCCACCGCCGGACTGACCGTCCTCACCGGGCTCAACGGGCAGCTCTCGCTGGGGCACGGCGCGCTGATGGCCACCGGCGCGTACACCGTCGCCCGGTGCCAGAACGCGTTCGCCGACGCCGGCATCACCGGCGGCTGGCTGCTCCCGGTCTCGCTGGGCGCGGCTGTCCTGGCCGCCCTCGTGGTGGGCGCCGTGGTCGGGGTGGCCGCAGCCCGACTGCGCGGCCCGTACCTGGCCGGCGTCACCCTTGCCGTCGCGGTCGTGGTGCCGGCGCTGACCGTCACCTTCGACGGCGTGTTCAACGGCGAGCAGGGGCTGGCGGTGCCGGTCGAGCCCCCGCCGGTGGCGCTCGGCGCGTCCTTCCCCTACGAGCGGTGGCAGCTCTGGGTCAGCGCGGCGGCGACCCTGCTCGCCCTGCTGCTGCTGGCCAACCTCGTCCGCAGCCGGTACGGCCGGACCTTCCGGGCGGTACGCGACGACGAGGTCGCCGCCCGCCTCGCCGGCATCCACGTTGCCCGCACCCAGGTCCTCGCCTTCGTGGTCAGCGCGGCCGGTGCCGGGCTCGGCGGGGCCCTGCTCGCGGTGCTCGCGCAGAGCGTGTCGCCCGGGGCGTTCTCGCTGACGCTGTCGCTGTTCCTGCTGATGGCGGTCGTCATCGGCGGGCTGGGCAGCCTCGCCGGCGCGGCGTGGGGCGCCGTCCTGCTGGTCGCCCTGCCCGATCTCACCCACGCCCTGACCGAGCAGCTCAGCCTCTCTCCGGCGGCGGCGCAACGGATGGAGGGCAACCTCCCGCTCGCCATCTTCGGAGTGACGCTCGTCGTCGTCATGATCGCCGCGCCCGGTGGCGTGCAGGGACTGGTGGCCCGGCTCGGCCGGGCCGTATCCGCGCGCCGGCCGGGCCGACGACGACCCTGAGCCGTCCCGGCCCGCCGGGAGCCCGCACCCGCACCACCCACCCGCCCGCACCCGTCACTCACCCACCCGCACCCCCGCCCCACCGCCAACCGGACCGAGGAAAGGTCGGTGTCCCACATGACACGAACGGCACGGCGCGGCCTCGCGCTCGCCACCGCCATCACCCTGCTCGTCACCTCCGCCGCCTGTAGCGAGGACGACGGCGGTGGCCGGGGGGCGGTCCCCGGCGTCACCGACACCGAGATCGTGGTCGGTACGCACATGCCGCTCACCGGGCCGGCCTCCGCCGGCTACTCGAAGATCGCCCCGGCCACGAAGGCGTACTTCGACCACGTCAACGCCAACGGGGGCGTGCACGGCCGGAAGATCACCTACAAGATCATGGACGACGGTTACAACCCGGCGAACACCCAGCAGGTGGTCCGCCAGCTCGTCCTACAGGACAAGGTCTTCGCCGTCCTGAACGGGCTCGGCACGCCGACCCACACCGGCGTGCTCGACTTCCTCAAGAGCAACCGGGTGCCCGACCTCTTCGTCGCCTCCGGCAGCCGCAGCTGGGACCAGCCCGACCGCTATCCGGGCACGTTCGGCTTCAACCCCGACTACACAGTGGAGGGAAAGATCCTGGCCCAGCACGTGAAGACCGGCCTGCCGGGACAGAAGGTCTGCTTCCTCGGCCAGGACGACGACTTCGGCCGGGACAGCCTGGTCGGCGTCGAGAAGGTTCTCGGCGCCGGCGCCGTGGTGGCGAAGCAGACCTACGTCACCAGCAACACCAACGTGGCGCCCCAGATCGGCGCGTTCAAGGCGGCCGGCTGCCAGGTCGTCATCCTCGCCACCGTGCCCGGCTTCACCGCGCTCGCCGTGGGCACCGCCGCCCGGCTCAAGTTCCAGCCCCACTGGCTGGTCTCCAACGTCGGCGGCGACCACCCGACGCTGGCCAGGCAACTCGGCGCCAACGCCGGGCTGCTGGAGGGCATGGTCGGCGCGAACTACCTGCCGATGCAGAACGACGCCGCCGACCCGTGGATCCAGCTCTTCACCAAGGTGAACAAGGAGTACAACGGGGATGCTCCGTTCGACGGCAACACCGTCTACGGCATGGCGGTCGGCTACCTCTTCGTGCAGGTGCTCCTCGCCGCCGGCAAGGACCTCACCCGGGAGGCGGTGACCGAGGCCGTCCGCAAGGGCGGCTACCAGGGGCCCGGGCTGGCCCCGCTGCGATACTCCGACTCGGACCACTCCGGTTACGGCGGTCAGCGGCTGACCCGGGTGAGCGGGGGCACGCAGGCCTACTTCGGGCCGACGTACGAGACGGACGAGGGCGACGGGCCGGTGCGCGAGCACACCAGCGCGCCGGTGCCGCCGCCCGCCAACGGGGTGCCGTCGGCATCATGAACGCAGCTTCGAGGATGGCCCGGATCGTCGGACGGGCCCTCGTCCTCGACGGTGTGGTCGGCCGAGTCGGCCGGCTGGCCGCGCCGGTCCCGGGCCTGGGCCGGGACGGAGGCGTGGGCCGGAACGGAGGCCTGGGCCGGTCGGTCGCCGGGTCGGCCGCGGCTAGACTCGGCGCGGCGGTGCGGGCGACGTGACGGCGATGAGGAGGCGGGCGCGGATGGGCGGTACCGAGGCGCCGGTCCGGGTCGACGGCCGGACCGCCCGGGCCGAACGCACCCGGGCGGCGATCGTCGAGGCGCACCTGGCGCTCATCTCCGAGGGGGACCTGCGACCGACCGGTGAGCGCATCGCCGAGCGGGCCGGCATCTCGCTGCGGACGCTCTGGACCAACTTCAAGGACATGGAGACGCTGTTCGAGGCCAGCGGCGCGGAGTTGCTCCGGCAGCAGGACGCCGCCCACCGGCCGATCTCGTCCGCGCTGCCGCTGGCCCGCCGGGTCGACGCGTACTGCCGGCAGCGGGCGCGGCTGCTCCAGCTCATCGCGCCGACGGCCCGTGCCGCCCAGATGCGCGAGCCGGTCTCCGGGCAGTTGCGCCGCAATCGCCTCAAGCACATCGAGCGGGTCCGCGACGAGGTCGAGCAGCTTTTCGCCGCCGAGCTGGAACAGGCCGGTCCGGACCGGGCGCAGGTGGTGAACGCCCTGGTGGCCGCGAGCATGTGGCCGGCCTGGTCGATGCTGCGCGACGGGCTGGGGCTGGGTGTGGACCAGGCCCGTGCGGTGATGGTCCGGACGGTCGCCGCCCTGCTCGCCGACTTCGCCCCGCGCTGACGCGCGACCTGGGAAAGGCGGTGCCGGCGGTCTTTCCAACGCGGCATCGATAGGTGACACTCGATGCATGGTTGCTGCATCGTCAGTGCAATTAACCGTGTTGCGTGGCCGGACCGACGAGTGTGCCGCGATCCGGCGCCTGCTGGTTGACCTGCCCACCGGCGGGGGAGCGCTGCTGCTCCAGGGCGAGCCGGGATCCGGCCGCAGCGCGCTCGTCGACTACGCGCACCGGCACGTCGAGGGCTGTACCGTCCTGGCCGGCACCGGGCTGCCCGAGGAGGCGGGCCTGCCGTACGCGGGGCTGCAACGGTTGCTGGACCCGGTGCTCGACCGGGCCGGGGCGCTGCCGGAACAGCAGCGGCGGGTGCTGCTGCGGGCGCTGGCCGGCGCGGGCTGCCCCGCCCACCGGCGCCTGGCCCTGTGCCTGGCCGTTCTCGGCCTGCTCACCGCCGCCGCGCGGGACCGTCCGCTGCTGTGCACGATGGACGACGTGGATCGGGGCGACCAGCCCACCGCCGACGCGCTGGCGTTCGTCGCCCGCCGGCTGCGCCGGTCGCGGGTGGCGGTCCTGCTCACCACGGCCACGGACGTCCCGTTCGGTGGGATATCCCGCCACCGGCTCCGTCCGCTCGACGACCGGGACAGCACCGCCCTGCTCGCCGACCGGCTGGCCGGACGGCCACCCGCGCCGCCGGTGGCCGCCGCGCTCGGTGCGGCTGCCGGGGGCAACCCGCAGGCCCTGGTCGACCTGGTCGAGGCGCTCACCCCCGGCCAGCGCCGAGGGGAGGAACCGCTGCCCGAGACGCCCCCGCCCGACGGCAGGCTGGGCCGGGCCTACCGGGCCCGGCTGGACCGGTTGCCGGCCGACACCCGGCACGTCCTGCTGCTCGCCGCGCTCGACGAGGACGGGGAGCCGGCCACCCTGGTCCGGGCCGCCCGGGTCGCCGGCACGGCGGTCGAGGCGCTCACCCCGGCCGAACTCGCCGGCCTGGTCCGCGTCGAGCCGCGCCGGGTCACGTTCCCGCAGCCCCTCGTCCGGACCGTGGTCCGGGCCGCCGCGCCGCTGGCCGCGCGGCGCGCGGCGCACCTGCTGCTCGCCGACGTGCTCGACGGGGCCGGGCACCGGCTGCGCCGGGCCGGGCACCTCGCCGCCGCCGCCCAGGGCCCCGACCCGGCCCTGGCCGCCGAGCTGGAGCAGGCGGCGGCCGGGCACGAGGACGGTGCGGCAGCCTCGGCGGCGCTGCAACGGGCCGCCGAACTCAGCGACGACCCGGCGCGCGCCGCCGCCCGGCTGGTGGCCGCCGCCCGGTACGCCTGGTCGGCCGGCCGGGCGCACCGGGCCCGACTGCTGCTGGGAAGCCTGCCCGCCGACGCCACCGTGGCGGGCCGGGCCGGGCTGCTGCGCGGGGAGTTGGAGCTGCGCGCCGGCCGGCCCCGCTCCGCGCTCACCACGCTGCTGGCCGCCGCGGAGGCGCTGGCCGGCACCGACCGCGCGCTGGCGCTCGGCGCGCTGGTACGGGCGGGCGAGGCCGTCTGCTTCGCCGGCGACCAGTACCGCTACGCGGATGTCGGCCGCCGGGCGGAGCTGTTGCGCCGAAGCGACGACCCGCCCGCGACCGAGCTGCTGAGCGCCTACGTCGCCGGGACGGCGGCGACCCTGCGGGGCGAGCACGAGCAGGCCGGACCCGCCCTGCGCCGGGCCGTCGTCCTGGGCGGACAGCTGACCGGGTCGGCGCTGACCCCCACGACCCTGAGCTGCGCGGCGGCGGCCGGGCTGCTGGTGGCCGTGGACGGCGCGGCGCACCGGCTCGCCGAGCGCGCCGTCGAGCTGGCCCGCGAGCGGGGCGAGTTGTCCGCCCTGCCGCGCGCCCTGGAGCTGCGGGCGGCAGCCGAGTACTGGCTGGGCCGGCACGACGCCGCGACGGAGAGCTCCCGGGAGGGGCTGCGGACCGCCCGGGACACCGGCCAGGACAACTGGGCCGGCGTACACCTGGGCATGCTGGCGGTGCTGGCCGCCGTCCGGGCCGACCGCGACACCAGCCTGCGCCGGATCCGGGAGATCGGCGAGGACCCGGGCGCGCACAGCCGGCCGCGGGCCCTCGCCCAGTGGGCGTTGGCCGTGCTCGACCTGGTCGACAACCGGCCGGCCGCCGCCGCCGCGCGACTGGCCGCGCTGGCCTGCCCCGGCACCGGGCGGGGGCAGGTGCTGGTCCTGGTGATGGCCACCCCGTACCTGGTGGAGGCTGCCGCCGCCGTCGCGGACCGGCCGGCGGCCGGGGCTGCCCTCGCTGTCTTCGACCGGTGGGCCAGCAGTACGACGAGCCCGTCGCGCCGAGCCCTCTCCGCACGCTGCCACGGACTGCTCGCACCCCGGGGCAGCGCCGAGGCGGAGCGGGAACTCCGGACCGCCCTGCGGCTGCACCCGACGGATGCCGGCACGTTCGAGCGGGCCCGCACCGAGCTGCTGCTCGGCCGGGAACTGCGCCGCAGCCGTCGACCCCGGGCGGCCCGCGAGCACCTGCACACCGCCCGGGAGGCGTTCACCCTGCTCGGGGCGGCCAGCTGGGCGGAGCAGGCCACCACGGAGCTGCGGGCGGCCGGGGAGTCGGTCGGCCCGCCGGAGGAGTCGGCGGCGCGACTGCTGACCGGCCAGCAGCTGCGGATCGCGCAACTGGTCGCCGAGGGCGCCACCAACCGCGAGATCGCCGCCCGGATGTTCCTCTCCACCCGCACCGTCGACCATCACCTGCGCAACATCTTCCACCGGCTCGGCATCCGCTCACGCACCGAGCTGGCCCGCGCCCTTGCCCTGACGGACGCCCCGAGGGGTAGCGGGTAGCGGGTGTCAGGGCAGCACGACGGTGCGGGCGCCCTCGCCGCGGGCCATCCGGGCGAACGCCTCGGGGGCGCCGTCCAGGGTGGTCCGGTCGGTGATCAAATAGGAGAGGTCGAGGCTGCCGTCCAGCACCGCCCGGGCGAGTTCGGGCACGTCCCGGTCCGGGTCGGACGAGCCGTAGACCGAGGAACGCAGGGTCCGGGCCGAGTGGAAGATGTCCAGCGCGGCCAGCCCGACGATGTCGTCCCTGGCACCCATGCCGACGACGGTCACCTGTCCACCCCGGCGGGTCGCCCGCCAGGCGGCGCGGATCGTGGCCGCCCGCCCGACGCACTCCAGCGCGTGGTCGACACCCCGGCCCCCGGTCCGCTCCCGGACCGCCCGGTTGAGCGTCTCGTCGGCCAGCAGGAAGTCGGTGGCGCCGGCCGTGGCGGCCAATGCCGCCTTGGCCGGGGAGATGTCGACGGCGAGCACCGGGTCGGCGCCGGCGGCCCGCGCGGCGGAGACCACCGACAGCCCCACCCCGCCGAGGCCGATCACGGCCACCGACTCGCCGGGGGCCACTTTCGCCGTACGGCGGACCGCGCCGACGCCGGTGAGCACGGCGCAGCCCAGCAGCGCCGCCGCCTCGAAGGGCAGCTCCGCCGGGACTCCGATGACCGCTTCCTGCGGCACCACCACCTGCTCGGCGAGGGCACCGAGGCCGAGTGTGACGTGCAGCGGTTCGCCGGTCGGTGTCCGGCCCCGGGGGGCCGAGGGCGACCCGGTGCGTTCGCACAGCCACGGCTCGCCCCGCCCGCAGTACCAGCAGTCGCGGCACGGCGGGGCCCAGTTCAGCACCACGTGCGCGCCGGGCGCGACCCGCGTGACGGCGTGCCCGACCTCGAGGACCACCCCCGCCGCCTCGTGCCCCAGCACCAGCGGGTACGGCGGCCCGAGCGTGCCGTTGACCATGGACAGGTCGGAGTGGCAGACGCCGGCCGCCCGGACGCTCACCCGTACCTCGTCCGGACCGGGGGCCGGCAGCTCGATCTCCTCCACCCGCAGCGGGGCGTCGACGGCCCGCACGACCAGTGCCCTCACCGCTGGATCGCCTTGACCTGGAGGAACTCCTCAAGCCCGTGCCGGCCCAGCTCCCGGCCGAGGCCGGACTGCTTGTAGCCGCCGAACGGGGCGAGCGGGTTGAACGGGGCGCCGTTGACGTCGACGGCGCCGGTGCGCATCCGCCGGGCCACCCGCAGCGCCCGTTCCCCGTCGGCCGACCAGACCGCGCCAGCCAGCCCGTAGCGGGAGTTGTTGGCGATGGCCACCGCCTCGTCCTCGTCGTCGAACCCGATGACCGCGAGCACCGGGCCGAAGATCTCCTCCTGGGCCAGGGCGCTGTCGGGGTCGACGTCGGCGATCACCGTCGGCGCGACGAAGAACCCCCGCTCGGGCAGCGGGGCGTCCGGCCCGCCGGCGACCAGTCGGCCCCCGTCGGCCAGGCCCCGGGCGACGTGGCCGAGGACCCGCTCCCGCTGCGCCGCCGAGACCAGCGGGCCGAGTCGGGTGGCCGGGTCGAACGGGTCGCCGAGCCGGTAGCCCTCGGCGGCCCTGGCGGCCAGGCCGAGGGCCTCGTCGTAGCGGTCGCGGTGCACCAGCAGGCGGGTCCAGGCGGTGCAGGTCTGGCCGGAGTTGAGGAAGGCGTTGCCGACCCCCACCTTCACGGCCGTGGCCAGGTCGGCGTCGTCGAGGACGATGTTGGCGGACTTGCCGCCGAGTTCCAGGGCGACCCGGGCGATCCGGTCGGCGGCGAGGTGGGAGATCCGCCGGCCGGTGGCCGTCGAGCCGGTGAAGGAGACCATGTCGACGTCGGGGTGCGCGGCGATGGCCTCGCCGACGACCGGGCCGGTGCCGGTGACCAGGTTGACCACCCCGGGCGGGAAGCCGGCCTCGTGGATCGCGTCGAAGAGCAGGTACGCCGTCAGCGGGGTCAGCTCGCTCGGCTTGAGCACCACCGTGCAGCCGGCGGCGAGGGCGGGGGCCAGTTTCGCGACGACCTGGTGCAGCGGGTAGTTCCACGGGGTGATCGCCCCGACCACGCCGACCGGTTCGCGGACCACCAGCGAATTGCCGACGGTCTCGTCGGCCGGGGGCCGGGCGGCCAGTTCGACGTAGCTGTGCAGGACGGTCAGCGGCAGGCCGGCCTGGATTCGGGTGGCCACCTTGAGCGGGGTGCCCAGTTCCAGGGCGACGGTGCGGGCGATCCCGTCGGCCCGGGCGCGGAGCGCGGTGTGCAGCCGGTCCAGGCGGGCGGCCCGGTCGGCGGGCGCGGCGTCGGCCCAGCCGGGGAAGGCGGCCCGGGCCGCCGCGACGGCGCGGTCGACGTCGGCAGCCGTGCCGGCCGGTACGGTCGCGATGACCTCCTCGGTCGCCGGGTTCCGCACCGCGACGGTCTCCCCGGGGCCGACGGCGACCCACTGTCCGTCGAGGTAGAAGTCGGTCCGTGCGAGATCCATCGCGCCCCTCACGTACGTCGGCCAAAACTAGCAGCGCAAGTTTTGACTTTAGTACGCGTCGCCGGCCGGCGGGAGGGGTGGCAGCGGCCCGATGCGCTCCTCGTAGGTGCGTGACAGGCCGTGGATCAGCGCGTCGAGGCCCAGGGCGAAGGCGCCCTCGTCCACCTGCTGCTGGTGCTCGGCCAGCCGGTGGGCCTGGGTCAGGTGCGGGTACTGCTCCGCGTACAGGCCCGGGTCCTCGACGAAGCCCCGGGCGAACGAGCCCAGCGCCGAGCCGGCCACGAGGTAGCGCATGAGCGCGCCGATGTGGGTCGCCCGGGCCGGCGGCCATCCGGCGTCGACCAGCCCGCCGTAGACGGCGTCGGCCATGGCCAGCGCTGCCGGCCGCCGCCCCGGGCCCCGGGCCAGGTACGGCACGATGTTCGGGTGTGCGGCCAGGGCCGCGCGATAGGAGTGGCCCCACCGGCGCAGTGCCTCGCGCCAGTCGACGCTGCCGAAGAAGGACACGTCCACCTGGCTGGTGACGCTGTCGGCCACCGCGTCGAGGATCTCGTCCTTGGTGGCGAAGTGGTTGTAGAGCGACGGCCCGCGCACCCCGAGTTCGGCGGCGAGCCGGCGGGTGGAGAAGCCCTCCAGCCCGTCGGCGTCGATCAGCGCGGCGGCGGTCTCGACGATCCGCTGCCGGCTGAGCAGTGCCTGCCGCGGCCGGGGCATCGGGTCCTCCTTCGCTCGGGTCCTGCGCGGCAGACTCTGCCACAACCGGGTCTGGACGGGATTTAACTTGCACCGCTAGTTTAAAGCGCATGGATCTGGAGCTCTCCGCCGAGCAGGCGGCGGTCCGCCGGCTCGCCGCCGACTTCGTCGACCGTGAGGTGGTGCCGCACGCGGCCACCTGGGACCGCCGGGAGTCCGTCGACCCCGACATCGTCGGCAAGCTCGGCGAGCTCGGCTTCCTGGGGCTCACCATCGGCGAGGACGACGGTGGTTCCGGCGGCGACCACCTCTCCTACTGCCTCGTGCTGGAGGAGCTCGGCCGGGGCGACTCCGCCGTGCGCGGAATCGTCTCGGTCTCCCTCGGGCTGGTCGCCAAGTCTGTCGCCGCCCACGGGACCCCGGCCCAGAAGGAACAATGGCTGCCCCGGCTCTGCTCCGGTGCCGCCCTCGGCTGCTTCGCGCTGACCGAGCCGGACAGCGGTTCCGACGCGGCGGCGCTGACCACCCGGGCGGTCCGCGACGGCGCCGACTGGCTGATCACCGGCGCGAAGATGTTCATCACCAACGGCACCACGGCCGACGTCGCGTTGGTCTTCGCCCGCACCGGCGGCCCGGGGCACCGGGGCATCAGCGCCTTCCTGGTGCCCACCGACGCGCCGGGCCTGACCCGGCGGGAGATCCACGGCAAGCTGGGCCTGCGCGGGCAGGCCACCGGGGAGCTGCGCTTCGACGGCGTACGGGTGCCGGACTCGGCCCGCCTCGGCGAGGAGGGCGCCGGCTTCCGGCTGGCGCTGGCCACCCTGGCCAAGGGCCGGATGTCGGTGGCCGCCGGCTGCGTCGGCATCGCCCAGGGCTGTCTGGACGCGGCGGTCGGCTACGCCGGCCAGCGCACCCAGTTCGGCAAGCCCATCGCCGGCCACCAGCTCGTGCAGCAACTGCTCGCGGCCATCGCCGTCGACACCGACGCCGCGCGGCTGCTGGTGTGGCGGGTGGCCGACCTGATCGACCGGGGCGAGCCGTTCGCCACCGAGGCGTCGATGGCCAAGCTCTTCGCCAGCGAGGCCGCCGTCCGCGCGGCCAACAACGCGGTCCAGGTCTTCGGCGGGTACGGCTACATCGACGAGTACCCGGTCGGCAAGTACCTGCGCGACGCCCGCGTCGCCACCCTCTACGAGGGCACCAGCCAGATCCAGCAACTGCTCATCGGACGTGCGCTCACCGGCGTCAACGCCTTCTAGAGCCAGGAGGAACCGTGACCAGATTCGCCGACCGGGTCGCCGTCGTCACCGGCGCCGCGCAGGGTATCGGCGCCGCCACCGCGCACCGGCTGGCCGCCGAGGGCGCGGCGGTCGCCGTGGTCGACCTCGACGCGCGGCGCGCCCGGGCCGTCGCCGACGAGATCACCGCCGCCGGCGGCCGGGCCGTCGGCATCGGCTGCGACGTGACCGACGCCGGGGCGGTCGCCGCCATGACCGACCAGGTGGTCCAGGCGTACGGCGGGCTGCACGTGCTCGTCAACAACGCCGGGATCACCCGCGACAACCTGCTGTTCAGGATGCCGCTGCCCGAGTGGGAGGCGGTGCTGACCACCAACCTGACCAGCATGTTCCTCTGTTGCCAGGCGGTGCAGGAGCACATGGTGGAGGCTCGCTACGGCCGGATCGTCAACCTCAGCAGCCGCTCCGCGCTGGGCAACCGGGGCCAGGTCAACTACGCGGCGGCCAAGGCCGGCGTGCAGGGCCTGACCGCCACCCTGGCCGTCGAGCTGGGCCCGTTCAACGTCACGGTGAACGCGGTCGCTCCCGGCTACGTGGCCACCGCGATGACCGCGGCCACCGCCGAGCGGGTGGGCAGCAGCCCCGAGGAGCACCAGCGGGCGGTCGCCGAGCACACCCCGCTGCGCCGGGTCGCCCAGCCGGCCGAGATCGCCTCGGTGATCGCCTTCCTGGCCAGCGACGACGCCTCGTACGTCAGCGGCCAGACCCTGTACGTCAACGGCGGCGCGCGCTGAGTCGCGCGGACCACCACACCGACCCGGAGGGGACATGGACTTCGCGCTCTCGGACACCGAGCGGGCCATCCGCGACACGGCCCGCGACTTCGTCGCCAGGGAGGTCATGCCGCTGGAGCAGGAGCTGCTCCGGCGCGAACGCGCGCACCGGCCCGGGCTGGAGCCGGACGAGCTGCGCGAGTTGCAGCTCAGGGCGCGGGCGTTCGGCTTCTGGGGGCTGGCCACCCCCGAGGCGTACGGCGGCATGGACCTGCCGGCCGTCACCCAGTCACTGATCTGGACGGAGCTCGGCCGCTCGTACGTGCCGTTCCGCTTCGGCGGCGAGGCCGACAACATCCTGTTCCGGGCAAACGACGAGCAGCAGCGGGAGTTCCTGATCCCGACGATCGAGGGGGAGCGGCGCAGCTGCTTCGCGATCACCGAGCCGGGCGCCGGGTCCGACGCCGCCAACATCAGGCTCAGCGCCCGCCGCGACGGCGGTGACTGGGTGCTCAACGGTGAGAAGACCTTCATCACCGGCGGCAACGAGGCCGACTTCGCCATCGTCATCGCGGTCACCGACCGGGAGAAGGGCGCCCGCAACGGCGGCGCCACGGCCTTCCTGGTGGACCGGGCGATGGGCTGGCGCTCGGAGTTCATCCAGACCATGGGCGAGGGTGGGCCGGCCGCGCTGGTCTTCGACGACGTACGGGTGCCGGAGCGCAACATCCTCGGCGAGCCCGGCCAGGGCTTCGCTCTCGCGATGGAATGGATCGGCAAGGGGCGCTACACCATCCCCTCGCACGCGGTCGGCATCGCCGAGCGGGCGCTGCGGATGGCGATCGACTATGCCAACACCCGGCAGACGTTCGGCCGACCGATCGGCGACAACCAGGCGATCCAGTGGATGATCGCCGACTCCGAGACCGAGCTGGAGGCGGCCCGCTGGCTGATTCTGCGGGCGGCCTGGACCGTGGACCAGGGCATGGACCCGCGGCACGCCTCCTCGATGGCGAAGCTCTACGGCGCCGGCATGGTCAACCGGGTGGTCGACCGGGTGCTACAGATCCACGGCGGCATGGGCTACACCCGGGAGTTGCCCGTCGAGCGGTGGTACCGGCAGGTGCGGCTCTACCGCATCTTCGAGGGCACCGACGAGATGCAGCGGCTGATCATCGCGCGGGACCTGCTGCGCGGCTATACCCGGCTGGGAGGGCACCTGGCATGAGGACCTTCGCCTCCGTCGACGAGCTGGCCGCCGCGGTCGGCGAGACCCTCGGCCCCGGGCCGTGGCAGCGGATCGACCAGGGTCGCGTCGACCTCTTCGCCGACGCCACCGACGACCACCAGTGGATCCACCTCGACCCGGAGCGGGCCGCCGCCGGCCCGTACGGCGGCACGATCGCCCACGGTTTCCTGACGTTGTCCCTGCTGCCGGCGCTGGTCGGCCGGCTCTACCGGGTGCGGGGCGTGCGGATGGGGGTCAACTACGGGCTCAACCGGGTGCGGTTCCCCGCCCCGCTGCGGGTCGGCAGCGCGGTCCGGGCCGTCGCCACCATCGCCGAGGTGTCCCCGGTCGACGGCGGGGTGCAAATGGTTACCGCCTCGACGGTGGAGTGCGACGCCGGTGGCAAGCCGGTCTGCGTCGCCGAGACGGTGAGTCGGCTCTATGCGGGGCCGGCGGAATCCTGAGCCACCGCCGCGCCGCGATGCCCGGCGCGTGGCGGGAACCACACTGTCGAGTCCTTGTTTGATGCTGTTTGTCGCTTTTATCCATCGGCCGTTCGGTTGATATGACGGCAGCCGTTGGTCTAGGGTGATGGCACTGCGGTCGCCGGTTCCCGGTGTCGCCGCATCTGCGGGACAGGAAGGGCAGCATGATCACTACGACGACCGCGCCGAGCACCACCACCACCGAAACCGCCACCACGGTGTCCGGTGACGAGACCCGCGCGAGTGAGCTGACCGCCGCTCTCGCCGCCCTGCCGGAGGGGCACCCCGACCGGCCGGCGTTGCGTGCGCGGGTGATCGAGGCGTGGCTGCCGCTGGCCAACCACCTCGCCTTCCGCTACAGCGGGCGTGGCGAGCCCAACGGTGACCTGGCCCAGACCGCGGCCCTCGGGCTGATCAAGGCAGTGGACCGGTTCGACGCCTCCCGTGGCGTCGACTTCGCCGGCTTCGCGATCCCGACGATCCTCGGTGAGATCAAGCGCCACTTCCGCGACCGCACCTGGAACATCCGGGTGCCGCGCCGCCTGCAGGAGCTGCGGCTGCGCATCTCCGAGGCCAACGGCACCCTCACCCAGACGCTCAACCGCGCGCCGACGGTCGCCGACATCGCCGCCCACCTCGAGATCACCGAGGAAGAGGTCCTGGAGGGGCTCGAAGGCGCCCGCGCCTACAACGCCGTCTCCCTCTCCACCCCCATCGGCAACGGCGACAGCGCCACCGAGCTCGGGGACACCCTCGGCGCCGAGGACAACGAGTTCGAGCTGGCCGAGCTGCGGGCCTCCCTCGGGCCGGCGCTCGCCACGCTTGACGAGCGGGAGCAGAAGATCCTCACCCTCCGCTTCTACGGCAACCTCACCCAGAGCGAGATCGCCACGCGGGTCGGCGTTTCCCAGATGCACGTCTCCCGCCTGCTCGCCCGCGCACTGGGCAAGCTGCGCGGCCAGCTCGAGGGCAGCCACTGACGGATTCCCAGTCTCCACTCCGGGGCACGGGCCCGACGGCAACCTCGCCGTCCGGCCGGTGCCCCGGCTCTCGCGGCCTGTCTTCCCGCTCCCGTGGCCTGTCTTCCAATGTGCCGTATCGGTTGCTGTATCACCGCATCCGTGCGGTGTCGGACGTTCTGCCCGGTGCCGGGCAGGCGGCGGTGCCACCATCAGATGATGATGGATATCGATTCATTTCGGCGCGGTGCACAAGCCCGGGCGGCGGCGATGACGGCGCGGCTGCGCCGCTTGGTGACCTGCGAGTCGCCACCGGGGGCGGCCCCGGAGCTGGCCGCCTGTGCCGACCTGCTCGAGGCGTGGGGCGACGCGGTGCTGGGCCGGCCGGTGTGCCGGGTGGTCCTCAACGGACTGCCGCACCTGCTCTGGCCGGCCGCCGACCAACGGGTGCTGCTGCTCGGCCACTACGACACGGTGTGGCCGGCGGGCACCATCCGGGAGTGGCCCTTCAGGATCACCGGGACCACCGCGACGGGACCCGGCGTCTGCGACATGAAGGCCGGGATCGTGCAGATGCTCACCGCGCTGGAGTTGCTGCCGGACACCTCACGGGTCGGGCTGCTGCTCACCTGCGACGAGGAGAGCGGGTCGACCACCTCCCGACCGCTGATCGAGGAGCAGGCCCGGCGCTCCGGGGCGGTGCTCGTCGGCGAGCCGAGCACCGAGGGCGGCGACCTGAAGGTCGCGCGTAAGGGGGGATCCGTCTACCGGATCACCGTGCAGGGCCGGGCGGCGCACGCCGGTGTCGAACCGCACCGGGGCGTCAACGCCGGGGTCGAACTCGCCCACCACGTCCTCGCGGTGCAGACCTTCGCCACGGGCGAGACGAGCGTGACCCCGACGGCGCTCTCCGCCGGCACGATGACGAACGTGGTGCCCGAATCCGCCGTCCTCTGCGTCGACGTGCGGGCCTGGACCCGGGAGGAGTTGCACCGGGTGGACCGGCTGGTCCGGGAGTTGACCCCCCGACTGCCCGAGGCGCGGTTGGTCGTCAGCGGCGGGATCAACCGGTACCCGCTGCCAGCCTCCGTGTCGACGCCGCTGCTGCGGGTCGCGCAGACGGTGGCGGCGGACCTGGGGCTGCCGGCCGTGCGCGGCGTCGCCGCCCCCGGCGCCTCCGACGCCAACTTCACCGGTGCCCTCGGCGTACCGACGCTGGACGGTCTGGGCGGGGTGGGCGGCCTGCCGCACGCGCGCGGCGAGTACGTCGACGTCGCGCGGATGCCGGAGCGGACGGCGCTGCTTGCCGCCCTGGTGACCCGGATCCTCGCCACGCCCGGGGCGGCCGACCCGGTCCGCGGATACCGGCCGGTCGACGCGGTGCCCGCCGGGCAGGGCTCGTCGTCGGACCGGTGAGCCGGCGGCGCCCAGCCGCCGTCGCGGTGTCCGGCACCGACGTGGGCCTGGCCGAAGTGCGCACACTTGCGGAAACGCGGTGCGCGTCGCTGGGCGATCCTGAATCTGTCCATCGCGCGGGGAGGCGCTCATGACTGGAATGACGGGTTACCCAAGGCACGGCTCGCTGGCGGCGGGGGAGATGGAACGGACGGCGCGCACCTTCGCCGACCGGATGGCCGCCAGACGCTCGATCCGGCACTTCTCGCCGCAGCCGGTGCCGATGGGGGTGATCGAGGAGGCGATCCGGGCGGCGGCGACCGCGCCGAGCGGCGCCAACCTGCAACCGTGGCGCTTCGTCGTGGTCACCGACGCGGCTCGCAAGCGTCGGCTGCGGGAAGCCGCCGAGGCCGAGGAGCGTGAGTTCTACGCCCGCCGCGCGTCGACGGAGTGGCTGGAGGCGCTCGCCCCGATCGGTACGGACTGGCACAAGCCCTTCCTGGAGGTGGCACCGGTCGTGATCGTGGTGTTCGAGGTGCACCAGGGCCCCCGGTCCCCGAAGCCCTACTACGTCAAGGAATCCGTGGGCATCGCCGTCGGTGTGCTGATCACCGCGCTGCACCACGCGGGCCTGGCCACCCTGACGCACACGCCGAGCCCGATGCGCTTCCTCAACGAGGTGTGCGGACGGCCGCCGGAGGAGCGCCCGTACGTGGTCATGCCGGTCGGGTACCCGGCGCCCGATGCGACGGTGCCGGACCTGGTCCGCAAGCCGCTGCCGGAGGTCCTGATCCGGCCGTGACGGCCGGCCCCCGCCGGCGAGCGACTGCCCGGCCGGAATATCACCTACACCGACTACGCCAGCCGGGCCGAGGCGTTGTTCGAGATGCCATGGTCGTCGCCGTGGGCGGCCTCCTGCTGGCCGGCGGGAACGAGGTCGCCCCCGCCGCCGGCCCCGGAGCCGGCGGCGGTTTGTCGTACGCCCGCCGTCCCGTCCGCCGCCGAGTTCACCGGCCCCGGCCAGGCGGCGTCGTGGTGCTCGCCCTGGGCCGCGTGCCGCCGCCGGCACGCCCTGAGCGACGGGGGCCGCGCACACGGAAGCGACCACGGCGCTCGGCCGTGGTCGCGGGTGGGGTCCCGTGCGCCCCGGCGGTCCGGCCGGGGCGCACGGAACGTCAGGAGGTGGCGAACTGTCCCGGCTGCCGGCCTGGGCCGGCCGGCCCCCGGTACGCCTGGGCGATGTCCAGCCAGTGGTGGGCCTCGGCGCCGGTGGCCCTCAGCGACAGGTCGTCGCGGTGCCGGCGCCGGGTCACCAGCAGGCAGAAGTCCTCAGCGGGACCGTTGACGATCTGCTCCCCGTTCGGCGGCCCGAAGTGCCAGACCGCGCCGGACGGGGCGGTGATGATGAAGCGGAGGGTGCTCGCAGGCACCTCCAGCCCTCGCGCCAGATAGCCGAAGTCCCAGGTGCGGACCGCGAACTCGACGAGGGGCCGGAGCCGGTCGGTGTGGCGGCGCCGCACGCCGAGGGCGTCTGCGATGTCCTGGCCGTGCCCGAACAGCTCCATCATTCCCGCCGCGGCGAGCACCGGCGCCGGGAGCGGCCGGACGAGCCAGGGCACCGGCTGTCCGACCGGTACGGCGGCGAGGGCCTTCTCGGCGAGGGCCCGCTCCTCGCGCCACCGGGCCAGCAGCGCCGCGGGCGCCTCGGCCAGGTACGGAGCCATCGCCGCGTTCACGTCCGCGTCGAAGTTTCCGCTCATCCGGGACATGAGGGCCTGGAAGCCGTCCGGGTCGGCGGCGGCCAGGCCGGCCATCCGGAAGGTGGCGGTCAGGTGGGCGATCTGGTGCGCGACCGTCCAGCCCTCGGCCGGGGTGGGGGTCCGCCACCCGGCCTCGTCCAGTTCGGCGACCATGCGGTCGACGTCGTCGCCCTCGGCCTCCAGGGCGGCGAACACGTCCTGTTCTGCCACGCGCTTATCCTCTCGCTGCGGTGCCGCCCCGACGCGGGCGGACGATGTGGACCCCGGGCGTCGTCGCGGGGGATGACCTCGACCGGTGCGGTGGCGCACGTCGCCGGCGCCGTGCGGCCGGCGGTTGACGAGGGAGCCGGCTGATCGGGTCGGTGCCGGCACATCAATCATCGGCGGGTGGCGTGGCAGGTGTCTTCTCGCACTGTGCGGAGCGCGACCGGTGGTCGTCGGCCGGGCGCCCGCGCAGCCTGAGCGCGAACAGGCCACCGAGCAGCAGGACGCCCACCACCACCCCCAGCGCGGGCCGGACGGCGGGCAGGAACGCGTCGGCGAACGCGCCCGCCGCCACGTCCCGGTACCGGTCGGCGAGCTCCGGTGGGGTCCCGGGCGGCACGACGAACCCGCCGGCCTGACCGGCGCCCAGCTTGACGCCCTCCCCGGCGGCCCCGCCGAACCCGTGCAAAAAGTCCGCGCGGGCCTCGGGGGGCAGCTGTGCCGCCCCCGCCCGGGCGGCCTCGGGCAGGGTGTCGGCCAGCCGGTGTTGCAGGACGGCGCCGACGACCGCCGCGCCGAGCGCGCCGCCGACCTGGCGTGCCGTGTTGAGCACGCCCGCGGCCGCGCCGGCCAGTTGGGCGGGAACGTGGCGCATCGCCTCGGTCGTGGTCGGCGCGATGGATGCCCCCATGCCGATGCCGACCGCGATCAGCGGTACGACGAAGGTGCCGGCCGTGGAGCTCGGCGTGACCAGCACCGCCATGCCCAGTACGCCGAGCGCGTACACGGTGAGCCCGCCGGTGAGCAGGCGCCGACCGCCGAGCCGGTCGGTGAGCCGCCCGGCGACCGGCGCGACGACGCTGAGCACCACCGTCCAGGGCAGCGCGGCGAGGCCCGACTCCAGCGGGCTCATGCCGAGCAGCGCCTGCGTCTCGATCACGAAGACCAGCAGGAATCCGTACAGCCCGAACGAGCTGACGAGCGTGATCAGGGTCGCCGGGGCGAAGTTGCCGAGGCGGAAGAGGCCGGGCGGGACGAGCGGCTCGCGCTGCCGGCGTTGCCCTAGCGTGAAGACCACCCCGCACACCGCCGAGGCGGCCAGGATGGCCGGGATACTCACCGGCCCGCGCACCGTCCCCCAGTCGTGCCGTTCGCCCTCGATGAGGGCGTACATGAGGCCCACCAGGGCGGCGGTGGCCAGCAGCACCCCGGCGAGGTCGAGGTGACGCGGCCGGCGAGAGCGCAGGTCGGGGACGAGCCACCAGGCCAGGGCGACGCCCGCCGCGCTGAGCGGCACGTTGAGATAGAAGATCCACTCCCAGCCGAGCCGGGTGATCACGAGACCGCCGAGGGTGGGGCCGCTGACGGCGGCCACCCCGGCGACGGCGGTGAAGATCCCGAAGGCGGCGCCCCGCCGGGCGGCCGGGAAGATGCCGGAGATGAGGACCAGCGCCTGCGGCAGCAGCGCCGCGGCGCCCACGCCCTGGACCACCCGCGCCGCGATGAGCTGCCCCGGCGACTGGGCCGCCCCGCAGAGCACCGAGGCCACCGCGAACACCGCCATGCCGGCCATGAAGACGGCACGCGGGCCGAACAGGTCGCCCAGCCGACCCGCGACGATCAGCAGGGACGCCAACGCCAGCAGGTAGCCGTTCAGCACCCAGAGCATGCTGTCGATCCCGGTGTCCAGGGACCGCATCATGTCCGGCACCGCGGTGTTGACGATGCTCGTGTCGAGCAGGATGAGGAAGTTGCCGAGGCAGAGCACCAGCAGCGCCGCCCACGGGTTGGCGGATCTCGGTCGCGGCGGCGTCGTCACCGGGGCGACACCCCGCTCGGGGTCACGGTTCGCCCGCACGCGACGTCTCCTCCTCGACGGCGACCTCGCCGCCGGGTACGCCGAGCGGGGCCGAACCGGGGTGGTCCTCGTGCAGGCCCGCGCCGATCCGGCGGGCCGTGGCCAGGCTCGTCCAGGCCGTGGCCGCGACCAGCGTGGCGTCGCCGGCCCCGCCGTCGCGGCAGGCGGCGACGGCGGCGTCGGTGACCCGGTACGGCGCGAGCGCGGTCAACAGCGCCAGCCGGGCGACGGGCCGCTCGGCCGGCGTCAGTTCGGCGACGGCGGCGTCGAACCACCGGCCGCCGCCGGGCTCCGGGGGCGGCGGGTCGGCCAGGCAGGTCAGGATCCGCCGCCGGACGTGCTCCGGCAGGGCGGCCTCCCCGGCGCGGCGGACCGCCTGGCCGGCCCGGGCGAAGGCGGCGGCCACGTGCGGCTGCCCGACGGCCCAGGCCAGGTCGGCCTCCGGCGGCGCGGGGGGCAGCAGCTCCAGGGAACGGCCGGGTGGCCGTCCGGCGCGGGCCAGCGCCCCCATGATGCGGGCGGCCGTCCGTCGGACCCCGGCGCGGACCCCGACCGGCGCCGGCGGCAACGGGGAGTCCTGAAGGAAGACGCTGACCATCCGGTTGAGGTAGTGGAAGGCCACCGCCACGCCGATCAGCTCCGGCCCGTGCTCGGCGGGGAACGGCGGTGGGCGGCGGCGCGCCGTGGTGTCGGCCCCGCTGTGCCGGGCCCACTCGGCCAGGGCCCGCAGCCGGGGGTCGCCGATCCCGCCGACCCCGGCGCTCAGCCACCCGCCCGCGTCGCCCAGCAGCCCGGCCGCCGTGGCGCCGTGCACCTCCACGCAGTACGGGCACCGGTTGCTCTCGGAGACGGCGGCGGCGACCACCTCCTTGGCCTCGCGGTCGACCAGCCCTTCGGCGAGCAGCGTTTCGCGCAGCATCAGCCAGCAGGCCCGCAGCACGTCGGGGGAGGGGGAGTGCAGCAGTACGGGGGGAGCGAGGACGCCGAAGTCCTCGGCCATCTGCCGGTAGACCCGCGCGACGGGCCCGTCGGCGGCCTCCGGGGCGACCGGCGTCACGTGTCGGACGTGGGTCAGCATGGTTCGGCTCGTCACCCGAGCCAGTCGTCTGCCCATCGGTTTCCTTCCTGGTCGGGCAGACCGGGGGCCGGGGGCGGGGTGCGCCCCCGGCCCGCCGGGTCCTAACTGGGCACGACCTGGGACACCGCGGTGACCGATCCGTCGGGCAGCGTGCCGTGGTAGCTGACCGGCACGCCACGCTCCTGCGCCGCGCGGACGATGCCGGGCACGGCCCGTTCGGCGAGCGCGGCGATGGTGAGGGCCGGGTTGACGGTGAGCGCGCCCGGCACCGCCGAGCCGTCGGTGACGAAGATGCCGGGGTGCTGCCGCAGCTCGTGCCGGTCGTCTAGGGCCGACGTCGCCGGGTCGTCGCCGATCCGGCAGGACGACAGCGGGTGCACCGTGTAAGCGCCGACCACGTCGTTGGTCCACGGCATGACCCGGGCCAGGCCGTCGCGTTCCAGGATGTCCCGGGCATCCGCGTCGGCGGCGGCCCAGCCACGCAACGTGTTCGCGGTGGGCCGGTAACTCAACGGACCCCGGCCGAGCATCTGCTGGGAGATGCGGTCGGCGTTGCCGGTCGCTGGCGGCGGCCCGAAGACCCCCTCGTTGTCGTCCTCCGACATCGTGAAGAGCGTCAGCCACGACTGCCAGCGGCGCAGCATCTCCTTCTTGGCCAGGCCGAACCAGGTCGGACCGTCCGCGTCCGGCACCTGGGCGAGGATCGTGCCCAGCCCCAGCGGGAAGAAGAGCTGCTCCAGCGAGTACCGCTCGTACTCCGGCAGGTCGGGGTCGAGTCGGTCCCAGGTCGCCACCGTCGGCCCTCGGCCGATCTGGTTTGCGGCGTAACCCTTGCCGTTGGGCCGGCTGAGGCCGAGCACCTCGCGGACCCGGTCGTCGTCGAAGACCGCCGTGTTGAGCCGCTCGCCGTTGCCGGAGAAGTACCGGCCGACGGCCGTCGGCATCGTGCCCAGGGTGGGCTCCGAGCGTTGCAGGATCACCGGGGTGGCGCCGGCCCCGGCCGCCACGATGACGATCTTGGCATCGATCGTCCCGCTGTCGTGCAGGATCCGGTAGTCCTCCGCGTCGACGATGCGGTAGTGCACCCGGTACCCGCCGTCGTCGGTGCGGGAGATGTGCTGCACCTCGTGCAGCGGCCGGATCTCGGCGCCGTGTGCCAGGGCCGCCGGCAGGTAGTTGAGCAGCAGGGAGCGCTTCGCGTCGAAGCGGCACCCGGCCATCATCCAGTTGCAGTTGGTGCACTTGTCGACGTCCACGGCGGACGGCACCGGGTTGGCCGTGCGTCCGGCGTGCGCGCAGGCCGCCCCGAACAGGCCGCCGGCGTACGGCACCTTGTCCCAGCTCTGCATCGTCACCGGCAGCGACTCGCAGACCCGGTCGTACCAGGGGTCGAGCGTGTCACGGGTGATGGCCGCCGGCCACATCCGGCGGCCGATGCTGCCCTGCCGTTCGAAGACGAACCGCGGCGCGCGCGGCATGGTGGCGAAGTAGACGACGCTGCCGCCGCCGACGCAGTTGCCGCCCAGCACGCTCATCCCGTCGCCGACGGTGAAGTCGAAGATCCGGGTGTACGACGAGCCGAGCTTGAAGTCGTGGTCGAACTCCTCCGCGGACAACCACGGTCCACGCTCCAGGACCACCACGCGTGCCCCGCCCGCGGCCAGGTGGTACGCGGGGATCGCGCCGCCGAAGCCACTGCCGATCACCACGACGTCGGCGCTTGCGCTACTGGTCATGCCGGGCTCCCTGTGGGGGTGGTGTGTGGGTGCGGTCGCGACAGCGGGCGTCCGTACGAGTACTCGGGAAACCGCCACAGCCCGTCGTCGTCGGGCTGGGTGATGCCGATCGCCAGCAGCCCCGGGTGCCCGGCGGCGAGCGCGTCGACCGTGTTCATGTGGGCGGCGCTGTCGTAGGCCATGTTGCTGAACAGGGCGAGCCCCACCCACATCTCCTTCTCCGGGTTGTCCGGGGCGAGCAGGTGGCTCAGCAGCGCGGTGCGGTGGTCGAACGCGAGCGCGACGAAGGGCGGCACCGCCGGGTCGAGGGTCAGTCCGTTCGCCTCGGCATAGCCGGTCGCGTGCGCGTTGAGAGCCTCACTGAGGGTCCCCAGCATCAGTGACAACCCGCCGGCCGGGTCCTCCATCAGGGCCAGCGCCCCGCACTCGACGGCGCCGCCGTCGGTCGAGACACCGGCGATCGCCCGGTCGTCGGCGGACCGCTTCGCCCCAGGGATGATGGTGTCGGCGAACGCTTCCAGCGTCAGCACGCGGGCCTGCTGCTCCTCGGGTGTCTCCGGTTGCACGGCGGCTACCTCCTTATGGGGCGGGCGCACCGGGTCCCGCCAAACGTTTTTCGGGCAGCCTTGACCACCGCCCGTTAAGGCGACGGAATCAAGGAATGAAATGGTGTTCCTGCCGAATGGCTCTGCGCGGTACGGATGGTGCGCGAAGCCCTGTATCATCGTGTCTACCGATGCAGGTCGGACGCATCTTCTGTTTTGCTGAGGCCGGTGTCCCGGCGACCGGGCCGATTAGCGGGAAATTGTGGGCGGCGGCGCGGCGCGCAATTTCCGGGCGACGTCGGTCGCCGCGGTCCCGGCCTGGCGGCGGCTCAGCCGTCCGGTCCGGTGCAGCCACCGCACGGTGTCGGTCATCGTCTCGTCCAGCGACCGGCTCTCCGGCCCGAGCAACTCCTCGGTGGGGGTGCCGTCCATCGGGCGGGCGGTGGCGCACAGGTAGATCGCGCCGTGCTCGGCGGGCAGGTGCACGGGCGACAGCCGCTGCGCCGCGCTGACCAGGTGGCCCACCGGCAGCAGGGCCGGGGCCGGCAGCCGGAGGGTGGGCAGGGTCCGTCCGGTGACCCGGCGCAGCGCGTCGACGAACTCGCGGGTCGTGACGTACCGGCCGGGGGCCGGGAAGCGGCGGGGACCGCGTCCCGGTTCGAGCACCGCCGCGTGCAGCCGGGCCACGTCCCGCACGTCGCCCACCGGGAAGCCGCCGGTCGGCCACAGTGGCATCAGCCCGCGCAGCACGTTGCGTACCCGGGTCGTCTGGTCGCCCAGGTGCGGGTCGTCGGGTCCGAGCGAGGCCAGCGGGTAGGTGACGACCACCGGCGCGCCGTCGTCCTGGTGCCGGCGCGCGACGTGCTCGGCGGCAGCCTTGCTGCTCAGGTACGCCTCCCGGGGCACGCCGACCGGCGAGTCGACGGTCAGCGGCGACCGCGCGGCCGGCAGCAGCGCGCCGAACGTGGAGACGTGGACGATCGGGTCGAGACCCGCCGTCCGCGCCGCCCCGAGCACCACCTCGGTGCCGCGGAGGTTGACCGCCCGCATCCGTGCCCGGTCCCGTGAGTCGAAGCTGTACACGCCGGCGGCGTGCAGCACGGCGGCGCAGCCGTCGGCGACCCGGGCCACGTCGGCGGGTTCGGTGACGTCCCCGGTGACCAGCTCGACGCGCCTGGCGTCGGCGCCCAGCGCGGCCAGCACCCGCCGGGCGCGTGCCGGGTCACGTACGAGCATCCGGACCCGGTGGCCGGCGTCGAGGATGGCCGCCGTCGAGTGGGAGCCGATGAATCCGGTGCCACCGGTTACCAGGACCAGCATCGCGACTCCCACGGGTGGGGGACAGGGTCGTCGCCCATCATCGGCGGGCGTCGCGGGGCCCTCCTTCTCCCAAGGTGCTCAACAAGCGTCGATCGCGTTGCCTGCGCCCCCGGTCTCCCAATACTGGCATTTCCGCAGTCGTGGGAGCCGTCGTCGTGACCGCCCAGCGGGGTGGCGCAGAGCAGGAGGCAGATCATGATCGCTCGTCGGGTGGCCTCGTCGGTGGTCCAACGCCAGGTCAACTACGTCACGCCGGTGCCGCAGGGATCCGCACGGGGCCTGGTGGACACCGTCTACACCCAGGTCGCGCAGGAGATGAGGCTGGTGGTGCCGCCGGCACAATTGCACTCCCCGTCGCCGGAGGTGCTGGCCGCGTACTGGATGGTCATGCGGGAGCCGCTGCTGCCGACGGAGAGCGTCGACCGGGCCACCAAGGAGGCGGTCGCCGCCGCCGTGTCGGTGGCGAACATCTGCCCGTACTGCGTCGACATGCACAGCGTCGGGCTCTACGAACTCTCCACCGAGCACGACGCGGAGGCGATCGTGGCCGACCGGCTCTCCGAGATTGCCGACCGGCGCCTGCGTACGGCGGCGGAGTGGGGTCGTACCGCGCACCAACCGCAGACCGCGCGGCCCGTCCTGCCGTTTCCGGAGCGGGACCGCCCGGAATTGGTCGGCGTGGTGGTGGGCTTCCACTACATCGCCCGTGTGGTCAACGTCTTCCTCTCCAACTTCCTGCTCCCGCCGGGGCTGTCGCCGCGGGCGCGGCGGCGCCTGAAGCGGGGCATCGGCTGGGTGTTGCAGGGGACGCTGCGCGACGCCCGGGAACCGGGCCGCTCGGTGGAGCTGCTGCCGCCGGCGCCGTTGCCGGCGGAGGCCGCCTGGGCGGTGGGTAGTCCGCACGTGGCCGGGGCGATGGCCCGGGCGTACGCGGCGTTCGAGGCCGCCGGTGAGCGGGCGGTCCCGCCGGCGGTTCGGGAACTGGTCGCGGAACGCCTCGACGGCTGGCGCGGGGAGGAGACCGGCCTGAGCCGACAGTGGTGCGAACGGCTGATCGAGCGGCTGCCCGAGGCGGACCGGGCCGCCGGCCGGCTGGCCCTGCTGACCGCGTTCGCGTCCTACCAGGTCGACGAGGAGGTGGTGACCGAGTTCCGGCGCCTCCGGCCGGGCGACGCGGCCCTGGTCGACGCGGTCGCCTGGGCCAGCTTCGCGGCGGCGCGCCGGGTCGGCGCCTGGTACGCCCCCGCCGGTCCGAGCGAGCAGAACTGACGGAATTCCGACTCGGACTGAGCAATTTTGGAGGCGCTTCGGCGTGTCCGGCTCGACACGCTGGGTGCGGGCGTGGTCGTCCCCCGCGCCCGCCACCCCTTCCCAAGGAGGCAACGTGACCAGCCACCAGGCGACCCTGCCCGGAACGTCCGGGCGTTGGGCGACACTCAACGGCACGCACCACCGGGCTGCCCTGAACGCCTTTCTCGTGATCGTGTTGGCGCACTGGGCCGAGCACCTGGTGCAGGCATACCAGATCTGGGGCCTGGGCTGGTCGCGGCCGGAGGCGCGCGGGGTGCTCGGCATGCCGTTCCCCTGGCTCGTCAGCTCGGAGTGGCTGCACTACGGCTACGCCATCCTGATGCTGGTCGGGCTGTGGATGCTGCGCCCCGGCTTCGTCGGGCGCAGCCGGAGCTGGTGGACGGCCGCCCTGGCGATCCAGTTCTGGCACCACATCGAGCACCTGCTGCTGTTGTTGCAGGCGCAGACCGGCCGGCACCTGTTCGACAGCCCC
Organism: Micromonospora peucetia; assembly: GCF_900091625.1. Taxonomy (NCBI): domain Bacteria; kingdom Bacillati; phylum Actinomycetota; class Actinomycetes; order Micromonosporales; family Micromonosporaceae; genus Micromonospora; species Micromonospora peucetia. The sequence goes on from NZ_FMIC01000002.1 coordinate 4,882,884, forward strand.
GTGCCCACCAGCCTGCTCCAGGTCGTGATCCCCCGGGTCGAGCTGCACCTGTTCTACAACACGGTGGTCTTCGTGCCGATGGTGATTGCCATGTACCTGCACCTGCGGCCCTCCGCGGCGGAGACGCGGCTGATGTCGTGTAGCTGCCGGCCGCCCGAGGCCGTCGCGCAGCCGTCGTGACCACCGTGGACGCTCCCCGCCCGCCCGCGCCCGCCGGGACGGTGCAGCGGGCGGCGATCGTCGTGGCGGCCGGCGTCGTGCTGTCGATCCTGGCGCTGCTGGCCTTCGGCAGCCCGGCTGCGAACCGGAGGCTGGTGCTGGACCCGGGCGACGGGTCGGTCGTCGGTGCCGCGCCCGCCGAGGTGACGCTCACGCTCGGCGGTGCGGAGTCGGCCGAGGACCTGCACATGGCCGTCACCGGTCCGACCGGCGCGGTCGTCTCGACCGGGAAACCGGTCATCCGCGCCGGCCGGCTGGTCGTGCCGGTGCGCGACGCCGGGCCGGGCGCCTACCGCGTCGGCTACCACGCCCGGCTGCCCGACGGTCGGCAGATCTCCGGACTGGCCGGCTTCACCGTGACCCTCGGCGTCGTCCCGGCCGGGCCCGTCGCCGCACCCATCAAGGACGCGGCCACCGCCGCCAGCCACGACCACGCCCGGCTCGACGGCATCAACGGCGTGCTCCTTCTGCTGGACCTGGGTCTCGTCGCGGTGGCCCTGCTACTGATGTTCCTCCGCCCGCAGCGGGGGCGGCAGCCGGTCTCAGGTCCGTGATCCGCCTGCGGCGCGGCCTGTCGGGTCCGCCCCGGCCACCCGCCCGTGGCGGCGGATGAGCGCACAGCAGAAGAGGCGGCCCCGGCCGGCGCGAGGTGACGATGAAGTCACCCGCCGGCCGGGGCCGGCGTCGTCGTACCGACAGGGAGAGTTGCCATGCCGACGGTACTGGGTTCCGTGCGTCGACTCCTGATGGCGCCCACGCTCGCGGACGTGACCTTCGCGCGTCGGGGATTTCCCGGCCCGGCCACGGAGGTCACCCGCCGGTTGGAGGCGGTTCCGCAGTCGGTGGTCTGCGGGTTCGAGTGGGGCATCGACACCCGCGATCCGTGGGAACTGGAACGAAGGCTCGCGCTCGTCGACCGGGAACTGCTCGGCTTCGCCTACGAGGGCGCCACGATGGCCTGCACCATCCTCGACGTGATGGGACCCCGGCGCGGCACCCGCACCCGCGACCTGCTGCGGGGCCCGGGCGCGCCGCACCTCTTCCTCGCCTACATCGGCATCGGGTTCGCGATGGCGCGCCTGCCGCGACGCCTCTGGCGGCACGTGGTCCCGGACCTCACGGGCTCCCCGTACCACCCGACGATGACCTGGCTGGCCGTGGACGGCTACGGGTTCGACCGCGCCTACTTCGACCTCGACCGGTGGGTGACCCGGCAGGAGCGGCTGGCCGCGTACCCGTGGCAGGACCACGGGGACTACTTCGTCCGCGCCACGGACCAGGGCCTCGGGCGGGCGCTGTGGTTCATCCACGGTGCCCGTACCGCCGACGTGGCCGGCGCCGTCCGGGCCTTCGCCGCCGAGCGGCACGGCGACCTGTGGAGCGGGGTGGGGCTCGCCGCCACCTTCGCCGGGGGCGCCGACGCCGATGCTCTGGTCGCACTGCGTGCCGACGCCGGCCCGTGCGCGCCGGACCTGGCCCAGGGCGCCGTCTTCGCCGCCAAGGCCCGCAGCCACGCCGGGTACGTGCCGGCGCACAGCGAGGCGGCGATGCGCGCGCTCGGCGGGCGGTCCGTGGCCACCGCCGCGGCCCTTGCCGACGACGTGGCGGTCCGCGCGGAGTCGGCCGGGCGGCTGCCCGCGTACGAGGTCTGGCGGCGCAACGTCCGCGCTCACTTCGAGCCGGCCGACACCGGCCACGGTCACTGAGGGCCGTCCGGCGCTTGTCGTGCTGTCGCGCGACCCCGCGGAAAGTGAATGTTCCGAATAGTTGCGATTAATGCGCAAGGTTGAAGAAAACGATCCTCTTCACTCTTGTCATCATCGAAATAGATGTCCATCCCTGGTAAACGGTAACATCGACCCTTTGGGGGAACGTGCGATGCAGAGCCTGCGTGATCTGCGGCGCAGAATCCTGACGCCAGATATCTCCGAGACGAAAATGGACGTGCGCGGCTTTCACGTCAAGAACGAGGAATCGAAGGCGCTGCTCGAAACTATCGGCTCGTCATTCCTGGCCGGTTTCGGATACGCCGCCGAGGCGCCGACGACGGTGGCGGCCGAACGACGTCTGGAAACGGTGCCGACGCGGTTTCGTGGCTTCGCGTACGAGGGCGCCGGGATGGGCTTCGCCGTCCGGGACGCGCTGCGGCCGGGCCGCCCCCGGCACGTGGCGAGCCTGCTCGCCGGGCGCGGCGACGCGCACGTCTACATGGTGTACGTCGGCGTGGGCTGGGCGATGGCCCGGGTACCCCGGTTCCGCTGGGGCCAGCTGTACGCCCCGGACCCGTTGCTCCGGTGGCTGGTGCTCGACGGCTACGGCTTCCACCAGGCGTACTTCCACACCGACCGGTACGTGCACGGACAGTACCGCCACCCGCGGTTCCCCTGGCCGGCCGACGGTCCCCGCGAGTACGCCGACCGGGTCATCGACCAGGGCATCGGCCGGGCCACCTGGTTCGTCGGCGGCACCGACGTGGACCGGGTCACGGAGATCTTCAGCGCGTTCTCCGCGGACCGGCGGGCCGACCTGTACGCCGGGGCTGGCCTCGCCGCCACCTACGCCGGGGGCGTCACCGAGGCGGACCTGCACCGGTTCCGCGAGCGCGCCGGCGACCATCGCCTGGACCTCGCCCAGGGCAGTGCCTTCGCGGCCGGGGCCCGGGTACGCGCCGGCCTGGTCGTCCCGCACAACGAGGTCGCCACGCAGGTCTTCTGCGGCATGTCCACCGCCGATGCAGCGAAGGTGACCGACGTGACACTGCCTCATAAACAGGACGGCCCCACGCCCGCCTACGAGCGGTGGCGCCAGGCCATCGCCGCGGAGTTCGAGGGGTGGTGCTGATCCTGGCGCCCCACGTACCCACCGGCCGGCCCCGCGCCCCGGCGGTCCACCACCGCACGCAACAAAGGAGAGACCTCGTGACCAGGATCGCTGTCGTGGGGATGGCATGCCGCTACCCGGACGCCACGTCGCCCCGAGAACTGTGGGAGAACGCCCTCGCCGGGCGGCGGGCCTTCCGCCGGCTGCCCGACGTGCGGATGAGCCTGGACGACTACTGGGACCCGGACCCGGCCGCCCCCGACCGCTTCTACGCCCGCAACGCCGCAGTCATCGAGGGCTACGAGTTCGACCGGATCGCCTACAAGATCGCCGGTAGCACCTACCGGTCGACCGACCTCACCCACTGGCTCGCCCTCGACATGGCGGCCATGGCACTGGCCGACGCCGGGTTCCCGATGGCGGAGGGTCTGCCCCGCGAGCGGACCGGCGTGGTCGTCGGCAACACTCTGACCGGCGAGTTCTCCCGGGCCAACCAGCTGCGGCTGCGCTGGCCCTACGTGCGCCGCATGGTCGCCGCCGCGCTCAAGGAACAGGACTGGGACGACGACCAGCTCACCACGTTCCTCGACGACTTCGAGGCGACGTTCAAGGGCCCGTTCCCCGAGGTGGACGAGGACACCCTCGCGGGCGGACTGTCGAACACCATCGCCGGGCGCATCTGCAACCACTTCGACTTCAAGGGCGGTGGCTACACCGTCGACGGAGCCTGCTCCTCGTCCCTGCTCTCCGTCGCCACCGCGTGCAAGACCCTCTCCGACGGGGAGGTCGACGTGGCGATCGCCGGTGGCGTGGACCTCTCCATCGACCCCTTCGAGATCATCGGCTTCGCCAAGACCGGCGCGCTGGCGCGCGGCGAGATGCGGGTCTACGACCGCGGCTCGAACGGGTTCTGGCCGGGCGAGGGCTGCGGCATGGTGGTCCTGATGCGCGAGGCGGAGGCCCGCCAGGCGGGACACCGCATCTACGCCACCATCGCCGGTTGGGGCATCTCCTCCGACGGCAAGGGTGGCATCACCCGCCCGGAGGTCGCCGGCTACCAGCTCGCCCTGCGCCGGGCGTACGACCGGGCCGGGTTCGGCATCGAGACCGTCGGGCTCTTCGAGGGCCACGGCACCGGCACGGCGGTGGGCGACGCCACCGAGCTCCAGGCGCTGTCGCTGGCCCGTCGCACCGCCGACGAGAACTCCCCGCAGGCCGCGATCAGCTCGATCAAGGGCATGATCGGGCACACCAAGGCGGCAGCCGGCGTCGCCGGCCTGATCAAGGCCGCGATGGCGGTCCACCACGAGGTCCTGCCACCCGCCATCGGCTGCGTCGACCCGCACGAGATCCTCACCGCCGAGCAGTCCGAGCTGCGGGCCCTGCGTAAGGCCGAGGCGTGGCCGCGCGGCCTGCCGGTGCGCGCCGGCGTGACGGCGATGGGCTTCGGCGGCATCAACACCCACATCGTGCTGGAGAACAGGCAGCCACGCCGGTCGTCCCGGCTGGACAGCCGCTTCCGCATCCTCGCCGCGTCCATGCAGGACGTGGAGCTCCTCCTCGTCGACGGTGGCAGCCCGCAGGACCTGCGCGAGCGGTTGCAGCGGCTTGTCGACTTCGTGCCCACGGTGTCGTACGCGCAGCTGGGCGACCTCGCCGCCACCCTGCACGGGGAACTGCGCGACCTGCCGTACCGGGCGGGCGTGGTGATCTCCTCGCCGGAGGACGCCGAACGGCAGCTGCGCCGGGTCTGCGACACCCTCGACGCCGGCGAGGTGCGCCTGTTCTCCTCCGACGGCCGCTGCTTCCTGGGCCACGTGAGCGGTCCGGGCCGCATCGGCTTCCTCTTCCCCGGGCAGGGGTCCGGTCGGGGCACCTCGGGCGGCGCGCTGCGCCGACGCTTCGCCGACGTGGAGGAGGTCTACCAGCGGGCGGCGCTGCCGAGCACCGGCGACATGGTCGCCACCGCGGTGGCCCAGCCGCGGATCGTGACCGGTTCGCTGGCCGGCCTGCGGGCGCTGTCGCTGCTCAACCTCGACGCGACCGTCGCCGTCGGGCACAGCCTCGGCGAGATCGCCGCCCTGCAGTGGGCCGGCGTGCTCGACGAGGAGGCCCTGCTCCGGGTTGCCGGCGTGCGCGGTCGGACGATGGGGGAGCACAGCGCCTCCGGCACGATGGCCAACATCGGTGCCCCGCCCGAGCGGGTGGCCGGGCTGATCGCCGGCCTGTCCGTGGTGATCGCCGCGTACAACGGGCCGGAGCAGACCGTGATCGCCGGCTCGGAGGCCGCGGTGGAGGACGCCTGCGAGCGGGCCCGCTCCGCCGGTCTGCGGACCACCCGGCTGTCGGTGTCCCACGCGTTCCACTCCCCGCTGGTGGAGCCGGCCGCGGACGCCTTCCGAGACGCGCTGGCGGGGGAGCGGTTCGGTTCCGTCACCCGGCGGGTCGTCTCCACCGTCACCGGTGAGCCGCTCGCCCACGACACCGACGTCCCCACCCTCCTGCACCGCCAGATCACCGATCCGGTGCTGTTCAGCCAGGCCGTCGCCCTCGCCGCCAAGGAGGTCGACCTGTTCGTCGAGGTCGGCCCGGGGCAGGTGCTCTCCGGCCTTGCGTCGGCCAGCACCGACCTGCCGGCGGTGGCGCTCAACACCGACGACGAGTCGCTGGCGGGTCTGCTGCGCGTCGCGGCCGCCGCGTACGTCGTCGGCGCCGGCGGCGTGGAGGGCGCGCTCTTCCACGACCGGCTGGTCCGGCCGCTCGAGGTGGGCCAGAGCTTCCGCTTCTTCGCCAGCCCCTGCGAGTCCGCCCCGGTGGTGAGCCTGCCCAGGGGCGCCGGCGTCCGGGCGGTGGATCCGTCGACGGCGAACGGGCAACGGCCGGAGCCGGAGCAGCCAGCCGGCGAGTCGAGCCTGCAACTGCTCCGCCGGTTGGCCGCCGAGCGGGCCGAGCTGCCGCTGGAGATGGTGCACGACGGCAGCCAGCTTCTCGACGACCTCCACCTCAGCTCGATCACCGTCGGCCAACTGGTCAACCAGGCGGCGCAGCGGCTCGGCGTGCCGGCCGCGCAGACTCCGACCAACTTCGCCACGGCCACCGTCGGGCAGCTCGCCGAGGCCCTGGAGCAGCTCGCCCGGACCGGTCGGGACGCCGACGCGTCCGGCCCGGCCTTCGTGCACGGCGTCGCCGACTGGTGCCGGGCCTGGTCGGTCGATCTCGACGAGGCGCCGTCCCCGGTCGTCGCCCGGGCCGGGGCCGACGGCCCGTGGCAGCTGTTCGCCCCCGCCGGCCATCCGCTCGCCGAGCCGCTCCGCGCGGCCCTGCAAACCGCCGGCGTCGGCGCGGGGGTGCTGGTGTGCCTGCCGGAGCGGTGCGCCCAGGCCGATCTCGAACTGGCTCTGCGTGGCGCGCAGGCGGCGACCGCCGCCGTCCCCGGCACCCGCTTCGTCCTCGTTCAGCAGGGCCCGGGCGCGGCCGGGCTGGCCAAGACGCTACGGCTGGAGGCGCCGCACCTGCGGACCACGATCGTGTACACCCCGCCGGTGCCGGAGGCTGTGTACCGGGTGACGGCGGAGGTCGCCGCCACCGACGGGTTCGCCGAGGTCTACCACGACGCCGCCGGGCGGCGTCGGGTGCCCACCCTGCGCGTGCTGCCGGTTCGGCCGGCCGAGACGCGGCAGCCACTGGGCGCCGAGGACCTGCTGCTGGTCACCGGAGGTGGCAAGGGCATCACCGCGGAGTGCGCCCTGGCGATGGCCGTGGACAGCGGCGCCCGCCTCGCCGTGCTCGGCCGCTCGGATCCCGCTCAGGACGACGAGCTGGCCGCGAACCTCAAGCGGATGGCGGACGCCGGGGTGCGGGTGCGCTACGCCCGCGCAGACGTGGCCGACCCGGAGCAGGTACGGCAGGCAGTCGACGGGTTCGTCGCCGAGCTGGGACCGGTCACGGCGCTGCTGCATGGCGCGGGCCGCAACGAGCCGGCGGCGTTGACGGGCCTCACGATGGACGCCTTCCGCCGCACCTTCGCACCGAAGGTCGACGGTCTGCGGGCCGTGCTCGACGCGGTCGACGCCGACCGGCTGCGCCTGCTGGTGACGTTCGGCAGCATCATCGGCCGGGCCGGCCTGCGCGGCGAGGCGCACTACGCGACGGCGAACGACTGGCTGGCCGAGCTGACCGTCGACTTCGGCCGACGCCACCCGAACTGCCGCAGCCTCTGCCTGGAGTGGTCGGTCTGGTCCGGCGTCGGCATGGGCGAGCGTCTGTCCGTGGTCGAGGCGCTTACCCGCGACGGCATCACCCCGGTAACTCCCGACCAGGGGGTGGCCATGCTCCGGCGTCTGCTCGCCGATCCGCAGGCACCGTCGGTGGTGGTCGTCAGCGGGCGGACCGAGGGCATCGACACCGTCCGGACGGACCTTCCCGAGCTGCCGCTGCTGCGGTTCGTGGACCGGCCGCTGGTCCGCCACCACGGGGTCGAGCTGGTCACCGAGTCCGATCTCAAGCCGGCCACCGACCTCTACCTGGACCACCACCGGCTGGACGGCAACCTGCTGTTCCCCGCGGTGTTCGGCATGGAGGCGATGGCCCAGGTCGCCGCCGCGGTGACCGGCCGTACGCAGACGCCGGTGGTCGAGCGGGCGGAGTTCCTGCGCCCCATCGTGGTGCCGCCGGACGGCAGCACCACCATCCGGGTCGCCACCCTCGTGGTCGACGACGGGGTCGTGGACGCGGTCATCTACAGCGCGGAGACGGACTTCAGCGCCGCCCACTTCCGGGCGCGGCTGCACTTCACCGGGGAACGACCGCCGGCGGGACCGCCCGCGCAGGTGCCCGCCGGGCTGCCGGCCGTGTCGCTGGATCCCGCCGCCGACCTGTACGGCGAGATCCTGTTCCAGGGTGGACGGTTCCAGCGGCTGCGTCGCTACCACCGGTCGGCCGCCCGGCACGTCGACGCCGACGTCGTCACGGCACCACAGACACGGTGGTTCGCCGACTACCTGCCGGCCACCCTGCTCCTCGGGGACCCCGGCGTACGGGACGCTCTCATGCACGGCAACCAGGTCTGCGTCCCCGACGCGACGCTGCTGCCGGCCGGGATCGAGCGGCTCCACCCGGCGGGGATCCGCCTGACCGAGGCGGAGGAGCTTCGCTACTGCGCCGAGGAGCGCAGCCGCGACGGCGACACCTACGTCTACGACATCGCCCTGCGCTCCGCCGACGGCACGGTCGTGGAACGGTGGGAGGGCCTGCGGCTGCGGGCGGTACGCAAGAAGGACGGCTGTGGTCCGTGGGTGGCGCCGCTGCTCGGGTCGTACCTGGAACGGGCCGTCGGTGACCTGGTCGGCGGCGACGTCGCGGTGGCGGTGGAGCCGACCCCGGCGGACCAGGCCGGGCGCGGCGAGCTGTCCGGGCAGGGCACGCCGGACGAGACCCGTCGGCGGCGGGCCTGGACCGCGACAGCCGCCGGTCGGGCCGCGGGCGGGCCGGTCGAAATCGCGTACCGGCCGGACGGCCGCCCCGAGCTGGCCGACGGCCGTTCCCTCTCCGCCGCGCACGCCGAGGACCTGACGCTGTGCGTGGTGGGGACCGGGCCGCTCGCCTGCGATGCGGAGGCGGTACGCGCCAGGGGAGAGCCGATCTGGCACGGGCTCCTCGGTGCGCACATCGACCTCGCCCGGCTCTGCTCCGCCGACGGCGCGGAGTCCCTGGACGCGGCGGCGACGCGGGTGTGGGCGGCGATCGAGTGCCTGCGCAAGGCGGGGCTCTCGCACCGGGCGCCGCTGGTCGCGGTGCCCTCGGACCGGACCGGCTGGCTGGTGTTCGCCTCCGGCGAACTGCGGATCGCCACGCTCGTCGCGACCGTGCGGGACCTGCCCCAGCCGATGGCGTTCGCGATCCTCACGGAAGGACGGGCCTAGGCGATGGACAAGTACTTCGAGTACCTGCACACGGTGGGCTTCGAGGAGACCAACCTCGTCGGCAACGTGTACTACGTCAACTATCTGCGCTGGCAGGGGCGCTGCCGGGAGATGTTCCTCAAGGAACGGGCGCCGGACGTGCTGGCGGACGTGCGGGGTGACCTGAAGTTGTTCACCCTCCGTGTCGACTGCGAGTTCTTCGCCGAGATCACCGCGTTCGACGAGCTGTCCGTCCGGATGCGCCTGGAGGAGCTGACGCAGACCCAGGTGGAGTTCAGCTTCGACTACGTCAAGCTCGAACGGGACGGCGGCGAGACGCTGGTGGCCCGGGGCCGGCAGCGGATCGCCTGCATGCGCGGCCCGAACACCCGCACCGTGCCGGCAAGGGTGCCGGAAGCACTGGTGACGGCGCTCGCGCCGTACACCTCGGCGCGGCGCTCCTGACGGCGCGAGGAGGAGACGTCGTGGACGTACAGCGCACACTCACCGTCGGGACGCCCGACGTGACGGCACTACGGCGGGCGTTCGGCGCGTTCGCGACCGGCGTCACGGTGGTGACCGTCGGCGGTGCCACCCCGCACGGGATGACCGCCAACTCGTTCACCTCGGTGTCGCTCGACCCGCCGCTGGTACTGGTGTGCGTCGACCGGAACGCGGTGATGCACGCCTGCCTCTCCAAGACCCGGGAGTTCGCGGTCTCGGTGCTGGCCGAGGACCAGGAGAAGGTGGCCCGGTACTTCGCCGACGGGCGGCGACCGCTTGGCGGCGAGCAGTTCGACCAGGTGGACTGGCGGCCGGGCCGGACGACGGGGGCGCCGCTGATCGGCGGCGCCCTCGCCCACTTCGAGTGCGAGGTGTGGCGGACCTACGACGGGGGCGACCACACCATCTTTCTCGGCCGGTTGCTCTCCCTGGAGCGCCGGGCGGGTGGGGAGGCCCTGCTCTTCCTCTCCGGACGGTTCCGTCAGGTCGAGCGGGAGCGGAGTGAGGCGGCATGACGACGATCGAGGAGCGGAACGGGCGTACGCCGCAGGGCCCCCCGCGCTACCAGGCCCTGAGCATGCTGGTCCTGATGGGCCGGGACCGGCTGCGGATGATGACCCTGGCGGCGGACCGGTACGGCGACGCCGCCCGGCTGCCGGTCGGGCACAAGAAGCTCTACTTCTTCAACCACCCCGACCACGCCAAGCATGTCCTGGCCGACAACAGCGCCAACTACGAGAAGGGCATCGGCCTGGTGCACGCCCGCCGGGCGCTCGGTGACGGCCTGCTCACCAGCGAGGGTGAGCTGTGGCGCAAGCAGCGCAAGGTCATCCAGCCGGCGTTCCAGAACCGGCGGCTCGCCCAGTACGCGGGCGTGATCGGCGAGGAGACCGCCCTGCTGGTGGAGCGGCTGTCAGCCCGGATCGGCGGCCCTCCCGTGGACGTGCTGGAGGAGCTGACGACGCTGACCCTCGGGGTGCTCGGGCGGACCCTGCTCGACGCCGAGCTGAACGGCTTCCACGGGGTCGGCGGGTCCTTCGCGGCCGTACAGGACCAGGCCATGTTCGAGCTGGAGACGTTGAGCGCCGTGCCGCACTGGATCCCGCTGCCCCGGCAGCGCAGGTTCCGGCGTGCCCGCCGGCACCTCCAGCAGGTCGTCGACGAGCTCGTCGCCGGCCGGGGCCGGGACGTGGACGGGCGGGACGACGTCCTCTCCCGCCTGATCGTCTCGACCCGGCTGGAGAACGACCCGCGGGTGGCCCGGCAGCGGCTGCGCGACGAACTGGTCACGCTGCTGCTGGCCGGGCACGAGACGACCGCGAGCACGCTGGGCTGGAGCCTGCACCTGCTCGACCGGCACCCCGAGATCAGGCAGCGGGTCCGGGAGGAGGCCGTGACGGTGCTGGGCGACCGGCTGCCCGGGTACGAGGACCTGCACCGGTTGCGGTACACGGGGATGGTGGTGGAGGAGGCAATCCGGCTCTACCCGCCGGTCTGGCTCCTGCCCCGCAAGGCCCTGGAGGACGACGAGATCGGCGGGTACCACGTGCCGGCGGGGGCGGACATCCTCATCTCCCCGTACACCCTGCACCGGCACCCCCGGTTCTGGGACGACCCGGAGCGGTTCGACCCGGACCGCTTCGACCCGTCGCGCAGCACGGAGCGTCCCCGGTACGCGTACATCCCCTTCGGCGCCGGCCCACGGTTCTGCGTGGGTAACAACCTGGGAATGATGGAGGCCACCCTCGTCCTGGCCATGCTACTCAGGGACGTGCGCCTGGCCGGGGTGCCCGGCCGTCCGGTGGTGCCCGAGCCGATGCTGTCGCTCCGGGTGCGCGGCGGCCTGCCGATGACGGTGCGCAAGGTCGACTGATCCCCGTCACCGGTCCCGCGGAGGCCACGGCGTCCGCGGGACCGGTACGTCGTCCGCCGTGGCCGGACGGCCTGGACGCCACTCGTCGACGGCTGCGTGAGTGACGCCGGAGGCCGCGTCCGTCACCCCGTTGACGGCGGGAGCATGAGCGACGCCGGAGGCCGCCACCGCCTCGACTACGAGTACGAGCCACGCCGGAGCCGGAGCCGGAGCCGGAGCCGGAGCCGAAGCCGAAGCCGCGACCGCGACTGCCACCGCGCCGGGCAGTGCAGGGCGATGACCGAGGCCGCCTCGGCGACGATGGCGCCGAGGCGCTCCGAGATGGCACGTCCGCGGGAACGTGTGACCGACGACGGTGACGAGGGACGTCAGCAACGGCGGCAGGGGCTCCCGTTTCGAGCCGGCTTCCATGAGCACAGCACCGACTCCGCCCCCGCCCACCCGCCACCCGCCCGCCACCCGCCCCCACCCGCCCCGCCCCCCGCCCCATCGATCTTGCACTTTGTGCCCGGACAAATTGCGCAAGAGATGGCAATGTGGGGGCCGAAAGTGCAAGATCGCTGGGGCTGGGGCTGGGGCTGGGGCTGGGGCTGGGGCTGGGGCTGGGGCTGGGGCTGGGGCTGGGGTGAGGGCTGGGCTGGGCTGGGCTGGGTGGGGATTTGTCGGCGGGCGGGGGAGGCACCCGACCGCCGGCGCACACAGTGGCGCGCTGGTGGTCGGGTGCCTCGTGATGACCACGGGTGGACGCGGCGCTGCGTAGCCTTGCCCGTGGGATGCGCGGTGCCTCCGCCGGTGGAGTCAGGCCGCGTACAGCTTCGCCCGATTCTCCCTGCGGGCCTGGCGCTCGCTCGCCGCCTTCCGGCTGTCAAGCAGGGCCAGGAGTACCGGCGGGTCCATCTTGGACACCTGCTTGAGGTGGGCGTCTGCCGTCAGGGTCTGACGTCCGCAGACGACCAGTGGGCCCACCGCGGACACCATCATCGTGTCCTGCTGCAGTCGGAGCACGTCCCCGGAGACCGAGTGGCACAGCAGGTACCAGGTGCCGTCGGGCACGTTCGTGAAGTGGTAGGCGCCCGGGGACTCCAGGATGGCGCAGTGCGCCGGCGGACCCTCGGGAATGCGGTGGTGGAACAGGCCCATGAAGATGAGCCCGGGCGCTGGCCCGTGGGTGGGGGCGGTGACCTGCCCGGTGATGGTGCCCTGCGTCAGACCCGTCGGGCTTTGGGTGGGAATGCGAGGAGCGAAGCCCCCCATTCGCCGGTACGTGGTGGGTGGCAGGCCGACGCTCTTGGTGAACCTGGTGCTGAACGTGCCGACGCTGTTGTAGCCCACCCGGAGGCTGATGTCCGTGACGTTGAGTCTGGTCGTGGTGAGCAGTCGCTTGGCCTCCTGCAGGCGGATCGCGGACAGGAATCGACCCGGCGAGATGCCGGTGACCCGCTGGAAGATCCGTGTGAAGTGGAATTTGCTGAACATGGCTGCGCGTGCCATGTCGTCCACCGTCAACTGCTCCGATAAATTGCTGCGCATGGTGTCGATCGCCCGTTCCACTGCCTGCTCTACGCTGTCGTGCATTTGTCTCCCCCGGATTGCGGACAATCCCAATTTGTGGATGTGGCGAATTGGGTCGAGTCATTCGGGAGCATCGACCGCCACTATTCCCCGCTAACCGCAGTCGATGCTAGCCGAGGCCGGCTGGCCGGTCAACACTTTCTGCATTCAGAGGGTAGCGCGGAGTGACGATGGTGGGCTTATCGATTCTTGCCCAGAATTGGCAAGTGCCACTGTACAGTCCGGTTGAAGATCGTCAATATTACTGATCGTATTGTGGAACTCGCCAGTATCCGCGCCGTCGACTATCAATCCTTAGCGTAATTTTTCGGACATCGGCGGCGCGTTCCGTTGCGTGACGATCAAGCGGCTGGGCGCCCGCGCCGTCGGCGCGTCGATCTTCCGTGGATGGGTATCTATCAATGGCTAGCGATCGATCTCTATGGCAAGATTGCCCAAACGTTCGCCAGGGGCGGAGGACGCGTGCGCATCTCGGAGCTCAGTCGACAGAGTGGCGTGTCGGTCCCGACGATCAAGTTCTATCTGCGTGAGGGTTTGCTCCCGGCGGGCCTGCCCACCGGTCGCAATCAGGCCGACTACAGCGAGCGGCACCTGCGACGGATCCGGCTGATCCGGACCCTGACCGGGATCGCCGGGCTCGACCTCTCCTCGGTCCGGGAGATCCTGGCCGCCATCGACGACGACGAGATCACACTGCGGGCCGCGTACCAGGTGTTGGACCGTGCCCTCTACCTGGACGGGTCGGACACCCTGGGCCGGGCCGCCGTGGACAGCGCACGGGCGGAGGTGGCCGAGTTCGCCGAGGCGCTCGGCTGGTCCCGGGAGGCCAGCGCCTCCGGTGGCGAGGTGCTGGCACAGGTCCTGGCCGGGCTGCGCAGCCTCGGCTGCGCGGCTGACGCCCCCTTCTTCACCTCCTACGCCCGCGCCGCCGAGCAGCTCGTCGTCGCGGAACTCGACCTGGTCGCCGACGACGGCGGGACCGAGAAGGGCCCGGCGATGGTTCGCAGCGTCCTGTTCGGGGTCGCCCTGTCCGCCCTGCGCCGCATGGCACACGAGCACCACGCCGCGCGGCGATTCCCACTGAATGTGGTTGAGCGAAGGCCGTCGAACGGGTGACATGCCGGATCTGGCTGGCCGGTAACGTGCGGCGCGCAGCCGTCCACTGAGCAACTTTTGAGAAGAACTCGAGCCCTGCTCCCGCGACCATAAGTGAGCCGGTGGCGACTTTCGCGGCCGGTTCACCAGGCATCGTGAAGGGACCGCACGTCATGCCTCGATCGGCTGAGAATGGGTGCCGCCGGCCACGTACGCCGTAGCGCACCGCATGGTGGAGGCCCAGTTCCGGCGGCAATGAACTGCTGACGGAGGACAGCAAGATAATTGCTTCCGGGATAGTTCACTCCATTTCTCAGCCACCGACACTGCCCGTCGCCAGACCCGGCCGAACGGCGAAATAAGCCGCTGCAGGCACGGGTGGTGGCCGAATCTGGAGGGGAACCCCTTGCCATCCCAACCCGTCGGCGCGATCCGCCGAGTCATTCCCGCCGTCTTCGTGCTGGTCCTCGTGGCCGCGTTCTTCGTCGTCGCCCGGCTGCCCAGCGCGTCGGCCGAGGAGCGTCAGACGCTGGCGTCGCGGTTCGGCTTCACCGAGCTGCCGATCGCGCTGCCGCCCGGCCTGCCCGAGCGCACCGTACGGACGGTGAACCCCGAGTACGAGCACATCCGCGCCTGGGTGTCGTCGGTCGGCGCCGCCGTCGCGGCGAACGACCTCGACGGCGACATGATCGCCAACGACCTCTGCCTGGTCGACAGCCGCAGCGACAGCGTGATCGTCACGCCGTCGCCCGACGGGCCTGCCCGGTACGCGCCCTTCGTGCTGGACCCGGCGCCGCTGCCCACCCACAAGGCGATGGCGCCGATGGGCTGCGTGCCCGGCGACTTCAACGGCGACGGCCGGACCGACCTGCTCGCCTACTACTGGGGTCGTACCCCGGTGGTGTTCCTGCACCGCGCGTCCGCGACGGCGTCACTGGCCATGGGGACCTTCCAGCCCACCGAGCTGATCGGCCAGCCGTCCTCCTCCAGCGGCGAGTACCAGGGCAAGTTCTGGAACACCAACGCGGTCTCGGTGGCGGACTTCGACGGCGACGGCCGCCCGGACATCGGCATCTTCAACTACTTCCCCGACAGTCAGGTGCTCGACCCGGCGGGCCATCCGAACGTCGAGATGAACCACTCGCTGTCCCGGGCACAGAACGCCGGCGGGGCGCACGTGCTGCGCTGGACCGGGGCCACCGGCGGCGACAACCCGTCGGTGACCTACGAGGAGCAGACCGCCATCCCGCCGCAGTACGCCACCGGCTGGACCCTCGGCGCCGGCTCCGCCGACATCGACGGCGACCTGCTGCCCGAGCTGTACCTCGCCAACGACTTCGGACGGGACCGGTTCTTCCACAACGTCTCCACGCCGGGCAAGATCCGCTTCGCGCTCGCCGAGGGGCGTCGTGGCGCGCTCACCCCGAAGTCCATGGTGGTCGGCCACGACTCGTTCAAGGGCATGTCCATCGAGTTCGGCGACCTCGGCGGCACCGGCAAGTTCGACATGTTCGTCAGCAACATCACCACCTCCTGGGGCCTGGAGGAGAGCAACTTCGTCTGGCGCAACAACTCGTCGAGCCTGGCCGACGCCCGCAAGCGGTTGAGCGAGGGCAAGGCGGTCTTCGACAACAAGGCCGCCGAACTCAACATGGCCTGGGTCGGCTGGGGCTGGGACGCCAAGATGGCGGACTTCGACAACAGCGGCGAGATGACGGTCGTCCAGACCGCCGGCTTCGTCAAGGGCAAGATCAATCGTTGGTCGTGGTTGCAGGAGCTGGCCATGAGCAACGACCTCATGCTCCGCAACCCGGCCATGTGGCCCAAGGCCGGGCCCGGTGACGACATCGCCGGATCCGAACCGTTCGCCTTCTGGGTCCGGGAGAAGAACGGGCGCTACGCGAACATCAGCGCCGAGCTCGGCATGACCGACGGCACCCCGAGCCGGGGCGTGGCCGTCGCCGACACCAACGGCGACGGGGGCCAGGACTTCGCGGTGGCCCGCCAGTGGAGCGCCCCTTCGTACTACCGCAACGACAAGCCCGGCAGCGGCAACTTCCTCGGCCTGCGCCTGTGCCGGCCGGGCGAGGATGGCCGCGGCACACCCGCGTACGGCGCCCAGGTCCGGGTGAAGACCGCGGACGGTCGCACCCGCGTCGCCCAGCTCGACGGCGGCAGCGGTCACTCGGGCAAGCGCAGCTTCGACGTCTTCTTCGGCCTCGGCGACGCCGGTGACAAGCCGGTGTCGGCGGAGATCGCCTGGCGCGACCTCAACGGTGGCGTGCACCGGCAGACCCTCGACCTCGCCGCGGGCTGGCACACGATCATGCTCACGGACAAAGCCCAGGAGATGAACGCCAAATGACCGACGTCCGAGACAGCGCCCGCACCGGCACCGACGGGAGAGGGGCGGGGGGCACCGCGGTCGCCGACGCCCCGGTCAGCCCGGTGCAGGTCGTCACCTTCGACCGCAACGCGTCGGTGGCGGCAACGCCCGGAGCGCCCCCGCGCGTCGACCGGCGGGATCCCCGATACCTGGCCCTGCGCAACTTCGCCATCTCGATGAGCATCTTCAACATCCTCGGGTACACGGTGCTCGGCTTCGAGCAGCCCTGGACCTGGCCGCTGCTCGCCCTGGCGGTCGGCTACGCCACCGAGATCGTGGTCGAGCTGGTCACCGCGCGGGCGAACAAACGCCCGCCGGCCTTCACCGGCAACGGGGCCTGGGGGATGTACACGTTCCTGCTGCCCACCCACATCACCGCGCTCGCCGCGAACATGCTGCTCTACGCCAACGACAACTTCTGGCCGATCGCCTTCGCGGTGGTCGTCGCCATCGGCCAGAAGGCGATCTTCCTGGCGCCGATCAAGGGCCGCATGCGGCACTTCATGAACCCGTCCAACTTCGGCATCACGGTGACCCTGGTCGCCTTCTCCTGGGTCAACATCGCCCCGCCGTACCACTTCACCGAGGACGTCCCGGACATGGTCCGGCTCCTCGTGCCGCTGGTCATCCTGACGGCCGGCACGGTGCTCAACGGGGTGCTGACCAAGAAGATCCCGCTCGTCGTGGGCTGGGTGGGCGGCTTCGTGATCCAGGCGCTGGTGCGGCACTTCATCTGGGACGTCGCGCTCTGGGCGGCCCTGCTGCCGATCACCGGTGTCGCGTTCGTGCTGTTCACCAACTACATGATCACCGACCCGGGCACGACGCCGACCTCGGGTCGGGCCCAGTTCATGTTCGGCGCGAGCGTCGCGACCGTGTACGGCGTGCTGATCACCTTCAACGTGGTATACACGCTCTTCTTCGCCGTGACGATCGTCTGCCTCGCCCGGGGCCTGCTCTGGTGGGGCATCTGGCTGCGCGACCGTTCCCGGCGTACGAGCACGCCGGAGGGGCAGCCCGCCGTCACCTGACAGCACCTTCCGGCCCGTCGCCGGCGGCCCCGTGCGGGCCGCCGGCGACGGTCGTGTCCGGAACCGGTGTCCGCAGCGCCCGCCGGCGCGGCGGTGGAGCCGGGTCAAGCCGAGTGGCTAACCCCTGGTCCGCCAGCCGGGCGACCGACCGGCTCGCCGAGACGGGGTCGGGGAAAGTCAGCACGTTGGAAGACGCCTGTGCTCCGCCGCGACCGGCACGCTGATGGGCGCCGGCGGATCCGGGGCACCGGACGGACGGAAGCTGCCGGCGCGGACCGAGACGGAACGAGGCGAGCGTGCACCCCACCCCGGAAGCCCCACCGCGACACGTACCGGAGAAGTCCGTCCCGCTGCCGGCTGCACGCCGCAGACGGACGGCGTTGATCAGCGCGGCGGCGGGCGTGCTGCTCGCCGTGCTCTGGTCGTTCGAGCTGGTCGACTCGGTCATCGGCGACACCGTCGCCGACGCCCTCCTCGGCCATGACGCGAAGGGCACCGCCATCAGTGGTACGGCGGCAGGGCTGCTGTTCGCCTTCGTGTCCGGCTTCGCCGGGACCTTCACCGCCTGCAACATCGCGATGGCGGCCTCGGTCGGCCCGATGAGCCAGGCCAGCGCCCCGGGCCACCGCCACGGCGTACGGTCGCTGCTGCGGCCCGTGGCCTGGCTGACGGTCGGCATGCTGGCGGTGGCGGTGACCTACGGAGCCCTCGGCGTGCTCCTCGGCGAACGACTGCCCCAACTGTCCACCGACACCGTCGGCGGGATGCCGGTCCGCCTGATCCAGTCCTCGGTGGTCTTCGGCCTGATCGGCCTGGCGCTGACCTACCTCGGGCTCGCGGCCCTCGGGCTGCTGCCCGACGTCTTCGCCGCCCGGCCGGTGGCGCGGGTGGTCGTGATGGGCGCCCTGGTCGGGGGCTTCCTGGTCGGCCGGCCCTACCCGTTGTTCAACAAGCTGTTCCACTGGGCGGTGGACACCGGCAACCCGGCGTACGGCGCGCTCGCCTTCGCCCTCCAGTCGCTGGGCAACATTCTCATCGTGGCGGCGCTCTTCGCGGTCCTCATCCTGGTGAGCCGGGGGCGCTTCCTCAGTTGGATGGCGTCGCCGCGACGTGCCGCGACCGTGACCGGCTCGCTGCTGGTCGCGCTGGGCGTCTTCACCGTCGTGTACTGGGACCTGCGCGTGCCGGCCATCTTCGGAGTGGGATGGTTCCCGACGATGCCGTACAACTGACCGGGGTGGCAGGCATCCGGCCGCTCGCCCGGGCGCCTGCCACCACGTACCGCGCCGTCAGCTCTTCGTGACCACCTCGTGCCTGGCGAGGCTCGACGTGCGTTCGCGGATCAGCGTGCGCAGCCGCTCCGTCTCGGTGGCGAGGCTCTGCGCGTGGTGCCCCTCGATGGTCGAGACCACCCCGGCGAGGTCGTCCAGGGCGGTGAGCGCCGTGGCGTCCGTATAGACCTCGCGGTACAACTCGCGGTAGGCCCGCTCGTAGACGTCCGTGAAGGCGGAGCTGGCCAGGAACCGCTCCTTGAGCTTGTGGCCGCCGCCGGGTCCGCCGCCCACCCGCTCGCCGTCACCCTGCCCGGGCGCCCGGCCCGGCGGCGCGCCTTCCGGCATCTGCCCGCCCCCCATCCGGCCCGTGTCGTGCGGCCCCTGGTCGGCGCTGCCGCTGAAGGTCAGGTTGTAGTCCCAGCCGACGACCGTGAACTTCTTCGTGGTCAGGTCGTACCAGAGGTAGTAGTTGCGCCCGGGACCCGACATGTCGTCGAAGTTGAGCAGCAGGTTCTGCCACGCCACGTAGCGGGCGAAGGAGGCCACGTCGACGTGGTCGGCCAGCTGCGCGTCGAATTCGGCGTCGCTGCTGTCGGCGACCCACCGCACCAGGTCGATGACGGGCTGGAGATCCTGGTCACCCCTGCCGGTGACCTGGCTGAAGTCGTCCTGGTACTCCGTGGGGTCGTCGCCCTGGTCGGTGAAGCTCCCGGTGGCCAGGGACTTGTAGAGCACGCCGTCGCCGTCGAGACCGTCGGCGAAGGTGCTGTCCGGGTGCTCGATCACGAGCCGGGCCGTGGCCGGCCGGTCGTTGACGACGAACCGCGAGTACGCGTACTCCGGGGCCGCCTCCCCGGCCTCGGCGAGCACGCGCAGGGACACCGCCTCGTTGAGCACCGTCGACCCGCCGCCCATCCCGCCGACCCGCACAGCGATCTCCCGGTGCCCCTGGTAGCGGCGGCCCGCCACGAACTCGTCGAACCGGATGAGCCAGGGCAGCGTCTCGGGCTCCTCGGCCTTGAGTGTCGTACGGCCGGCACCGCCGCCGGGCCGGGCCGCACCTCCGGCCGCCTCCGGCCGGTTCCCTGCTGCTCCGGGGCCGGCGGGCCGCGCCCCGCCCGGTCCGCCGGCTCCGGGTGCGCCCCTGGCGGGGCCCTCGCCGTCGGTCGGCCCGCCCTGCCCGCCGGGCCGGCCACCGATGACCTCGCCGTCGCGGGTCAGCCCGGCCAGCGTCGAGTTGCCCTTGAGTCGGATTCCCACGCTCGGCACGGTGCTGCCGTCGATCGTCAGGTCGGCCTCCAGGTACTCCTTCTCGCCCTCCTTCGCGAAGGCGTCGACCATCCGTTCGTAGTCCGGGTCCCGGAAGGTCAGGCTGATGCTGTGCGCGACGGTCGGGTCGAACAGGTCCCGGGTGCCGGCGAGGTTCTGGGTCACCTCGTCGCCGGACCGGCCGCCGCCGCTGGTGACGTACGGCTGCACCCGCACCGTGCTGAATCCCACCGTCAGGACGACGAGGAGCGCGAGACAGCCCGCCAGCAGCCGCCAGTAGTGCCGGACGCGGACCGGGATCCGGCGCAGCAAACGCCGTCCCGGGCCGGCGGGGGGCGCCGGCATCACAGGTCCGTCTGGTCGTAGCCGGTCAGCACCGTCACCCGCTGCCCGGACGTACGTTCGCTGAGCGCCGAGATCAGCTGGCCGGGCTCGTGGCCCTTGCGCAACCGCACCGTGTACATGATCTCCGTCAGCGCGCCACCACGGATGGTCTCCATGCTGACCAGCTCGAACTCGCTGGTGTGCCGGATCAGGACGTCCTGGATGGCCCCGGTGTGGTCGCCGTCCGGCGGAACCTGGACCTTGACCACCTGCCGCTGTACCTGCGAGGCGAACCAGTTGAAGCGGTACATCACCAGGATGACCATGCCGATCACGAAGGCGGCGACGATGGCGAGGGAGTAGAACCGGGTGCCGCAGGCCATGCCCACGCCCATCACCAGGAAGATGAAGCCGACGTCGCGCGTCTCCTTGATGGCGTTACGGAAGCGCACCACGGACAGCGCGCCGACCAGCGCGAAGGCCCGGGCTATGTTCGACCCGACCACCAGCATGATCAGCGAGATGAGCATGCCGAGGATGACCAGCGTCTGCACGTACGACTGGCTGTAGGACACGTTGCGGTGGGTGAACCGGTAGACCCAGCCGATGGCCGCGCTGAGCAGGAAGGACAGCGACAGGGCGATCGCGATGTCCGCGACGCTGAACGTGCCGGACAGGTCCTGGAAGGTGAAGTCCATGTTTTTCAGGCCTCGCTGGTGACGGTGACGGGGGACAGGTCGGCGGCGGGATCGTCGTCGACGACGTGAAAGACGGAGCGAGGGGCTCGGCCGAAGGCCTCGACGCTCTGGCAGTACTTGGACATCCGGACGACCGACATGTTCGACCGGGCGGCCAGGTCGGTGAGCCAGTACGGCACCCGCTCATTGGCCTTGATCTCCACCACCGACAGCCTCGCCGGTACGATCAGCCGGTTCTCCGCGTCGGCGCCCAGGTGGAAGTCCCGGTCGCGGCCCCGTACACGGTGGTCCAGGGTGACGCGCAGACCCGCGTCGGCGTCCCGGCCGACGAACGCCTCCCGCTGGTAGCCGGTCATCGCGACCGGCCGCAGGTCCAGCCCCGAGACCAGTTCGAGGACCTCCTCGACGAAGGCGCGCTGGGACTCGTCGTGCTCGACCGGCACCCGCCGGTCGCACAGCTCGCGGGCGAGCCGGTAGGGCAGGGCGATCCGGCGTTTCTGGGTGACCCGGTTGACCCGCTGCTTGATCTCGACGTACACGGTGGTGTCGTCGGTGACGGCGCAGTGGTCGCCGTAGTGCCGGATCCGCAGCTTGCGGCGGAACCGGAGACCCTCGATCTTCTCCCAGTAGAAGCGCAGCCGGGCCGTGTCGTAGTACACGCTCCACACGCCGTATCCGGCGGTGCCACCGTGGCTGTCGAGGTCCATCCGGCGCGCGAACTCGTCGCGCAGGCTCCGCACGGTGCCGCTGTCGACGAGATACTTGATCTCGTACCGGTTGAAGGCGTGCAGCCTGCTCGGCGCGCGCAGGGCGTGCCCGGCCCGGTCGGCGTCCCGGGGCGTGTCCGGTGCGCCCGGGCGAGGGCCCGGAGCCGGCGGTTCGCCGCCGACCGCGTCGGGCGGTGCAGGTCGGGCACGGAAGGGAAGACGCATGGTGGTGGCCGATCCCGTAGGTGGACGAGGTCAGGCGCCAGCCAAACCCGCCGACCTGTGAGCGGCGTGTGGATGCCTTGTGAATCCCGGGTGAACGCGCGGTGCCGCCGGGGACGGGCCCGCCGACGACAACGCCCGCCGGTCCGGGATGGACCGGCGGGCGTTGTCGGGTCAGCTACCGGGCGTTGTCGGGCACCGGTCCCGGGGTGTACGCGGGATCGCCGGCACCGCCCGCGTCCCGGGCGCGACTGGCGGCCACCCAACCGGTGGTGATGAGCAGCAGGGCCGCGATGTAGGTGGTCATCACGGCCAGGCCGTGGCCGGGCACCCGGGCGCCGGCGGCGTCCATCCCGATCAACAGGTCGGAGATCAGGAACAGCCCTCCGCCCAGGGCCACCCGCCGGGACACGCCGGCTGCGGCGGCGGCCATCAGAGTGAGGGCGAGGCTGTAGCCGAGGACCGGCAGCCGCAGCGGACCGAGGTGGTTCCACAGCACCAGGTTGGCCGCCACCCAACAGGCGAGGTAGGTGGCGACCGCGACGACCGGCGGCCGACGGTGGCGCAGGAAGGCGGTTATGAAGGCCACCTGGGTGCCGAGGAAGCACCCCATGCCGACGAGGAACGCCGTGTCGCCGGAGAGCAGCAGTGCGATGTCGCCGCCGGTCGCGAAGACCAGGCCGACGGCGACGGGGTCGACACGTCGGCGCGCCCGCAGCAGGTACACCAGCAGCACCGGCGCGAGCAGGGGCTTGGCCAGCCACTGCAGGAGGGTCGAGTCGGCCGCGACACCGATCAGTTCGACGGCGGCCACCACGCCGAACGGCCAGAGGCGCTTCACCGGACCACCGCCGGCTGCGCGTGCGGGGCGGGCTGCCAGCCGGGTCGGCCGAGTACGTGGCCGAGGCGGTGCCGCCAGGACGAGGCTGCCCGTACGTCGGTCCAGATCGCCCGGTACTCGTGGGTCGCCACCCGCAGCGGGTTGTACGTGCCGATGTTCTTGGTTAGGCCGTACCGGACGGTGGCGCGCTCGGGCTCGAAGGTGCCGAACAGCCGGTCCCAGACGATCAGGATGCCGCCGTAGTTCCGGTCGAGATATTCGGCGTTGGCGCCGTGGTGGACCCGGTGGTGCGACGGCGTGTTGAAGATCCACTCGATGGGACGGGGCAGCACGGTGACCCTCTCGGTGTGCAGGAAGAACTGGTACAGCAGGCTGACCGACTGCTGGAGGAAGATCATCCACGGCGGGATGCCGAGCAGCGCCAGACCCAGCCAGAACGGGATGGACGTCATCGGGGTCCAGCTCTGCCGCAGCGCCGTGGAGAGGTTGAAGAAGACGCTGGAGTGGTGCACCACGTGCCCGGCCCAGAGCAGCCGCACCTCGTGGTGGGACCGGTGGAACCAGTAGTAGGCGAGGTCGTCGGCGAAGAACAGCAGCACCCACGTCCAGACGCTGGTGGGGGAGAGCTGGATCGGCGTGACGGTGTACGCGGCGGCGTAGAGGCCGATCGTCAGCAGCTTCCACGGCACGCCGATGAGCTGGCTGCCGGCACCCATGGTCAGGCTGGTGGCGGTGTCGCGAAGCTCGTACCCGCGTTCGTCGTCGTCGGGTGCGAACCGGTAGGAGAATGCCTCGACGGCGATCAGGAGCAGGAACGCCGGTACGGCGTAGAGCACGGCGGGGATCATGCCCGGGCCTCCCTTCTCGGTGCGGCGGCGGGGGCGGTGAGGGGGGCGGTGAGCAGGGCCCGGGCCTCGTGGGCGGCGTCGGGGGCCCGGCCGGCGACGACGGCGTCGGCGAGCCGGTGGTGGCCCGCGACGTCGAGGAGTTCCGCGGCGCGCCGCTCCGGTGGCACCTTGCCGACGGCGAGCGCGCCGGCCACCAGGCTGTTGAAGGCCAGCAGGTAGGCGGTGTTGCCGGAGCCGGCGACGATGTGCCGCCAGAGCACGATGGTGGCCTCGCCCATCCCGGTCAGGTCCGGTGCCAGGCCCGCGTACTCCTCGACGGCCCGCAGGATCGCGGCCCGGACCGCCGGGTCGCCGCGCTCGGCGCAGAGCCGGGCCGCGTCGACGCCGATGCAGGCCCGCATCTCCAGCATGTCGCGGACCAGGGTGTCCACCGGGAGGGTGTCGTGGAACCGGGTGAGGGAGAGGGCGAGGTCGAGCCCGGCGTGCACCCGCCAGTCCAGCACCCGGGTGGCGCCGCCCTGGCTGACCCGCACCAGGCCGAGTTGCTGCAACCGGCGTAGGGCCTCCCGGACGGCGTGCCGGTTGACGCCGAAGGCTGCGGCCAGCTCCCGCTCGCCGGGCAGCGCCTCGTCCGGCCGGTAGTCGCCACTGACGATGGCGTCGCGGATCTGGCCGAAGACGTGGTCGGAGACCGAGGAGCGAGGGACGGGATCGAAGGCCATGCCGAGGAGTGTGGCGCAGCACACGTCAGCCGGTCAACTGGTTGGACCAGCCTGCTCGCCGAGAGTCGGCACAGCCTTTACCGTAAAGAAGGTTTACAGTTGCGCGCGGTGCGGGTAGCGTGCGGATCAGATCGAAAATTGTCGATCGCCACGAGGCTGGAGGTATCCGTGCGTCGCCGGAACACCATGACGCGGCTGCTGGCCATAGCCGCACTCGGACTGCCGTTCGCCCTTCCGGGAGCCGTGGCCGTCGCCGCGCCTGCCGCCCCCGCCCGACAGTTGAGCGAGGTGATCCCCGCGCCGGTGGAGACGCGCCCCGACGCTCGGGACACCTTCACGCTGCGCCCGCAGACCGTCATCCGCACGTCACTCGGCTCGGTCGCAGCCTTGCAGGTGGGGCGGCAGCTCGCCGAGACACTACGCCCCGCGACCGGCTACCAGCTTCCGGTGCTGCCGGTCCGCTCCACGCCGCTACCCGAGATCGCCCTGGTCCTCGGCGGCGCCGACGGGCGCGTCGGCCGGGAGGGGTACCAACTCGACGTCACCCGCCGCGGCGTGACGATTCGGGCGAACACGGCAGCCGGGCTGTTCGCCGGCACCCAGACGCTGCGTCAGTTGTTGCCCGCCCGGATCGAGGCGCCCGACCGGCAGCGGGTGACCTGGACGGTACCCGGCGGTCGGATCGTGGACCACCCGCGCTTCGCCTACCGGGGAGCCATGCTCGACCTGGCCCGGCACTTCCACGCCGTCGACGAGATCACCGCGTATGTGGACCTGCTCAGCCAGTACAAAATCAACTACCTGCACCTGCACCTCACCGACGACCAGGGGTGGCGGATCCAGATCGACTCCTGGCCTAGGCTCGCCCCCGTCGGCGGCGGTCCGGGCACCGGCGTCGACGGCGTCGGGCCCGGATATCTCACCAAGGCCGACTACAGGGCCGTGGTCGCCTACGCCGCCGCACGGCACATCACCGTGGTGCCCGAGATCGACATGCCGGGACACACCAACGCCGCCCAGTCGACCTACCCGGAACTGAACTGTGACGGGGTCGCACCGCCCCCGCGCACCGACATCGAGGTCGGCTACAGCTCCCTGTGCATCGACGACGAACTGACCTACCGCTTCGTCGAGGACGTCATCCGTGAGATCGCCGAGATCACGCCCGGGCCGTTCCTGCACATCGGCGGCGACGAGGCACACGCGACCACCGACGACGAATACCGGACGTTCATGCAGCGCGTGCTGCCAATGGTCGCGAAGTACGGTAAGCGCGTCTCGGGCTGGAACGAGATCCTGCAGGTCGATCCGCCCACCGACGTCGTGGCCCAGTTCTGGGGCACCGGCACCACCAACGCCGACCTGGCCGAGGCCGCCGCGCGGGGCAACAAGGTGATCATGTCGCCGGCCAGCAAGTCCTACCTCGACATGAAATACGACGCGAACACCCGCCTGGGCCTGCGGTGGGCCGGCTACATCGAGGTGAGCGACGCGTACGGCTGGGATCCGGCACGCCGGGTGACCGGCGTCGGCGAGGACGCGGTCCTCGGCGTCGAGGCCCCGCTGTGGTCGGAGACCCTACGGAGTCTGGACGACATCGAGTACATGGCCTTCCCGCGCCTTCCCGCGATCGCCGAACTCGGTTGGTCGACGGCGGCCAGCCACGACTGGGAGTCGTTCCGGGCCCGGTTGGGACAGCAGGCACCACGGTGGCGCCTGCAGGAGGTCGACTTCTACCCGTCTCCGCAGGTGCCATGGTCTTGACCGATCCCGTGGTGGGTCCGGGCCAGGCACAGGCATTCCGTGCCCGGCGCCCAGCCGCCCCGGGTCAACCGGCGGCCACCACCTGGTTCGCCGGCTGCGGCGTCGGCCCGCCGACGGGGGCCTGATCACCGGCGCCTGAGGTGGCCGGCGCCGGGTGGCCGGTCCCCTCCGACACCCCCTCGTCGGCGGCGGGTTCCACCGCCACCGGTGCCGGCCGGCTGATCCGAGGCCGGGCCGCGACCTGCGGATACTCGGCGGTCTCCGCGCCACCCGTGGCGGCTGCCATGACCGCTGCCGCGGCCAGGTCGGCCACCCGCTTCGCCTCCCGCTTGACCCGGGCGCGGACCTCCTTGGCGTGCTGCTCGGCGGAGTCCCCGGCCCGGCGCGCCTCGTCCAACCGGTGCAGCTCGTCGGTCAGCTCCTGCCGGGTCCCGGCGAGCCGCTGCTGCACCTCGGCGAACTCGCGCTCGATGCTCCCGCTCTCCTGCCGGGCCTGGGCGAGCTGCTGCTGCGCGGTGTCCAGCTCGGACTGCATCCGGGCCAGCGCCTCGCGCCGGTCCCGGATGCCCTGCTGCGTCGCGGCGAGCTGCTGCTGGTGGGTCGCGGCCTGCTCGTCCACGTGCTGGCGCACCTTGGCCGCGTACTGCTGGGCCTCGGCGATCAGCGTCGCGATCTCCTGCTCGGCCGCCGTACGCTGGGCGGCGAGTTCCCGCTCGGCGGACGCGAGCTGCTCGGCGATCTCCTGCTCGGCGGCGCTCCGCCGCTCGTTGATCTCCCGCTCCACGCCGGCCTGCCACTGGCCCAGCTCCTGCTGGGTCGTCGCGCGTGCCGCCTGCACCTCCTGCTGGATCTGGGTACGGGCCGAGACGAGGAACGCCTCGGACTCGGCGCGGGCCCGCTCGACCTGCTGGGCGGTCTGCTCGTCGATCCGCTCGGCCTCCTGCCGCGCGTGGTCGTGGGCCGCCTCGCCGGCCGCCCGCAGCCGCTCCGCCGCCTCGCGGACGCGGGCCAGCTCGGCCTGGGCGTTGGCGAGGCGCTCCTCGTGTTCCCGGTCGTGTTCCGCCCGCCGCGCCTCGGCCGTCTCCGCCAGTTCCCGTAGCGTCGTGTTGGCCTGCTCACGGGCCTCGGTGAGCACCCGCTCCGCCTCGGCCTCCAGCTCGGCGGCCCGCTGCCCGGCGGCATCGGTGATGGCCCCGCCCTGCTTCTCGGCCAGGGCCAGGATCTGGTCGACCATCGGGCCGAGGTCGCGGAAGGTCGCCCGGTCCGGCTGGGCCGGCCGGTCCCGCAGCTCGCTCACCTCCGCCCGCAGCCGGCGCGCTTCGACGGTCAGCTCGCGAAGTTGGGCCGCAGCCCGGTGCCGCTCGGCGGCCAACGCTGACCGCCCACTGTCGACCTGTTCGACGTAGCGGTCCACCTGCCGCTTGTCGTAGCCGCGCAGCGTAAGGTCGAAGCTCGGCCGCGAGGCCGCGTCCTCGCGTGCCGCGAACGGGTCGTCGCCGTGGGACATGCACCCTCCTCCGTACGAATCGCGAGCGCCATGCCGGCGGGAGATCCGCCCCACGGGCCGTGCTGTGGCGCCACGCTACCGTCGCGGCTCTGCGCCTGCGCGAAAAGGGGTGACCCTATGCGCCGGCCCCGCGGACCGGTAGGTCCACGGGGCCGGCGTCGCCCGGGTGCGGGCTATCGCCAGATGATGTCCGACGTGGAGTAGAGGCAGTTGGTGCCGTCGGCGCCCTCACCGATCTCGGTCGGCTCGCTGCCCTTCGGCACGCCCCTGTACTTCACGCAGATCCGGGTCGTGCGGTTCGGGTCGTTGAGGATGGTGATCCGGCTGAACCGGGCGGTGTCACCCCAGTTGGTGTTGATGCCGGCCAGCATCTTCGTCGAGGTCGCGGTGACGTTGTCCATCACCACGTGCCGCTGGTACGACGTGGAGCAGTTGCCGCACGCCCGGTAGAGCTTGCCGGAGCTCTCCACCCGGAAGTTGCGGATGTACACGGTGCCCCCGCCGTTGTGCTGGAACACCTTGTCGCTGGCGGAGCGCGCCCCGCCACCGTCCACGGTGTAGGTGGTGCCGCCCCGGAAGGTCGCGGCGTCCTCGCCGACGTCCTCCCACCAGACGTTGACCAGCGTGCAGTTGCCCTCGCAGTGCACGCCGTCGCCGGCCGGGGCGCCGATGATGACGTTGCGCAGGGTGGCTCCGGGGGCGAGCAGGAACATCGGGTCCTGGCTCTCGCCCTGCCCGCCGTCGCCGATGCCGTAGTACCGCTTGAGCCCGCCGTCCAGGCTGACCGGGACGTCGATGGTGGCGTCGACCTTGTAGTTGCCCGTCGGCGTGGGCCAGTTCGCCGGCGGGTTGGTCGGCGGGGGTGTGGTGGGCGGCGGCGTGGTCGGCGGGGCGGTGGTCGACGGCGGTGTGGTCGGGGTGGTCCCGCCGGAGGAGTCGACCGCGACGTCGTCGAAGCTGCCGCTGGCGTACGAGGTGACCAGCCCGATCCGGCCGGCGGAGGCCAGGGCACTGGTGCCGGAGCCGACCTGGGTGCCGTTGACGAAGCCTCGGATGGTGTTGCCGGCGGTCTCGATGCGTAGCGTGTACCAGCTGCCGGCGGCGGCCCCCACGGATGCCGAGCCGAGCGAGGTGATCTGGCTGCCGTTGACCGCCTGCAACTCGGCCCGGCCGGAGCCGAGCAGGGCCAGCCGGTACATCTTCGTGCTGCTGGCCGAACGGGCGGCCAGGCCCACCAGGCTGCTCGACGAGCCGAAGGACAGCGGCTTGACCCGCGCCTGGACCTGATAGTCGGTCCAGCTCGTCTGGCCGGCGAACTGCCGGGTCAGTTCGCTGCCCGCGTTGGACTGCTGGAACACGCCGGAGGTGTCGGTGACCACCGACCAGGTGCCGCCGGACTTCGACCAGCCGCTGGCGTCGCCGTCGTTGAAGTCGTCCGAGAAGACGGTGGCGGCGGAGGCCGCCGAGCCCAGGCCGGCGGCCAGCACGGCGGCGGTCGCCCCGGCGGTGAAGGCCGCCGCCAGGGCCCGTCGGTGAGTGCGTCTCAGTTGCACGATCTTTCTCCTTCGAGGGGGTGGTGTGGCGGTCCGCGGTCCGGTGGCCCGATGGGAGGGCCGGGACGGTACGTGCTGTGACCGGGACCGGTGCCCGCCGGCCCGCGTGCCGGAGGCCCGGACTCCGGCGAGGCTCGACGGGGAGGTCAGATGCCCTGGAAAGCGCTTCCCCGTGCTGTTTCAGACTATGGTTCGGCGAAGATGGCGGTCAATGCCACGGCATGTGCAGGTCTGTTGCAGCCGTGGGTTCTACAGGGGCAGTCGGTCCGCGCCGGCCAGCACGCCCACGACCGCCGGCACGGCGGGCGCCGGCAGCACGGGGCCGCGTCGCAGGGTCGGCGTCCAGCCGGCGTCCGGGGCCAGGTCCGGCTCGTGTGCCCCGTTGTACGCGGCCACCAGGTCGACAGGGCGGGCCCGGTCCCCGGCGGCGCGGACCCAGTTGCCCCGGGTGGTGACGGCGGTGCCGCCCCAGTCGTACAGCAGGTCGCCGGCCGCGACACCGGCCCCGAGGCTGAAGAAGTTGTTCTCGGCGACCACGGCGGACTGCACCCCGACGCCGATCGCGTACTCGAAACCGTCGCCGGCCAGCCGGTAGTGGTTGTTCCAGACGTCGACCTGGCCGAACCGCACCCGGGGCAGCCGCTGGAGCACCCCGTCGAAGAGGTTGTGGTGCAGGCTGACCTTCAGCCGCCCGACGTCCGGGGCGACGGTGTTGGACGAGCCGATCAGCATGACCTTGTCCCGCCCGACGAACCGGTTGTACGAGACAGTCACCAGGCTCGCGGTGTGCGTGACGTCCACCGACCCGTCGTGCACCTGGTACGGCCGACCGAAACGCACCGGCTGGCCGCTGTCCGGGTTGTCGCCGTCGGTGAACGTGTTGTGGTCGATCCAGACGTGCTCGCTGCGGCGCACCGAGACCTGGTCGTACTGGGAGTTCCAGTTTCCGGCGTCGCCGTCGGTGGGGGACCAGGCGGGGAAGCAGTCCCGGGCATCGTCGAAGGTCAGGTTCCGCACGATCGTGTTGTGCGCCCCGTCGAGCATCAGCGTCAGGCCGGTCAGTCGGGCGCCGCGCAGCCCGACGACGGTGGTGTTGGGGCCGACGTTGATCTGGGTCTGCCGGGTCTGGTTCGCGACGGACCGCACCCGCGCCGCCTCCAGTGGCCCGCTCGGTGCCACCCGACCCCATACCGCCGGGTCGTACGCCGCGAGGTACGCCGGCAGCGAGTACGCCGGGTCGGCGAGGTCGACGCAGTCGAGCAGTGCCCCGTCAGGCCCCTCGAACCCGTCCACCACGCCCCGGACGTAGATGATCTTCGGCGTGGCGTTGCCCCGGTTGGTGGCGTTGTCGCCGCCGAGGGCCGCGACCAGCTCGGCCCGGCTGGAGACCACGTGCACCTGCTCCGCCGTCGCGCCACCGGTGGTGCCGGTCCCCTCAGCCGCCCAACCGTCCCCGGCCGGCAGCGCCTGCCGGCCGAGGTGCCGGGCGGCCGGGGAGAGCCCGCCGCCGGTGGCGGTCATGCCGTCGTCCGGAGCCGGAGCCGCCGTGCCGTCCGGAGCCGGAGCCGGAGCCGGAGGGGCCGCGCTGTCGGGAGCCGGGGCTGCCGTAACGCTTCCGGGGGCCGCCGCGAGCGTGACGGCGATGATCGCCGCGCCCACTGTCTGCTTCCACATCTGTCGGACCGCCTGTTCGTCGCCTTTTCGATATCAGGCAACGGTAGGTTTCACAATTTATGTGAGTCAATGACCAGCGTGTGCAGAAATGTTGTAACTGATTTAGGTATGCCGATATTGTCCCGACCGCCTCGGTCGGGTTGGTTGCACTATGTCCGGTATGGACCCGCGTCAGACGGGCGGTTGAGTTGTAGTGCGTTGCGGTTCGTCCCCTCCGGTCAGGTCCGTCCGGTGCGGCGGCACCGCCCACGGCACCGCCAGCTCCGACAGCAGCGCCCCCTCGTCGGCCGACCGGCGCAGCAGCCGGTTGATCCCGCGCACGGTCAACACCCGGCCCGGGCCGTCGCCGGCGACGGTGACGAGATCGCCGCCCAGCGGCGTCGGCTCGGGTGCGGCGGTGACCGCCTCCATCACCGCGGTGAACCCGGCGGTCCGCGCCAGCGGCGCGATCAGCGGCACCGCACGGTCGGCCCGGTGGTCGAGGAGATTCTCCAGCAGCCCGCGCCGGCCCGGGACCTCGCGCGGGCCGGCGTCGCCGGGCAGCAGCAGGCGGTCGGTCGGGTACTCCAGCACGGCCCGGCCGGCGGTGCCGGTCACGAGCACCTCCCCGGCGACGAAGTCCTCCCCGGCCAGGGTCACCGCCGCCACGATCGGCGGTCCCGAGCGGGACAGCACCCGCAGGGTGGCCGTGTCGTCCACTTCGATCGGGCGGACCCGGTAGCGCTCCACCTCGATCCGCGCGGGTTCCACCGGCCCGTTCCCGGCGGCCTCGGCGACCGCCAGGCACTGCATGACCGCGTGCGCCAGCGGGTTGGCGAGGGCACCGTCCAGCACCGCCCGGCCGTGCAGCGTCCGCCGCCCGGCCCACGGTGCCCGCGCGTAGTAGGCGTCGGGGCGCTGCCAGGCCGCCACCGTCGCGATGCCGGTGACGGTCCCGAGCCGCCCGGCCCGGACCGCCTCGGCCAGCTCCGTCAGCGCCGCCGAACCGAGCGCCTGGAAGCCCACCTGGCACGCCCGGCCCGTCGCCGCCAGGGCGGCGGCGAGTTCCCGATGCTCGGCGGTGGACAACACCGGTGGCTTCTCCAGCAGCAGGTCGGCGCCCGCGGCGAGCACGTCCAGGGCGATCGGCAGGTGGGTGTGCGGCGGGGTGCAGACCACCACCACGTCCGGCCGGGCCGTCCGCAGCATCTCCCGGTGGTCGGTGCAGACCAGAGTGCCGTCCGGCACCGGAGCCGCCGGGTCGTCCTCGATCGGGCGTACGTCGACCAGGGCGACCAGCCGCAGCCGCCCGGCGGCGTGCAGCGGGGCGACGACCCGCCGGTGCGAGCGTCCGTGCCCGTTCGCCCCGACGACGGCGACCCGGGGCGCGGCGGTCGGGGGCGACCCGGTGCGGGCCCGTGGGTGGGCCGGCCGCACCGGCGATCCGTCCCGGCCCGCCGGTGCGGCCGTCACCGGGCACCCGCCAGCGTCGCGGCCACCCCGTGCCGTTGCAGGGCGGTCAACCACCCGGTCACCTCGGCGCGCACGTCGTCGTCCTCGGCCACCTGGGCGGGGAAGACCGCGCGCAGCGCGAACACCGCGTCGACCGCCCCCGCCGGGGTCCGGGGGCCGGCGGCGAGCGCCGCGCGGATCTCCTCGGCGAGCGGATCAGCCAACGGCAGCAGGCGGCCGTCGTCGGCGTGGCCCTGGGCGAAACGCAGCCAGGCGGCCACCACCAGTGTGGCCCAGTGCGCCGACCGCCCGCCGGCCCGCAGGTCGGCGATGGTGTGCAGGACCCGCTGCGGCAGCTTCTGCGAGCCGTCCATGGCCACCTGGAGGGTGCGGTGGTGGATCGACGGGTTGGCGAACCTCGCCAGCACCTCGTCGCCGTACGCGACGACCGAGACGCCCTCGGGTGGGTCGAAGCTGGCCGCCACGTCCTCGGCGACCAGCTGCCGCAGCACCGTGGTCAGGTGCGGCAGCGCCAGCGCGTCGGCGACGGTCTCCCGGCCGGCCAGCGCGCCCAGGTAGGCGGCGGCCGAGTGCACGCCGTTGAGGGCGCGCAGCTTCAGCCGCTCCCAGGGCCCCGCGTCGGTGGTGAGCACCGCGCCGGCCCGCTCCCAGGCCGGCCGCCCGCCCGGGAAGTCGTCCTCGATGACCCACTGTCGGTACGGCTCGGCCACCACCGCCGCCAGGTCGGCCACCCCCAGCGCCCGCTCGGCGTCGGCGAGGGTCCGTGCCGTGCTGGCCGGCACGATCCGGTCCACCATGGTGCCCGGGAAGCTGACGTGGTCGCGTACCCACCCGGCCAGCGGCTCCGGCACCCCCGCGTACGCCACCGACTGCTCGACCAGGCCGCGCAACCGGCGGCCGTTGGCGGGCAGGTTGTCGCAGCTGACCAGCGCCAGCGGCGGGCCCTGCGCGGCGGCGCGGGCGAGCAGCCCGCGCAGCAGCAGGCCCGGGACGGTGACCGGCACCCGGTCGGTACGCAGATCGGCGGCGACCTCCGGGTCCGGCCGCAGCAGCCCGGTCACCGGGTCGAGCTGGTACGCCTTCTCCGTGACGGTGAGGGTGACCACCCGGATCCCCGGGTCGGCCAGCAGCGCCACCACGGCGGCGGGGTCACCCGCGGCGTGTCGCGTTCCCGCCAGCGCGCCGACCACCCGGGTGTGACACCCTTCGGCGCTGGTGGTGGTGACGCTGAACAGGTTGTCCTGCGCGGCCAGCGTCGTCACCACGTCGGGGTTGCGTGGCGCCACGCCGACGATGCCCCAGTCGCCCCCTGCCCGGGCCATCGCCTCCTCGGTGTAGACCGCCTGGTGGGCGCGGTGGAACGCGCCCAACCCGAGGTGCACGATCCCGGCCGGCGCGCTGCCCGGGCGCAGCAGCGGGCGGCTGTCGGTCGGCACCCGGCGCAGCGTGCCGAGCCCGAGCCGGGCGACGCCGACGCTCACCGCCACACCGGCCCGTCCGGGAAGCGGAACCCGGCGACCGACTCCGGCTTCATGGTGGAGCTGTAGCCGGGCGCCGTCGGCAGCAGGTAGCGCCCCTCGCGGGTGCGCACCGGGTCGACGAAGTGCTCGTGCAGGTGGTCCACGTACTCCACCATCCGGCCGTCGAGGCTGGTGCCGACCCGCAGGTAGTCGAAGACCGCCAGGTGCTGGACGTACTCGCACAGGCCCACGCCGCCGGCGTGCGGGCAGATCGGCACCCCGAACTTCGCCGCCATCAGGATCTCGGCGAGGACCTCGTTGACGCCGCCGACCCGGCAGGCGTCGATCTGCATCACGCCGATCGCCTCGGCCTGGAGCAGCTGCTTGAAGATGACCCGGTTGGCGGCCACCTCGCCGGTGGCGACCCGGCACCGGCCGCCGGTCAGCCCGGTGACCGCCCGGGCGATCCGGGCGTGCCCGAGGATGTCGTCGGCGTGCGTCGGCTCCTCGATCCAGTACGGGTCCACCTCGGCCAGGGCGGTCATGTTGGTGATCGCCTCGTCGACGTCCCAGACCTGGTTGGCGTCCATCATCAGCAGCGCGTCCGGCCCGATCTCCGCCCGGATGATCCGGGCCCGCCGCAGGTCGTCGACCGGCAGCCCGCCGACCTTCATCTTCATCGCCCGCCAACCCTCGGCGTACGCCTGCCGGGTCAGCGCCCGGACCTTGTCGTCGGGGTAGCCCAGCCACCCCACGGAGGTGGTGTACGACGGGAACCCGTCGCGCTCCAGCCCGGCGCGGCGCTCGTCCAGCCCGACCAGCCCCTTGTCGAGGATGGCCGCCGCCTCGTGCGGGGTGATGGCGTCGGTGATGTGGTGGAAGTCGATGCTGGCCACCAGCTCCTCGGTGGGCAGCTCGGCGAGCAGCTGCCACATCGGCTTGCCGGCCAGCTTGGCCCGCAGGTCCCAGACCGCGTTGACCAGCGCGCCGGTGGCCATGTGGATGACCCCCTTCTCCGGGCCCAGCCAGCGCAGCTGCACGTCGGCGCTGAGCGAGCGCCAGAACGCCACCGGGTCGGCGAAGATCTCCTCCACGGTCCGGCCCTGCACGTGGTGGGCGAGGGCGCGGATCGCCGCGCAGGTCACCTCGTTGCCCCGACCGTTGGTGAAGGTGAACCCGGCCCCGGTGACGCCGGCGTCGGTGCGTAGCTCGACGTAGCTGGCCGAGTAGTCGCCCCGGTTGATCGCGTCCGAGCCGTCGCCGGCGGCGGCGGTCGGGAACCGTACGTCGTGCACGTCGACGGCGGTGACGGTGACACTCACAGGACCTTCTCTCCGATCTTGAAGACCTTCTTCGGCAGCCGGTACGCCAGGTCGACGATGGTCTCGGCGGCCTCGTCCTCACCGAGCCGGTGCTCGGTGACCAGCCGGGCCAGGTAGCCGGCGTCGACCCGGCGGGCCACGTCGTGGCGTACCGGGATGGAGCAGAACGCGCGGGTGTCGTCGACGAATCCGGCGGTGTTGTAGAAGCCCGCGGACTCGGTGACCGACTCGCGGAAGCGGCGCAGCACCTCCGGCGAGTCCAGGAACCACCAGGGCGCGCCGAGGTACACCGCGGCGTACCCGCCCGCCAGCGGCGCGAGTTCCCGGCTGAAGGTGTACTCGTCGAGGGTGTAGAGCACCACCCGCAGCCGCGGGTCGTTGCCGTACGCGTCCAGCAGCGGGGTCAGCGCGTGCAGGTATTCCGTGGCCTGCGGCAGGTCGCCACCGACGTCGCGGCCGTGTCGCGCGTACAGCCAGCGGTTGTGGTTGCGCACCGCCCCGGGGTGCAGTTGCATGACGAGGCCGTCGTCCAGCGACATCCGGGCGAACTCCAGCAGCATGTGCGCCCGGAACGTCTCCGCGTCGGCCGCGTCGGCGAGCCCCCGCAGCCCCCGGTCGTAGAGCCGCGCCGCCTCGTCCGCGCCCAGCGTCAGGGTGCGCGCGGTCGGGTGGCCGTGGTCGGTCGAGGTGGCGCCGGCCGCGATGAAGACCTCCCGCTGCCGGCGCAGCGCCGCCAGGTAGCCGGCGTACCTGCCGGTGTCCTCGCCGGTGATCTCCCCGAGTCGGGCGACGTTGCCGGCCCAGCCGTCGAATTCCATGTCGGCCACGTTGTCCGGCCGGAACGTGGTGATCACCCGACCGCCCGGCCCGCCCCAGCCGTCGGCTGCGAGCTTGGCGTGCTGCCCGAGGTCGTCCAGGGGCGACTCGGTGGTGGCGAGCACCTCGATGCCGAACCGCTCGAAGAGCGCCCGAGGCCGGAACTCCGGCTCGGCGAGCCGGGCCGCCAGCTCGTCGTAGACGGCGTCGGCGGTGGCCGGCGAGAGCGGGGTGCGCACCCCGAACACCTCGCGGAAGGTCTGCTCCAGCCAGAGCCGCGACGGGGTGCCCCGGAACAGGTGCCAGTGCGCGGCGACGCGTCGCCAGATGGCGCGCCCGTCGGTCTCCGTGTCGCTGCCGTCGACGGTGGGCACGCCCAGGTCGGCCGGGGGTACTCCCTGGCTGAGCAGCATCCGGGTGAGGTAGTGGTCGGGCACGATGAGCAGCCGTGCCGGGTCGGGGAACGGGCGGTCCTCGGCCAGGATCGACGGGTCGACGTGCCCGTGCGGGGAGATGATCGGCTGGGGGGCGGCCAACGCGTACAGCCGTCGGGCCACCGCGCGCTGCGCGGGGTCGGCGGGGAAGAGCAGGTCGGTCGTGGGCACGGATGGGACTCCTCGGAAGGGTTCTCGGCTCAGGGGAGGTCGAGCAGGTCGGCGACCTGGACCGGGGCGCCGGTGGTGAAGGACCGGTTCGCGGCCAGCCCGGTGAGCAGGGCGAGGGCACCGTCGCGGGCGGTCGCCGCCCGTCCCATCGGGTCCGGCTCGCCGCCGATCAGGACCCGGGCCATCCGGGTGTCAGCGCCACCGTGCCCGGAGCGGGTGTGCCCGGACACGGGTACGACCTGCGGCGGCGCCCAGAACGGCCGCAGGGTCAGCGTGGCGTGGCCGGCCTCGGCGGCGGCCTCGTCGCCGTGCAGCGCCGCGCCCTTGAGCGCACCGGCGGACGCCGGGCTGACGTGGTCGCTCTCCACGACCTCCAGCTCCACGCGGCCCCGGCTGCCGTTGACCATCACCCGGTAGCCCTCGTAGGGGGCGTACGCGGTGAGGTGGTAGGTCATCGTCGCGCCGGTGGAGTACCGGGCCAGCACCGCCATGTCGTCCTCGATGTCGACGCCGGGTGCGAAGACGTTGCGGTCGCGCTGGTAGCCGTCCTCGGCCTCCGCGTCGAGGTAGAGCTCGCGCAGTTTCGGGTGCGCGTCGAGGCGCAGCGCGAACGGGTCGTCGCCGGCGGCGGGGGAACCGTGCGCCCGGTCGTAGTCGCGTGCGTGGCCATGCCGGCGACCGGCCTCGCCGTAGAAGAACAGCCGGCCGCTGGCGTACACCTCGACGGGGGTGGCGTCCAACCACCAGTTGACCAGGTCGAAGTGGTGGCCGGCCTTGTGCACCATCAGCCCGCCCGAGTGCGCCTTGTCGCGGTGCCAGCGGCGGAAGTAGTCGGCACCGTGTCGCACGTCGAGCAGCCACTCGAAGTGCACCGAGCCCACCTCGCCGACCGCGCCGTCGGCGAGCAGTTCCCGCAGCTTCTCGTGCAACGGGTTGTAGCGGTAGTTGAACGCCACCCGTACCTGCCGGCCGGTGTCGGCGACCGCGTCGAGGATCTGCCGGCAGCCGGCGGCGTCGACGGTCATCGGCTTCTCGGTGATGACGTCGCAGCCGGCCCGCAGCGCCGTGTCGATGTGCCCGGCGTGGGTGTCGTCCACGCTGGTCACCACCAGCACGTCGACGCGTTCCCCGCCGAGCATGGCGGCCAGGTCGTCGGCCCGGTACGTCGGCACCGGCGGGTGGCCCAGCTCGCCGAGCCAGCGGTTGTGGGCGCCCATCCGGGCCTGGTTGACGTCGGCGAACGCGACGAGTTCGGCGGTGTCGGCGTGGTCGCGCACCAGCGCCCGGACGAACATCTCGGCCCGGGAACCGGTGCCCACGAGGGCGTGACGGACCCGCTGACCGTTGCTGGACGACATGGCGACCGCCTTCCGATTGCTGCAAAGGTTTGCAGCGAAATAACCACGAGCCACGCGGCGCCGTCAACGATCGATGTCAAACCGGCGGCATAGATCCGATTTGATGGGCATTTGAGAGCATGGTGGGAGCGTGGCCGAAACACATCTGTAATCGTCGACCGTTGACACCGGCGCAACCGTTTGCATTAATTGGCGGCACCTGACGTGACGCCAGCCACACTGGACGAAGGGCCCCGCCGTGCCAGCCACCATCCGAGACGTCGCCCGGGCCTCCGGCGTGCACATCTCCACGGTCTCCCGCACGTTCTCGGCCCCGCACCTGGTCAACCCGGACACCCGGGGCCGGGTGCTGGCCTGCGCCGAAGAACTCGGCTACCGGCCCAACCGCGCCGCCCGCGCCCTGATCACCGGCCGTACGCACAACATCGGGCTGATCATCGCGGACATCGCGAACCCGTTCTTCCCGCCGCTGATCAAGGCGGCGGAGAGCCAGGCCCGGCAGCGTGACTACCACGTGTTCGTGGCCGACACCAATGAGGATCCGATCGCCGAGGAAGAGCTGGTCCACGCCCTCGCCAAGCAGGTGGACGGGGTGCTGCTGTGCAGCCCGCGGATGAGCAACAGCATGATCGAGCAGCTCAGCCGCGAGGTGCCGCTGGTGGTGATAAACCGTCAGGTCGCCGGCCTGCCGTGCGTCACCATGGACGTCGGCCAGGGCGCCCGGTCGGCAATCGAGCACCTGCTCGGCCTCGGGCACCGACGGATCGCGCTGCTCAGCGGGCCGCGCGGCTCGTGGACCAGCCGGGAGATCCGCCGGGCGGCCGGCGTGGCGGCGCGGGCCGGCGGCGCCGAGTTCACGGTGCTCGGGCCCAACCAGCCCACCGAGACCGGCGGCGCGGCCCTCGCCGAGCAGGTCCGCCGCAGCGGGACCACGGCGGTCCTCGCCTACAACGACCTGATGGCGATCGGCCTGATCGAGGGGCTCGACGCCCTCGGGTTGCGCGTCCCGCAGGACGTGAGCGTCGTCGGCATCGACGACATCGCCCTCAGCCGGCTCACCCGGCCCAAGTTGACGACGGTGGCCACGCCCAACGCGGCCGCCGGCCGGACGGCCGTCGACATGCTCCTGCAACACGACACCGTCGCCGCCCGCGGATCACGCGGCAGCCGGGGTGTCACGAGCGACGACCGTCGTACCACCGCACAGGTAATGCTCCAGACCGAACTGGTCATCCGCGACTCGACCGCCGCCGCGCCGGCGGACGGTCGGAACCGCCCCGACGCCGAGTCGGCCACCCCGGGCCCGCATCGCCTTGCGGGCCCGGGTCGCCCGACCGCGGCCACCGGTGGCGTGGTCGCCTCCTAACGCCAAGGAGTGAGCGCACATGCACCCCGCAACGCCCCCCACCACTGGCACGTACGCCGTGCCCGTTCACCGTACTCCCGTCCGCCGACGGCGGCTGATCCGCGGCCTGCTCGCCGCGGTCGTCGCCCTGCCCCTGGTCCTCGGTGCCGCCGGCTGCGGCGACGAGGAGACGAGCACCGATCCGAACGCCCCGGTCAAGCTCTCGATCTTCTGGTGGGGCGGTGAGGCCCGGGCGAAGCTGACCGAGGAGGCCCTCGCCCTCTACACGAAGAAGCACCCGAACGTCACCTTCGAGAAGACCTGGCAGGCCAACCAGGGCTACTTCGACAAGCTGGCCACCCTCACCGCCGGTGGCAACCCGCCGGACATCTTCCAGATCGACGACAACTACCTGGCCGAGTACGCGTCCCGCAGCACCACCCTCGACCTGACGTCCTACAAGGACGCAGGCGATCTCGACGTGTCGAAGTTCCCCAAGAGCCTCTGGCAGTACGGCGTGGTCGACGGCAAGCTCGCCGGCGTGGCCGCGGGGGAGAACACCCAGGGCCTGGTCTACAACAAGACGTTGCTCACGAAGAACGGCCTGCCCGAGCCGACCACCGGCATGAGCTGGGAGGAGCACATCGCCTGGGCCGAGCAGGTGGCGAAGAAGACGAAGGTGCCCGGCACCCAGGACCCGAGCGCCGACTACAAGGCGTTCTGGGTGTGGCTGCGCCAGCAGGGCAAGGACCTCTACAAGGGCAAGGAGCTCGGCTTCACCGCCGAGGACGTGACGAAGTGGTTCGACCTGTGGAAGGGCGCCCGGGACCGGGGCGCCACCCCGACCCCCGACATCATCCACGAGGGCAACGCCACCGACATCACCAAGCAGCTCGTGGTCACCGGCAAGGCCGGCACGAGCTGGGTCTGGGTCAACCAGATGCCGGAGCTGAAGAAGAACACCAAGGACGAGTTGGGCGTCATCGCCTACCCCGGTGACCCGAGCGCCCAGTGGGCCCGCGCCTCCATGTACTGGTCCGTCTTCAAGGGCAGCAAGCACAAGGACGTCACGGTCGATGTGATCAACTTTCTGGCCAACGACCCCGAGGCCGTCAAGATCCTCGGCACCGACCGGGGCCTGCCGTCCAACCTGGACCTGCGCCGGGTGGTCAGCGACGACGTGACCGACCCGGCGATGAAGCAGTCGATCCAGGTGGAGTCCGATCTGGCGCAGAAGTTCGGCGAATCGCCGCAGGTGCCGATCAAGGGCCACAGCAAGGTCAAGTCTGAGCTGATCAAGGCCGCCGAGAACGCCCAGTACGGCCGGGTCGCCCCCGCCCAGGCGGCGGAGCAGTTCCTCGCCGCCTGCAAGTCCGCCATCGCCTGACCCTGACGCTAGGAGAGGAACCGGCTCGTGGCCCTGACCACGGCGCCCGGTCCGACCCGACGTACCGGATCCGTCCCGACCCCCGCCGGCAGGCGCGGGGTCGGGCGGGCCCGGCACGGTGACGGTCTGGCCGGCTACGTCTTCCTGTCGCCCTGGCTGCTCGGCCTGCTGGCCGTCACGGCGATACCCATGCTCCTGTCGCTCTACCTGAGCTTCACCAACTACGACATCCTCACCCCCTTCTCCGAGGTGGAGTGGGTCGGCTTCGCCAACTACGAGCGGATGTTCACCGCCGACCCGTCGTACTGGCACTCGGTGCGGGTGACGCTCACCTTCGCGCTGGTCGCCGTACCGCTGAAGCTGGCCGCCGCGCTCGGGGTGGCCCTGCTGCTCAACCGCGCCTGGCGCGGCGTCGGGTTGTTCCGCGGCCTGTTCTACCTGCCGTCGCTGCTCGGCGGCAGCGTCGCGCTGGCCATCGTCTGGGTGAACATGTTCAACCGCGAGGGCGCGTTCAACTCGCTGCTGGC
The DNA here is from genome assembly GCF_900091625.1 of Micromonospora peucetia. Classification (NCBI taxonomy): domain Bacteria; kingdom Bacillati; phylum Actinomycetota; class Actinomycetes; order Micromonosporales; family Micromonosporaceae; genus Micromonospora; species Micromonospora peucetia. Next base: position 4,923,959 of record NZ_FMIC01000002.1, read on the forward strand.
CGTCTTCGGCATCGAGGGCAAGCCGTGGGTCAACGACCCCGACTGGGCGCTGGAGACTCTGATGGTGCTCGCCATCTGGCAGTTCGGCGCGCCCATGGTGATCTTCCTGGCCGGTCTCAAACAGGTGCCCACCGAGCTCTACGAGGCGGCCTCCGTCGACGGCGCCGGCAAGTGGCGGCAGTTCGTCAACATCACCCTGCCGATGCTCTCGCCGGTGATCTTCTTCAACCTGGTGCTGGAGACCATCAACGGCTTCCAGGGCTTCACCGCCGCGTTCGTGCTCAGCAACGGCACCGGCGGCCCGGTCGACTCCACCCTGATGTACACGCTGAACCTCTACATCACCGGGTTCACCGACCTGGAGATGGGCTACGCCTCCGCGATGGCCTGGGTCTTCCTGGCCGCCATCGCGATCATCACAGCGATCTTCTTCAGCACCGGGCGGTTCTGGGTGCACTACTCCGACGGGGAGGACCGGTGACGGCGACGGCAACCCCGGCGACCGGCCGGCGCCGCGTGGGCGGCGGGCAGGCGGTGCGTCTGCTCATCCTGATCGCGATCGTCGCGGTCGTGCTCTACCCGCTCTTCTGGATGATCGGTACGTCCCTGAAGAGCCAGGAAGAGATCGTCAACAACATCGGCCTGCTGCCGAACGAGTTCACTCCCGGCAACTACGTCGACGGGTGGACCAACTTCGACTTCAGCTTCGGTCGGTTCTTCCTCAACAGTGCGATGGTCAGCCTGCTCACCGTGATCGGCAACGGGATCTCCTGCCTGCTCGCCGCGTACGCCTTCGCGCGGCTGCGGTTCCGGCTGCGCGGCGTCTGGTTCGCCGTCATGATCGGGACGCTGCTGCTGCCCGGGCACGTGCTGATCGTGCCGCAGTACATCCTGTTCCGCAGCCTGGGCCTGGTCGGCGGCGAGTGGCCGTACCTGCCGCTGCTGATCCCGCAGTTCCTGGCCACCGAGGCGTTCTTCGTCTTCCTGATGGTGCAGTTCATGCGGGGCATCCCGCGCGAGCTCGACGAGGCCGCCAAGATCGACGGCGCGAACGCCTTCGGCATCTTCCGGCACGTGATCCTGCCGCTGAGCCGACCGGCGCTGGTCACCACGGCGATCTTCTCGTTCATCTGGACCTGGAACGACTTCTTCCGCCAGCTCGTCTTCCTCTCCGACCTGGAGGACTACACCGTGCCGGTGGCGCTGACCCTGTTCATCGACTCGACGAGCCAGAGCGCCGTCGGTCCGATGTTCGCCATGTCGGTGCTGTCGCTGCTGCCGGTGTTCCTGTTCTTCGTGGCCTTCCAGCGGATGCTGGTGGAGGGCATCAACACCAGCGGGCTCAAGGGATGAGGCCGCACCGGGACGACGGGCCGTACGGGGATCACGGGCCACAGCGGGACGACGGGCCGGTCCGCCGTGACTGGCGGGACGTGCTCACCGACGCGACGGACCTGGCCGTGCTCGGCATCGTGCTGACGCTGGCGGCGCTGCCGGTGCTCACCGCGGCGGCGGCCGTCGCCGCCGCCAGCGCGGCGGTGCACGACCGGTACACCGTCGGGTCCTGGCCGTCCGCGCGGGAGAACCTGACCCGGTACGGCCGGGCGTTGCTGCCCGGCGCCGGGGTGAGCGTGCTGGCGGTCGCTGCCCTCGGGCTGCTGGCCGTCGACGTCGCCGCGCTGGCCGGCGGCCGGGTCCCCGGCGGCGCACCGCTGCTGCTGGTGACCGTCGCGGTGACCGCCGCCCTGGCCGGGTACGCCGCGCTGGTGGTGGTGGAGGTCGGTCGCCGGGGTGGGCGCGGCTGGCGGGACGCCGCCCGCGCCGCCGCCGGGGCCTGCCGTACCCACCCGGGCACCTGGGCCGCCGCCGGCGGTGCCGTCACCGTCGCCGCGCTGCTCGCCGTGCTGATCACCCCGGTCGCGTTGCCCATCCTCGCCGGGTACGTGGTCGCCGCCCTGCACGCGGTCGCCCGGCGGGTCGTGTTCACCCCGGTGGGCCAGTCGTGGCCGAGAACTACCAGGAGCTCGACGTGATCGCGGACCGGCAGCCCGGCGTGACCGAGAACGACCGGCAGCTCAGCGTGGACGACGTGCCGGTCGCCCGGTACGTCGTCGACCCGGCGATCGACCCCCGGCACGGGCCCCGCCCGTACCTGCATCCCGTGCGGACCCTCGGCGGGACGGTGGTCACGGACGTGTTCCCGGCCGACCACGTCTGGCACCTCGGCGCCTCCCTGGCCGTGCAGGACGTCGACGGCACCAACCTCTGGGGCGGGCGTACCTACGTCCGCGACGCCGGCTACACCTGGCGCGACGACCACGGCCGGATCGCGCACACCCGGTGGGAGACCCGCGACCCGCAGCGGCTGGCGCACCAACTGGAGTGGCGCGACCGGGCCGGGGCGGTGCTGCTCACCGAGCGGCGCGAGCTGGCCGCGCAGCGGGTCGACGAGCGGGCCTGGGCCCTCGACGTCGGGTACACGCTGACCGCCCCCGCCGACCGGGACGTCGCGCTCGGCAGTCCGGCGACCAATGGGCGCCCGGGCGGCGCCGGCTACGGCGGCTTCTTCTGGCGGGCGGTCAGCACGACGCCCGGGCGGGTGTGCACGGCCACCGCCGAGGGGGAGGAGGCGGTCAACGGCAGCGCCGAACCGTGGCTGGCCTTCAGCGGTACCGGGCCGGACGGGGCCGCGTACACCCTGGTGCTGGTGGGGCTCGCGGAAGGTGACCGGTGGTTCGTGCGGACCGCGATGTACCCGGGGATCTGCGTGGCGTTCGCGTTCGACCGACCCAGGGTGATCGCCGCGGGTGCGAGCCGAGCCGGCCGGCACCGGGTGGTCGTCGCCGACGGCACGCTCGACCGGGCGGTGGCCGACGCGTTGGCCACCGGCGAGCCGGTGTGACGCGAGCCGGCACACCCCGGATTTGACGATCTTGCCGCGCGGGCGTAACTTTCTCTCTGCCAGCGCGGAACGGACGAACAGGGCGAAAGCCCTGGTCAGGCCGGAGCGTGGTGTGACCGTCGGTCCGGGTGGGTTCGCCTGTCTGGGCCGGTACGGGCGGTGCCCCCGGATTCGTCGCGAGGCGGATTTGGCGCGGCGGAACCGACCGGGTAAGGTTCACGACCGGCAGGAAACCGGGCGAGCTCGCGGGAAACCGTAGAGCGGCCGGTCTGCCGAACTTCCCGAAAATCGTCGGCGAGAGTCGGCGTTCGAGGGGTGCCTGGAAATAGGGTTGAAGTGGTGCGGATCGCTACAGAGCGGTTTGACTCGGCGGAAATCACCGGGTAGCGTAGTAAAAGTGCCCGGCGCGAGAGCGGCGGGGATGTGAGGGAAATGCCCCGGGTCGGGTGCTCCACGGTGTGGGGTTTCTGGGCGGTGTGTGGTTGTTCTTTGAGAACTCAACAGGGTGCTTGATAAGCCAGTGCCAAAATGATTTATACCCCGGGATTGGTCAGGCTTCGGTTTGGCTGGTCTTGGATTCCTTTGGCAACATTTGTTTGTTGCCGGGACAGTTTTTCAACAAGTTTTTGTTGGAGAGTTTGATCCTGGCTCAGGACGAACGCTGGCGGCGTGCTTAACACATGCAAGTCGAGCGGAAAGGCCCTTCGGGGTACTCGAGCGGCGAACGGGTGAGTAACACGTGAGCAACCTGCCCTAGGCTTTGGGATAACCCTCGGAAACGGGGGCTAATACCGAATATGACCTTATACCGCATGGTGTTTGGTGGAAAGTTTTTCGGCCTGGGATGGGCTCGCGGCCTATCAGCTTGTTGGTGGGGTGATGGCCTACCAAGGCGACGACGGGTAGCCGGCCTGAGAGGGCGACCGGCCACACTGGGACTGAGACACGGCCCAGACTCCTACGGGAGGCAGCAGTGGGGAATATTGCACAATGGGCGGAAGCCTGATGCAGCGACGCCGCGTGAGGGATGACGGCCTTCGGGTTGTAAACCTCTTTCAGCAGGGACGAAGCGTAAGTGACGGTACCTGCAGAAGAAGCACCGGCCAACTACGTGCCAGCAGCCGCGGTAAGACGTAGGGTGCGAGCGTTGTCCGGATTTATTGGGCGTAAAGAGCTCGTAGGCGGCTTGTCGCGTCGACTGTGAAAACCCGCAGCTCAACTGCGGGCCTGCAGTCGATACGGGCAGGCTAGAGTTCGGTAGGGGAGACTGGAATTCCTGGTGTAGCGGTGAAATGCGCAGATATCAGGAGGAACACCGGTGGCGAAGGCGGGTCTCTGGGCCGAAACTGACGCTGAGGAGCGAAAGCGTGGGGAGCGAACAGGATTAGATACCCTGGTAGTCCACGCTGTAAACGTTGGGCGCTAGGTGTGGGGGGCCTCTCCGGTTCCCTGTGCCGCAGCTAACGCATTAAGCGCCCCGCCTGGGGAGTACGGCCGCAAGGCTAAAACTCAAAGGAATTGACGGGGGCCCGCACAAGCGGCGGAGCATGCGGATTAATTCGATGCAACGCGAAGAACCTTACCTGGGTTTGACATGGCCGCAAAACTCGCAGAGATGTGAGGTCCTTCGGGGGCGGTCACAGGTGGTGCATGGCTGTCGTCAGCTCGTGTCGTGAGATGTTGGGTTAAGTCCCGCAACGAGCGCAACCCTCGTTCGATGTTGCCAGCGCGTTATGGCGGGGACTCATCGAAGACTGCCGGGGTCAACTCGGAGGAAGGTGGGGATGACGTCAAGTCATCATGCCCCTTATGTCCAGGGCTTCACGCATGCTACAATGGCCGGTACAATGGGCTGCGATACCGTGAGGTGGAGCGAATCCCAAAAAGCCGGTCTCAGTTCGGATCGGGGTCTGCAACTCGACCCCGTGAAGTCGGAGTCGCTAGTAATCGCAGATCAGCAACGCTGCGGTGAATACGTTCCCGGGCCTTGTACACACCGCCCGTCACGTCACGAAAGTCGGCAACACCCGAAGCCGGTGGCCCAACCCGTAAGGGAGGGAGCCGTCGAAGGTGGGGCTGGCGATTGGGACGAAGTCGTAACAAGGTAGCCGTACCGGAAGGTGCGGCTGGATCACCTCCTTTCTAAGGAGCACCTTCCGACGAAAGTCGGTAAGGAGCCCGCACTGCCCGCATGTGGTGGTGGGGTGCTCGATGGCGGAGACACTGGCGAGTTTTTCTTCGGCAACGGCCGGGGCAACCTAGTACAGCTGCCTTTTGGGGTGGTGGGAACGGATTGTTCTGGTGCGGCTGAGGGAGGATGTAGAGCACCCTGTTGGGTCCTGAAAGAACAACCGGTGGTTGTTTCTTTCGGAGCCGTTGGCGAGCGTGAGCTCGTCGGGCTGCCAGGCATGACCTGGCCTCGCATACCGATCACTGTGGTGGTGCTGGTGTGGGGTGGATCTGGTTGTGGGTTGGTCGTTTGTTGAGAATTGCACAGTGGACGCGAGCATCTTTGTGGTCAAGTTGTCAAGGGCGAACGGTGAATGCCTTGGCACCAGGAGCCGATGAAGGACGTGGGAGGCCGCGATAGGCCTGGGGGAGCTGTCAACCAAGCTGTGATCCCAGGGTGTCCGAATGGGGAAACCTGGCTGGAGTCATGTCCAGTCACCCACACCTGAACACATAGGGTGTGTGGAGGGAACGCGGGGAAGTGAAACATCTCAGTACCCGTAGGAAGAGAAAACAATTTAGTGATTCCGTGAGTAGTGGCGAGCGAAAGCGGATCGAGGCTAAACCGGCTGCGTGTGATACCTGTCAGGGGTTGCGTGGTCGGGGTTGTGGGACCCTGCTGAACGAGCTGACACTTGTTCGAGAAGTTACAAAGTTAGTGGCTAGTCGAACAGTCTGGAATGGCTGACCGTAGACGGTGAAAGTCCGGTAGGTGAAAGTTGCTGACCTTCTGTGGGTATTCCCGAGTAGCGGCGGACCCCTGTAATCTGCCGTGAATCTGCCAGGACCACCTGGTAAGCCTAAATACTTCCTGGTGACCGATAGCGGACAAGTACCGTGAGGGAATGGTGAAAAGTACCCCGGGAGGGGAGTGAAATAGTACCTGAAACCGTTCGCCTACAATCCGTCGGAGCCTTGCGGGGTGACGGCGTGCCTTTTGAAGAATGAGCCTGCGAGTTAGTGGCATGTGGCGAGGTTAACCCGTGTGGGGGAGCCGTAGCGAAAGCGAGTCTGAATAGGGCGATTCAGTCGCGTGTCCTAGACCCGAAGCGGAGTGATCTAGCCATGGGCAGGCTGAAGCGCGGGTAAGACCGCGTGGAGGGCCGAACCCACCAACGTTGAAAAGTTGGGGGATGACCTGTGGTTAGGGGTGAAAGGCCAATCAAACTCCGTGATAGCTGGTTCTCCCCGAAATGCATTTAGGTGCAGCGTCGCGTGTTTCTTGCCGGAGGTAGAGCACTGGATGGTCTAGGGGGCCCACAAGCTTACCGAAATCAGCCAAACTCCGAATGCCGGTAAGTGAGAGCGCGGCAGTGAGACTGCGGGGGATAAGCTTCGTAGTCGAGAGGGAAACAGCCCAGATCACCAGCTAAGGCCCCTAAGCGTGTGCTAAGTGGAAAAGGATGTGGGGTCGCATAGACAACCAGGAGGTTGGCTTAGAAGCAGCCACCCTTTAAAGAGTGCGTAATAGCTCACTGGTCAAGTGGTTCCGCGCCGACAATGTAGCGGGGCTCAAGCACACCGCCGAAGCTGTGGCATTCACATTTTATCCTCGCTTGGACTTGATTCCTTGTGCAGGTGTGTGGATGGGTAGGGGAGCGTCGTGCCGCGAGTGAAGCAGCGGGGTGACCCAGTTGTGGACGCGGCACGAGTGAGAATGCAGGCATGAGTAGCGAAAGAAGGGTGAGAAACCCTTCCGCCGGATGACCAAGGGTTCCAGGGCCAGGCTAATCCGCCCTGGGTGAGTCGGGACCTAAGGCGAGGCCGAGAGGCGTAGTCGATGGACAACGGGTTGATATTCCCGTACCCGCGAAAGAGCGTCCCTGATGAATCTCGTTGTGCTAACCATCCGAACCGGCGGCGACCTTCGGGTCAATGTTTGGGGAGCGTGGGAACCTGGCGGGTAGTAGTCAAGCGATGGGGTGACGCAGGAAGGTAGCTGAGCCCGGCCGGTGGTTGTGCCGGGGTAAGCGTGTAGGCCGTACCATAGGCAAATCCGTGGTGCATGAAGGCTGAGACGTGATGCCGAGCCGATTCAGGTGAAGTCAGTGATCCTATGCTGCCGAGAAAAGCCTCTAGCGAGTTCTTAGCGGCCCGTACCCCAAACCGACACAGGTGGTCAGGTAGAGAATACCGAGGCGATCGGGCGAACTGTGGTTAAGGAACTCGGCAAATTGCCCCCGTAACTTAGGGAGAAGGGGGGCCGGAGACGTGAAGCCCCATGCGGGTGGAGCGTTGTATGGCCGCAGAGAGCAGGGGGAAGCGACTGTTTACTAAAAACACAGGTCCATGCGAAGAAGTAATTCGATGTATATGGACTGACGCCTGCCCGGTGCTGGAACGTTAAGGGGACCTGTTAGCTCTTCGGGGCGAAGCGGAGAACTTAAGCGCCAGTAAACGGCGGTGGTAACTATAACCATCCTAAGGTAGCGAAATTCCTTGTCGGGTAAGTTCCGACCTGCACGAATGGCGTAACGACTTCCCCACTGTCTCAACCACAGGCCCGGCGAAATTGCATTACGAGTAAAGATGCTCGTTACGCGCGGCAGGACGGAAAGACCCCGGGACCTTTACTATAGCTTGACATTGGTATTCGAATTAGCTTGTGTAGGATAGGTGGGAGCCGGTGAAGTCCATACGCCAGTATGGGTGGAGGCAATCTTGAAATACCACTCTGGTTGATTTGGGTATCTAACTTCGGACCGTTATCCGGTTCAGGGACAGTGTCTGGTGGGTAGTTTAACTGGGGCGGTTGCCTCCTAAAGGGTAACGGAGGCGCCCAAAGGTTCCCTCAGCCTGGTTGGCAATCAGGTGTTGAGTGCAAGTACACAAGGGAGCTTGACTGTGAGACTGACAGGTCGAGCAGGGACGAAAGTCGGGACTAGTGATCCGGCACTTGCGAGTGGAAGCGGTGTCGCTCAACGGATAAAAGGTACCCCGGGGATAACAGGCTGATCTTCCCCAAGAGTCCATATCGACGGGATGGTTTGGCACCTCGATGTCGGCTCGTCGCATCCTGGGGCTGTAGCAGGTCCCAAGGGTTGGGCTGTTCGCCCATTAAAGCGGTACGCGAGCTGGGTTTAGAACGTCGTGAGACAGTTCGGTCCCTATCCGCCGTGCGCGTAGGATACTTGAGAAGGGCTGTCCCTAGTACGAGAGGACCGGGACGGACGAACCTCTGGTGTGCCAGTTGTCCCGCCAGGGGCACGGCTGGTTAGCTACGTTCGGAAGGGATAACCGCTGAAAGCATCTAAGCGGGAAGCTTGCTTCAAGATGAGGTATCCCACCCCACTTTGTGGGGGTAAGGCCCCCAGCTAGACGACTGGGTTGATAGGCCGGAAATGTAAGCCCGGTAACGGGTTCAGTTGACCGGTACTAATAGGCCGAGGACTTGACTACTAAGCTGCTACGCGTCCACTGTGCAACTCTTGGCAAACGAACAACAAACCCACGCGTGTGTGGTGTTGTTTGATATGTCGATAGAGTTACGGCGGTCATGGCGGAGGGGAAACGCCCGGTAACATTCCGAACCCGGAAGCTAAGCCCTCCAGCGCCGATGGTACTGCACTCGGGAGGGTGTGGGAGAGTAGGACACCGCCGGACAACTTTTTCAGTTCAGGGCCACCCTTCGGGGTGGCCCTGAACTGCTTTTCCGACCCGTGTCGAATAGGACTTCAGGTCCGTGTCGCACTCCTTCCAGCCGGCGGCCTTCCAACCGGCGGCCTTCCGGCCGAGGCCGAGGCTGAACCTGAGCACCGGCCGGTGGTGCCACATCACTTCGAGGGGCTCGGCCACCGCGCCGAACATCCTCCTGCTGATCTTCTTCAGCACGGCGCCGTAGACACCGGTGATCTCAGCCCTGGGGACCCGGGTGTTGCTGCTCATGTCTCCTCCTCGAGTGCTGCTCTCCGCATGGAGACACCGGCCGGCGCCGGTCTGTGAAAGCACCATCGCGCGGCCTGGGCCGTTTCACGAGACGCGCTCGTATGCGTACGCGCCTCGCGCGCATGGCCCTGGCCGTCGGGCGGCCGTTGGATGGAGGCATGACAGACACGAACCTCACCGTCCTCGTACTCGGCGGCACCGGCCGGACCGGCAGCCGCGTCGCCGCCCGGCTCGTCGCCCGCGGCCTATCCGTCCGGCTCGGCTCCCGGTCCGCCGAGATCCCCTTCGACTGGGCGGACCGGTCCACCTGGCCGGCCGTCGTCGCCGGGGTCGACGCGGTCTACCTGTCGTACCAGCCGGACCTGGCGGTGCCGGGTGCCGTCGAGGTCGTGGAGTCGTTCACCCGGCTGGCCGTGGCGAGCGGGGTGCGTCGGGTCGTGCTGCTCTCGGGGCGGGGCGAGCCGGAGGCGGAACGGGCCGAGAAGGCGGTCCGCCACGCGGTGGAGGCGGCCGGCGGCCGGTGGACCGTGGTGCGTGCGAGCTGGTTCCAGCAGAACTTCAGCGAGGGGCCGTTCGTCGACGGGCTGCGGGAGGGGACGCTGTTCCTGCCCGTCGACGCCGTACGGGAACCGTTCGTCGACGCCGACGACATCGCCGACGTGGCCGTGGCGGCGTTGCTGGACGACGGGCACGCCGGCGAGGTGTACGAGGTGACCGGCCCTCGGCTGCTGACCTTCGCCGAGGCCGTGGCCGAGATCGCCGCCGCGACCGGCCGCCCCGTCTCGTTCGTCCCGGTCACCATCGAGGAGTACGTCGGCGCGTTGCGCGACGCGGGCGTCCCCGCCGACATGGTGTCACTGCTGACGTATCTGTTCACCGAGGTGCTCGACGGACGTAACGAGAGCCTGACCGACGGCGTACGACGGGCGCTCGGCCGCGCACCCCAGGACCTCGCCGACCACGCCCGGGCGGCGGCTGCGGCGGGCGCCTGGGCCGCCTGACCACGGCCGGCCGCGGTCAGTGCCGGGAGCGGCGGGAACCGACGAGCCGTAGGGCGTTGCAGACGTCGACCACGCCCCGGACGTCCCAGGCGATCTCGCCGGCCACCTGCCTGGTGTCCGGACCGGCCACGATGCCCGCGAGGATGACGACGCGGTTCTGCACGGTCACCACGATCTGTTGGCGGCGGGTGCTCCAGTCGCTGCTCAACCGCTGGGCAACCAGCGCCGTCAGCCGGGTGTCCTCGTCGTCCGGCGCAAGTCCCGGCGGTTCGGGGCGGAAGCCGCCTTCGTCCGGGTAGGGCCAGGGGATGAGCATGTGTGCTCCTTTCGGTGGTCTGCCGGCCCGGCCGCCGGGTCAGCGGGACAACGCCTCGGTCACCGCCGCCGGGGGAAGGCCGCGCGGATCCGGCCCGGCGGCGACGGCCGCCAGTCCGCTGGCGTCCCCCGTTCCGCCCGAGGACAGCCGCCGGACGGCCTCCTCCGGGCTGGCGAAGATCGGGAACAGGCCGTCGAGCCGCATGGTGTGCAGGACCGTGCGGATGAAGCGGGACGGAGCGGCCAGGCAGAGCACGGCGCCACGGTCCCGGGCGTCGCGGTGGGCCCGGACGAGCAGCCCGAGCCCGTCGGCGTCGATGAGGTGGACCCGGGTCAGGTCGACCACCACGTGTCCGCGGACATCCACGGCCTGCCGCAGGGCGGCCCGCAACTCGTCGGCGGTGTCGACGTCGGTGTCGCCGGTGGTCGTGACCACCGCGACGTCGACGCGGCCATCGGCGCCCGCCCTGCCCGGCACTCCGCCGGCCGGCTGCCCGCCCCGCCCGGCGCTGCCGCCTCCGACGCCAGGCACCGGCAGGCTGCACCGGGGACAGCGGTGCGGGCCCGTGGCGAACGGCGAGCCGCTCCAGCCGTGGTCGGCGACCAGGGTCCAGACGACCTCGGCGTCGGGCAGGACGCAGGCGGTTCCCGTGGTTGTCTCCCCGCAGCTGTCGCAGATCAACGTCATGAGGTGCTCGTCCGGTACGACGGTCATGGTGTCTTCCTCCATGGGAGGTCGGGCCGTGCCACGCGCCGGCTCGCGACCGGCGGCTTCGGGGCGGGGTCGAGGTCCGGCTGGGCCCCGCGCGTCGGGGCGGGGCCGGCCGTGGCCAGCACCAGTGCGACGCCGAGGACGGCCGAGCCGGCCGGTACGCCGATGCTCCACGGGCCGGACCCGTCGAGGTCGAGGCCGACGATGCGGGCCAGGATGACGCCGAGCAGGGCGGTGACGATTCCCGCCACCAGGATCAGCCAGATCGGCACCTCCCGCCGGCGCGGGGCCAGCCGCCAGCCGAGCGCGGCGACGAGGAGACCGACGGCGAGTGCGGTGACGAGACCGGCGACGGTCATCTGCGCCCTCCTCCGGAACTGGTCGGCTGTTGCGTCCTCGGGGCCGGTAGGCCGACGGCAGCCGGCCCACGGGCGTCATCCACCACCTTTGGTGCCGCCCGTGGCGCAAGCCACGCGGTTGTATGACAGTTGCGTGACAAAACCGCCGAACGTCGGACACGGTTGGGCGGTCGCCGTCGCCTTGGGGATGATGCCGGTATGACGGACGTGCTGGTGATCGAGGACGACGACCGGATCCGTCTGGCGTTGCTGCTCGCACTGGAGGACGAGGGCTACCACGTCCGGGGCGCGGCCACCGCCGAGGAGGGGCTGCTGATGCAGCGCCGGGAACCGGCCGACAACGTGCTGGTCGACCTCATGCTGCCGGGCCTGGACGGCTTCGAGTGCATCCGGCGGCTGCGCCGCGACGACGACGTGCCGATCGTGGTGGTCAGCGCCCGAGACGACACCCACGACATCGTCGCGGCGCTGGAGGCCGGGGCCGACGACTACGTGGTCAAGCCGGTGGCGATCAAGGAACTGTCGGCGCGGCTGCGCGCCCTGCGGCGCCGGGCCCGGGCGGCGCCCGACCCTGTGCCGGTGCTCACGTTCGGGCAGTTGGAGATCAGTCCGGACGCCGGGGAGGTACGCCTGGCCGGCCGGTCGGTGCCGGTCACCCGCACCGAGTTCCGGCTGCTGTGCGAGCTGGCCGAGCATGCCGGCCGGGTGCTGTCGCGCCACCAGCTGCTGCAACGGGTCTGGGGCTACGACACCGGCGACGAGCGGCTCGTCGACGTGCACGTGGGTCGGCTGCGGCAGAAGATCGAGGATGATCCGGGCAACCCCCGGCACCTGGTGACCCTGCGCGGCCTCGGCTACAAGCTGACCCGGTGAGGCGGCTCGGACTGCGGGCCCGGGTGTCCGCCGGGTTCGCCGTCGGCGCGCTGCTGCTGTCCGCGTCCATGGCGTTGGTCTCGTACGAGCTGACCAGGCGGTCCCTGCTCGACGAGCGGGAGCGCACCGCCGTGCGGGCGGCGTACTTCGACGCGGCGGTGGTGCGTACCGGCCTGGACACGGAGGAACCCGACGTGGTGGAGGTGCTGCGGTCCCTCGACACCGGCGGCAACCGCCGACCGCTGCTGCACCGCGGGGACGACTGGTACGCCCGCACGGCCGACGCCGGCCTGACCGCCGCCATCCCGGCCGACCTGCAACAGCTCGTGCAGACCGGGAAACCGGCCGTGCAGCGGGTCCGGGTCAACGGCCAGCCCACCCTGCTCGTCGGCCTGCCGCTGGCCCCGTCCACCAGCTACTACGAGCTGACCTCACTGCGCGAGCTGGACCAGACCCTGCGGGTCCTGGCGCTCGCGCTCACCGCCGTGGCCATCGTGGTCGCCGGATCCGGCGCCGCTCTGGGCTGGTATGCCACCCGGCACAGCCTGCGTCCGCTGACGGCGGTGGCCGACGCCGCGCAGGAGATCGCAGCGGGCAACTTCTCCGCCCGGCTCGCGGCGACCACCGATCCTGACCTGACCCGGCTCTCCACGTCCTTCAACCACATGGTCGACCAGCTCTCCCAACGCATCGCACGGGATCGCCGCTTCGCCGCCGACGTCAGCCACGAGCTGCGCTCACCGTTGCAGACCCTGTCGGCGGCGGCCAGCGTCCTGGCCCGTCGCCGGGAACACCTCGACGAGCGCACCGCCACCGCCGCCGGACTGGTGGCCGACGAGATCACCCGGTTCCAGCAGCTGGTCAACGACCTCATCCAGCTCGCCCGAAGCGACCAGCCGGTCGACCGGGCGCCGGTCGACGTGGCGGCCCTGGCCCGCCGCGCCTGTCACGCGCGCGGGCTGGCGGACACGCTCGTGCGCACCGATCGGGGTGCCGCCCCCACCTGGCTGGTCGACGAACGCCGGGTCGAGCAGATCCTGGCCAACCTGGTCGACAACGCGCTGCGCCACGGCGGCGGACCGGTGGCTGTGCGGCTGTCGCGACGGGGCGGGACGGGAGTCATCGAGGTCGAAGACGGGGGGCCGGGCGTGCCTCCCGGCGACCGGGACATCATCTTCGACCGCTTCGTCCGTGGCCGGGCCGCGCACTCGCGCGCTGGCGGTGACGGCACCGGCCTCGGGCTGGCCATCGTCGCGGAGCACGCCGCCGCGCACCGGGGGCGCGCCAGCGCGGGCGCCCGCCCCGGCGGGGGTGCCCGCTTCCGCGTCGAGCTGCCCGGGGCGCTGCCGTGACCCGCCACGCGCCCGCCGAACCGCGACTCGGCGGGACCGGCCGCGTGTCCGCCGACCCACAGCTCGGCGGGATCCGCCGTGCGCCCGCGAGCATCCCGCCGGGGTCACGCTGGTCGGCGCGGCGGCCGGGCTGGTGGCGCGGCGTGGGCGGCGCGCTCGTCGTCCTCGGGCTGCTCGGCGGCTGCGGCGTCCCGACCGAGGACGCACCGCGTGCCGTGGCACCCCCACCCGGGCCGTTCCCCTCGCCGGGAGCGGTCGTCGGAACGCCGACCCCCACCCTGACGGCGGGGCGGGCGACGGAGGTGCTCTGCTTCGTACGGGACGACCGGCTGGTCCGCGTCGAGCGCCACGTCGACGGCACACCCACCGTCGACGCCCAGCTCCAGCACCTGCTGGCCGGGCCGACCACCGCCGAGCGCGACACCGGTTTCACGACGGCCCTGCCCGGGGCCGTGCCGGTGGCCGCCGCCCGGCCGCGAGGCACCGAGGTCGACGTGGACCTGGGTGGGGCCGGCGACGAGACGGGCCGCAGCGACGAGGTCCTCGCCTTCGGGCAGATCGTCTGCACCCTGACCGCCCGCTCCGACGTCGACACCGTGGTCTTCTTCCGGGGCGGGGCCCCGCTGGGGGTGCCGCGTGCCGACGGGTCGCTGTCCCGGCGACCTCTCGCCGCCGACGACTACGCCGGCCTCGTGGTGCCCCGTTGACGGGGCCGGCGGTGCGCGGTCCGGCCAGGGTCAGCCGCTGAAGGCGGTGAGGAACCGCGCGGAAGGCGTCCATCGGCCAGACCGGCGCGCGCGGGCCAGGCCGTAGGCCGTCGTCCCAGCCCCACCCCGAGATCCGGTCGAGCACCGCCGGATCCCGGGCGACGACGGTGACCGGCACGTCGCGACCCGCCCCCGCGCCGGTGACGACCGGGGCGGGCTGGTGGTCGCCGAGGAAGACCAGCACGAGGTCGTCGTCGCCGTGGGTCTCCAGGTAGGACACGAGGGTGCCGAGCGAGTACTCGACGCAGCGGCGGTAGCCGGCGCGGGGCTGCGACGACGGGTTGCCGGTGGTCGCGTGGTGGAAGATGCTCCCATCGCCGACCTGCGACCAGTCGACCAGGCGGGGGATTCTCGTCCAGGGGGAGTGGCTCGACACGAGCGCGATCTCGGCCATTGCCGGAGCGCGGTCCGCCCGGGAGCGTTCCAGCCGCTCGAAGGCCGCCAGCGTGTACTGGTCGGGCATCGGGGCGTAGCCGAACCTCGGCCCCCGGTAGCCGAGGCCGCGGCCGTCGTAGAAGCGTTCGTAGCCGAAGAAGGCCCCCTCCGGCCAGGGGCGGGTGACGGCCGGCATCACGCCGACCGTGCGCCAGCCGGCCCGCCGGAAGGCGCCGCCCAACGTCAACCGGTCGCTGGACAGCAGGCTGCGATGCCGTTGGTCGTTGTCGACCCACATCCCGGACAGCAGCGTGGCGTGGGCCAGCCAACTGCCGCCGCCGGTGGTCGGCGAGGTGAGAAACCCGCTGCGGGAGGCGAAGCCGGCCGCCCGCAGCCGGCGGTCCCCGTCGGCCAGCACGGCCCCCACGCCCTGGGCGTACTCCGGGTCCTCCACCGCGTCGCGCCCGTAGCTCTCCACGAAGGCGACCACCACGTCCTTGCCGCGCAGCCCGGTCAGCAGGCGGTCGCCGGGAGTGTCCCGGAACGGGTCGACACCGATCTGGGCCGCGAAGACCTCCCGGTCGCGCAGCCGGGCGCGCACCTGCGACGCGTGGGCGCCGACCAGGTCGGTCGCGGCGGCGTCGGCCACCGGCACGCCGGGGGACACCCGCACGCCGAACGTGGCGCAGGCCAGCCAGACGACCACCAGCGCCGCGACCGTACGCCGGGTGGCGACGCGGTGCCGGACCAGCGGACGGGTCAGCCGTAGCACCGACCGCGTCGTCGCGAGGACGAGGGCGGCGAGCAGCAGCACGGCCGCGACGACCGCGCCGGTGGCACCCGCCCGGCCGACCGAGTCGGTGAGGAACCCGACCGCGTCGTCGAGCAGGGCCCAGTCGAGCACCGGGTCGAAGGGACGGCCGAGCGTGGCGAGGAAGCCCAGGTCGGCCACCTTCAACAGGGTCAGCAACCCGAGCAGCGCGCCGGCGAGCGCCGCCACCGGCCGCCGCGCGGGCGCCGGCAGGGCGAGCAACAGGGCGACGACGAGCAGCCCTTCGAGGGGGACCCGCACGAACGCGCCGGGCGTGAGCCGGGCGGGCTGGTGCGGCGCGGTCAGGGCGGCCAGCACGAGCAGGGCGGCCAGCGCGGTCGTCGCCCGCGCCGCGTGCGGCCCCGGCGGGTTGTCGCCGAGCACCACCAGCTGCCCGGACGGCCGCCCGCTGGCTCCTTCGCGGGTACGGCCGCGGGGCGGTGACGGGCGGTCGGTCACCGGTGGCGACGAGGTCGGGGCGGACCGGCGCGAGCCGCGCGGCCGGTGACGCGGGACATCCCGGGCCGGCCGGTGCCGCCACAGCCAGCCGACGTCGCGGCCGAACGACTCGACGAGCAGGGCCAGCGCGACCGCCAGCACCAGCGCGTCGCCCGGACCGGGCAGCACCCCGGCCGCCGCGACCAGCAGCAGCACGCCCTGCGCCGCCGCGACGACCTTGCGCCAGTACCTCGGCGGCAGCGGGCGGCGCAGCCAGGGCAGCAGCCACCCGGCGGCGACGAACGCGTACCGCATGGCACCGAGGGCGAGCACCCAGGCGCCCACGGCGGGCGCGACGGCCAGCCCGAGGACGAGGATGAGGAACGCGTCGACCTCCATGTCGAAGCGTGCCCCCAGCGCGCTGGCGGTGCCGGTGCGCCGGGCAACGTACCCGTCGGCGGCGTCGAGGGCCAGCGCCACGGCGGCGAGGGCGACCAGCACCCCGACCGGCCCGGGCCGGTCGCCGGCGGCCGGGGCGAGCGCGTCCACCGTCAGGGCCGTCACGCCGCCGACGAGCACGGCCCTGGCCAGCGTCACCCGGTCGGCCGGCCCGAGCACGTCCCCGCCCGAGCGGCGCAGCCCCCGGTCGAGGGCCAGGCACAGCACCGTCCCGTACGCGGACCCGGCGAGCCAGCCCGCCGGGCCGAGGCCGACCGTCGCGGCCAGCCCCGCCAGCAGGACGATCTGGACGATCAGCCCGATCACCGGGCCTGTTCGAACCGTGGGCACCGTGCCTCCGTGTCTATTATCGACGATTACCGACAGCAACTACGGGTATACCGCTGTTCGGTTCGCCCCGGATTCGGGTGAGGAGGAGCCGATGACCGGTGAGGCGCGCGCCTTCTGGCTGCGTACGCCCGGCGAGGGCGAGATCCGGTCGGTGCCGCTGGCCGCTCCCGGCCCGGGCGAGGTGCTCGTCCGCAGCCGGTACTCCGGCGTCAGCCGGGGGACCGAGACGCTGGTCTTCGCCGGCCGTGTCCCCGCCGACCAGCACGCGGCGATGCGGGCCCCGTTCCAGGAGGGCGACTTCCCGGCACCGGTGAAGTACGGCTATCTCAACGTGGGAGTGGTCGAGCGGGGCCCGGACGAACTGCGCGGGCGGACCGTGTTCTGCCTGCACCCGCACCAGAGCGCGTACGTCGTCCCGGCCGGGGCGGTGGTGCCCGTGCCGGACGCGGTGCCGCCCGCCCGCGCGGTGCTCGCCGGGACCGTGGAGACGGCGGTGAACGCGCTCTGGGACGCCGCGCCCCTGGTCGGCGACCGGGTGAGCGTGGTCGGCGGCGGCATGGTCGGCTGCTGCGTCGCGGCGCTGCTCGCCCGTTTCCCGGGCGTGCGGGTGGAACTGGTCGACACCGATCCGGCCCGGGCGGCGGTCGCCGCCGCGCTCGGCGTCGGCTTCGCCCCGCCCGAGGAGGCCGCCGGCGGGCGGGACCTCGTGGTGCATGCCAGCGCCACCGCCGACGGCCTGCAACGCTCGCTGGAACTGCTCCGGCCGGAGGGCACGGTCGTCGAGCTGAGCTGGTACGGCGACCGCACCGTCGCGCTGGCGCTGGGCGGGGCGTTCCACTCCGGCCGGCTGACCGTGCGCGGCAGCCAGGTGGGCGCCGTCGCGCCGGCCCGCCGGGGCAGCCGGGACTTCGCCGACCGGTTGGGGCTCGCCCTGGAACTGCTGACCGATCCCGCCTTCGACGCGCTGCTCACCGGCGAGTCCCGGTTCGCGGAGCTGCCCGACGTACTGGCCCAGCTGACCGCCGGCAGCCTCCCCGCACTGTGCCACCTCATCACCTACGAGGGAGAGTGACCCGTGTTCAGCGTGACCGTCCGGGACCACATGATGATCGCCCACAGTTTCCGGGGGGAGGTGTTCGGCCCGGCGCAGCGTCTGCACGGGGCGACCTTCGTCGTGGACGCCACCTTCCGCCGCCCCGACCTCGACACCGACGGCGTGGTGGTCGACATCGGACTGGCCGCCGCGCAGCTGAAGGCGGTGCTCGGCGAGCTGACCTACCGCAACCTCGACGACGACCCGGCCTTCGCCGGCGTGAACACCACCACCGAGATGTTGGCCCGGACCGTCGCCGACCGCCTCGCCGAGCGGGTACGCGTCGGCGACCTCGGCGTGGGCGCCCGCGCCCTGGCCGGCATCACCGTCACGCTGCACGAGTCGCACGTCGCCTGGGCCAGCTACGAACGATCCCTCTGAGGCCGTGATGGTCGGGAACCCGGTGAGGCCGACGACCGCCCGCGGTGGCCCGGCGACGGTGCACGTGGTGCTGCCGAACGACATCGACGACCCGGCCACGCCGAGCGGCGGCAACAGCTACGACCGCCGGCTCTGCCGGGGCCTGGCGGCGGCCGGCTGGACGGTCCGCGAGCACGCCGTGCCCGGCGACTGGCCCTGCCCCGACCGGGCGGCGCGAACCGGGCTCGCCGAGGCACTCGCGGCACTGCCCGACGGTGCGCCGGTCCTGCTCGACGGGCTGGTCGCGTCGTCCGTACCGGAGGTGCTGAATCCGCACGCCCGACGGCTGCGCCTCGTCGTCGTCGTGCACCTGCCGCTGGAGCACGACGCCGAGGGCGCCGCCCTGGCCGCCGCCGTCGCGGTGGTCACCACCAGCGAATGGACCCGGCGGCGGCTGCTCGACCGGTACGCACTGCCGGCCGGCCGGGTGCATGTCGCCCGGCCCGGCGTGGACCCGGTCCCGCCCACGCCAGGGACACCGGCCGGCGGGAACCTGCTCTGCGTCGCCGCCGTCGCCCCGCACAAGGGGCACGACGTGCTGGTGGAGGCCCTGGCGGCGGTCGCCGACCTGCCCTGGAGCTGCGTCTGCGTGGGACCGCTGACCCGGGACCCGGGATTCGTCGTGGGCCTGCGCCGGCAGGTGACCGGGCACGGCCTCGCCGACCGGGTGCGCCTGGTCGGCCCGCGCACCGGGGCGGCCCTGCACGCCGGGTACGCCGCCGCCGACCTGCTGGTGCTGGCGTCGCGTCGGGAGACGTACGGGATGGTGGTCACCGAGGCCCTCGCGCGGGGGATCCCGGTGCTCGCCACGGCGGCCGGCGGGTTGTCCGAGGCCCTGGGCCGCGCGCCGGACGGCGCGGCGCCGGGACTGCTGGTGCCGCCCGACGATCCGGCGGCCCTGGCCGGCGCGCTGCGGCGCTGGCTCGGCGAACCCGAGCTGCGGCAGGTGCTGCGGCGGGCGGCGCGTGGGCGGCGGCGCACGCTCGACGACTGGACGGTCACCGCGACCGTCACGGCCGGGGTGCTGAGCGGGGTGGTGACGGCATGACGGCGCACCTGCCGCCGCACTTCGCGGACTGGCTGACGCTGCGGGAACCCGCCGACGCGGCGGCCCGCGCCGCCGACCTGGTGGACCTGGTCCGCCGCCGGCTGACCGGCGGACCGCGCGTCGTGCACGACCTCGGCGCCGGCACCGGCGCGATGGCCCGCTGGCTGGCGCCGCGACTGCCCGGCCCGCAGCACTGGATCCTGCACGACCAGGACGCCGACCTGCTCGCCCGCGCGGCGGCCGGGATGCCCGTGGCCGGCGACGGCGGGCCGGTCACCGCCGAGACCCGACGCGGCGACCTCACCCGGCTGACCGCCGCCGACCTGGCCGAGGCGTCGCTGGTCACCGCGTCCGCGCTGCTGGACATGTTCACCACCGAGGAGGTGGAGCGGCTCGTCGCGGCCTGCGCCGGCGCGGGCTGCCCGACCCTGCTGACCCTCTCGGTGACCGGCCGGGTGCGGCTCGCGCCGGCGGACCCGTGGGACGCGCGGATCGCCGCGGCGTTCAACGAGCACCAGCGTCGCAAGGTCGCCGGACGTGCCCTGCTCGGGCCGGACGCCGTCGACGCCTGCGCGGCGGCGTTCGCCCGGCGCGGCGTCGACGTGGTCCTGCGGCCCAGCCCGTGGCGGCTCGGCCCGCAGCGGGCCGGGCTGGCCGCCGAGTGGTTCACCGGCTGGCTCGACGCGGCCTGCGAGCAGCGGCCCGAGCTGACCGGCCCGACCCGGGCGTACGCCCGCCGGCGCCGCCGTGAGATCGCCGCCGGCCGGCTCGTCGTGCTGGTCGACCACCTCGACCTGCTGGCCGGCGGCGGGTGAACCGGGCCGGCCCGGGTGCCCGCCCGTACCGTCTGACGAGGAGTCCGATGTCCGAAGCCCCGCCCGCCGCCACGGTCCGTACGCAGGTCACCGTGCCGCTACGGTTCCCCGACGGATACCTCACCACCGCCCGGGTGTTCTCCTTCGACGGTCTCGTCGACGGCCGGGAGCACCTCGCGTTCGGGCTCGGCGACCAGGGCGGACACGCCCTCGACCTCCCCTTCGTCCGTGACTGAGCGTCCGTACGTCCTGCTCAGCTGCGCGACGTCGATCGACGGCTACCTCGACGACGCCAGCGGGCAGCGGCTGCTGCTGTCCAACGAGGCCGACCTGGACCGGGTCGACGAGGTCCGCGCCGGCTGCGACGCGATCCTGGTGGGCGCGGGCACGGTCCGGCGGGACAATCCGCGTCTGGTGATCCGCTCGGCGCGGCGCCGCGCCGACCGCCTCGCGCGGGGCCTGCCCGCCTCGCCGGCCAAGGTCACGGTGACCGGACGCGGCGACCTGGATCCCGCCGCCCGCTTCTTCACCACCGGCGACGCCGACCGGATCGTCTACTGCGCCAGCCCGACGGTGGGCCGGACCGGGAAGCGGCTGGCCGGCCGGGCCACCGTGGTGGACGCGGGTGATCCGGTGGACCCGGCGTGGGCGCTGGCGGACCTCGCCGCCCGGGGGGTGGACCGGCTGATGGTGGAGGGTGGGGCGGCCGTGCTCGGGCAGTTCCTCACCGCCGGTCTCGCCGACGAGCTGCACCTTGTGGTGGCCCCGTTCTTCGTCGGTGACCTGCGGGCACCCCGGTTCGGCGGCGAGGGGAGCTTTCCCTGGCATCCCGGCCACCGGGCCCGGGTGGCGGAGACCCGCCAGATCGGCGACGTCGTGCTGGTCCGCTACGCGCTGTCGGAGCGCTGCGACGCGGGCTGAGCGGGCCCCACCCCGAGCGCCTCGTCCACCCGCTCCAGCACGGCGACGTCGTCGCGACCGACCCCGCGTAGCAGGTCGATGGCGGTCGCCCGGATCTGACCGACGATCATCGTGACGGGCAGGGACGGGTCGGATCCGAGCAGCCGGCCGGCGACCCGCACGGCCGCCATGGCCGCCTCGTCGGCCCGCGCCACGTGCCGGTCGGCGTCCCTGCCGGTCAGGTCGGTCGCCATCGCCTCGCCCGCGGCGCGTACGGCGGTGGCCAGGGCCCGGATCGCGTCGCCCAGCTCCGGTGGCGTCCGGGTGTGCAGCCGGGTCAGCGTCACCCCGGCGCGGGTCAGCACCCGGACGTTGCGTACGGCGTAGTCCAGCTGCCGGGTGGTTGCCTCCACCTCCCGCACCTGGCCGAGGTGCCGCCGCCGGCGGACCCGGAACCGCAGCGTCTCCCCGGTGGCCCGGACAGCCGTGTGCAGCCGATCCACGCAGTCGTCCAGCCGCCGGGCCCGGTCCAGCGCCGCCCGGGCAGCGGTCTCGTCGCACCGGGCGAGTGCGCCGTCGAGCTCGTCGAGCAGCTCGGCCAGGTCGGCGAAGCTCTGCCGGGCCTCCCTGACGAGCGGGGCGAGCGGGTCGCGGGCCACCAGCAACTGGCTCGCGGCCAACGCCACCGCGCCGCCGATCAGCGCGTCGACGAACCGGAACGGCATCAGCGTGCCGCTGGGCGCGGCGACCGCCACCAGGTACATCGCGGAGACCGCCGCCTGCACCACGAGGGTGGTGCTCGCGCCGATCGCCACCATCAGGCCGGTGGTCAGCAGCACGACCAGGAGAATGGTGTCGGTGCCCGGGCCGAGCGCGTACACCAGCAGTTCGGCGACGAGCACGCCGGCCGCGACCCCCAGCAGGACCTCCACCGTCTGCCGGACCCGCCGCCCCCGCGCCTCGCCGAGGACGACCAGCGCGGCCGTGGGCGCGAAGAACGGGTCGGGATGGCCGATCACCAGGGCGGCGAGGACCCACGCCACGGTCGCGGCGAGGGTCAGCTCGACCACCGCCATGCCGTCGCGCCGGATCCGCCCGCCCACGCCCCGCAACCGCTGCCGCACCGCTCGTACCTCTTCCTGCCCAGGCCGCATCCACGCCGAATCCCGCTTGCCGGTGGGACCGGCACAGGCGTCGCCTCTACCCACACCGGGATCCCGGTAACCGTCCTGGTCAACGCGGTGCCGCAGGGGCTGCCCGGCGGTCGGCGGCGAGGGTCGCCCGTGCGGTGGCGGGGCTGCGCACCCTGCGCGACCGGTCAGGGCCGGCGGGCCTCGAACGTCTCCCGGTCGAGGAAGAGCAGCCGGGCGCGCTTGCCGTTCAGGTCGATCAGCGGCCCGGCGACGAAGCCGGTACGCAGGAGCCGGTTCACCGCCTTCTCGTTGCGCGCGTCCGGCTCCATCACGACGCGCCGGTGTCGCGGGTCGGCGAAGACGAAGCTGAGGAACACGTCCAACAGGGTGCCCGTGAAGCCCCGTTCGACCGTGTCGGGCGGGCCGATCAGCAGGTGGGCCCCGTGGTCGCCGGGCTGGACCTGGTAGCACTCGCCGACCGGGTCGGCGGCCGGCTCGTACGTCTGGAACAGCGCGACCGGCCTGCCGTCGCGGTGCGTCAGCCAGGCGTGGTGGGTGGGCAGCGAGTCCAGGTAGCGGTAGATTTCCTCGACCCGATCCCGGCCGGCGTCGCGCATGCCCCAGAACTGGGCGCGTTCCTGACTGACCCAGGCGTGGATCAGGTCGATGTCGGTGTCGGGGTCGACGGGGCGGATCGTCACGTGGCCGAAGCCGTCGACGTCCTGTCGGTAGGTGCTGGCGAGATCACGCATCGCGTGCCACCGTACGGTGATTCCGGTCGATGCGCGAGTAGGTCGGCTCGCGGCGTGCCACCGACCGTCCGGCGCTCCCGTTCGGCGGCGCCCACGCCCGTCACCCGTTGGCGACGGCGACCGTCGGGGCGCTCGCGGCGGCCCGGCGGCGGGCGGCGGGAACCACCAGGGGAGTGCCGGTCTCCGGGTCGTCGATCACCCGGCAGGGCAGCCCGAACACCGCCTCGACCAGTTCGGCGGTGACCACCTCCCGGGGTGGGCCGGCGGCGACCACCCGCCCCTCGCGCATCGCGATCAGGTGCGACGCGTAGCGGGCGGCGTGGTTGAGGTCGTGCAGCACCGCCACCAGCGTGCGGCCCTGCTCCTCGTGCAGCCGGGCGCAGAGGTCGAGGACCTCGATCTGGTGGGCGATGTCCAGGTAGGTGGTCGGCTCGTCGAGCAGCAGCAGGGGCGTCTGCTGGGCCAGCGCCATCGCGATCCACACCCGCTGCCGCTGCCCGCCGGAGAGCTCGTCGACGGGCCGGTCGGCCAGGTCGGCGACCCCGGTGGCGGCCATCGACTCGGTGACCACCCGCTCGTCCTCGCGTGACCACTGCCGCAGCAGCCCCTGGTGCGGGTACCGGCCGCGGGCGACGAGTTCGGCGACGCCGATGCCGTCGGGCGCGATGGACGACTGGGGCAGCAGGCCGAGGGTGCGCGCCACGCCCCGGGCCGGCAGCCGGTGGATGTCCTCGCCGTCGAGCAGCACCGCCCCGGCGGCCGGCTTCAGCAGCCGGGACAGGGCCCGCAGCAGGGTGGACTTGCCGCAGGCGTTGGGGCCGATGATGACGGTGAAGGACCGGTCGGGCACGGCGACGCTCAGGTCCTGCGCGACGGTCCGCCGCTCGTAGGCGAGGGTCATCGCCGTGCCGCTCAGCCGGGACTGCATGCTCGGTGCTCCGTTCTCGTCGTGGTTGGCCCGCGGGCCGGGCCCGGTCACAGCCGGCCGGCCCGGCGTTCGGTGGCCAGCAGCCAGACCAGGTAGGCGCCGCCGAGCACGCCGGTCACCACGCCGACCGGCAGTTGGTGCCCGGCGAACGCCCGCATCGCGAGCTGGTCGGCGGCGACCAGGAGCAGCGCCCCGACAGCCGCCGAGGGCAGCAGGTTCGGCCCCGGCGCCCGGGTCAGTCGCCGGGCCAGGTGCGGGGCGGTGAGGGCCACGAAGTTCACCGGCCCGGCGGCGGCCGCCGCGAGGGAGACCAGCAGCACCGCCGCCGCCAGCACGACCAGGCGCAGCCGCTCCACCCGTACGCCGAGGGCGGCGGCGGTGTCGTCGCCCATCTCGACCAGCCGCATCGCCGGCCCGTACCCGGCCAGCATGAGGGGCACCAGCACCGCCAGCGCGATCAGCAGCGGCAGGGCGTTCGACCAGCCGCGCCCGTCGAGGCTGCCGGTGAGCCAGAGTACGGCGCGGGCGGCGTCCATCAGCGGGGCCCGGGTGAGCAGCCACCCGTTGACCCCGGTGAGGATCGCCATGGTGCCGATGCCGACCAGGATCAGCCGGTATCCGTGCACGCCGCGCCGCCAGGACAGCGCGTAGACCAGCGCGCCGGTGACCAGCCCGCCGAGGACCGCCGACGAGGCCAGCGCCAGGCTGCTGCCGCCGAGCACCACCACGACGAGGGCCCCGGTCGCCGCGCCCTGGGTGAAGCCGAGCATGTCGGGGCTGCCCAGCGGGTTGCGGACCAGTGACTGGAAGACCGCGCCGGCCAACGCCAGCGCGGCGCCGACGCAGAGCGCGGTGACCACCCGGGGCAGCCGCAGCTCGGTGACGATGAACTCCTCGGCCGGGGTGCCCCGGCCGGTGAGGGCGCGCAGCACGTCGGCGGGGCTCATCGGGTAGTCGCCGCTGCCGATGGCGAGCACGCTCAGCGCCAGGGCCAGCAGCACGCAGGTGACGCCGACGGCGACGGCGCGGGGTCGCAACCGCAGGGACAGGCCGCCGGGGGTACGGAGGGTGATCATGGGTGGGCCACCCGCCCGCGCAGCACCAGCCAGAGGAAGAGCGGCCCGCCCGCCACGGCGGTCACGAGCCCGACCTGGAGCTCGCCCGGCCGGCTCAACACCCGCCCCAGCACGTCGGCGCCGAGCAGCAGCACCGGCGCCAGCACCGCGCAGTACGGCAGCAGCCAGCGCAGGTCCGGCCCGGTGAGCGCGCGGACCAGGTGCGGCACGAGCAGCCCGACGAAGACGATCGGTCCGCAGGCGGCCGTGGCGGCGCCGCAGAGCAGCGTGATCGCCAGGATGACGGCACCCCGGACCAGGGCCGGTCGGGCGCCGAGCGCGCGGGCCGCGTCGTCGCCGAGCGCCATCGCGTTGAGCGGGCGCGCGACGGCCAGGGCGACCAGCAGCCCCGCCGCCATGAACGGCGCGACCGTGCGTACGGTCGACGGTTCGGCGCTGGCCAGCGAGCCGACCGTCCAGAACCGCAGCCGTTCCAGCGACGCCGTGTCCATCAGCATCACCGCGCTGACGTACGAGTAGAGGGTGGCGTTGAGTGCCGCGCCGGCCAGCGCCAGCCGGGCCGGGGTGGCCCCGCGACCGCCGCCGACGGCGTACACGGCGGCGGTCACGACCGCCGCGCCGAGCAGCGCGAACCACACCTGCCCGCCGACGCCGCCGACGCCGAACAGGAGCGCACCGCTGGCCACCGCCGCCGAGGCGCCGGCGTTGATGCCGAGCAGGCCGGGGTCGGCGAGCGGGTTGCGGGTGAGCGCCTGCATCACCGCGCCGGCGACGCCGAGCGCCGCGCCGGCGAGCAGGCCGAGCAGCGTACGCGGCAGCCGCATCCGGTGCACGACGGCGTACTCCGCGGCGCCGGGGTCCAGCAGGCCCGGCCACACGTCGGCGAGCGGGAGCTGTTTGGCGCCCACGGCGATGCTGAGCACCGCGACGGCGGCGAGCAGCAGCACCGACGCCGCGAGGCCGGCGGCCCGCAGCGCGGCCCGGCTGCGCCGGCGCACGACGGGCGGTGCCGGCGCGGTGCCGGCGCGTTTGGAGAGGGTGGCGGACAGTATGGGCTCCGATGTGGTGCGCGTTTCCGAACGGGACTTGACAGCCGTTTAGGTTAGGTTAACCTAACCCCGCTGTCCACGGTCATTCGCCCGACCCCGATCGAAAGACACCGCCATGTCGCATCCCGTGCCCGCCCGCCGCCTCTCCCGCCGGGGCCTGCTCGCCGCCGGTGGCGCCGCCACTCTGGCCGCCCTGCTCGCCGGCTGCGGCGGGGACGAGGACTCCGCCGACCCGGCCGCCAAGAACTCCGGCGGGCCGTGGTCGTTCACCGACGACCGTAACGAGAAGGTGAGCGCCGCCGCCCGCCCGACCCGGGTGGTCGCCTTCACCGGGGTCGCCGCCGCGCTGGTCGACTTCGGGATCGACAAGCAGATCGTCGGCGTGTTCGGCGAGACGAAGCGCGCCGACGGCAGCAAGGACCCGCAGGCCGGTGACCTCAACGTCGAGGGTGTGGAGATTCTCGGCAACGTCTGGGGCGAGTTCAACCTGGAGAAGTACGCCGGCCTGCGCCCCGAACTGCTGGTCACCCACATGTACGACCCGGGCGCCTTCTGGTACGTGCCGGACGAGAGCAAGGCCAAGATCCTGCCGCTCGCCCCCAGCGTCACGATCACCACCGCCCGGGTGCCGATGACCAAGCCGATCGAGCGCTACGCGCAGCTCGCCGAGTCCCTCGGCGCCGACCTGTCGGCGAAGAAGGTCACCGACGCCAAGGCCCGCTTCGAGGCCGCAGCCGAGTCGGTCCGCCAGGCGGTCAAGGCGAACCCGGGCCTCAAGGTGATGGCCGCCTCCGGCAGCCCCGACCTGTTCTACGTCTCCAACCCCAAGGTCAGCACCGACCTGATGTACTTCGCCGAGCTGGGCGTCGACATCGTCGTCCCCACCAAGCTCGAGGCCGGCGACTATTTCGAGGCCCTGAGCTGGGAGAACGCCGGCAAGTTCCCGGCCGACCTGATCCTGCTGGACAACCGCAACACCGCCCTGCAGCCCAAGGACATGGCCGCCAAGCCGACCTGGCAGCAGCTTCCGGCGGTCAAGGCCAACCAGATCACCGGATGGGACGCCGTGCCCCGCTTCTCGTACGCCGGCGCCGCACCGCTGCTGGAGAACCTGGCCGCCGCCATCAAGAGCGCGAAGAAGGTCACCGCGTGACCACCGCCGTCGCCGTCCAGTACCGCCTCTTCGCCGCCCAGGTCGTGGGCGCCCGCCGTATCGGCGCCTCCCTGGTCCGGGTCACCTTCGGCGGGCCGGAGCTGGTCGACTTCGCCGGCGGCGGCCGGGACCAGAGCGTCTCGCTGTTCCTGCCGCACCCCGGCCAGCCCGAGCCGGTGCTCCCCGTCGCGGCGGGGGAGGACTGGTTCGGCGCCTACCGGGCGATGGACCCCGACGTGCGCGCGGTGATGCGCTCGTACACCATCCGGGAGCAGCGCCCCGAGCTGGCCGAGGTGGACATCGACTTCGTCAGCCACGGCGACACCGGCCCCGCCTCCCGCTGGGCCCGGCACGCCCTGCCAGGCGACCGGGTGGTGCTGCTCGGCCCGGCCGTCCACGACAACCGCAGCGTCTGCTTCCGTCCGCCGGTCGGTACCGACTCCGTGCTGCTGGTGGCCGACGAGAGCGGGCTGCCCGCCGCCGCCGGCATCCTGGCCTGGCTGCCGGCCGGCACCCCGGTCCGGGCCTGGATCGAGGTCCCCGACGCGGCGGACATCCAGGAACTGCCCACCGAGGCGCGGGCCGAGGTGTGCTGGATCGTGCGGGGCGGCACCGCCCCCGGCAGCACCCTGCTGGCGGACGCGGTCCGTGCCGCCCGGCTGGGCGGCACCCCGTACGCCTGGATCGCCGGTGAGTCCTCGATGGTGCGCTCGGTGCGTCGGCACCTCGTCGGCGAGCGCGGCCTGAACCGCCGGCACGTCACCTTCTCCGGCTACTGGCGCCGGGGTGCCTCCGAGGACGCCCTGCGCGCCGAGACCACCGCCTCGGCCACTGCCTGACGGTGCCCGCCGCGCGCCGCGTCCCGCCGCGATGGGACGCGGCGCGCGGCGTGATGCACAGCTCTGGCACATGGATCTGCTTGCTCGCACCGGGCGTCATGTCGAGCTGGCGGCTCTCGGTCAACGTGATGCGCACGCGCGCAGGCGGCTGAACCGGCTGCTCCACGAGGAAGGCTGGTTGGAGGATCTGCGACAGCGAGCGCGATCTGGAGATGGTGGAGCGCTGTACCTCCTCGGACGCCTGCTTCGAGATCGGGATGGTTCGGGTGCCGAGTGAGTGGGTGACTAGCTGGGTGACGACCACCGTCGAGGACCTCGCCCAGACCTGGCTCGGACGTCGGCTGCGCCTGTCCCGCCCCGCCGAGCCTGCCCGTAGCCGACCATGTAACGGGACGTACGTTCCGCTTCTTGGGATGGCTGAGGATCTTGGAGGGAACCGGCCCCTCCAGGGGCCATTCGGCTCCAAGATCTCCCATGCGGTCAGCCGTGGCCACGGTGGGCATCGGAAACGGCGCTCAGCCTGCGCTGC
This sequence comes from Micromonospora peucetia, assembly GCF_900091625.1. Taxonomy (NCBI): domain Bacteria; kingdom Bacillati; phylum Actinomycetota; class Actinomycetes; order Micromonosporales; family Micromonosporaceae; genus Micromonospora; species Micromonospora peucetia. The sequence continues at coordinate 4,952,502 of NZ_FMIC01000002.1, forward strand.
TCCCACCAGCAAGGGCGGGTCTCCGCCAACCACCCCAGGCCGGAGACCCGCCCGACTTTGCCGAGGCCTTGGCCGACGCGGTGCGAGGGGCGCCTTCTACGACACGTCGCTGGGTGGCGGGTTTCTGCGCTGCGAGCTGCCGTGGCAGGTACTCGTCGTTGAAGTGACCCCCTGAGACCGGACACCCCAGTGGCCTGGCTGTTGACGAGCGGGCTGAGTTGCTGCGGCTGCGGCGTCAGGTGGCCCAGCTGGAGCTGGAGAAGGAGATCTTGAACAGAGCCGCGGGCTGACCCCGATTGAGTCGGGTCGCTCCGTTACAGATCTTGAATGGTCAGGTTGTGTCGGGTTTGAGGGTCAGTCCGGTGTGCGCGAGGAAGCTGTCGAGTAGGTCGGTGCGGTACTGGATGCTCTTGAGTCGGTTCTTGACGATTGCGAGGAGGTGGTCGACGCCGGTCACGGCGAGGTTGCCGATGCTGCGTTTGAGGTGGGACCACACTGCCTCTGTCGGGTTCAGGTCCGGGGCGTAGGCCGGTAGCCGGATGACGGTCAGCCAGTCCCGGGCGTCGATCATCTGCCGCATGGCGGCGGAGACGTGGGTGTTCAGGTTGTCCCAGACGCACACGATCGGGCCGCCGAGCTGCTGGTGAGCGGCGTCGAGCAGGCAGATGTAGTCGCGTTCACTGAAGCTACGGCGCTCGTTCTTGCGACCGCGATGGGTGATCGTGCGGTAGATCAGCCGGGACCGCTTCCCGGGCCGGTAACAGGTCAACCCGGCGATCGAGACCCGACCGGAACCCTTGCCCGCCACCGGAACCACAGGGGTGTGCCCGCGTCGTCCCCAGGTGCGGGCCTTCGGAGGGCGCAACGTCTGACCAGCCTCGTCCTCGAAGACCAGCCACGCCTGCCGCTGCGCCGCTACCGTTTTCCCGCCGGCCACGTCTCCCGCCGCCAGGTGACGATCGCGGCCTCGTCACGCTCGACCGCACGATGCGCGGGGACCTGCACCGACCAACCCAACCGGTACATGATGTTCGCCGTCCCGCGCAGCGTGTACCGGGTACGGAACATCCGGGCGATCAAGTCCGACACCCGCGCCAGGGTCCACCGCTGATCACTACCGAACCCGTGCGCCGCCGGCCCTTCCTCCAGGCCATCGGCCAGCCGCCGCAGCCGGCCCTCATCCAGGCGACACCGAGACCCACCCGGCCCTTTCGAGGCCAGGGCCTGCTCACCACCGACCTGCCACCGTTTACGCCACCCGTACACCGCGGTCTGCGACACCCGCAGCCTGCGCGCGATCTCCGGCACCGACACATCCTGGGCGAACCACCCGGCCGCCTGCCGTCGTACCGCCTCACGCTTCGCCCGCCCCCGCGCGGACAACCCACCTCCATCGGGATACCTCATCCCATCGATCTACCCCAACGCGAGGCCATCACACAGGCCACATCGGACGAACCTGGCCATTCAAGGTCTGTAGCGGGACAGAGTCGGGGTTCCGAGCACCAGTCGGGGTTTGTTGTCATAGTCGCAGGTGTTGCCCAGCAGTTCGTAGCCAATCCTCAGCCGCGTGGCTCCCGTGACGTCGACATCGACCCTCTTAGGGTCAGCCAGGCCCGCGCGGACACTGACGAGACGGCGTCCATCACTGTATATCTGCACCGTCATCGGCCAATTGGAGGAGCTGTCGTCGAGCCCAGCGGTGGCAGTGAACCTCTTCCAGTTCGTGCCGATGTTGTATTCGGTGAACCCGCCGATACAGAAATTCACCGTGGCCGCGTCCGGATATTCCTCCCCCTTCAACGTTCCCGAACCCGAACTGAGCATTGGTCGTCCGTCAACGGGGTCCAGCAGGGTCAGCGCCTGCCGGTCCACACCGGCGGAGCCGGACGACGATGCCGAGGGGCCGGGCCCGGGCTCGGAGCGATCGGCGCTCGGGGCGGTCACCGTCACAGTGGGTCCGGGAACCACGACCGTCTCCGTCACCGTGACCCGCGCCGCAGTGGGCGAGTTCACCACCGCTGGCAGTCCGAAGAAGCCGAGCAGCAGCCCCAGCAGACCGGTGCCCGCCGAGACCAGCGCCGCGACCTCCCCGAGTGGCCTGCGTGCGGGTGCCGGTCTCGGTTTGCCGTCCGGTCCGTGTCCCGGCACACCAGGCCCCGAGGGCGCACTCACCACCTCAACCCCCCTTTGTTCACAGTCGATTTGGCTTCCGTGGAGACCGGTCCAACTGAGGCACCTTCGGCGGCGGACATTGATCTATTATCCGGCACGCTGATCGCCGAGGGTAGACCCTCGACTACCACTCGGATAGCCCAGATGCGCAAGGGCTGCCCCTAGTTGGGCGGTGTGGTAATCGTCGGCGAAACCCGCAGCTCAGACAGGTGCGGGCCAGAGAATGGTGACGGAAATCTGTCAGTCGTGTGCGCTGTCGATCAGTGAGCCACTCTCATCGTGATCAAGAGTGGTTGAGCAGGCAGGCGAGGGTGGTGTAGAACGACCGCTCAGCACAGGAGCTATGTTGCTGGTCTATCCCGCCAGCTTCCCACTGTCCACGCGTAGCCTGGCCCGCCGCCTGACGGTGCCCGCCGCGCGCCGCGTCCCGCCCCAGCGGGACGCGGCGCGCGGCGTTTCGTCGGTCGGTCAGAACTCCCGATACATGACGTGCAGGCCCACCCGGCCGAGGGCGGGATGCCGGAACGCGCCGGGCACCGTGCCCACCACGTCGAACCCTTCCCGCCGGTACAGCTCGACGGCGGTGGTGTTGCTCGCCACGACGGCGTTGAACTGCATTCCGGCGTACCCCCGCTCGCGGGCCCAGTCGACCGCGTGCCGGCACAGCGCGGTGCCCACGCCCCGGCCGCGCGCCGCGCGGGCAACCATGAAGCTGGCCGTGGCGACGTGCGCGCCGGGCCCGGGGCGGTTGGTGCCCATCTTCGCGGTGCCCAGCACCGCGTCGCCGTCGACCGCGACCACCGTCCGGCCCGGCGCGGCCTCCACCCACATGTCGTACGCCTGCTCGGCGGTCAGCTCCGGGTCGTAGGGGAAGGTCTCCTGGGCCCGGACCACCTCCTCGACGATCGGCCACAACTGGGCCCAGTCGGGCTCGTGGAACTCGCGGATCCGCATCCGGCGGATGCTATGGGCGGCAGGACGCGGCGGCAAAACGTTTACGCGCGGGAAGGGTGCGCCCGGCCAGTTGCCGTTGCGGTACCAGGTCGCGTCAGCCCGATGCCGCGTCGATCACTTCGTCGAGGATCCCCCGCGAGCGGATCAGATCGGTGATCATTCGATCGACACGGGTTCGTTCCGCGGTGAGGTCCGTGACCAGCTGCGCAGTGGCGATCTCGGACGGGCCGCCGTCCGTGTCCCGCATGCAGGGCAGCAGCTGTGCGATCTTCGCGCTGTGTAGCCCCGCGGCGAAGAGTTCCTGGATGCGGATGACCCGGTCGACCGCGCCCTCGGAATAGTCGCGATGTCCGCCGGGAGTGCGCTCTGCCATCAGCAGCCCCTGCTGCTCGTAATAGCGCAGCGACCGCCCGCTCACCCCGGTGCGCCGGGCCAGTTCCCCGATCCGCATTCCCCGCCCTTCTTGCCTGGCGACTTGAAACTGACACCGATGTCAACTTTTACCGTACCGGCATGCCAACCACGCCGGGCGTGAGGAAACGCACCACGACCTTCCGCCGTACTGAACTACCTGCCAGCTCCCGTGCCGAGACCGGGGACCGGAAACTGCCTGTGGCGGCACTGCTGGCGCTGGCCACGGCCGTCTTCATCACCAGCCTGACCGAGACGCTGCCCGCAGGGCTGCTGCCCGCGATGAGTGCTGACCTCAGGGTCAGCGGGTCCGCGATGGGGCAGTCGGTGACGATCTACGCGATCGGGACCGCGCTCACGGCGATCCCCTTGACCGCGGCCACAGCGGGGTGGCGGCGAAGGCGTCTGTTGCTGACGGCGATGGCAGGATTCGCTCTCGCCAATACGGTCACCGCAGTTTCGACGAACTATCCCCTGACCATGGTGGCCCGGTTCGTCGCCGGGGTGGCCGCGGGCCTGGCCTGGGCGATGCTGGCCGGATACGCCCGCCGGATGACCCCTGTTCACCTGCAGGGCAAGGCCATCGCGATCGCCATGGCCGGCATTCCGGTTGCGCTGTCCCTGGGAGTACCTGCGGGAACCTTCCTCGGCGAAGCGCTCAGCTGGCAGGCGGCCTTCTTGGTCATGACCGTGCTCACCGTCGTCCTGCTCGGGTGGATCACCGCGACGGTTCCGGACTATCCAGGGCAGCGGGCGGAAGGCCGGACCCCGATGCTGCGGACCCTCCACATCCCCGGCGTGGCGCCGGTCCTGCTCGTCACCCTGGTCTTCGTGCTGGCCCACACCATCCTCTACACCTACGTCGCCACCTTCCTCGGCAGGCTCGGCATGGGCGACTCCATCGACCTCGTACTGCTGGTCTTCGGCGCCACCTGCCTGCTGAGCATCTGGATCGTGGGCGCCAACATCCACCGTCGGCTACGAACCCTCACCATCGCAAGCACCCTCCTCGTCGCCGTGGCAGCCGCCATCCTGGCTGTACTGGCCGAGAGCCCTGCTCTGGTCTACGCCGCGGTAACGCTGTGGGGGCTCGGGTGGGGAGGCGCCCCCACGCTCCTGCAAACGGCCGTCGGCGACGCGGGGGGCGAGTCGGCGGACGCCGCACAAGCCATGCTCGTCACGCTGTGGAACGCGGCCATGGCCGGCGGTGGAGTCGCCGGCGGACTCATCCTCGACATCCTCGGGCCTCTGTTGCTTCCCTGGAGCGTCCTGGCGCTCCTGATGCCGGTACTGGTAGTGGTGATCGCCGCTCGCGCACACGGGTTCCCCAGCAGACGCGCGGGGACGACCGCGTGAACGCTTGCTGACCGGCACCCACTTGTCGCGTACCGTGCCGTGCTCGGGCCCTGCGGTTCCGCCGGGTGTCACGGTGACACCCGGCGGAACCGGAGGTTCACCCGAGGGTGAACCGGAAGAACCGGGGGCGGTAGATGCCCGGGTCGCGGTAGTGGTCCGCGTCGGGAGAGACGCGGGTGTCCATGCTGTTGACGTTGTACGACGCGACGAACGTGTTGCCGGAGCTCAGTGCCGTGTGTACGTGCGCGTTGTACGAGATGATGTTCGGATTCCAGTAGCTGCCGTACGGTCCGGGTTCCGGCATCCGGTAGACGGGGGTCTTCTGGGTGAACGGCCCGTACGGCGAGCAGGACGTCCAGGCGTTGATCTGCCCGCTGAACGCCTGGGTGCTGTCCTGGCTGAGCAGGAGGAACTGCCCGCCCCAGGGGGTCACGCTGTACTCGTTGGCGATGCCGGTCAGCAGGTTGCGGGAGTTCTGCTCCCGGACAGTCCAGCCCCACGGCGTGTGGTACTGCCAGGTGCCCCCAGCAAGATCGCTGCCGGACACCCGGGCGATGCGCATCTGCTTGTTGATCGGGGAGTCGTCCACGCCGTACACGTAGGTGTAGCCGTCGCCGCTGCGGCTGGCCGGCAGGAGCCCCGAGCCCCAGGCGACCCCGCTCGCCGAGGGCAGCTCCCGGACGCTGACCGGGGTGCGCAGGTTGGACAGGGCGAAGTTCGCCACCACGTTGCGGTGGAACCGCCAGTCCCAGGCGCCCGAGCCGAAGCGCTCGTACTCCTGGTACACCACCTGGAGCTGGCCGCCGGAGAGGTGGCCGTCACCGACCCAGTACCACTTGCCGATCCCGGACGGCGGCAGCAACGCCCGGGGCGCCCCGGCGGTGCCACCCTGGTAGGTGGTCAGGCTTGTGCCGCTCTGCACCACGAACGTGTTGTTCACCAGCGGCGCGGTCACCGGCCGGGTGCCGTCGCCGTTGAGCGGCCCCATCCAGGTGTCGGAGAACAGCCACACGATCCGGCCGTCCGGCAGCTTCACCGAATACGTGGAATCGCCGCCGGTCCAGCCGTCCGCAGTGCTGGCCGCGTACTGGTTGAAGGTGGCCTCCGGCTGGACGTTGGTCTCCACGCTGCTCACCGAGAGCGGGCGCAGCACGCAGGAGCGGCCCGTGAGTGGCAGCGTGGTCTCCACGTAGGTGGGGAACGTCTTCGGGCTGCTGTCCGCGTCGGCGGAGTGGACGTCCAGCTCAGTCCAGGTCGTCACCAGGGTGGCCACCATCGGGTGCTTGAAGTCCGGCACCGTGATCAGGCCGCCCGCGTCGGGGTGGCGCACCGTCTGAATGCTCGGGTACTTCGCCATCGTGCCGGTGCCGCCGGCCGGCGACCAGATGATGACGGCGGAGCGGCGGTGGGGGTCCTTGGTGGTGTCCACCAGCAGGGTCGAGCAGTATCCGCAACTCGGGTCGCCGGAGTTCTGGACCGCCCGGAAATCGTGGTAGACGGCGCCACCCTTGCGCAGGGTGTCCTGGTATTCCACGTACCTGCCAGCGGGTGTCGGGTGGCTCTTGCGGGCCGGCCTCGCGCCCCCGAGGATGTCGCCGCTCGTTCCCGTCATGGAGCTGAGGTTGGTGCGCCACAGTGACGTGTTGGCGTCCAGGTAGCCGTACGGGCGCCACGCGTCCACCGTCGGGGCGGGGGCGGCGTTCGCCTTGGCCAGCCGGTAGTTGGCGATGTGGTAGTTGAGCAGCATGTCGGCGAAGTTGATGCCGTACCCCTGCGCGGTGTGCCGGATCGCCTCGATCGGCAGGTGGCCGTGGTCCCGGACGCTCTCCCACGTGCGCCGTACGAAGGTCGCGTCGATCTGCTCGGTGAGGTAGGTGGCCAGCAGGAACGCGCCGTACTGCCGGCCTTCGCCCAGCCCGCCCCACGAGTTGAGCGCCGCCCCGGGCATGCTGAGCACGTCGTAGACGTTGCGGGCGTACAACTTCTCGTCGCCGGGGATGGGCAAGGACGGGTCGCGGGCGTAGGTCTGGCGGGTGGCCCACTCCGCGGTGGCCTCCATCCACCAGTTCATGGAGCCGAATTCCTTGCCGCCCACGAAGTTGACGATGAAGTCGCTTTCGACGTCGGACCTGTCCCAGTACTGGTACTGCATGACGTGGAACAGCTCGTGGCGAGGCAGGTAGTCCCAGTCGTCCTGCCCGTTGGGCACCAGGATGGTGGCCTGCTGGTTCAGACCGTAGGGCAGCACGAAGGGCGCGTCGATCTTGAGTCCGAGGCCGCCGACGACCGGGATCTCGTCGACGCCGTAGACCAGCACCCACGGCTTGCCGTCCCGGACGGGCAGCGGGTAACCCATCGCGCGGTACTCGTTGACGGCGATCGCGAGCGAGTTCAGCATGTGCTGTACCGCCTTCGCCCGGCCGTTGGCGTTGAAGTCCGCGGGGACGCCCGGCCTGCCTGCCGAGGCGACGTTGTACAGCACGAGGAACTCGCCGGCGGAGGCCCGGCAGCGGTAGGTGGTACCGAGGTAGTCGAACGGCTCGGCGGCGCAGTCGTCGTAGCCGGCCGCCACCGGGGCGGCGGCAGGCGCGGTGACATCTGGCGCGACAGTTGCCGACACCTCCGGCCTGGTGCTCGCCGCCAGCATCGACAGGTAGGTCAGATACCGCTGCGGGTCGCGGACGGCGCCGGTCGGCCGTAGGTGGGCGGGGACCGACCGGGGTGAGCGCAGCGCGCCCAGCCCGTACCGCACCGCGTCATCCCGGGAGAGCTTGCCCCGGTGGTAGGCCGAGAGAATCCGTTCGTCGGGTCCGAAGTCGGGCGGGGTGGCCGCCTTGTCGGCGGCGGTGCCGGGCGGCGCCTCCTTGAACGGCTTGGGCCGCGGGACAGGCGGCGTGGTCACTTGCGGCTCGGGCGGGTGCGGTGGCGCGGCGGTGCCGATGGTGCGATCGGCGGCCGGGGCGGCCCGTGGATCGGGGGCCGCCTGTGCGCTGCCGCCGGTCAACACGGCCGCGGCCAGCACGATCGTCGTGCTGACCAGGGCCAGGGTGTTCCTCATTGCTCACTCCAAATTAGACAACATCGGGCGTGTCCGACCAGCTCACGAGCCCGATCCACGACGGGCGCGGTTCGGGCCTGCCGGCTACGTCGCGAGAATACTGATGCCGATCATGCGCGCGCCGGTCTCGGTGCGCGGGCGGTGCGCGGTGCCCGGAGCGAACACCACGTAGCTGCCCGGCCCCAGACGGTGGCCCCGATCGATGAACTCGCCCGAGACGACGTAGTAGCGCTCCTCGCCCTCGTGCACGTCGACCTCCGGCCACTCCGTTCCCGGGGCGAAGTCGTACATCCAGCCGCGGGCCCGCTCGGTCGCCGGCAGGCGCCGCCGGACGATGCCGGGAAAAACCTCGACGGGTTCCACCTCATCGACCTGCAGGATCTGCACATCATCGGATTCGTGCGTCATGCGGTCATGATCGTCGTGCCGCCCCGCACCGGCCAGTGTCTGGAATGACGTTGCCAGGTACATTCCTGCCATGACCATTCACCGGGTGGTCGCCCTCGTCCTGCCGCCGCAGTCCACGTTCGAACTCGCCTGTGCCGCCGAGGTGTTCGGCGTGCGGCGCCCAGGTCTGCCAGTCAGCTACAGCTTCGACGTGTGTGCCGAGCACCCGGGCGCCGTATCCACCCTGGCGGGATACGACATGGCGGTCACCAGCGGGCTGCGCGCGCTCGAGACCGCGGACACGGTGGTGCTCCCTGGCTGGCAACGCCGCGAGCAGCCCGCCCCGCCCGCCGTGATCGACGCGCTGCGACGTGCCCACAGTCGCGGCGCCCGCATCGTCGCCATCTGCTCCGGGGCCTTCCTGCTCGCCCACACCGGGCTGCTCGATCAGCGCAGGGCGACCACCCACTGGCGGATGGCCGCCGAGTTCGCCGCCCGCTTTCCCGGCGTGCGCGTCGAAGCCGACACCCTGTACATCGACCTCGGCGACGTCGCGACCAGCGCAGGCACCGCCGCCGGGATCGACCTGTGCCTGCACCTGGTCCGCAGCGACCACGGCGCCGCCCACGCCACCCAGATCGCCCGGCACATGGTCATGCCGCCGCATCGCGAGGGCGGGCAGCAGCAGTACGCGGCCACGCCCCCGACCGCGCGTACCCCGGTGTCCCTGGCCCCTGTCCTGGACTGGGCCGCGGAGCGACTGCACGAGCCGCTCACCGTCAACGACCTCGCCGTACGGGCCAACCTGTCCCCGCGCACCCTGGCCCGCAGGTTCACCGCGCAACTGGGCGTCAGCCCAGGGCAGTGGCTGCTCCAGCGACGCATCATGGCCGCGCGAGCCCTGTTGGAGGAGACCGACCTGCCGGTCGAGACGATCGCGACCAGAGTCGGCCTGTCCACCGCCACCAACCTGCGCCGCCGTTTCCGCAGCACGGTGCACACCACACCGGCCGCCTACCGCCGCTCCTTCGGCCGCGGCACGAGCCCGTAGACCGCAAGGCGGCCGGATGTCGATGCGTTTGGGGTACGTGTGTCCAGCGGGTGCGTGGCATCGGGCACCACCCGTGTGAGTGGTCATCGTCAGGTAGGTTGCCCACGTGGATCCCTGCCTGCGGTTGGCCTTGCTTGAGTCAGACTTTCTGAACGATGCGGTCGCCGAGATACGCGAACGTCCGGTCGATGAGCTCAAGGCCCGTTATGCCGAGGTGCTCACGCTGGAGGTCTCGGCCGACGCCGATCGGGCCTGTTGGACCGATGAGGCCGACCTTTGGGACGCGCTGCCGGACGGCGTCGACGGCACGATCCGGTCGCTGGCCGGCATCGAAGGCTTCCTGGGGCTGCGCAACCTGTACCTGCGCGAGTCCGAGGTCGGTGACCTCGGACCGCTCACCGCGCTGCCTGAGCTGGAGCTGCTGTGGCTCGGTGTGCCGCCGGACGTGGACCTGGCCCCGCTGCTGGTGTGTGATCGGCTCAAGCGGGTGCGCATCGGCTGTGCGGGCGTGCTGCACCCAGCGGGCCACGAGGTGCTCGCAGCGCTGGCTGGGCGTGGTGTCCAGGTGGACAATTTCCTGCCCGACCCGGTCGAGGCGGCGGCGCCGTTCGGTGATCCGATCCTGAAGTTGGCGGTGCTCGACAGGCTGCTGCACTCGGTCGAGCTGCCGCCGACGTACTTCTTCGACGCGTTCGAGTTCGACGAGGGCAACCTGGCCCGGCTGATGGCGGTCGCGATACCCCAGGCGGAGCTCGACACCGTCGAGTCCCTCAGCTGGATCGGTGGTGGGCACGACACGGCGCACATGGTGTGGGAGCAGTGGGACGGCGAGTCCGACGAGTTCTGCATCCGGTCGCTGGCGGGCGTGGAGGCGCTGCGCAACCTGCGCGATCTGAAAGTCACCCCGCTCGCCCTGCTGCCTGAGCACCAGATCGCGCAATTGCGGGCGCGTGGCGTCACGGTCAGCGAGTTGGACGAAGCAGCGAGTCGCACACGCCCGCCGACGCTTTAGAGCGTCCCGGCCAGGCGGAGGCGCTGTTTGCCGTGGTTGTGCTTTGCGGTAGGCGGCTCAGCCGGGGCGTACCTGGGTCGGCCGTTCGGGCCGGGCGACGCCGTCGAGGGTCGTGGCGAGCGGGGCGGCGGGCCGGGCTGGCAGGACGGGCGCGTCCCGGCCGGTGCCCCGGTGGCCGTCGCCGTCGTGGCTCGACTCCTCGTGGTAGTCCTGTTCCACGTTGACCGACCACACGTCGTGACTGGTGCCGCAGGCGATGTTCTCGGCGGTGAGCATCGCCGTCAGCATCGAGTGGTCCTGGTTGTTGTAGCGGTGCATGCCGTTGCGGCCCACCGGGTGCACGTTGGGCACCTCGCGCGCCAGCCAGTCCCGGATCACGTCCACGTTGTGCTGGTAGCGCTCGTCGTAGACCGGGTACGCCTTCGGCATCCGCACCACGTACCCGGCCTCGACCACCCCCGGCCGGACCAGACCGAGCCGCTCCAACTCGGCCGTCGCGGCGGCGATCAGCCCGGCGTCCGGCGTACGCCAGGTCTCGTCGTCCTCGAACACGAAGTACTCCAGGCCGAGGCAGGTGCGGCCGTCCTTCACCAGGTGCGGCGACCAGGAGCCGAAGTTCTGGATCCGGCCGACCTTCACCGCCGGGTCGTGCACGTAGATCCAGTTGTCCGGGAACGAGAACTCCTCCGGCACCACCAGCGCGACGGTCAGGAAGTCCCGGTACCGCAGGTCGGCTGCGGCGGCCAGCACCTCCGGCGGGGCCGCCGGACGCAGCGCGGCGACCAGCTCGGAGATCGGCATCGAGGAGACGACGTGCGCCGCCGGCTCGGTGCGCTGCCCGCCGGCCCCGTTGACGGTGACGGCGACGGCTCTGCGGCGCTCCGGGTCCCGGTGCACGGCGGTCACCCAGGTGCCGGTGTCCACCCGGCCGCCGCGTCGGCGCACCTCCTCGGTGCAGCGTTCCCACATCATGCCCGGGCCGAACTTCGGGTACTGGAACTCCTCGATCAGGCTGGTGACGTCCGTGCGGTTGCGCCGGGGCAGCACCGCGTTGCGGACCGCCTTGGCCAGCGACAGGTTCTTGATCCGCTGCGCGGCCCAGTCGGCCTGCAAGCGGTCGGCCGGCATCCCCCAGACCTTCTCCGTGTACGTCTTGAAGAACATCGAGTACAGCCGCCAGCCGAACCGGGCCGAGACCCAACCCTCGAAGTGCGACTGGTCCTTCGGCGGGCGCAGCCGGGCCCGCGCGTACGAGCCCATGCACAGCACGGCCTCCCGCAGGCCGAGGTTGCGTAGGGCGTTCGTCGCGCTCAGCGGGTAGTCGAACAGGGCGCCCCGGTAGTAGATCCGGCTCATCCGGGGCCGCAGCAGGAAGTCCTCGTCGGGCAGGATCTCGTGCCAGAACTTCTCGACCCGGGCCACCTTCGTGAAGAACCGGTGCCCGCCGATGTCGAAGCGCCACCCGTCCCGCTCGACGGTGCGGCTGATCCCGCCCACCACCTCGTCGGCCTCGAACACCCGGACCGGGCTGTCCCGCCGGAGCAGCTCGTACGCCGCCGTCAGGCCTGCCGGCCCAGCGCCGATGACCACCGTGCCGCGTTCTTCGCCCATGCCCGTTCGCCCCCTGCTTCCGTCTCCCGGAGGCGGCCCGCTTACCCGGCATCGACCCGAACTCACCCCCGATGCCCGTCCGGGCCCGGGACGGCCCGACGAGGTGGACCGCCCGCCACGCGCCCGGCACCCGGTTCCTCCGCGCGGAGTCACATCGACGTGTCAACGGCCCCGGAACGGGGATATGGCACCGTTCGGGCGGCCGGAGCGGGAGACGCGTGATGGACAGAGGGCGGGCCGCCACGGATCGGCGGCGGCGCGCGGTGCCCGCCCGGCTGACCGGGCGCGGCCACGACCTGCGGCGCGCGGCGTCGCGGGTCGCCGGCCGGGTGCCGACGCCGTGGCTGTTCGTCCTGGCCGTCTTCTTCGGTACGAAGATCGTGCTCAGCGCCGTCGGGGTGCTGACGCTGAGCGCCTTCGACGACGTGCCGTGGGCGCCGCCGCCGGACGAGACGATGATGCGCGAGCAGCAGCGGGCGATTTCCGGGCACCGCGCGGTCGCGCTCTGGTTCGCCTGGGATTCCTTCCTCTACGACCACCTGGCCCGGCTCCCACTCGACCAACCGTGGCCCGACTTCGGTTTTCCCCTGCTCTATCCGTTTCTGGCCCGTCCGTTGGCCCCGCTGCTGGGCGGGGACACGGCGCTGGCGTTGCTGCTCGTCTCCAACGTCGCGTTCCTGCTGATGCTCTACTACGCCCATCAGTTGGGCGAGCGACTGCTCGGCGACGACGCCTCCGCCCGCCGGTTCGTCCGCTACCTGGTGCTGCTGCCGGCCGGGTTCCTGTTCCAGGCGGCGCTGACCGAGTCGTTGTTCCTCTGTCTCGCGCTGGCCACCTTTCATTACGCCGAGCGGCGGCGCTGGCTGCTTGTCGGTGTCGTCGGCTTCTTCCTGGCGATGAGTCGCTCGGTCGGGTTCTTCGTCGTGTTGCCGCTGGCCCTGGTGCTGCTGCGGCAGCACGGCTACCGGCTGGGCCCGCGTTCCTGGTGGGCGTACCTGCGCGTCGGCTGGCCGCTGGCGTTGGTGCCCGCCGGCTGGCTGACCTTCATGGCGTTCTGTCGATGGCAGAGCGGCGACTGGTTCGCCTACAAGCACGCCCAGGAGGAAGGCTGGGACATCAGCGTGCAGAACCCGCTGGCGGTGCTGTGGAACGGCCTGACCGACACCCCGCCCCGCGACGCCCTACGGGTGTGGTTCGCCGTGGTGGTGCTGGTGGTCCTGGTCGTGGGCGCCCGCCAGCTCGGGCTGCCCTATCTCGTGTACGGGCTGACCATGGTCCTGGTGCCGCTGTCGATGGGCCCGCCGGTGTACAAGAGCCTGCTGCGATACCTGCTCGCCGTCTTCCCGGTCGGCCTGGTGCTGGCCCGCTGGGCCCGGAACGCGGGCGCCGACGCCTGGCTGACCGCGGCCCTGGCCCTGCTCCAGGGCGCGCTCTTCGTCACCTGGCTGGCCTACTGGACCCACTTCATCATCTGACCCGCGCCCCAGGTGTCGGGCGGGGGCGGGTCGGGGTGACCTCGGGGGCCGGGCCGGTGCTGTCGCGGCGGACCACCTCGGCGGGCAGGATCTCGACGCGGGGCGCCGCCGCCCCCGGGTCGAGTGCCAGCGACATCGCGCGGGCCCCCATCTCGACCAGGGGCAGCCGGACGGTGGTCAGCGCGGGGGTGACGTCCCGGGCGATCGGCATGTCGTCGAAGCCGATGACCGACATCTGCCGGGGCACCGCCACCGACCGGGAGCGCAGCAGCGCCAGCGCGCCGATCGCCATCGAGTCGTTGAGCGCGACGATGGCGGTCAGCTCGGGATCGGCGTCGAGCAGGGCGGCGGTGGCGGCGACGCCGCCGTCGCGGTCGAACTCGGCGTGCCGGACGCGGTGCTCGGGCAGGCTCAGCCCGTGCGCGGCGAGGGACTCCCGCAGCCCGGTGAGCCGGTCGGTGGTGGTGGTGAGCACCGCCGGCCCGGCCACCACCCCGATCGCCCGGTGGCCGAGCTCGTAAAGCTCCGCGCCGATCAGCCGGCCACCGGCGCGGTTGTCCGGCATCACCGCGTCGCCGGAGTGCTCGTGCCGGCCGATGACCGCGACCCGTCCGCCGGTCGCCTCGTATGCGGCGAGCTTCTCGTTGAGCAGGCGGGTGAAGGTGGCGTCGTGGTAGCCCGAGCCGGCCAGGATGATCGCGGCGACCTGCTGGCCACGCAGCAGCTCGACGTACTCCAACTCGCGGTCCGGGTCGCGGTAGCTGTTGCAGATCATCAGCAGCCGGCCCTGGTCGGTGGCGACCCGTTGCAGGCCCCGGGTGATCTCGGCGAAGTACGGGTCGGAGACGTCGTGCACGATGACGCCCACCGCCACCCGGTGCGAACGGGCCAGTAGTTGGGCGTGCGCGTTCGGCACGTACTGCAACTCGGCGACGGCGCGCAGCACGCGCTCGCGGAGATCCTCGGTGACGGGCTTGCTGCTGCCGTTGATCACCCGGGAGGCGGTCGCGGGCGAGACTCCCGCCCGCCGGGCCACGTCGGACAGGGTCGCCACTGCCGCCCCCTCGGTCGTTGATCGACGGCCGTGCCCGGGTGCCGGCCACCCGTCACCGTACCGTAGCGAAAGCCCTTCTCCGGCCCCGCGCGCGACCACCCGGCCCGGTGGATGGCGCGTGCCGCGCGACGGGCCGGGAGGCCTCTTGCCTGAGGGGGAGGCGTTCCCTACGCTCCTCAGGAAAGCGCTTGCCTGACGTTTTGCCGCCGGGGACCTCCGGGCGGCAGCACAGGCGTGGAACAGGTCGCCGCCCGCCGCCGTCCCCGGTCGGCGGCGCCCGCGGAGGGAAGGAACACCATGACCCGCAGGTCGATAGGCATCATCGTCAACGGCGTCACCGGCCGGATGGGCTACCGGCAGCACCTGGTGCGCTCCCTGCTCGCCATCCGCGAGCAGGGCGGCGTGCCCCTGGCCGACGGCACCTCGATCTGGCCCGAGCCGGTCCTGGTCGGGCGCAGCGAGAGCAAGCTCCGCGAGATCGCCGAGCGGCACGGCCTGACCGACTGGACCACCGACCTGAGCGCCGCGCTGGCCCGCGACGACGTCGAGATCTACTTCGACTCCCAGGTCACCCAGCAGCGGGAGAAGGCGATCCGCCGGGCACTGGAGGCCGGCAAGCACATCTACACCGAGAAGCCGCTGGCGGAGGACACCGAGGGCGCCCTCGACCTGGCCCGGGCGGCGCGCGCCGCCGGCGTGCGTACCGGGGTGGTCCAGGACAAGCTCTTCCTGCCCGGGCTGCGCAAACTCAAGCGGCTCATCGACGGCGGCTTCTTCGGCCGGATCCTGTCGGTGCGTGGGGAGTTCGGCTACTGGGTCTTCGAGGGCGACTGGCAGCCGGCCCAGCGCCCGTCCTGGAACTACCGCAGCGAGGACGGCGGCGGCATCGTCGTGGACATGTTCCCGCACTGGCAGTACGTGCTTCAGGAGCTCTTCGGCCGGGTGCGTACGGTCTCCTGCCTCACCGCCATGCACGTGCCGCAGCGGGTCGACGAGGCGGGCCGCAGCTACCCGGCGACCGCCGACGACGCCGCGTACGGCATCTTCGAGCTCGACGGCGGCGTGGTCGCGCAGCTCAACTCCTCGTGGTGCGTCCGGGTGCACCGCGACGAGCTGGTCGAGTTCCAGGTCGACGGCACCGAGGGCAGCGCCGTGGCCGGGCTGCGCAGCTGCCGCGTGCAGCACCGCGCGGTCACCCCGAAGCCGGTGTGGAACCCCGACCTGCCGGTCACCGAGCCCTTCCGGTCGCAGTGGACGGAGGTGCCGGACAACGAGGAGTTCGACAACGGCTTCAAGGTGCAGTGGGAGGCGTTCCTGCGGCACGTCGTCGCCGACGAGCCGTTCCGGTGGGACTTCCTGGCCGGCGCACGCGGCGTGCAACTCGCCGAACTGGGCCTGCGTTCCGCGCGTGAGGGCGCCCGGCTGGACATCCCGGAGCTGGAGCTGTGAGCGTGGGAGTCGTGGGCGCGGCCGAGGTGGTGCTGCCGGGTGGGCGGCGGTACCGGCTGACCGGGGGCGCCGGCTTCCCGCGCCCGGCCGGGCCGCCGGCCAGCCGGATCGCGTACGCCGCCGCGCACGTGGTGGCCGATCCGTCGGCCGAGAACACCCCGGGTGCTCCGGCCGTGCTCGACTGGGACCGCACCCTGGCCTTCCGGCACCACCTGTGGTCGTACGGCTTCGGGGTGGCCGAGGCGATGGACACCGCGCAGCGTGGCATGGGCCTGGACTACCCGGCCACCCGCGAGCTGATCCGGCGCAGCGCCGCCGAGGCCCGCGCCGTCGGCGGGCGGATCGTCGCGGGCGTCGGCACCGACCAGCTCCCGCCCGGCCCGGCCACCCTGGCCGAGGTCACCCGCGCCTACCTCGGGCAGCTCGACGACGTGCGGGCCGCCGGGGCCCGCCCGGTGCTGATGTGCAGCCGCCACCTGGCCGCCGCCGCCCGCGGCCGGGAGGACTACCTGCGGGTGTACGACGAGCTGCTGACCGCCGCCGACGAGCCGGTGGTGCTGCACTGGCTCGGCCCGATGTTCGACCCGGCGCTGGCGGGCTACTGGGGATCGGCCGACCTCGACGAGGCCGCCGACGCCGTGGTCGAGCTGATCAAGGCCCACGACACCCGGGTGGACGGCATCAAGGTTTCCCTGCTGGACGCCGACCGCGAGGTGGCGTTGCGCCGCCGGCTGCCCGCCGGGGTGCGCCTCTACACCGGCGACGACTTCCACTACCCGGAGCTGATCCGGGGCGACGCGAGCGGTCACTCCGACGCGCTGCTCGGGGTGTTCGCCGCGATCGCGCCGGCCGCCGCCGCCGCGCTGGCCGCGCTCGACCGGGGGGAGTTGGCGGCGTACGACGAGATCTTCGCGCCGACCGTGCCCCTGGCCCGGCACATCTTCGCGGCGCCCACCTGGCACTACAAGACGGGCATCGTCTTCCTGGCCTGGCTGGCCGGGCACCAGGACCACTTCACGATGGTCGGCGGGGCGCAGTCCGGCCGCTCGCCGGCGCACCTGGCCACCCTGCTCACCCTCGCCGACGCCGCGGGGCTGCTGCCGGACGCGGACCTGGCCGCCGCCCGCGCCCGGGCCCTGTTCACCGTCGCGGGGGTGGACCAGTGAGCGATCCGGTTTCGCACGCCCCGCAGCCGGGAGCAGTGAAGGCAGGTGACGGCAACGCTCTGCGGCGGTTCTCGTTCAACCAGGCCACGTCGCAGCACTGGGCGCTGCCCGAGGTCGTCGCCGGTTGCGTCGCCGCCGGCGTGCCGGGGATCGGGCTGTGGCGGGAGCCGGTCGCCGAGTTCGGCCTGGCCCGCACCGCGAAGCTGGTCCGCGACGCCGGCTTGGCGGTCACCTCACTCTGCCGGGGCGGCTTCTTCAGCGCCGATGGCTGGCGGGACGAGAACCTGCGCGCCATCGAGGAGGCCGCCGCCCTCGGCACCTCGGTCCTGGTGCTGGTCTCCGGCGGGCTGCCGGCGGGCAGCCGGGACGTCGACGGCGCCCGCGACCGGGTCGCCGACGCCATCGCCGAGCTGGCCCCGCACGCCGCCGCGGCCGGAGTGACCCTGGCGATCGAGCCGCTGCACCCGATGTTCTGCGCCGACCGCTGTGTGGTGTCCACCCTCGGCCAGGCGCTCGACATCGCCGAGCGGTTCGACCCGGGCGTGGTCGGGGTGGTCGTCGACGCGTACCACGTGTGGTGGGACGACACCGTGTACGCGCAGATCGCCCGGGCCGGGGCGCGGATCGCCGCGTTCCAGGTGTGCGACTGGGTCACGCCGCTGCCCGAGGGGGTGCTGCTCGGCCGGGCCCTGCCCGGTGCCGGCTGCATCGAGCTGCGCCGGCTGCGGGAGGCCGTCGACGCGGCCGGCTACACCGGGCCGGTCGAGGTGGAGGTCTTCTCGGCGCAGGTGTGGGCCCGGCCCGGCCGGGAGGTCCTCGACGCGTCCGTCGCGGGATACCTGCACCACGTCGCCTGAGCACGGTCCCGGCCGGCTGCCGGGCCCGACAGCCGGCCGGGACCAAGCGAGGATGCGGAGGTGACGGATCGGCCGACAAGTGGCGTCGTCTTCACCTGACCGGCCCGGCTCTCTATGATCGGCTGAAAACTGTCGCCGATCATGTGGCAGGTCGACGGCAAAAACCTACGGGCGCGGGCCAGCGCCGGGAAGGGTGGGCATGGCGCTGTCCACGACCGTCCTCGCCGAGCTGCGCGGTATCGTCGGCCCGTCGCACGTTCACGACGCGGCCGGCGACCTGGTGGCGTACGCGCGGGACGCGACGCCCCTCTTCTCGCACCGACCCGACGCGGTGGTCTTCCCGGCCGACACCGCCGAGGTCGCCGCGGTGCTGGCGCTCGCCACCCGGTGCGGGGTGCCCGTGGTGCCCCGCGGCGCGGGCTCCAACCTGTGCGCCGCGACCGTGCCGCTGCGCGGCGGCATCGTGCTGGTGCTGACCCGGCTCAACGCCATCCTGGAGGTCAGCGCCGACGAGCTGCTCGCCCGGGTGCAACCGGGCGTGACCAGCGCCGCCCTGGCCGACGCTGCCGCCGCACGGGGCCTGCTCTGGGTGCCCGACCCGGGCAGCCGCACCGTCGCCACCGTCGGCGGCACCATCGCCACCTGCGCGGGCGGGCTGCGTGGCCTGAAGTACGGCGTGACCCGCAACTACGTGCTGGGCCTGGAGGCGGTGCTGCCCACCGGCGAGGTGATCCGCACCGGCGGCCGGCTGTGGAAGGACGTCGCCGGCTACGACCTGACCCGGCTGCTCACCGGCTCCGAGGGCACCCTCGCCGTGATCACCGAGGCGACCGTGGCGCTGCTGCCCGCCCCGGAGTCGACGAACACCGGGGTGGCGTACTTCCCGACACTGGCCGACGCGGGGGAGGCCGTCGCCCGGGTGATCCGGGCCGGGGTGGTGCCGGCGACGCTGGAGTTCCTCGACCGGGCCTGCATCGGGGCCGTGGAGGACTTCGCCCACCTGGGCCTGCGAACCGACGCCGGCGCCCTGCTGCTCTTCGGCGACGACGGCCCGCCCGACCTGGTCGCCACCCACCTGGACCGGATCGGCGCGGCCTGCGTCGAGGCCGGCGCGGTGGAGGTAACCACGGCCCGCGAGGTCGCCCAGGCCGAGGCGCTGCTGGCCGCCCGCCGCTGCGCGCTGCCGGCGTTGTCCCGCCGGGGCGGGGTGACCATCCTGGAGGACGCCACCGTGCCCCGGCCGCGGATCGCCGAGATGGTCGACCGGATCGACGCCATCGCCGCCCGGCACGGCGTCGCCATCGCCACCTTCGGCCACGCCGGTGACGGCAACCTGCACCCCACCTGTGTGCTCGACTCGGCCGAGGACCACGACGCGGTACGCCGGGCCGAGGCGGCCTTCGCCGACGTCTTCGCCGCCGCCATCGAGCTCGGCGGCACGATCACCGGTGAGCACGGGGTCGGCGCGGCGAAGCTGCCGTTCCTCGCCGCCCGCCTCGGCGACGACCAGCTCGCCCTGCTGCGCCGGATCAAGACCGCCTTCGACCCGGCCGGCATCCTCAACCCCGGAAAGCTGGGCTCGTGACCGGCGACGTGTTCAACCCGGAACAACTGTCCCGCTGCATCTCCTGCGGGTTCTGCCTGCCGGCCTGCCCCACGTACGCGATGACCGGCGACGAGGCCTCCTCGCCGCGCGGCCGGATCACCCTGATGCGCGCGTTGCAGGACGGCACCCTGCCCCCGGACGACGCCACCCTCGCCGAGCAGTCCTCGTTCTGCCTGGGCTGCCGGGCCTGCGAGCCGGTCTGCCCGGCCGGCGTCGAGTACGGCGACCTGCTGGAACAGTGGCGGGTGCACCAGTGGCGGGGCTGGCGACGGCCGCTGGTGGCCCGGGCGCTGATGCTGCTGGTCGAGCAGCGGTGGCTGCTACGGCTGCTCGGCCTGGTCCGCCGCGCTGCCCGCGGCCAGGGCGTCTCCGGGTCCGCCGCCGACGAGCCGGGCGCGCAGCTCATGCTGGGCTGCGTGGAGCGGGGGCTCTTTCCTGCGGTCAGCCGCGCCGCCCAGAGTCTCGCACCGGAACTCGCGGTCCCCACCGCGCAGGGCTGCTGCGGCGCGCTGCACGCGCACAACGGCGACCTGGCCGGCGGCGAGCGGCTGGCCGAGCGGCTCGGCGAGGACCTGCCGGGCACGATCGTCACCACCTCCGGCGGCTGCGCCGCACACCTGGCCTCCGTGCTCGGCCGGGACCGGGTGCGCGAGCTGTCCACCTGGATCGCCGGCCGGCCCGCCGGAGCCGAGCTGCGGGTGGCTGGGCGGCGAGCCAGGGTCGCCCTCCAGGACTCCTGCCATCTGCGCAACGGCCTAAGCGTCTTCGCCGAGCCCCGGGCGCTGCTGCGCCAGGTCGCCGACTACGTGGAGCTGCCCTCGGCGGCCACCTGCTGCGGGGCGGCCGGCACGTACTCGCTGCTGCGGGCCAAGGACTCGCGGCGGATCCTCGACGCGAAGCTCGACGAGATCGAGGCCGCGGGGGTCGACCTGGTGGTGGCCGTCAACCCGGGCTGCCTGCGGCAGCTGCGTACCGGTCTGCGCCGGCGCCGGTCGGCCGTGCGGGCCGTGCACCTCGCCGAGCTGCTCACCCGCGTCGAGTCGCCGTAGCGACACTCCGGCAGGGACGTGAGGAGCCCGGGCGCGCGACGCCGACCCGGACGAGTGCTGAAACGGCCCGGACCCCCCTCACAGGGGTCCGGGCCGTTCGCCGCGATCCGCTTCAGCCGGTCGGCGATCCACCGTACGTGGACCTGCCTTCACTCGGTACGCATGCCGTCCGGCCTGGTCAGCCGCCACAGCACCGGCAGGCTGAGCCCGGTGACCAGCAGCACCACCGCCGCACCGAGGCCGGTCGAGATGCCCAACGCCGGCCAGGCGACCGCGACCGGCGTCCGCACCATGCGCAGCAGCACCGCGCCGAGGCCCAGCCCGAACATGACCGCCAGGGCGAGCCCGATCACCACCGGCACGGCGCTCTGCCACAGCACCGACCAGCTCAGCGTGGAACGGCGGGTGCCGACCGCGACCAGCATCGCCAACAGTCGGCGGCGTTCCCGGAGCTGCTCCAGCACGCCGACGAGCATGCTGGCCCCGATCAGCAGCAGGGTGACCACGGCACCGATGTAGAGGCCGCGCTGGACGTTGACGAACCGGGTGGACTGTCGGGTCTCGCTGAGGGTGAGCACCGAGGCGGACGGGTCGATGCCGGCGGCGGCGTTGCGAACGTGCTCCACCGCGTCCGGCTGGTCGGGCGCGAGCCGCAGGTAGGCGAGGCCGCCCAGCGGGCCCAGTCGGGCGGCGTCGACCGCGCCGGGGGTGGCCAGCACGCTGGACTGCCGGTCGCCGGCGGGGTCGGCGCGCATCGGCGCCGCCCGGGCGTTCAGGGGGATCCGCCAGGCCGATCCGATGGTGTCCCGGACGGTGACGGTCGCGCCCGGCTGGATGCCCGTCTGCGGGGCCTCGGGGTCCCGGACCAGGAAGACGTCGCCGTCGGTGCACCGGTCGAGTCGGGCGAACTCGGCCAGCTCGGTGCAGTCGCCGATCCGCAGGTCGACGACGTCGTCGCTGCCGGCGGCCCCAGCCACGGTCAGCAGGGTGGTGTTGCTGTCGGTCACGCCGGGTGCGGCGGCCAGCCGGTCCAGCGCGATGGCGGCGTCCGGGTGGGCGGCGAACCGCACCTGCACCTGGGCGCGGGAGGTGTCCTGCCCGGTGTCGGAGGTGAACTGGTTGGCGACGCCGGCGAAGAGCATCTGCAACCCGATGGTGCCCGCCACGGCGACCGCGATGCCGTTGACCAGCCGCGCCGAGGCGGCGCTGTCGAGTTGGAGTCGGCGCACCGCGAGCTGCCACGCGACCGGGCCACCGCGCAGCCGGCGTACCAGCAGGTCGGTCAGCCAGGGCAGCAGGGTGACCACCCCGACCAGCAGCAGCACGGCGCCGGCCGCGGTCTGCCGCTCGACGCCCAGCGGGGCGACGCCGGCCGCGCCGGCCAGCAGCAGCCCGACCCCGGCGGCGGGCAGCAGCAGCCGCCACACCAGCCGGCGGCGCACCGGTGTCGCGCGCCGGGTCACCCCGAGCGGCTCGACCAGCACGGCGCGCATCGACACCAGGGTCACCACCACGGCGAGCGCCGGCACCGCCAGCGCGACGGCGACGGCCAGCGGCAGCGGCGGGCGCACGTCGGCGGCGTACACGCTCAGGTCCATCAGCGTGACCAGCGGCACCACCTGCCGGCCGAGCGCGAAGAACACGCCGCCGACCGCGACGCCGAGCAGCGCGCCGGCGGTGGCCTCCCCGGCGGCGATGCGACGGACCATCGCGGCGTCCGCGCCGACCAGCCGCAGCGCGGCCAGCCGCCGGTCGCGCCGTTCCCCGCCGAAGCGCACCGCCGCGCCGAGGAAGACCGCGATGGGCAGCAGCAGGACGACGAAGATGACGACCACCAGCAGCATCAACACCGGGCCGAAGGCCTCGCCGGGCAGCCCGCCGCCGAACGCGTCGAGCCGGGTCGCGCGGTCCGCGTCAAGGGTGTCGTTGCCCAGGTAGAAGGCCAGCTCGCGCGGGCCGGCCAGCCCTTCGTCGCCGATCGTGCCGGTGACCGTGGCCCCATCCAGCCGGGGCGCGAACAGCGCACCGTCGGCGGAGTCGAGCAGGTCGCGCAGCGCGGGGGAGACCACCACCTCGCCGGCGCGGGGCAGCGTCGCCAACCCCGGCGGTACCGGCGCGGCCGGGCCCTCGGGGCGCAGCACCCGGCCGCGTACCGGCTGCCCCCGGAACTCGGTGTCGGCCTGCCGGATCAGCAGCGTGTTCGCGGCGGCCGGGACCTTCTCGCCCATCCGCAGGTCGTCGCGGGCGTCGCCGCGCGCCTCGCGGGCGTCCAGCGCGCCGGGCACCGCGGCGCCGAGCAGCAGCATCGCCACACCGACCCCCACACCGACCGCGGTGAGCACCGCCCGCAGCCAGCCGTCCCGGCCGCCGGTGAACGCCATCCGGGCGCCCATCGCCAGGTCGGCCGCGCGGTCACGCAGCCACGTCACGCCGCGACCTCCAGATCCCGGGTGCGGCCGTCGCGCACCACGACCTCCCGATCGGAGTACGCGGCGACCCGCGCCTCGTGGGTCACCAGCACCACAGCCGCCCCGCTGTCCCGGGCGGCGGCGGTGAGCAGCCGCATCACCCGCTCGCCGTTGAGCGAGTCCAGCGCGCCGGTCGGCTCGTCGGCGAAGACCACCCGTGGCCCGGTGACAAGCGCCCGCGCGACCGCCACCCGCTGCCCCTGCCCGCCGGAGACCTCCCCGGGCCGCTTGCCGGCCACCTCGGTGACCTCCAGTCGGTTCAGCCACTCGGCGGCCCGCCGCTCCGCCTCGCGGCGGCCGACCCGGGCCAGCCGCAACGGCAGCGCCACGTTCTCCAGGCAGGTCAGCTCCGGTACGAGCTGGCCGAACTGGAAGACGAAGCCGAACTCCTCCCGGCGCAGCGCGCTGCGCTCGACGTCGGTGAGAGCGGCCAGGTCCCGGCCGGCGTAGCGCACCCGGCCGGAGTCGGGCCGGACGATGCCGGCGAGGCAGTGCAGCAGGGTGGACTTGCCGGAGCCCGACGAGCCCATCACGGCCAGCACCTCGCCCGGGTGCACGCGCAGGCTCGCACCGTCGAGCGCCCGGGTGGGGCCGAACGAGCGGTGCAGGTCCTCGGCGACCAGCAGCGGGGCGGTCACGACCGGACCGCCGCGGCGAGCTCGTCGAGGCGGGCGGCGGTCAGCTCCAGCCAGCGCAGGTCGGCCTCCAGATGGAACAGGGCGTGGTCGCAGATGAGCTGTTCGGCGAGGTCACCGTCGCGCTTGCGCCGGGTCAGCTCGCGCATCATCCGCAGGTGCTCGGCGCGCTGCACGTCGAGCACGTCTGCGGCGGGCCGGCCGGTCAGCAGGGCCAGCACCACCTTGGTGTAGAGGGTGCTCTGCAGGTAGGGCTCGGGTTTCTCGGCCCGGGCCAGCCACTGCGCCACGTCGGTGACGCCGGCCTCGGTGATCGCGTACCGCTTGCGCTCCGGGCCCTCGCCCGGCTCCACCGACTCCACCTCGACCAGGCCGCCGCGCAGCAGCCGGGAGAGGGTGGCGTAGACCTGCCCGTACGCGACCGGGCGGGCGTGCCCGAAGCGCTCGTCGTAGAGGCGTTTGATGTCGTAACCGTGGCGGGGGGTGGCCTCCAGGAGGCCGAGGAAGGTCTGTCCGATCGACATGCCTGGGACTATACACATCGCGTATACGCGATGTGTATACCCATGTAGATGGCGGGCGTCCCGGCTGCGGACCAGTGGCCGTAGCGGTCGCGGACCTACGAGAAGTCCACCGAGAGTCCCCGACACAGACATCGAGGTGTCCGGCCGATAGGGGTCACTTCAGCAGTTGTTGAGGACCACCAGGCCCGAGTAGTAGACCGGATTGCCGTTGGCCGACTTCAACGTGCCGTCGAGGTAGGCCCCGTCTGCGTACTGCGTCGCTGCCGTCTGAGTGCCGCTGCCCTCACTCGACGAGACGACCCGTCCGGTTACGCGCCGCGCGGCTAGCGCAGCGTGATGTAGAGGTCGCCGCGCCCGGGGTCGGTCGGCCTGATGTGCGGCACGCCCTGGCCCGGTACCCGGATCCTGGTGCCGGGGTGCGCGCGGGGAGGCACCAGAACCCGGAACGTCACGTCGTTCAGCCCGACGATCGGCAGGATACCGCCCGTTGCGAGGTCGACGGACGAGCCGTCTAGGGTGCAGTGCAGGTCGTCGCCGATACGAGTGAACCGTTCGTGTGGCAGTTCGTGGATTTCGATGTACAGGTCGCCGCGGGTTCCCCCGTATCGTCCCACCTCGGCCTGTTGTGCCAGCCGGATCCGCATCCCGTCCGCGACGCCAGGCGGGATCTTGACGGTCAGCTTCCGGAGGGTCCTCAGTAGCCCGCTGCCGCCGCAGCCGCGGCAGTCGAGCAGCGCCGGGAGCTCTCCCTCGCAGGTGCTGCACGTGACAGTGGTGTCCATTGTGATCGGCGCTTCGACGCCGAACACGATTTCCTCAAGGCTGAGGTCGAACCGGAGGATCGCGTCCGCCCCGCGGCTCTGCTGCAGCGCGGTGGTGGCGCTCTGCTCCGCGGCAGTCCGCCGGTCCGGCGGAATCTGCTCACGCGTGGCGCGTTGTACCAGCGCATGCACGCGGACCTCGCTGGCGTTGTCCGTGAGCGACACCAGGCTAAGTCGTTGCAGGCAGTGCAGCGCGTCGCGGGCGTCGGCTGCGCCGACCTGCGGTCGCACGTGCCGGGACCGCCGCAACGATGCCAGGAACCCGGTGGGGCGCGAGGGCGATCCCCGGCCTTCGTCCAGGTACCGCAGCGCCGCCGGGGTGATGAAGATGTTGGTCGGCACACCGTTGGGGTCCAGGTGGCTGGCCAGCTCCAGCAGCGGCCGGGCCAGTCCGGCCGGGGTCATTGCGTTGGCCAGTTCGATCGACAGCGACCAGGCCGCGGCGACCGTCGCGCGGTGCCCGTCGGGCAGCGCTTGCGGCTCCGGCATGAGTTCGGCCAGCCGCCGTCGCCGGTCGGCGAACCGCTCGCGGTACTCGCCGCAGGTCAGTCCCCGGTCCATGAGATATGCGGAGGCCTGGGCGAGGGCCAGCGGCAGGTAGCCCAGGTCGGCGGCGAGCCCGCTCACGTCTTCGGCGAGGTCAGCCCGGCCGGCCAGCTTGCCACGCAGGTATTTCTCGGCCTCGGCCGGCGTGAAGATGCCCACCTCGACCGGGATGCGGCCGGAGCCCAGCAGCGCTGCGTCCCGACGGCGGGTGGTGACGACGGTCCGGCCGTTCGGCGTCGACGGCGGCCATAGCCCGGTGAGGTCGCCCGGTTCGGTGAGGTCGTCCAGGACCACCAGCCAGCGTCGCCCGGTGTTGGCGAGCCAGGCCAGAAACTCCTCGGCGGCCCGTTGCGGGTCCTGATGGTCGGTCCCGCCGAGGTGGTTGCCCACAAGGGCGTAGGACGACAGGATGCCCGCCCGAGACGTGGCGGTCGTCCAGACGAGCAGGTCCACCGCACCGTCGGCCAGCTCCCGCCGGGCGAAGTGGGCGGCGAGTTGAGTCTTGCCGACGCCACCGAGGCCCGACAGCACCTGGCACACGACAGCGGTGCTGCCCGGTGCGGTCGCCGCGTCCAGTGCGGCCGCCGCGTCCCGCGGCTGGAAGTGGTCGGAGACCGGCGGAATCGACCCTGACTGGTATGGCCAGTCGACCTGGTTGCGGCCGCCGACCGTGACCGGACCGTAGAAGGTTCCGACCGCACCGTACACGTCGCGTAGACGTAGGCCAGGCGGATCGGTGGTGCCGGCAGCCGTCGCCTCTACCCGGCTGCCGGCGGTGCTGGGGGAGCTGTGTCCTTTGGTCGAAACTGACCGGTGCATGGAAAGAGCCGACCGCACCGTTGACCGTGTCCACGGTGATGTTCAACTGTGCGGCGCGGGCGGGGTCGGCCAAGGCGAGTAGTTCCCGAGCGGCCGTCAGGATCTGCTGGTCGGCGACCGCGCCGCTGTCGTGTAGGTCCTGGCCGATGCGGGCCTGCCACACCCCAGGCTCGGTCTCGTCGGCCGCCAGTTGCTCCAGGGCAGCGGCCCGTCCAGTGAACCGGCGCTGCAGTGACGTCTTCAACAACTGGTAGCTGTCCTTGACAGCTTCGGTGGCGGTGCCGGACACCCCGGCGCTCGCGCCGGCCGCGAGCGCCCCCACGATCACGTTGATCTCGTCCACTGGCGGGGACACCTCCATCAGATTGGTGGCTGAACGGGGTCGCGGTCAGGCTACGGAGGTGAGGTGCTGGTGGACGGTGCCGCAGCTGACTCCAGGGATGCGGACGACGCGGGCGTAGCCGATGGTAACCATGGGGCCACTCTACGGTTCGCCCGCTACTCGGCACGAGTGGCCTGCAGGGGTCAGGAAGGCCGGGGCGCCGATCCGGGCGAGCCACGTGAACAAGTCCTTCGGCACCGGTGACGCACGGATCATCGGTGTTCCAGCGCTTCCATCTACTGCCGGCGATGTCCGTCCTGGACAACGTCCTCGCGCCCGTCATCCCGGCTCGGGTGTCGTTCGACAAGGTCGTACGGGCACGGGAGCTACTGGCCGCAGTCGAGCTGGCGGGACGCGAATCCGCTGTACCCACCCAGCTCTCCGACGGCCAACAACAACGGGTGGCGGGTGGCCCGGGCGTTGAGCGGCTCTCCCGCGCTGATCCTCGCCGACGAGCCGACGGGCAGCCTGGATTCCGCCACCGGGGCCGAGAGCATGGACCTGCTGCTGCGGGTCGTCGCGGAAAGGTCCACGACGATGGTCATCGCCACCCACGACACGCCTCGGTCCGTACACATCGCCTATCCGCGCGGGGTACGCCGGTAGATTGCCCGCGCAGCCGTTCGCATCGGGAGGTCCACGTGTTCACCCTGTCCCTGACCGAGGACGTCGAGCTGCGTCCCCTGGAGCCCTGGCGGGCCGAGGAGTTCCTCACCCACCTCGATCGGGCCCGCGCGCACATCGAGCCCTGGGTGTCACCGTCGTTCGTGGTCGGTGACCTCGACTCCGCCCGGGCCGTGCTCCAGAGCTACGCGGACCGGTGGGCGCGCGACGCCGGCGGAATCTGGGGCATCTGGCGGCGGGACACCCTGGTCGGCGGGGTCATGTTCGTCTCGTTCGACGCCGCCAGGGGCGTCTGCGAGGCCGGCTGCTGGTTGGAGCCCGCCGGGGAGGGCCACGGGCTGGTCAGCCGGGCGGTCGGGCGGATCGTCGACTGGGCGGTGCGGGAGCGTGGCATCCACCGGGTCGAGTGGCGCACCAACGCGCGCAACGCCCGCAGCATCGCCACCGCCAGGCGGCTGGGCATGCGTCTCGACGGGACCATGCGCGAGGTGTACCCCGGGCCGGCCGGGCGGATCGACATGGAGGTGTGGTCGGTGCTGGCGCCCGAGTGGCTCGGAGCACGGTCAGACGCAGGCGAGCGCCGCGTCGAGTGAGCGGGGCACCCGGTCCGGCTCCAACGCCGCCACGAGCAGCCGCGCGTACGCGCTCTTGCGGCCGGACCGGGTGCCGAGGAAGCGGCGTAACTGCGCCTCGACGGCGCGTCCCCGCTGGGCCGGCTGCCGTTGGAAGAGGTCGAACGAGCGCAGCTCGCCCTCGGCGGCGAGCACGTCGCGCACCCCGTCCACGCCGACCGCGCGGATCAGTTCGTCCTCCAGGTCGGCCACGCAGACGTGGAACCCGAGGGCCGCCATGTCGGCCCGGGACAGGCCGGCACCGAGGCCGCAGCGTTCCAGTCCGCGCCGGAAGAAGCCCTCCTCGGCCTCGTCGTAGAGGCCCGCCAGCGGCAGCCCGCGTCCCGCCGGGCCGAGCCGGTCGAGGAAGTGGCCGATGTTCGTCGCGCCGCCCATCGCCACCACCCGTACGCCGTCGGCGTCGAGGTCCCGGCCACGCCGCGCGGCGAGGGTCTCCAGGGCGACCCGGTCGCTCGCCCCCTCGACGAGCACCACCGCCCGCGCGTCGATCCCGGCCGCCAACTCCCGGATGCTTCCCACGATCGCCTCCCGCCCCCGCCGCCGCAGCTCCGCCCGGTCGCGCCGTCGGGCATTCATTCGGGCGGTCCGGTCCCGTGTCCGTCAGGGGATCGTGGTCGGACGGGCCCGGGCGACGCAACCGGGTTCCAGCCGCGCCGCCGTCCGGGCCGGGTGCTGGCGTCGCGGTGCCGGGACGCGTGCCGGCGGCGACCGGCCCAGGACCGGCCGTCCGGGTCGGGTGCTGGCGTCGCCGTCCGGGCCGGGGTGGCCCGGACGGCGACACAGGGGTCAGGGCAGCGCCCGCAGGAACGGGCCGTGGCTCAGGCGGAACTCCCAGGCGTAGAACCGGTCCCAGTTGATCGACCAGGTCATCAGCCCTCGGAAGGCCGGGTTGGTGCCGCTGCGCGGGGTGTACGAGCCGCAGCCCTGCCCCTTCACCAGGCAGGTCACCGCGGCCTGCACCCCCGCCGGGGCGAGGTAGCCGTTGCCGGCGCTGGTGGAGGAGGGTGCGCCGAAGGCCACCTGGTCCTCGCGTAGCGGCGGGAAGACCCGGTCGGGGTTGCCGGCGACGGGGAAGCCGGCGAGCACCATGTCGGTCATCGCGATGTGGAAGTCGGCGCTGCCCATCGTGTGGTACTGGTTGTCGAGCCCCATGATCGGCCCGGAGTTGTAGTCCTGCACGTGCAGCACGGTGATGTCGTCGCGCAGCGCGTGGATCACCGGCAGGTACGACCCGGCGCGCGGGTCCTGCCCGCCCCACGGGCCCGACCCGTAGAACTGGTAGCCGAGTTGGACGAAGAACGTCTCCGGCGCCATGGTGAGCACGAAGCCCGCCCCGTACCGCTGCTTGAGGGTGCGGATCGCGGAGATCAGGTTGACGATCACCGGCGTGGTCGGGTTGCGGAAGTCGGTGTCGCCGGTGTTCAGGTAGAGCGAGTGCCCCTCGAAGTCGATGTCGAGCCCGTTCAGGCCGTACCGGTCGATGATGGCCGACACGGACCGGACGAAGGTGTCCCGGGCGGCGGTCGTGGTGAGCTGGACCTGGCCGTTCTGCCCGCCGATGGAGAGCAGCACCTTCTTGCCCTGTGCCTGCTTGGCGCGGATCGCCGCGCTGAACTCGGCCTCGGTCTCGACGCCCGGGCACTCGGCCGCCGGGCAGAGCTGGAACCGGATGTCGCCCGAGGTGACCGTGGTGGGCTCGCCGAAGGCGAGGTTGACGATGTCCCAGTCGGCGGGCACGTCGGCCATCCGCAGGTAGCCCGAGCCGTTGGCGAAGCTGGCGTGCAGGTAGCCGATCAACGCGTGCCGGGGCAGCCCGCCCGGCGGCGGAGTGGTGGGCGGCGGGGTGGTCGGCGGCGGAGTGGTGGGCGGGGGAGTGGTGGGCGGGGGAGTGGTGGGCGGCGGAGTGGTCGGTGGGGCGCTGGTTGGTGGCGCGGTGCTCGGCGGGGTGGTGGGCAGGCTGCCGGAGCACGGCGCGCCGTTTAGCGTGCAGTCGGTGGGGGAGCCGGAGCCGGTGGCCAGGAAGCCGAACGACACCGAGGCGCCGGGGGCCACGGTGCCGTTCCATGAGCGGTTGGTGAAGGTGTGCCGCTGGCCGACGCTGCTCACCGTGGCGTCCCAGTAGGAGCCGAGGGTGGTGCCCGCGGGCAGGGTGAAGGCGACCTGCCAGCCGGTGATGGCGCCCGGGCCACTGTTGGTGACGGTGTAGCGGCCCTCCCATCCGGTGCCCCAGTCGGCGGCCTTGACGAACGTGGCGGTCGGGCCGGCGGCGCGGGCCGGCGCGGCGAGGGTCAGCGTGGTGGCGGTGACGGTGGCCAGGGCCGCTACGGCGGCCAACAGCAGGTTTCGGGCAGGGCGACGCATCCGGACCTCCCGGGTACGAGGGCCGTCGGATCGACGGATGCACAATTATTAGGATTGTTAACTGTAGTTGTCCAGATGCACCGGCCGGTGCGTTGTCCCGTCCTGCGTTTCCCGGCCCGGTCGGCGGGCGCACCAGGGGCACGCCCGCCAAGCCGGGTCAGCGCCGGCCCTCGCGGCGCTTCAGGGTGCGCTCGTAGTCCTGGAACCGCGCCTTGGCGATGACCGAGCGGTCCGCCGCGCGGAGCACCCAGCCCTTCGGCCCGCGCCATTTTTCGGTCCACCCGTCCACCCTGGACCGTCGGCGTGCGGAAATGTCGTACCCGGCGGCGACCATCCATCCATGGCTGTCCCCGCTCTCACCCCGCACACCGACCAGCCGCGTTCGGTGCCGCTGCGCGAGGCGCGCACCCGGCTCACCCAGCTCGTCGCGCTGGCCGAGTTGACCGACACCGTCACCGTCGTCACCCGCGACGGCGATCCCCGCCCGGTGGCCGCGATCGTCCCGGCGGCCGCCGCCCGCAGCGCCGCCCAGGCCCGCGCCGACGCCGATCGCCTGGCCGCCGTCACCGCCGGATGGGCCCGGCGCCTCGACGAGGCACACCGGCTCAGCAGCCGCCGGCACGCCGCCGAGCTGCGCGCGGTCACCGCCGCCCTCGCCGAGGTCTGGGCCGAGCTCGACCGCCGGGTCACCCCGGGCAGCGATCCCGGTCTCGCCCGGCTCCGCGCCGCCCACACCGACCTGCTCGCCGCTGACCCCGCTGCCTGACCTGGCCCGGGATAGGCGTCGCGCGGCTCCGGGCCGTGCGCCTCCAGCACCGCCCGCAGCGGCGCCACCCCCGTGTCCCGCCACCGGCTCGCCGCCGCCGACCGCGCCGGCTCGCCGGCCGTCGAGGCGAACCGGCGCGGTCGGTCCAGCGGCCGGGAGGCGTCAGCCGGCGGGGTAGGCGTGGGTCTCTGCCGCCTTGACCGCGGCCCATACCGGCTGGCCGGGAGCCAGCCCCAGCTGGGCGGCGGCGGCCGGCGTGACGTCCGCAGAGAGCGAGATCGGCCCGTCGAGCCGCACCCGCAGGTTGTCGCCGTGCCGCTGCACGTCGGCCACCGTCGCCGCCCAGGTGTTGCGCGGGCTGCCCTCCGGTCGGGACGGGTGCAGCGCTACCGCCGACGGCCGGAAGGCGACGAATACCTCCCCGTCGAGCCGGTCGGCGACGGTGAGGCTCAGCCCGTCGGCGACCCGCACCCGGTGCCCGTCGGCGTGGCCCCGGTGCAGGTTCAGCCCGACGAGCCGTGCCACGTAGTCGGTGCGTGGCCGCGCCGTGACGGTCGCGGCGTCCCCCTCCTGCACCACCCGACCCTCCTCGACGACCACGAGCCGGTCGGCCAGCACCAGCGCGTCGAGCGGATCGTGGGTGACCAGCAGGGTGGCCCCCGGGTGTGCGGCGAGGTGCCGGTGCAGCTCCGCCCTGGTGTCCAGCCGGGTGCGCGCGTCGAGCGCGGCGAGCGGCTCGTCCAGCAGCAGCAGTGCCGGCTCGACGGCGAGCGCGCGGGCCAGCGCGACCCGCTGCGCCTGCCCGCCGGAGAGCTGCCGGGGCCGGCGGTCGACGTGCTCGGTCAGACCGACCCGGTCCAGCCAGCCGTGGGCGATCCGCCGAGCGGTACGCCGGTCGGCGCCGTGCCGCCGGGGCCCGAACGCCACGTTCTCCAACGCGCTCAGGTGCGGGAAGAGCAGGTAGTCCTGGAAGACCACGCCGATCGGCCGGCGCTCGGTCGGTGTCCAGGCGCGTCGCGGCGGCCGGTCCAGGTCGACGCCGTCGAGGGTGAGGTGCCCGTCGGTCAGCGGGAGCAGGCCGGCGAGCGCGCGCAGCGCCGTCGTCTTGCCCGCCCCGTTGGGGCCGAGCAGCGCGACCACCTCGCCGGCGGCGACCCGCAGCGGCACGTCGAGGCGGAACCCGTCCCGGTCCACCACCAGGTGCGCGTCGAGCAGGGGCGCGCTCACGGGCTGGTGATCCAGCGGTCGCGCAGCCCGGCGAGGATGGCCACCGACACGGTGAGCAGGACGAGGCTGAGCACCACGGCGGCCTGCACGTCCGTCTCCAGCGCCAGGTAGACCGCCAGCGGCATGGTCTGCGTCCGTCCCGGATAGTTGCCGGCGAAGGTGATGGTGGCGCCGAACTCGCCGAGCGCCCGCGCCCAGCACAACACCGCGCCGGCCGCCAGACCGGGGGCCACCAGGGGCAGGGTGACGTGGGTGAACGTCGTCCACCGGCCGGCGCCGAGGGTCGCCGCCGCCTCCTCGTACCGGCCGTCGGCGCCGCGCAGCGCCCCCTCCACGGCGATCACGAGGAACGGCATCGCCACGAACGCCTCCGCGAGCACCACGCCGGCGGTGGTGAACGGCAGGGTGATCCCGAAGGTCGCGTCGAGCCAGCCGCCGAGCAGGCCCTGCCGGCCGAAGACCAGCAGCAGCGCCACCCCGCCGACCACCGGCGGCAGCACCAGCGGCACGGTGACGAGGGCGCGTACCAGGCGCCGGCCGGGGAACTCGACGCGGGCCAGCAGCCAGGCCAGCGGCACCCCGAGCAGCAGACAGAGCAGTGTGGCCAGGGTGGCGGTCAGCAGGGACAGCCGCAGCGCGGTGAGCACGCCCGGCGCGGTGAGTCGCTGCGGCAGGTCGGCCCACGGCGTACGGGCCAGCAGCCCGATCAGCGGCAGCACGAGGAAGACCAGGCCCA
The DNA here is from genome assembly GCF_900091625.1 of Micromonospora peucetia. Lineage (NCBI taxonomy): Bacteria > Bacillati > Actinomycetota > Actinomycetes > Micromonosporales > Micromonosporaceae > Micromonospora > Micromonospora peucetia. Next base: position 4,985,714 of record NZ_FMIC01000002.1, read on the forward strand.
GCAGGGCCGGCACCAGTAGCGCGACGGGCACCCCGGGGCCCCGCCGTCGGGCCCGCCGGACGTGGGTACGCGTCACGGGGCCTGGAATCCGGCCTCGGTGAGCACCGCCCGCCCCCGCTCCGAGCGGACGTACGCGACGAAGGCCTGCGCGCCGTCGGGGTGAGGCGCGTCCCGCAGCACGACGATCGGGTAGTCGTTGACGGCGCGGACGGACTCGGGGAACTCGACGGCCGTCACGTCGGCCGTGGCGGCCAGCGCGTCCGTGCGGTAGACGAGGGCAGCGTCGACCTCGCCGAGCCGCACCTTGGCCAGCGCGCCCCGGACGTCCTGCTCCAGGGTGACCGGGGTGAGGGCGACCGAGGCGGCGTCGAGCGCCGTCCGCGCAGCCGCGCCGCAGGGCACCTGCTCGGCGCAGAGCGCGACCTTCAGCCCCGGCCGGCTCAGGTCGGCGAGCCCGGCGACGCCCCGCGGGTTGCCCTTCGGTACGGCGACGACGAGCTGGTTGCGGACGAAGACCACCGGGTCGCCGTCGGCGTTGCCCGCCCCGGTGACCGTGGCCATGTTCCGGGTCGCCGCCGAGGCGAACACGTCGGCCGGCGCACCCTGGTTGATCTGGGCGGCCAGCGCCGCGCTGCCGGCGAAGTTGAAGACCACGGCGGTGCCCCGGTTGGCCGCCTCGAAGTCCCGGCCGAGCCGGGTGAACGACTCGGTCAGCGAGGCCGCGGCGAACACGGTCACCGTGCCGCCGCCCGAGCGGCCCGCCGACCCGCTGCTGCCGGCGGAGCCCCCGCCGCACCCGGTCAGGCCCGTGAGGACCACCACCATGACCACCACCGCTGTGGCGGCCACCGTACGCAGCCGGCCCGCTCTCACGACCCCTGCCTCGCCCGGGGGCCGCCCGACGGGGAGGCGCGTTCCACCACCACCGTGGTGGACTTGATCACCGCGACAGCCAGCGAACCGACGCGCAGATCCAGCTCGTCGACCGCCTCCCGGCTCATCAGCGAGACGATCCGGAACGGCCCGGCCTGGATGTCGACCTGCGCCATCACGGTGTCCTTGACGACGTTGACCACGATGCCGCGCAGCCGGTTGCGGGCCGACGAGGCGTCCGAGCGGTCGTCCGGGTCGGCGGCCTGGCCCCGCGCGAACGCGGCCAGGTCGACCCCGTCGATCACCCGGTGACCGTGCGCGTCGCGGCCGGCGGCGAGCCGCCCGGCGTCGACCCACCGGCGCACGGTGTCGGCGCTGACCCCGAGCAACTCGGCGGCCTCCCCGATTCGGAACATCGTCACCGGCCAACCCTAGCGATCGGCAGATGCGAGGCGCCGGGGCGGGTGCCCCTCGCGGATGCCGCCTGCTGAGTTGTCGAGCCTGGTATGCGCGGGCTTGGGCACCACCCGACACGACCGGACGGTCGGATGCTGTCGCCATGTTGTGGGATGGGACACAATGGAGGGCTCGCACGGCGGACTGCGACCGGGAGGGCCGAGTTGGGTCAGGACGACGAGACCAGCAGCAACCCGCCGGTGTCGGGGTCGGCGGCTCCCGCCCGCGCGTCGAGATCCCGGCAGTTGCGCCTGGCGGCCCTGCTGCTCCTGCTGGTGGTGGTCGTGACGGCCACGGTCCGGGTGATCGTGGCCAGCGGCCCACCCACCTGGGACGAGTTGCGCGAGCGGGCCGGGCTGACCAACCGGGACAGGTTGATCATCGGAGTGAAGGACGACCAGCCGGGCGTGGCGCAGAAGCTGGAGAACGGCGCGTTCGAGGGCTTCGACATCGACATCGCGTACATGATCGCCCAGGACCTGGGCTTCGACGCCCCGGAGGTGACGCTGCTGTCGATCGAGAGCGAGGACCGGGCCCGCCGGCAGGCGCGCGACGCCAACGGTAGCTTCGTCACGGTCGACCTGGTGATCGCCTCCTACAGCATCACCGAGCAGCGCCGGGAGCAGGGTGTGGTCTTCTCCTTCCCCTATCTGGAGACCGAGCAGTCGGTGCTGACGCTCGCGTCCGACCCCCGGCAGGTCGCCAGCCTGCGCGACCTCGACAAGGCGAAGGTCTGCACGCTGGGTACGTCCACCTCGGAACAGCGCCTGCGTGAGGCGGGCGCGAGCCCGATCGGCCGCAACCGGATCGGCCAGTGTGTCCAGGCGCTCTACGACGGTGAGGTCGACGCGGTCACCACCGACGCGGCGATCCTGGCCGGCTTCGTGGGCCCGCGCCCGCCGGGAGAGCTACCGCCGGCGACGAAGCTGCTGCGGCGCAAGGAGCTGCGGCACTGGGACATCGGCGCGGAGGCGGCGGAGAAGTGGGGCGTGAACACCGGCCCCAACCCGGCGATGCGAGACCTGGTCAACCTCTCCCTCTACCAGTCCGCGAAGGGCCCCGACGGCGACCGGTGGAAGGCGGCATTCGACCGTTACCTTGCCTCGGAGCAGCAGTACAGCAACCCGCAGCAGGTGGCGGTCGGCCGGCAGCCGGAGCCCGAGGAGACGGTGGAGGTGCGGCAGTGGCCGTGGGAGAGATGGGCCCTGCCGTCTCCGAGTCGACCGCGGTCGGGCGGGCCGACCCTCGTCCGGGCACGAAGCAGGCGCGACAGGCGCAGCAGTGGCTGCTGACGCTGCTGCCCACGTTCCCGGTGCTGCTGCTGGTGCTGCGGCTATGGCAGCTCAGCCGGCAGGACATGCCGACGATGCTGCTGCTGGTGCAGTACGTCAGCCCGCTCGGGCTGCTCAGCGCCCTGCTGATCGCACTGGTGTGGGCGTTCCCGCTCGTCGTGCTGGTGCTGACCGTCCTCGGCCGGCTGCTCCAGGTCAGCGCGCCTGACCGGTTCGACCCGGAACGCTCGCTGCTCGCCTACGGCACCGTGCGTACGCCCGGCTGGGTCCTGGTTGCGGCGATCGCACTGGCGACGCTCACCTGGCAGCTGCGGTTCCTGCCGCTGCTGGTGATGCTCGCCCTCTGGCTGCTGGCGCTGCGGACCCGGCTGCGTCACCCGGACCGCCCCCGGCGGCTGCTCGTCACCGGGCTGGTGCTGCCCGTCGTGGCGGCGGCTGCGAGCTACGCCTGGCTGGCGCCCGCCGTGCCAGCCGCGATCCGCGGCGGTGAGCTGGCCACGGCACTGCTGCTGGTCGTGCCGCCGTTGGGGGCAGTGGTGCTCACCGGACCGGTGCCGCGCCCGGTCGCCCCGGCGCTGACCCACACCCTCTCCTACGTGGTGGCCGCGGTGGTGCCGCTGGTGATGGGGGTGGTCTTCCTGCGGGTGCCGCTGCTGCCCGCCGTCGCCGTCGAGGTCGGCCCGGAGGCGGGCCCGGTCCGGGAGGTGGTACGCGGTCAGGCGGTCACCGTGACCGACCGGATGACGATCGTGCTCGACGGGCGGGGCGAGGTGCGCTTCCTGCCCAACGACCGGGTACGCGGGCAACTCCTCTGCCCCGACCCGGGGCGGATCCCGGTCAGCCGGGTGGACGTCTACGGCTGGCAGGTGGAGGAGACGGCGCTGGACTGGATGATCCCCCGGCAGCCGGTGGGGCGGACGGACCCGCGCTGCCTCGGCCGGCTGCCGTCCCCCGAGCCCACCGACCCGAGCCCACCGGATCCCGCCGTGTCGGCCATGCCGCCGTCACCGGCGGCTCGCTGACGGCCGACCCGACTTGAGGTGGCGGCCCAACTCCCGGGCGATCTCCCGCTCGGCGTCCCGCTCGGCCAGCGCCTGCCGCTTGTCGTACGACTTCCGTCCCTTGGCCAGAGCCAGCTCGACCTTCGCCCAGCCGCCCGAGAAGTACATCGACAGCGGCACCAGGGTCAGCCCGCCCTCGCGGGTCCGCTCCAGGATCCGGGCGATCTCCACCCGGCGCAGCAGCAGCTTGCGGGTGCGCCGGGGCGCGTGGTTGGTCCAGCTGCCGAAGCCGTACTCGGCGATGTGCAGCCCGTACAACATCAGCTCGCCGTCGCGTTCCTGGGCGAACGCGTCGACCAGCGACGCCCGGCCCTCGCGCAACGACTTGACCTCGGTGCCGGCCAGCACGATGCCCGCCTCGTAGGTCTTGAGGATCGTGTAGTCGTGCCGCGCCTTCTTGTTGGAGGCGATCAGCTTGCGCTCGGTCTGCCGGGCCGCGTTCACCCGGTCGAGGATATCGGGCGCCGGCCGGCCACCCGTCGCGCCGGGCTCGCCGCGCCGGCCGCCTCCTCGGCCAGGCCGGCGACCAGCCGGTCGACCGCCGGCGGGCGGTGCCGACCGCCGACGGTGGCCGCGTAGACCCGACGGGCCGGCGCGTCGTCGGCGTGTAGGCGCAGCAGCACCAGGTCGGCCGGGGCGGCCCGGACCGCCAGCGCCGGCACCAGCGCGACCCCGAGGCCGGCGGCCACGCAGCCCAGCTTGCCGGTCCAGTCGGCGGCGACGATGTCCGTGCGGGGCCGGAAGCCGGGCGGCATGGTGGCGCGCATCAGCGGGTCCTCGCCGCCGGCCGATCCGGCGATGAACGGGTCGTCGGCCAACTCGGCCAGGCGCACCGTGCGGCGCCGGGCCAGCCGGTGGTCCCGGGCCACCGCGACGAGCAGGCGCTCGTCGAGCAGGTGGCGCAGGTCGAAGCGCCCGGTGTCCAGCGGCCGGTCTGCGGGCGCGCTCACCACGGCGACGTCGGCGTCGCCGGCGAGCAACCGCTCCAGCAGGTCGGGCGTGCGGCCCTCCACCACCGAAAGGGCCACCCGGGGGTACGCGGCGCGGAACGCGGCCAGCGCGCGGGGCACGAGGGCGGCCATCGCGGTCGGGAACGCCCCCACCCGAAGCCGGCCGCCGCCGAGCCCACGCAGCGCGTCCAGGTCCCGATGGGCGGTGGTCAACCGGTCCAGCACCGCCTCGGCGTGCGGCAGCAGGCACCGCCCCGGCTCGGTCAGCGCGACGCCGCGCGGGAGCCGGTCGAAGAGGGCCACGCCCAGGTCGGCCTCCAGCGCCGCGATCTGGCGGGAGACCGCCGACTGGGTGTAGCGCAGCTCGCGGGCGGCGGCGGTGATCGAGCCGTGCCGGGCCACCGTACGGAACACGTCGAGGGCGAGCGGCTGCATCCCCGGAGCGTACGCCCGCCATGCGGGAATCGTATGGCTGCCATCGGAAGGATTCGTTGGTCGCATGGCGGTGCCCGACCTACGGTTTCCCGCATGACAGAGATCGCCGTACTCGGCGCGGGTCGGATGGGGGCGTCGATCGCCCTGCGCCTGCTCGACGCCGGTCACCAGGTGGCGGTGTGGAACCGCACCGCCGCCCGCGCCGCCCCGCTCGGGCAGGCCGGTGCCCGGGTGGCCCGGACCCCGGCCGACGCCGCCCGCCACGCCGAGGTCACCGTCACGATGCTCACCGACGCCGCCGCCGTGCAGGCGGTGCTGTTCGGGCCGGACGGAGCCGTGCCGGCCCTGCCGCCCGACGCCTGCCTGGTGGAGATGTCCACCATCGGCCCGACCGCCGTCCGCGACCTCGCGACGCGCCTGCCCGCCACCGTGAGCCTCGTCGACGCCCCGGTCGGCGGGAGCGTGGCCGCCGCCCGCGCCGGCCGGCTGCGGGTGTTCGCCGGCGGCACCGACGTCGCCGTCGCACGGGTCACCCCCGTCCTGGCGGCACTCGGCGACGTACGCCACTGCGGCGGCACCGGCAGCGGGGCCGCGCTGAAGCTCGTGCTCAACACGGCGTTGCTCGTCGCCGTCGCCGGGCTCGCCGACACCCTGGCGGTCGCCCGCGCCGTCGGCGTCGACCCGGCCACCGCCCTCGACGCGCTGGTCGGTGGCCCGCTCGGCGGCGTGCTCGCGCGGGCCGCCGCCCCCGGCGCCGACTTCCCGGTCGCGCTCGCCGGCAAGGACCTCGACCTGGTCCGGGACGCGCTCGGCGCCGCCCCGGCCCCGCTGGTCCGGGCGGCCCGGACCGTGCTGGCCGCCGCCGAGGACCCGACCGCCGACATCGCCACCCTCGTACCCCTGGAGACTCCGTGAAGCTCACCCTCGACAACCCGCCGACCGTCGCCGCACCGTTCGGCGACCGGTTCGCCCACGTGGCCCGCCTCGACCTGCCCGGCGGCGGCCTGCTCATGCTCGCCGGTCAGGTGGCCGTCGACGACGACGGCCACCTGACCGGCACGGGCGACATCGTTGCGCAGTCCGAACGGATCTTCGAGATCATCGTGGGGGTGCTGTCCGGCCACGGCGCAGGCTTGGCGGACGTGCTGCACATCCGGACGTTCATGACCGACCTCGCCGACCTGCCCGGCTATGCCGCCGTCCGGCGTCGGCTCTTCACCGCCACGCCCCCGCCCGCCAGCACGACGGTAGAGGTGAACCGGCTCTTCCTGCCCGGTGCCCTGATCGAGGTGGAGGTGACCGCCGCCGTCACCACCGCCTGAGCGACGCCCGTCGGCCGGGCACCCGCACCTCTCCCGGTGCCGTGCCGGCCCACCGAATCCGGTGGCGCCGGCCGCACCACGCGAGGCAGACTCCGCCGATGGATCATCGGGCGATGGTGCGGCTGAGCAAGCGGATGTCCCTGGCGTTGCGGCACCAGCCGGACCGGTTCGGCCTCGTGCCCGACCGGGCCGGCTGGGTGTCGGTCGACGCCCTGCTCGCCGCGCTGCGGATCGACCACGCCGACCTGGACGCCGTGGTGGCCGGCAACGACAAGCAGCGCTTCGCCGTGGAACGCGGTGCCGACGGCGTGGAACGGATCCGGGCCAGCCAGGGGCACTCGATCCCGGTTGACCTGGGGCTCGTGCCGAGCCCGCCGCCGGTGTGGCTCTACCACGGCACCAGCCGCGTCGCGCTCGACTCGATCCGGGCCACCGGCCTGCACCGGGCCGGCCGGCACCACGTACACCTGTCGCCGGACGTGGCGACCGCCCGGCGGGTCGGTGCCCGGCGGGAGGGCGAGCTGGTGGTGTTGACTGTGGACGCGGCGGCGATGGCCCGCGACGGGCATGCCTTCTACCGCAGCGCCAACGGGGTCTGGCTCACCGACGCGGTGCCCGCCCGCTACCTGACGGGCTGAGCCGGGCCGCTCAGCCCGCGGGCCGGGCGAGGAAGTCGGCGAGCACCCGGGTGTGGGTGGAGAAGGCCAGCTCCGTCGGCTCGGTGAGCACCAGCCACTCGGTGGCCTCCGCGGTCGGTGCCGACGGCGGCATGGCCTCCGTCCTCCGCTCGGGCAGCTCGCCGAAGACCATCATCGTGCCGCCGGCCGGGGCGCCGTGCACCGCGAGGAGTTGGGCGTCGGCGGCGTCGGCACGCAGGCCGGTCTCCTCCCACAGCTCTCGGACCAGCGCTTCCTGCCACTCCTCGCCGTACTCGATGAAGCCGCCCGGCAGCGCGAGCTGGCCGCGGGCCGGCTCGATGTCGCGGCGGACGACGACCACGCCGAGGCCCCGGGCCGTGCGGACCGGCAGCACCGCCACCGCGACGGGCAGCGGGTTGCGCCAGACCGTCTGGCCGCAGGCCGCGCAGCCCCGCGGCCACCCGGCCGCCGTCGGGTAGGCGGCGCCGCAGTAGGAGCAGTGGGAGTATGCCTCGGCGGTCATGCCGCAGCACGTTACCCGGCCCGGGGGCCGGCGCGAAGGGCGTCGCGGGCCTCCATCAGGGCGAAGCCGAGCAGGTTCGCACCTCGCCAGCGCGCCGGATCGTCCGCGCGTGGGTCGTCGGCGGCCAGGCCGATGCCCCAGACGCGGTCGACGGGGCTGGCCTCCACGAGCACCCGCTCACCGGTGCCCAGCAGGAAAGCCCGCAGGTCGTCGTGCTGGCCGAACTTGGCGACGCTGCCCGCCACCACGATGTCGTGACGCCGGGCCTCCCAGGTCGCCTGGTCGAAGCCGGGCACCTGGCGGCCGAGCGACTTGGCGCGGTGTGGGTGCCCTGACGCCAGGATCCGCCCGGCGATGTCGGTGTCGCCGAACAGCATCGCCTTGTGCCACATCATCCAGTGCTCGGCGGTGGCGTACGTCCGCTCGCCGTCGCTGAACGGGGCCGGCCACCACTGGCTCAGGCAGCCGGGCCCGACGCTGCCGTCGCGTTGCGGCTGGTGACCCCAGAAATGTAGGTAGCGGATCTTCCTGCCGGTGCGGGCGGCGGCGACGAGTTCGTCGACGGATCGTGGGGACATGGCGGCGAGTCTGCCCGAGGGGACCGACGGAACGCCGCGTATTTCCGGGCCGGAGCCGGCCCCCGGCCGGCCCCGGCGTTCCCGTCCGGGGTCAGGCCGTCGGCGTGCCGGTGTAGAAGGCGGTGGTGCGCTCCACGGCGGCCCGGGCGTCCCCCGCGGCGGTGCCGTCGGCGACGCTCGCCTCGCCCCACCGCTCGCTGCTCGCCGTCATGAACTGCCGGCCCTGCTCGGAGACGGTCCAGGCGCCGCTCTCTTCCGGCGTGATCCCGCTGCCGTCGGCGGCGAGGTGTGAGGCCAGGCCGAGCAGCCCCAGGTCCCAGCCGACCCCGAGCGCACCCGGGCCGAACTGGTCCCAGCGTTCCTGGTCGACGTGCGCGACGTGCTCCAGCTCGAACCGGGTCCGGCCGTCCTCGACCGGCGTCAGCCGGACCTCGATCCAGCTCACCTCGCCGCCGTACTCCCAGGTGGCGGCGAAGCTCTTCGGCGGGTCGCAGCGCTCGACGGTGCCGCCGGCGTTGCCCTCCAGTTGGTAGCGGCCGTGCAGCCGCAGGTCGCCGGAGACCGGCATGAACCAGCGCGGGATCCGCTCCGCGTTGGTGCAGGCGTCCCAGACGTCCTCCAGTGGCGCGTCGTACGTCTGGCTGATGGTCATCACCCGGGCCTCGCCGGCCTCCAGCACCCGCCGGCCGAGCTGGCGGCGTACGGCGTTGATCTGTTCGGTCGCTTCGATCATGGGTCGCTCCTGTGGTCGGTCGTGTCGTCGGTCGCGGCCGGCTGCTCACACAGCCGCCGTTCGCGCCTGCCTCGGGCCAACTCGGTGGCGAGGGCGTGCAGGGGCGGCGTCCAGAACCGGCGGAAGTGGTCGAGCCAGCGGTCGACCTCCCGCAGCGGCCCGGGATCGACGGCGTAGAGACGCCGGGTCCCCTCCGCCCGGACGGTGGCGAAGCCGTTGTCCCGCAGCACCCTCAGGTGCTGGGAGACGGCCGGCTGGGAGATCCCGAACTCCCGCCGGATCACGTCGCACAGCCCGCCGGCGGTCATCTCACCATCGGTGAGCAGTTCGAGGATGCGGCGCCGCACCGGGTCACCGAGTACGTCGAAGGCGTGCACCGCATCTTTATATCAGTCTGTACTTATCTAAGCGAGCCGTGATGTGACCCGGCGTGGCCCCGGTACGCGAAACCGTCGGGGATACGACTCTTCGCGGGGTCCGTGCGAAGATCGCACGACGCTACCCTGGCATCGACGGACCTATAATTTCCGTACGGTCGTGGAACCCGTGAGCGGAGGCGGGAGTGCCACTCTTCTTCCTGAGCTACGCCCACGAGGACAACCGCAACGGTCAGGTGCAGGAGTTCTTCGGCGACCTCAGCGAGGCGGTGGCCCGGCTGGCCGGCGTGGGGTGGGACGAGGCGGGATTCGTCGACGGGCAGATGCCACTCGGCGCGACCTGGTCGCACGAGCTCGCCGACGCGCTCGCCACCAGCTCCTGCCTGGTGGCGCTGACCTCCCCCCGCTACGTGGTGAGTGACTACTGCGGACGCGAGTTCCGGGTCTTCGCCGACCGGGTGGACGCGCACGAACGGGAGTTCCGCCGCCGTCCCCCCGCGGTGCTGCCGATCCGCTGGATTCCCTGCGACCGCATGCCCGAGGTGCTGACCGGCTTCCAGCACAAGAACTTCCCAGCCGGCGCGGTGTACGCCCAGGACGGGCTGCTCACCCTCAAGCAGCGCCGCCGGCACCACGACGACTACCAGGACTTCGTCGACGCGCTGGCCAAGCACATCGTGCAGACCGACCGCGACCAGCGGCTGGCCCGCCCCGCCCGGCGCCCGGTGCTCGCCGAGATCACCAGCGCCTTCGAGGCGCCGCGCCGGCGGCCGGCGGCCGGTGTGCCCGCCGCCCGGGTGCCCCGCGCGACCAGCGCCCGGCACGTCTGGTTCGTCCTGGCCGCCGGCAGCTCGGCGGAGCTGGCCGACACCCGGCCCGGGGCGGAGGACCGTTACGGCACGCTGGCCCGGGACTGGCGGCCGTACCGCCCCGAGCTGGAGGCGCCGATCGGCAGCTACGCCGGGGCCATCGCCACCACCAAGAGCTACGGCTGGACGGTGGAGGACGCCGCGGACCTCACCGAGGTGCGGGAGTGGGCCCGGGCGCACAACCAGATCGTCGTGCTCGTGGTGGACGTCTGGTCGGCCGGCCTGCCGCGCTACGAGCTGACCCTGGTCGGCTACGACCGCGACCCCGACACCACCACCCCGGTGCTGGTGCCCTGGACGGCCGCCGACGACGCGGCGGCCGACGGCAACCAGCGGATGTGGGAGACCCTGGCCCGCGTTCTCTCGCACCACGTGGTGCGCAACGATCCCGCGATGTGGCGACCGGAGATCACCACCGCGGGCCATTTCCACGCCGAGCTGGAGGACGCGCTCGTCGTGGCCCAGAGCCGGATCTACCGTACGGGCACGGTCTACCAGGAGCCGCCGTCGGACGGCTCGGTGCACCGCCCGATCCTGGAAGGTCCCTGATGGAGGCGGGCAGCCGATGGTGGTGAACGACGCGGCACGCGGGCAGATCGTCACGTTCTACTCGTACAAGGGCGGCACAGGGCGCACGATGGCGCTGGCCAACGTCGCCTGGATCCTGGCCAGCCAGGGGCTCCAGGTGCTCGTGGTGGACTGGGACCTGGAATCACCCGGCCTGCACCGCTACTTCCACCCGTTCCTGCGCGACTCCGAGCTGCGGGCCACCCCCGGCGTCATCGAGATGATCTGGGATTACTCGATGGCCACCATGCAGCGCAACCCCGCCGACGATCCCCAGGAGCTGCTCGCCGGGCACGCCAAGATCCAGCGGCGGGCGGTCTCGCTGAACTGGGAGTTCCCGCACGGCGGCGTGATCGACTTCGTGGCGGCGGGCCAGCAGGACTCGGCGTACTCGCGGTTGGTGAGCACCTTCGACTGGTCGAACTTCTACGAACGCCAGGGCGGGGCGGCCTTCTTCGACGCGGTCCGCGCCCAGATGCGGGCCGAGTACGACATCGTGCTGATCGACAGCCGGACGGGCCTGAGCGACGTCGCCGGCATCTGCACCGTTCAGCTGCCCGACACCGTCGTCAACTGCTTCAGCATGTCGACGCAGAGCATCCGGGGCGCGGCGGCCGTGGCCCGGTCGATCCGCGCCCAGCGCGCGGACGACCCGCCGCTGCTGGTGCCGGTGCCGACCCGGGTGGAGGACGCCGAGCTGCGTAAGCTGGAGACCGGCCGGGACCTGGTCCGGGCCGAGTTCGCGTCATTCCTCGACCACCTCTCCGAGGCCGCGCGGGCCCGCTACTGGAACACCATCGAGGTGCCCTACCGCACGTTCTACGCCTACGAGGAGATCCTCGCCGCGTTCGGCGACCGCCCGGAGCAGACCGGCACCCTGCTGGCGGCGTACGAGCAGCTCGCGTCGGTGGTGACCGGCGGCCGGGTCACCCGGCTGGAGCCGATGCCGGAGGAGGACCGGCGCCGGTCGCTGACCGCGTTCGAGCGGTCCCGGCTCACCGCCGAGCAGACCGTGCTGGTCGGCTACGCCTCGATGGACCGGCTCTGGGCGGAGTGGATCAGCGACCAGCTCGAGGAGGCCGGCCTGCGGGTGGACCGGCGCGCGGTCGACGTGCCGGTCCGCACGGGTGGCCGGGCCGAGTTCGACCGGGCGCTCACCGCGGCCAGCCGGGTGCTGGTGGTGCTGACCCGGCACTTCGCGGCCACCCCGCTCGCCGGGGAGGCGTGGAAGGTCGCCGCCAGCCGGGACCAGATCGCCGGCACCGGCGTCCTGGTGCCGTTGCGGGTCGACGAGTCCCGGCTCGCCCTGCCCTACACCGACCGCACCCCGGTCGACCTCGCCGACGCCGACGCCGGCACCGCCCGGACCCTGCTGCTCGAGGAGGTCGGCGCACCCGCGCACGCGGTGACCGGTCGGGCGGTCGGCCGGTTCCCCACAACGTTCCCCGGCGTGTGGAACGTACGCCAGCACGGCACCACCTTCGTCGGCCGGGCGGCGCAACTGGAGGCGTTGCGCGACCGGCTGACCGCCTCGCCCGCCTCCGGCGTGCAGGTGATCCACGGTCTGGGCGGGGTCGGCAAGACCCAGCTCGCCGCCGAGTACGCGCTGCGCTTCGCCCGCGACTACGACGTGGTCTGGTGGATCCCCGCCGACAGCGAGGAGCGGATCCGCGGCGGGCTGGCCGACCTCGCCGAGGCGATGGGGCTCGGGGCCGGCGGCGGCGGCGAGGCGGTCCGGCGGGTGCTCGACGCGCTGCGCCGGGGCGGCCCCGGCCGACGCTGGTTGATCATCATGGACAACGCCGACGAGCCGTCCCGGGCCACCCGGGCGCTGATCCCGCAGGGCCAGGGGCACATCCTGCTCACCACCCGCGACCAGAGCTGGAGTGAGTACGCCACCGCCACCGAGCTGACCGTCTTCGACCGGCGGGAGAGCGTCCAACTGCTGCGCGAGCGTGTCCGCGGCCTCACCGAGGACGAGGCGACCCAGGTCGCGGAGAAACTCGGCGACCTGCCGCTGGCGGTCGAGCAGGGCGCGGCCTACCTGCGGGCCACGGCGCTGCCGGTGGCGCAGTACCTCGCGTCGCTGGACACCCCCGGCCTGCTGCGCATCCTGGAGGGCCGGCAGTCGGCCGGCTACTCCAAGGCCCTCGCCGCGACCTGGCTGGTGACCCTGCGCCAGTTGCGGCAGGAGAAGCCGGCCGCCGCGCGCCTGCTGGAGCTGTGCTCGTACTACGCCCCCGAACCGATCCCGGTCGCGATGCTCACCGGCGAGCGGTTCGCCGTCTTCATGGCCCCGTTCGATCCCACCCTCACCGACCCGATCCTGCAAGGGCTGGTCACCGCGGAGCTGGGCCGTTACGGCCTCGCCCAGGTCGACGCGGAGAACAACACCATCCGCATCCACCGGCTGGTGCAGCTGGTCATCAAGGACCAGCTCGACGACCCGGCCGAGACCCGCCGGCAGGCCCAACTGCTGCTCGCCGCCGCCAGTCCCCGCGACCCGGACAAGCCGGCCAACTGGCCGCGCTACGCCGAGCTGTGGCCGCACGTACGCCCCTCGGCGCTGCACGAGTCGACAGCCGAGGAGGCCCGCCAGCTCGTCGCCGACACGGTGCGCTACCTCTACCGGCGCGGCGACTACGAGACCGCGCGCTCGCTGGCCGAGGACGCGCTGGAGCGCTGGCGCGACACCGACGACGACGACCCGACCGCGCTGCGGATGCGGTTCCACCTGGCCAACGTCCTTCGGGCGCAGAGCCTCTTCGACCGGGCGTTCGAGATCGACCAGGACGTCTACGACCGGCAGCGCAGGATCTTCGGCGAGCAGCACCTCTACACCCTGATGACGGCCCGCAGCCTCGGCGCCGACCTGCGCGCCCAGGGCCGCTACCACGACGCCGAGCAGCGCGACCGGCGCACCCTGGAGCTGAGCATCCGCAGCTTCGGCGACGACAGCGGGCGGACCCTCACCGCCGAGAACAACCTCGCCGTCTCGCTGCGCCTGGTCGGGCACTTCCGCGAGGCGGCCCAGCTCGACCAGCACATCTACGAGCGGCGCCGGGAACGCTTCGGCGAGGAGGACCCGTCCACCCTCGCCTCGGCCAGCAACTACGGTCGGGGGCTGCGCGACACCGGGGAGCTGTGGCGCTCGCACAGCGTCCTGCAACGCACCTCCGCCACCCAGCAGAAGGTCATCGGCCCCGACCACCCGGAGACCCTGCGTACCGCCAAGGAGCTGGCGCTGACCCTGCGCCAGCTCGGCCGCTTCGCCGACGCCCACCGCGTGCTGGAACGCACGGTGGTGCGTTACCAGCGCACCCTCGGCGGCGACCACGCCGACACCCTCTCCTGCGAGATGGCGCTGGCCACCACCTGGTCGGCGGTGGGCGACAACCCGACCGCGCTGCGGATGGCGCGACGGCTGCGCGACGGCTACACCGAGGTGCTCGGCGCCGACCACGCGATCACCCTGGCCTGCCTCAACAACCTCGGCGTGTTCCTGCGCAAGGCCGGCGAGCACCCGCAGTCCCGGGACCTCGCCCAGCGGGTCCGCGACCTCCTCCTGGCCAGTCTCGGCGAGCGGCACCCGCACACCCTGCTCGCCACGCTCAACCTCGCCAACGACCTGTTCGCCCTCGGCGAGCGGGACGCCGCCCTGCTGCTGGACACCACCGCGTACGTCGAGCTGACTCGGGCGCTCGGCGCCGACCACCCGGACACCGTGTCGGCGTCGGTCAACCTGGCGGCCAGCAGGATGGCCACGGAGAGCGAGGCGGACGCCGGCCGCGCCCTCTACGACGACGCGTTCGGCCAGTTGGTGCAGCTGTTCGGCGGCGACAACCCACGGGTGGTCCAGGCCCGCCAGCGGGACCGGTTCAACGGCTACATCGAGCCCGCCTTGCTCTGACCCGGCCGGTCAGGCGGGTGTCGGGCCGCGCGGGGAGGACCGGCCGGCACCGGCCGGTCGCCGGGTCGGCGCTAGGCGGGGCCGCCGGCCAGCCAGGTCGCGACCGCCACCGGGTCGGCCCCGGGCAGCCGGTGGCACAGCGCCCGGACCAGGTCCGGGCGGGTGGTGAGCACCCGGGCGGCGGCGGTACGCCCCAGCCGCCCGGCGGCCAGCGCGACCCCGACCAGCGCGTCGGTGTCCCCGGGGTCCCCGGTGAGCCGGCGACTGTAGCCGGCCAGGGCGGCCGGCGCGTCACCCGTGGCGTACGCGCGGTCAGCCTCGTCCAGGTGGAGTGCCGCATCTCCGGTCCGGGACGGAACCGGGTCGACGCCGGGACGCGCACTCCGCCGGTCCGCCGTACCCAGCAACCGGCGCCGCACCGCCGCCTCCGGCCCGGTGTCGCCGGTCAGCGCGGGCCGGGCCGCGCCGGGCACGACGGCGGGCGGGGTGACCGGCGGTGGACTGCGCCGACCCCGTCGCCACGCGTGCGCCGTCTCGTCCACGTCGTCGTCGACCGGGGCCAGGTTGGCCAGCGCCCAGCGCACCGCCCCGCCGTCCGCGACGTCCCGGGCCGCCGCCTCGACCGGCCCGTCGCCGTCGGCTCCCCAGCCGCGCAGGGTGCCGGCCATGCCCGTCACGAACGCCCGCCCGTCGTCGGTCAGCTCGGCGCTGCCGGCCAGCTGGGTCACCGCCCGCGCGGTCTGCTCCCGCCAGTACGCGTACTCGAACGCGCTGCGCACCCCCTCGTGCCGCCGGCAGCGCCACACCTCGGCCACCCCGAGGTGCGCGTACGTGCCCTGGAGCAGCGCGCCGACCGGGCGTGGGTCCCACCGCCAGGGTGCCCGGTAGCGGGCCGGCCCGCCCGGCGCGTGCAGCGGCAGCAGGTCCAGCAGCGCGCCCAGCTTGGTGTGCTGCAACTCGTGCACCAGCAGCAGCGCGAGGGTCTCCGGGTCGGCCGGCACGGAGACCGCGATCGCGCCCAGCGCCGCCCGGCTGGTCGCGCTGACCGGGTGCCCGGACGGTGGCGGCGTCAGCGGCACCAGCGAACGCAGCAGCGCGGCCAGCCCTCGGGCGTGCGCGGGCAGCCGTGCGGTCAGCCAGTGCCACGCCCGCCCGGTCAGCCGGTCGAGCCGGGCCGCCGCCGCGTCGTCGAGCCGGGCCGTCGGCGGCTGGTGGTACCGGTGCCGGTACGGATCCTGGTCGTCGACGAGCACCTCGGCCGGGGGCGTGTCCCGGAAAGCGGTGATCCGGCGGGACGGCAGCCAGGGCCGGGCCGGGCCGGGACCGTCGCCCGGCCCGCCCGTCGAGGCGTACACGGCGCCGGCCGGCCCGTGCACCGACAGCCCCGGCGGCGCGACGCCGTCAGGTGCCGGCCGGCCGTCGTACCGTCCTCCGACGCCGCGCACCACCGCGAGACCGGCGCCGAGCCCGACCGCGCCGCCCACCGTGGGCAGCAGCAGCGCGCCCCCGGGGCAGGGCACGGTGAGTGTGAAGGGCAGACCCGCGCGGACGGCTGCGGCAACCGCCAGCCCGGCCAGGTAGCCCGCGTCGGGGTGGCCGCGAAGCGCGGTCGTGGCCCAGCCGGTGACCGGCGGATGGGCCAGGACGTGGGCGACCGCCGCCGGGTCCGCCCGCTCGGCGCGGGTCAGCAGGGCGAGGCACTCCCGCACCGACGGCCCGTCCCCACCGGCGCGCGCGGCGGCGACGGTCAGCAGCCGCCGCCGTCCGAGCTGCCCGGCGCGCAGCACCTTCAGGGTCGCGTCGTCGCCGTGTCCGGCGGCCAGGCCGGCGAGCTGGGCGGGGGAGAGCACCACCGCTCACCGCCGCTGCTGGGTGGACAGGGCGCGGCGGCGCAGGGCGTCGACGTCCGTGGCCACCACCCGTTGCACGTGCCGGATCAGCCGGTAGAGGTCGGGGCAGTAGACCGACGGGTGTGCGAATCCGGCGCCGGCGCGGAAGCGGTGCGCGTAGAGGCCACCGCCGCAGGCGCTGAGCACCGGGCAGGCCCGGCACTCGGCGGCCAGGGCCTCCGGGCCGGTGGGTCGGCCGGCCAGCGACGGATGCCGCAACGCCTCTTCGAAGGAGTGCCGGAAGACGTCGAGGCCGGTACGCATCGACGCGTCGTCGGTCGTCTTGAGGGTGTCGGTGCCCTCGATGGTGCCGTCGGTCTCGATCGTCATGATGTCCGGCTCGGCGAAGCCCAGCGCCCGGGTGCCGCTGCGACCGCCGAGCACCAGCGCGATCAGCGACTCGAACAGCCGGATCCCGGTCCGCCGAGGGGTGGTGGAGTACCAGCGGTCGAAGACGGCCACCAGCCAGTCGCCGTACGGGGTCTCGGCGCCGCCGGGTCTGCGTCGGGGCGGGGGAGTGGTCCAGTTGCCGTGCGGCAGCAGCAGGTCCAGCCGGGGTGGGGCGAACGCGAGCAGCGACTCGTAGACCCGCAGCGGGTCGTTGGCCAGGTCGATCGTGCAGAGCAGCCCCGCCCAGCGCGACCGGTGCTCCGGGCGGGCGAGCAGCCGCAGCGCGGCGGCCACGTCGGCGAAGCTGCCCCGCCCGTCTGGGTAGCGGCGGTGCCGGTCGTTGGCGGCCTGGTCACCGTCGAGGCTCACCCCGACGTCGATGTCGTGCCGGTGGCACAGCGCCAGGAACTCCTCGTCCAGCAGTACGCCGTTGGTCTGCACGCCGACGTCGAGCAGCGCGCCCGGGGGCAGCGCCGCGCGCAGGGTGTGGATGGTCCGGTCGAGCACCGCCGGACCGGCCAGCAGCGGCTCGCCACCGTGCAGCACGACGCGTACCCGGTCGAGCCGGTGTCGCGCCAGGTGCTCGCCGAGGCGCCGCGCGACCTGGGCCACGGTGTCCGGGGCGATCAGCCGGGGCCGCTCCCGCCACCGCTGGTCCGCGTGCCGGTAGACGTAGCAGTGGTCGCACGCCAGGTTGCACCGGCTGTGCACCTTGAGCACGAGTTGCCGCACCCGGGGTGGCGGCGGCGCGCCGCTTCCGGCGGCCGGCGACGTACCGGCTTCCGGGACGGGCCCGCAGTGCTCCGCGGCCGGTTCCGAGGGGTCGTGGCGGGTCGACGGGTGGGCGTGACCAGGGTGCGGCGGGGCGGCCGACGTCGGGGCGCCGGCGGACACGTCAGAAGCTCGACTCGAACGCCGACACGTCGAGCTGCCGCCCCGGCTCGTCGCCGGCCACGAGCGCGCCGAGCACGTGGGCCAGCACGCTGTCACCGGCGCCGGCGAGCAGATCGGCCAGCGGTATGTCCCCCAGCCGCACCAGGGCGTGGCCCGCCTCCACGGGCGGGTGCGGCAGCTCGCTCTCAGCCACGGTGGACCGGCCGGCGATCGTGGATCCTGCCGCGCGTCATCGCTGCGCTCACCCCGCCTTTTCTACACCATCGGGAGCCGACCGCGACGGCCCGACACCGCAGCCCGCGCCGCGGCCGTCGGCACCGGGGGCAGCCCCGTCCGGTCGGCCGGCGGTCCGGATCCCCGGTGGCGGTGACGGCCCGCCCGACGTCGTGTGACGGCAGGTCGCGGGCCCGGGCGGCCAGGATCGCGATGACCGGTGACATCCCGCCTCCCGTCCGCGTCGGTGTCCGAAGCATAGGGGCGGGGCGACGTCCCGAGCGACCGCCGTCCGTAAACCCGACTCACGGTCGTGTCGTACCCGTGGTCCATGATCCTTGTCGTCACAGCGACGCCGGCGAGGTTTCCGGCGTCCGGATCGTCATGGCTGGCGCCGGCAGCGGCGGACGGGAGGTCGGACAGTGGCTGACGCGGAACGGACCGCGTGGCGACGGCGCAGCACGGTGCGGGTGATGCCGCCCGCGCGGCCCCGCAAGCTGGCCAAGGTGCCCTTCGTGGAGTTGGCCGACGGGCGGTTGCAGGGGGTGGTCTCCAGCGGGTCGGACGTCGACCGGGTCTACGTGTCGTCGATCGCCTCCGGCACCCACGCCTACCACTGCAGCACCAACAACAACCGCCCCTGCGGCGGGCTGCGCGGCGCGCCGTGCAAGCACCTGCACGCCCTGGCCGAGGAGGCCCTGCTGCAGTACGGCGCCGACCGGGTCGCCCGCTACCTGCGGGTCGACGTCGGCGCCGGGGCGGACACCGCCGGGAAGTTGCTCGCGGCCCTGGACGCGCGGCACGAGCCGACCCCCGCCGCCGTGGTGTTCAGCCGCTTCCTGCGCCACCTGTCCTACCTGGAACTGCCGGGCAGCGCGGTCCCCCTGCCCGAGCTGCACTGGTTCCCGGCCACCGGGGCGGGCCGCTGATGATCGGCACGCAGCTCGCCGTCCTGCGCGACGGCGCCCCGACCGGCCTGACCGACGTCCTCGACCTGGTCGGCGGCCTCGACGACGCCCTGGTCGGCGGCCTGGCCCGGGTGGGTGAGGCCGACGCGGCCGCGCTGGCGGCCCTGGCCGGCGCGCTGGCCGCCACCCCGCTCGGTGACCGGGTGGCCGAGGCGGCCGGCAAGGTGACCGCCGGCTCGGTGCTCGAGGAGCACCTCCTCGCCCTCGCCGGCGCCCGGTGCGCGCTGCTCGGCGCCACCCACGACGCGCTGCTCGGGCAGCTCGACACCGCGCTGGGCCGGGCCCGCGCCCCCTGGACCCCGGGCACCGTCGATCCGCCGGGTGCGGGGTCTCCGGCTCGCGCCGGAGCCCGCGCCTGGCTGCACGAGGTGGCGGTGACCGGGTGGGGCGGCGTCGACCACGAGCTGGTGGCCGGGGCGGGGGCACCGATCGAGGCCGCCCTCGCCGAGCCTGGCCTGCGTCGGCTGGCGGTGCTGCTCGACGGGCTCGCCGCCGAGCTGCGGGCCTGCGTGCCGGTCGCCACGATGGCGCAGCCGCCGGTCCGGCGTTGGGCCGACCTCTGGGCCCGGGGTGTGCTGCTGGCCCAGGACGCGACGGCGGCATCCGTCCCGACGGCGGTCGAGGAGGTCTCCGGGCGGCTGCTCGTGCTGGGTGTCGACGTGCACGAGCACGACACCGCCGTGCAGGCGCAGCTGCACGCGATTCTCGAGCCGGCCGACGGCGGGCCGTCCCGGCTGGTCCGTTGCGCGGTCGGCGCGGTCAAGGTGGAGACGATCGTCGGGCCGGCGCTGTGGCGCCTGCTGGACGCCCACCCCGTGCTGCTGGCCGCGCTGGCCGAACGGCGCGGCCTGATGGTCACCGGTCTGCCGCTGCACGGCGCGGACCTGCTCTGGCACGACGACCGGGTACGCCTCGGCGAGCCGGCCGATCCGTTCGCCACCGCCCGGGTCCTGTTGCCGACGGCGGTCGCGGCGGCGTCGGCCCCCCTGGACCGGCACCCCGTCGGGATCGCCGAGCCCGTGCTGGTGGAGGGCTACACCGTAGGCGACGACGACGGCGCGATGACCTTCGCTTTCGGCGGCCAGCCGATTGCCGTCGCGGTCGACCGGCTGCCCTCCTGCGGCCCGCTCACCCCCGACCTGGTGGCGGCCTCCTCCGCGTGTCTCGGCCTGGTCCGGTGGGACGACGGTCGGTGGCTGCTGCAACCCCTGGCGGTGCGGGCCACCGTCAAACGCCGGCCGGTCGACGCGCACACCGGCGACTGGGCGGCCGGGGTCACCGACCCGAAGGTCGCCAAGGCCGAGGCCAGGGCGGGCGACGCCGTGGCGGTGCTGCGCGAGCGCGCGGGACGGTTGCTGCGCCGATGACCGACTCGCCGAACCCCGTGGACCTCGCCGCCGCCAACCGCCGCCAGGTGCTCTACTGGCGGCTGCTGGCCCGGCTCTTCGACCCCGACGAGCAGCCCACCCTGGAGGCAGCCAGCATGGAGGTCGTCGACGACCTCGGCCTGCCGGCTGCCCTGCTGGATCCGGCGGTGTCGGTGGACACCGTCGTCCAGCGCTTCCCGGCCATCGCCGACGAGCTGCGTGGCCTGCTTCGACCGGCGCCCGACGGCGCGGGTCACCCGGCCACCGACGCGGACCCCTCGCCCGCCGGCCCGACCGTCGTGCCGGCACCTGGCTCCGCTGCGGTGCCGGCACCTGGCTCCGTCGCCGTGCCGGCACCTGGCTCCGTCGCCGTGCCGGAGGACACCGGCGGATCCCCCGCCGCAGCCGTCCCGGGATGCGATCCCGCCGCCGGGTCCGACGGTGACGAGGCGCCGCCCGCGCCGGGCACCGCCGAGGTACGCCGCGCGGCCCTGGTGTCGAAGTTGCTGCTCAACGTGTTCGCCACCGGCCACGGGGCGGTCGACGCCGGCCAACTGGCCCGGTGGCAGTCCGACGCCGGCTGGTTCGAGCAGGCGCTCGGGACGGAACCCGGCGGGCTGCGCCGGCAGGGCGGCGCCGGCCTGGGCGCGGTGCTGGCCGGCCTCGAGGGCGACCTGGTCCGCCGGATGCACCTGCGGGAGGTGTTGGCCGATCCGGTGCTGGCCAGTCGGCTGACACCGAGCATGTCGCTCATCGAGCAGTTGCTGCGGGACAAGGCGAATCTCTCCGGGGTGGCCCTGGCCAACGCCAAGGCGCTGATCCGCCGGTTCGTCGACGAGGTCGCCGAGGTGCTACGCACCCAGGTCGAGCAGACCAGCGTCGGCGTCGTCGACCGGTCCGTGCCGCCCAAGCGGGTGTTCCGCAATCTCGACCTCGACCGCACCATCTGGCAGAACCTGACCAACTGGAGCCCGGAGGACGAGCGCCTCTACGTCGACCGGCTCTACTACCGGCAGACCGCCCGCCGGGTCACCCCGGCCCGGCTGATCGTGGTGGTGGACCAGTCGGGCTCGATGGTCGACTCGATGGTCAACTGCACGATCCTCGCGTCGATCTTCGCCGGCCTGCCCAAGGTGGACGTGCACCTGATCGCGTACGACACGCGGGCGCTGGACCTCACGCCGTGGGTGCACGACCCGTTCGAGGTGTTGCTGCGTACCAAGCTGGGCGGCGGCAACGACGGCCCGGTCGCGATGGCGCTGGCCCGCCCCAAGATCGTCGAACCGAGGAACACGGTCATGGTGTGGATCTCGGACTTCTACGAGTTCGACCGCTCCCAGCCGTTGTTCGACGGCATCGAGGCGGTGCACCGCTCCGGGGTGCGATTCATCCCGGTCGGCTCGGTCAACAGCTCCGGTCAGCAGAGCGTCAACCCCTGGTTCCGGCAACGCCTCAAGGACCTGGGCACGCCGGTGATCTCCGGTCACATCCGCAAACTCGTCTTCGAGCTCAAGAGCTTCCTCACCTAGGAGAACGAACCCCTCATGTCCGAGATGCTGCGTGCCCCCGCCGAGGTCAAGTACGCCGACGAACTCGACTTCCTGGAGTCGGTCGACACCGACCCGAAGCCGTTCTCGTGGCGGCTGAGCCCGCGGATGGTCCGATTGTTCATCCTCGGCTCGGAGCGGGCCGACGGGCTCGACCGGGAGATCCCGCAGAAGTGGTTCGGCGACCGCACGTTCGTCGAACGCAGCATCGTGACCCTGGCGTCGGACCGGGGCCTGCTGCTGATCGGCGATCCGGGCACCGGCAAGAGCTGGCTGGCGGAACTGCTGTCCGCCGCCGTCTGCCGCAACTCGACCCTGGTGGTCCAGGGCACCGCCGGCACCACCGAGGACCACATCAAGTATTCGTGGAACGTCTCCATGGTCATCGCCCGGGGCCAGTCCCGGGAGTCGATGATCCCCTCGCCGATCATGACCGCGATGGAGCAGGGGACCATCGGCCGGTTCGAGGAGCTGACCCGTTCCACCAGCGACGTGCAGGACGCGCTGATCTCGATCCTGTCGGAGAAGTACGTCTCCGTCCCGGAGCTGGACCACGACAACATCGTCTTCGCCAGGCCCGGCTTCTCGATCATCGCCACCGCGAACAGCCGGGACCGGGGCGTGAACGACCTCTCCTCGGCGCTCAAGCGGCGGTTCAACTTCGTCCGGATCCCCGTGGTGACCAACAAGCGCAGCGAGGCGGAGATTGTCCGCTTCCGCACCGAGGAGCTGCTGCGCCGGCACCAGATCACGCTGGACGTGCCACCCACCCTGCTGGACATCCTGTTGCAGAGTTTCGCCGACCTGCGCGCCGCCGCCTCCTCGGCGACCAGCGACGACGAGAAGCTGGAGTCGGCGCTGTCCACCGCCGAGCAGATCGGCGTCCTGGAGGACGCCATCCTGCACAGCCAGTTCTTCGGCGACCGCACCCTGCGGGCCGCGACGCTGGCCGGGTCGCTGGTGGGCTCGCTGGCCCGGCGCAGCCCGGAGGACCTGGCGATCCTCAACAAGTACCTGCACGGGGTCGTGGAGCCGCGGGCCAAGCAGGACGGCGGCGGTTGGGAGGGCTTCCTCGACGGTGGCCGCCAGGCGATCGCCTCCCTGTCGTGACCGCCCCCACCAGCAGCGCGCCGAGACCGACCACCGCGAACGCCACGTCTACGGACGGACCGTTCGGCGCGCTGCGCGAGCAGCTCACCGCCGCCGCCAGTGCCTTCGCCAGCAGCTCGGGCGCTGTCGCGGAGATCCTCGCCGGCATCGTCGACGACGTCGACCGCGCCCTCGGCGAGGAGCTGGAGATCTTCCCGGTCTGCCACCACTCGCCGGCGTCCGCGCTGGCCATGGTCCGCAGGCTGCGCGCCAAGCAGCCGAAGGTGATCTACCTGGAGCTCTGCGAGGATCTTCAGCCGCTCCTGGGTGAGCTGCGCAACTGCCGCCTGCCGGTGGCCGTGCAGGCGTTCGCCTCGCAGCTGGACGGCTTCCCGGCCGACTGGGGGCCGCTCAGCGTGGTCGCGCCGATCACCGAGGCCAGCGCCGAATACCAGGCCATCGCGTACGCGCTGGAGACGCCGGGCGTCGAGCTGGTGCTGGTGGACCGCTCGACCGACCACGTCTTCCAGTGGTCGCCACGCCGCCCTGACGACGCCGACGAGGCCCCGGCCGGCGAGGACGTCGAGGCTGCCGCGCCGGCGGGGGAGGAGGCGGCCCTGCACGGCGACGCGGTCGGGGTGGAGATCGGCGACCTGCGGCCCCGCTTCGCGGAGCTGGAGGCCTACCTGCTGCACCACGGCAAGGTCCGGCACTGGTCGGAGTGGTGGGACCAGTACGTCGAGCAGCCGCTGGCCGACGCCGACCACGACACCTACCGGCAGGTGATGGTGCTGATCGGCAGCCTGTTCCGGCGGCTGCGCCCGGCCGGGTCGGACCGGCAGGACCGCGACGAGGACCGCGAGCGCTACATGTGGACCCGGATCCGCGAGCACCTCGCCAGCTCGGGTGCCGACCCGTCGGAGTGCCTGCACGTCTGCGGGGCCTTCCACGCGGCCAGCCGCGTCGAGCAGTTCGGGCTGGCCGCCGACGCCCCGTTCGAGATCAGCCCGCGCACCGGCACCCGGTGGCACTACGGGCTCATCCCGTCCAGCCACTCCGCCATCGAGGCGCAGTTCGGTCTCGCCGCCGGCTCGGTGTCGATCGCCGCCGCGACCTGGACCAAGGCGGTCGCCCGCACCGGACTGACCCCGTTCCGGCTGGAGGGGCAGCGCGGCGGGCGCACCCGCACCGGTGGCCGCCGCCGCGCCACCCCGGCTCCCGCACCGGCTGCCCCGGTCGCCGACCGGCTCTCCGGATACCTGGCGCAGCCGCCGGCGACCCAGGGCCTGGACGAGGCGGAGCTGCGGGGCTGGTGCGTGGACATCGTCCGCCTCGCCCGGCGTAACGGATACCTGGCCAGCACCGCCGACGCGATCGCCGTCTTCGAGACCGCGATCCTCCTCGCCAGCCTGCGCAACCGGGCCCGCCCCACGCCGTACGACTTCGCCGACGCGGCGGTCACCTGCATCGAGAAGGACGTCGTCCCGGGCCGCCGGGACGTCCGCCGGCTCTGCGAGATCCTGTTCGGCGGCGACCGGGTCGGCCAGGTGGGCTACGAAGCGCTTCCGCCGCTCGCCCGCGACGTCCACGACCGGCTCGGCCCGCTCGGGCTGGACCTGGAGAAACGCACGATCCAGCGGGCCCTGGTGGACCTGCACGCCAACCCGGAGCTGGTGCCCTGCTCGGATCTGCTGTGGCGGCTGCGGCATCTGCTGCCCCGCGACGCGGTCCGGCCCATCATGGGCGAGCGCCGGTTGGGGCACCGCTCGATCCAGGAGAGCTGGGACCTCGCCCTCGGCCGCAGCCAGCGGGCGCTGATCGAGCTGGGTTACGAGGGGGTCACCGTCGAGCAGGTGCTGGAGCAGCGCCTGCGCCGGGCCGTCCGGGGCCCGGACGCGACCGCTTCGGTCGCGTTGGAGGCCGTCGAGGACGCCATCCGGCTGCTCGACAGCCCGCGCCTGGTCGACGAGCTCGGCGCCCGGGCGGTGGAGCTGCTCGCCGCCGAACGCACCGTCGACGAGGCCCCCGAGGTGCTGCGCCGGATCCGGCGGCTGCTCGCCCACCACCGCGCGACCGGGCCGCTGCCGGCCTGGTGCGAGGCGTTCGTGACCACCGGGTACGCGCACTACTGCACCCTGCTGCCCACCGCCTTCCTCGACGAGGACAGCGGCGTCCGTCAGGTCGGCGCCATGCTGGGCTTCCTGTTCGGCATGGAGAGCCTGGCGCTCTCCCTGGGCTGCGACCGGTCCCAGCTCGAACTCGCCGTCGCGCAGTCCCACCCGGAGACGCCGGCCAAGATGGCGCTGCTCTGGGCGGCCCGGCACCAACTGGGCCTGCTGCCCCTGGCCGAGTTGCGCGAGCGGTGTGCCACGTTGCTCGCCAACCCGCTGGTGGTGCCCGCCTTCCCGCAATATCTGAGCGGCTTCGTGCAGGCCCTTGAGCCGGTGCCGGGGCTCGCCCCGTTCGTCGTGGAGGTGATGTCGTCCGCGTTCGCCCGGCTACCCGACCCGGTCCTGCTGCCCTGGCTGCCCACACTGATCACCACCCTGCGCGCGCACGGCCCGGAACTGGTGCCGCTGCTGGTGCGGGAGGCGGGGCGTACGTTCCCCGGGTCGCTGCCCGCGCTGGACGCCTGGGTGCCGCCGTGGTCGGCGCCGGCGTCACCGCAGGCGGCGGTCCCCGTGGTCACGTCCGGGCCGGTGGCCGGCCTGCTGTCCGGCCATCCGGAGGCCGTGGACGCCGTCGCCGCGCTGCTGGGCTGCGGCGGCGGGTGGCGCGAGGAGGCCGCCACCGCGAGCGCCACCCCGCCGGAACTGACCACCCTGCTGTCCGCGCATCCGGAGACCGCCGATGCGGTGGCCGCGTTGCTGGCGGGCGAGCCGAGCTGACGGCGGGTCGGCGACGGGCCGGCGGGACGTCCGACCTGCACGGCGGGCGGTAGCTTGTCGGCCCGCCGGCGCGGACCACCATCGGCGAACTGGTCCGGCGGCTCTGACCGCCGCCGGCAACGGCGACCGCCGGACGGGGAGATCGGGCGTGGCTAGGCGTCGTCTCCGACCGGGGGCTGTCTCGCGACCGGCGGTTCCAGCGACCGTTGCTGGTCGATCTGAGCGGCGGGGGCAGAACGCGACCGACGAAGCGCGACGAGCTCCGGATCGTCGTGTACATACACCCAGTAGTCGGAGCCGGTGGAGAGCCCGAGAGCCCGCATCTTCCGGGCGACGGCCCGCTCGTAGTCGACGGAGTACGTCGGGTCGGACGGCCGGTCGTCGGCCGGGGCGGCGCTGTCGTCTGGCATGGGACCGATTCTCGCCGCACTGTGTGAGATCACCACACTCACGGTCGTCAGCACGTCCACAAACGATGATGCGGCCCCACCGTCGACGGCCCGGTCGCCGAATTTCCCGCAGGTTGTCGATCCAGGCTCGCCTCGTTCGTATGGAGGATGAGAGGCCGGCGGTGGTGCCGGCCGTCGACGCGAGGAGAAGTCATGAAGCAGTACCTGGTCAGCATCTACCAGCCTGGCGGCGAGGGGATGCCGGACCCGGAGTTCCTGGCCGGGGTGATGCGTGAGCTCGGCGCCATCCGGGAGGAACTGGAGGCGTCCGGGTGCTGGGTGTTCGGCCAGGGGCTGCACGCGCCGGACACGGCGACCGTGCTGCGGCCGAAGGACGGGGACGTGCTGGTCACCGACGGACCGTTCGTCGAGGGCAAGGAACACCTCGGCGGCGTCACCATCCTGCGGGCGCCCGACCTCGACGCCGCGTTGGCGTGGGGCCGCCGCTACGCGCTGGCCACCACCTTGCCGATCGAGGTGCGCCCCTTCCAGGGTGAGAGTTGACCGTGCCGGACGTGGAGGCGGTGTTCCGCGCGGAGTACGGCCGCGCGGTCGCCGTCCTGGTCCGCCTCCTCGGCGACATCGACCTCGCCGAGGAGGCGGTACAGGAGGCGTTCGCGGTGGCGGTGGCGCGGTGGCCGGAGACCGGGCCGCCACCCAGCCCGGCCGGCTGGATCATCACCACCGCCCGGAACCGGGCCGTCGACCGGCTGCGCCGGGAGACATCCCGGGCGGACCGGCACGCCCAGGCGGCCCTGCTGCACGTCCGCGACATACCGGCCGAGGAGGGACCCGTGCGCGACGACCGGCTCCGGCTGATCTTCACCTGCTGCCATCCGGCGCTCGGCCCGGCCGCCCGGGTCGCGCTGACCCTGCGGCTGCTCGGCGGGCTGGGCACCGCCGAGATCGCCCGGGTGTTCCTGGTGCCCGAGACGACCATGGCCCAGCGGATCGTCCGGGCCAAAGCCAAGATCCGCGATGCCGGGATCCCTTACCGGGTGCCCCGCGACGCCGACCTGCCGGACCGGCTCTCCGCCGTGCTGGCCGTGCTCTATCTGATCTTCACCGAGGGGCACACCGCCAGCTCGGGCGACCGGCTCGTCCGCGACGAGCTGTGTGCCGAGGCGATCCGGCTGGGCCGGCTGCTGGTGGAGCTGATGCCGGACGAACCGGAGGCGCTGGGGCTGCTGGCGTTGATGCTGCTCACCGAGGCGCGCCGCCCCGCCCGCACCACGGTCGGCGGCACGCTGGTGCCGCTGCCCGAGCAGGACCGCCGCCGGTGGGACGCCGGGCTCGTCGCCGAGGGGCAGGCCCTGGTCCGCCGCTGCCTGCGCCGCGACCGGCCCGGTCCGTACCAGATCCAGGCCGCGATCGCCGCCGTGCACAGCGACGCGCCCGACGCCGCCAGCACCGACTGGACCCAGATCCTCACGCTGTACGACCAGCTCACCGCGTACGCCCCGGGGCCGGTGGTGGCGCTGAACCGGGCTGTCGCGCTCGCCGAGGTGGCCGGGCCGGCGGCGGCGCTGGCCGTCGTCGAGCGGCTCGACCTGGCCGGCTACCACGTGTTCCACGCCGTCCGGGCGGACCTGCTGCGGCGGCTGGGCCGGGCGGGGGAGGCGGCGCAGGCGTACCGGACGGCCGCCGAGCGGACGGACAACGCGGCCGAACGCGCCTTCCTGTCCACGCGGGCGGCCTTGGCGCTGACGGGCGGATAACGCCCGGGTGGGCCGCGCCTGCACCGGCGACCCGCGATGGCCCTGGGGCGCACCGGGGTCGCCACCGGCACAGACCCCGCCGGTCCGCCCCGCCGGCCGGAAACGGCGCCCCTGCCCTGCGCGTTTGCCCGCTCGGTGGGCCGGGAACCCGGATCATCCGGCAGCGCGGCGCCCGGCGCGCCGCCCGAGGAACGGACGCCGAGCGCCCATGACGTACCGTCCGGCAGTTGCCACCGCTCCCGACCTGACCACCCTGACGCTCGGGATGGAGGAGGAATACCTCCTGCTCGACCCGCATACGGGGGAGAGCCTGCCGGTCGCCGACCGAGTGCTCACCGCCCTGTCCGGCAGCGCGCGGGACCAGAGCCGGCAGGAGTTCCGGCACAGCATGGTGGAGATGGTCACGCCGGTCACCGCCGACCTGGCCGACCTGCGGGCGCACCTGGTGGCGCTGCGCCGCTCCGCAGGCAACGCTGCCGAGGCTGCCGGGGCCCGACTCGTCGCGGTCGGTGCCACCCCCGTGCACGAGCCGCACCGGACGGTGCCGGACAAACCCCGCTACCACGCGATGTCCCGGCGGTTCGGGCCGGTGGCGCACGATCCGGCCGTCTGCGCCTGCCACGTACACGTCGGGATGCCCGACCGCGAACTGGCCGTGCAGGTCTGCAACCACCTGCGCCCCTGGCTGCCGGTGGTGCAGGCGATCACCGCCAACTCGCCGCTGTACGACGGCCGCGACACCGGCCACGCCAGTTGGCGTTCCATGCAGTTGGAACGCTGGCCCAGCATCGGCCCGACGCCACACTTCGAGTCGGCCGCCGACTACGACGCGACGGTGGACGACCTGATCAACACCGGGATCATGCTCGACGCGGCGATGGTCTACTGGTACGCGCGCCCGTCAGCCGCGTACCCCACGGTCGAGATCCGGGTGGGCGACGTCTGCCCGGCCGTGGACGACGCGGTGCTGGTCGCCGGGCTGGCCCGGGCGCTCGTCGCGACGCTGGCCGACGACGTCCGCGCCGGGGTCCCCGCCCGACGGATCCGGGACTGCCTGGTCTCGGCCGCACACTGGCGGGCCGCCCACGACGGGCTGGAGGGCGATCTGATCGACCTGCGCTCCGGTTGCGCCCGCCCGGCCTGGGACCTGGTCGACGACCTCGTCGACACGGTCGCGCCGGCGCTGGCCCGGCACGGCGACCTCGACTACGTACGCCACCAGCTTGCCCGGCTGCGCCGCGACGGCAACGGCGCCACCCGGCAGCGCCGCGTGATGGCGCGTACCGACAACGACGTGCGAGCGGTCCTGGACCACCTGGCCGTCGAGACCCGCGCCGGTTGAGTCGTCCCGCCCCGGTTGCCGAGCCACCACCCGAACTGGTGGGGCGGCCAACGGATGCCGTGGCCGCCACAGCCTGACGGCCACCTCACCGCCTACCGCCTCGCCGCCTGATTCTGTCGCCTGTCCTGCGGCCTGCCGCCGCACTCCCGTTGGGCACCCGCCGCCACCGGCCGCACTCCGTCGGGCAACTGCCGCTGCCGTCGTCCGCCGCTGGGGACGGCGGCAGTGGGGTTCAGTGGAACAGCATGGGTGTCACCGGGCGGTGGAGACACCCATGCTGTTCCACTCGTGGGCTCGGCTGTCGTCCGCCGTGGACTCGGCGGCGTCTGTAGCCGCGGCCTGGCGACGGCCCGACGCTGCCAGCATCGGGAGCCCCCGGTGTCGGGTTTCCGGTGTCGGGGCTGCCGGTGCCGGCCAGCCTGATGGCAGCCGGATCCCAAACGGTCGGGAGCGGTGCGGGACGTCCGGATTGCGGCGGTAGGCAGCGGCGCGGGGCGGTCAGGTCGGCGTGCGCCGCCCGGGGCTGTCTGCCGGGCGTCGGCCGGGTCGGTCGGCGTCCGGCGGGGCGGCGTGCGTGGGCCGGGGGCGGTCAGCGGATGTCGTGGGACTGGAGCCAGAGTTCCAGCAGACCGAGCTGCCACAGCTTGTTGCTGCCCGCGGCCGCCTGCGCCCGGTCCGGCTCGGCGAGCAGCTCGTCGACGTACTCGCGGCGGAACAGGCCGCGTTCGCGGGCGGCGGGGGCGGCGAGGGCCTCGGCGACGAGCTGCCGTACCGGCCCGTCGACGTTGCGCAGCGCCGGCACCGGGAAGTAGCCCTTCGGCCGGTCGACCACCTCGGCGGGCAGCACCTGGCGGGCGATCTCCTTGAGCACGCCCTTGCCGCCGTCGGCCACCTTGTGCTCGGGCGGGCAGGCCGCGGCCAGGGCGACCAGGTCCTGGTCCAGGAACGGGGTGCGCACCTCCAGCCCCCACGCCATGCTCATGCTGTCCACCCGCTTGACCGGGTCGTCGGGGAGCATCAGGTGGGTGTCCAGGCGCAGCACCGAGTCCAGCGCCGTCTGCGCGCCCGGCGCGGCCAGGTCCGCCGCGAGCAACTCGCGACTGACGTCGCGGTCGCAGGCGTACGCCGGGTCGACCACCCGGTTCAGTTCGGCGTGGTCCCGGTCGAAGAACGCGTCGGCGAAGGTGGTCGCCGCGTCGGCCCGGGGCACCCGGGCGAGTGGCTGGTGGTAGCCGTAGCCGGCGAAGACCTCGTCGGCGCCCTGGCCGGACTGGGCCACCTTGACGTGCCGGGCCACCTGCTCGGAGAGCAGGTGGAAGGCGACCACGTCGTGGCTGCCCATCGGTTCGGTCATCGCGTGGACGGTGCGGCGTACCGCCGGGACCAGGTCGTCGTCGGCGAGCCGGATGCGGTGGTGGTCGGTGCCGAAGGCCCGCGCGACCAGGTCGGAGTAGTGGAACTCGTCGCCGGCCTCGCCGCCCCGGCTGTCGAAGCCGATGCTGAAGGTCTGGAGGTCCTGCTGTCCGGCCTCGGCCAGCAGCGCCACGATCATGCTGGAGTCCAGGCCGCCGGAGAGCAGCACGCCGACGGGGACGTCGGCGACGAGCCGTCGTCGTACGGCCGTGCGCAGCGCCTCCCCGACGGTGGCCCGCCACTGGCCGGCGTTCATGCCGTCGTGGGCGGGGTCCCGGGCGTAGTCGGGCCGCCAGTAGACGTGCTCGCGGCTGCGCCCGTCGGCCTCGACGACGCGCAGGGTGGCCGGGGGGAGCTTGCGTACCCCGCGTAGGACGGTCCGGGGCGCCGGCACGATGGAGTGCCAGGAGAGGTAGTGGTGCAGCGCCACCGGGTCGATCGTGGTGTCCACGTCGCCGGCGCGCAGCAGCGCCGGCAGGGTGGAGGCGAACCGCAGGCAGCCGGGTGACTCCGCGAGGTAGAGCGGCTTGATGCCGAGCCGGTCGCGGGCCAGCACCAGCCGGCGCCGCCGCCGGTCCACCAGCGCGACGGCGAACATGCCGACCAGGCGGTCGACGAAATCCTCACCCCACTGTGCGTACGCCACCAGGATGACCTCGGTGTCACTGGTGGAGTGGAAGGTGTGCCCGGCGTCCCGCAGCTCCTCGCGCAGTTGGGGATAGTTGTAGACGCAGCCGTTGAAGACGACCGCCAGCCCCAGGTCCTCACGGACCATCGGCTGGGAGCCGGCCTCGGTGAGGTCGATGATGGTGAGCCGGCGGTGCCCGAGGGTCACCCAGCCGTCGGTGAAGAGGCCCTCGCCGTCGGGGCCGCGGGACCGCATCGCCTCGGTCATCCGGGTCACCGCGCCGGCGTCCGGCGTCGATCCGTCGAACCTCGCCTCGCCGCTGATGCCGCACATCGTCAGCGGCCACCGGACTTCCGGGACACCGGACCCACCGTCACCACTCCTGTCGGCGTCGCAGGTGCCGGGCCGCCCGCTCACGGGGGCCCGGTCCCGTCGGCAGGACGGGCCGCTGGGCTACCCGGCACGCGGGGCGGCAAACCCCGCGCGCCGCGCCGCTCGGGGCCGTGCCGCGCCGTTCGGGGGTGCCCGGGCCGCCGGGCGGTACCGGGTTGTCGCCGGTGCTTCGGCAGCGGTGATCCACGTCCCGAGCCGATCTCCGGGCGATCCGGCGGGCCGGTCAGTCGCGCAGCGTACGCAGGATGCGGGTGAGCTGGTCCCGGTCGGCGGGTGCGAGGCCACCGAAGAGGTCCTCGGCGGCGGCCCGGCGGGCGGCGTGGATGGCGGCGCCGGTGCGGATACCCTCCTCGGTCGGCGCGACCAGGGTGGCGCGCCGGTCCGCCGGGTCCGGCCGGCGCCGCACGAGCCCGCGCGCCTCGAGGTCGTCCACGACCTCGGTGGCCGAGCGCGGGGCGATGCGCAGGTGCTCGGCGAGCGCGCTGAGCCGCAGCGTGCCGTGCCGGATCAGCACGCCGAGCGCGCGGGACTGGCCGGGTGTGACGTCCCATGGCGCGAGCGCCTCCCGGGTGCGGTGGCGCAGCCGCCGGGTCACCGCCCGGAACGCCTCGGCGAGGCCGTCCCCGCCGTCGTCGGTGTCTCCGGTCACGGGGAATACGGTAGCAGTATAAGCTGTTGCTCCCTCATGTTGAGGTAACCTCAGCAATGCCTACGTGAGGAAGTATCCCTTGGAACCCGTCCCCTCCGGCCGCGACCGCGGCCCCCGCAAGGTCACCGCCGCCGAGAAGGCGCAGGCCCGCCAGGTGTCGCTGCGGCGCATCGGCCGGCTGTTCGCCCGGCACCGGGGCGCGCTCGGCACGGTCACCGCGATCATCGTGGCCTCCTCGGTGCTCGCCATGGCCTCTCCCTTCCTGCTCCGGGCCGTGATCGACCGGGCCCTGCCGGATCGCGACCTGCCGCTGCTGGCCTGGCTGGTGGCCGGCATGATCGCCGTCGCCGCCGTGACCTCCGTGCTCGGCGTGGTGCAGACCTGGATCTCCACCCGGGTCGGGCAGCAGGTCATGCACCGGCTGCGCACCGACGTCTTCACCCACCTGCAACGGCAGTCGCTGGCGTTCTTCACCCGCACCCGCACCGGTGAGGTGCAGTCCCGGATCACCAACGACATCGGCGGCATGCAGAGCGTGGTCACCTCGACCGCCACCTCGATCGCGTCCAACCTGACCACCGTGATCGCCACCGCGGTGGCGATGGTCGCGCTCTCCTGGCGGCTCTCCCTGGTCTCCCTCGTCGTGCTGCCGCCGGCCATCTGGCTGACCCGCCGGGTCGCGCACCTGCGTCGCGAGATCACCGCGCAACGGCAGCGCGAGCTCGCCGATCTCAACGTCACCGTCGAGGAGGGGCTGTCGGTCAGCGGCGTACACCTGGCCAAGACCCTCGGCACCGGCCCCGCCCTGGCCGCGCGCTTCGCCGCCTCGTCGGACCGTCTGGTCGACCTGGAGTTGCGCTCGGAGCTCGCCGGCCGCTGGCGGATGGCCACGATGAGCGTCGTCTTCGCCGCCATCCCGGCGGTCATCTACCTCAGCGCCGGCCTGCCCGGCGCCGCCGGCACCCTCAGCATCGGCACCCTGGTCGCCTTCACCGCCTTGCAGGGCGGGCTGTTCCGGCCGCTGATGGGCCTGCTCAACGTGGGCGTCTCGGTGACCGCCTCGCTGGCGCTGTTCGCCCGGATCTTCGAGTACCTGGACCTGCCGGTCGAGGTGGACGACCCCGCCGAGCCGGTCGACGTCGACCCCCGCCGGGTCCGGGGCGACCTGCGCCTCACCGACGTCACCTTCCGCTACCCGGGCAGCGACACCGCCGCCGTCGCCGGGATCACCCTCGACGTGCCGGCCGGCACCGGGCTCGCCCTGGTCGGCGAGACCGGTTCCGGCAAGAGCACCCTGGCCGCGCTGGTCAGCCGGCTGCACGACCCGACCAGCGGCCGGATCACCGTCGACGGCGTCGACCTGCGCGACCTGCGCCTGGCCGACCTGGCCGCGATCGTCGGCGTGGTCAGCCAGGAGACGTACCTGCTGCACACCACCGTGCGGGAGAACCTGCGCTACGCCCGCCCGGACGCCACCGACGCCGAGATCGAGGCCGCCGCCCGCGCCGCCCAGATCCACGACCTGCTCGCCGGGCTGCCCGACGGGTACGACACGGTCGTCGGCTCGCGGGGGCACCGCTTCTCCGGCGGCGAGAAGCAGCGCCTCGCCATCGCCCGTACGCTGCTGCGCGACCCGCGCATCCTGATCCTCGACGAGGCCACCAGCGCGCTGGACACCGAGACCGAACGCGCCGTCCAGCGGGCGTTCGACGAGGTGGCCCGGGGGCGTACCACCATCACCATCGCCCACCGGCTCTCCACGGTGCGCGGCGCGGACCGGATCGCCGTGCTCGACCACGGCCGGATCGTCGAGTCCGGCAGCCACGACAGCCTGCTGGAGCGCGCCGGCCGCTACGCGACCCTGGCCGCCTGACGACCGGAGCTGCCGTCGACGGTGTCCTCGGACACCCGACCCCGGGCCGCCGGACCGACCGACCGACGGTCATCGGCGTCCACGTCGTGCTGGACCAGGTCCGCACCGACCCCCGGCCGGCCCGGGAGCGGCGGCGCTCCACCCCCGGCCGGCCGGGGGACACTGTGGAGCCGCAATGTGGCGCTGCGGCTGTCAGGGGAGCACGGGCAGCCCCGGGTCGTGCAGGGGCCGGTGCCTCGGGCACACCCACAGGAACTCTCCGGCCGGCGTGAACACCCGGCTCAGCCCGCCGAAGGTCTGTGCGGGGTCGAGCTGCGAGAGCAGCACCCTGAAGGACCGCAGCGCGGCTCCCTCCGCCGGCGACAAAGTGTGCCGGGCGTCCGTCCCCACCGGCGCGGCGTCATCGACGACAGCGGTCGGCAGGGTGTCGATCAGCGCCTTCATGAGATTGAGTTCGCGCTGGACGCCGCTCAGGTCGGGGGCGACGAAGGCAGCCATCGACGTCGCCACCGGATGGACGAGGCGCAGAGTCTTGAACATGAGGTTCAGGTAGGGAGCGGAGGCGCGCAACCACTGGCGAGGCTGGTCCAGTTGGTAGCTCGCACCGTCCCAGGTGTGCCACTGACCGGGATGCTCGCACCACAGGGTGATCCGGATGGGGCGCCGGGTGAACCAGAACCACCGCCACCCGGTCGGTGGAAGCGTCGCGACGGTGAACAGGCGGGGGCAGTCGGTGACCTCGGTGCCGACGGCCTTGACCACTTGGCGGAGGTGATGCGCGGAGTCGGCGGCGAAGGAGGCCGCGTCTGCCAGGTGACCGCCGATCTGGCCGACCTCCCGGGTCAGCGTGCCCATCCGTCGTTCCAGACGGTTCAACTCGTCGCCCAACAGCGTCGGTGGGACGAACCCGGTCAACAGGCCGGTGACGTCGTGATCGTGTTGACAGGTCAGGCACGGCAGGCTGAGCCGCTGCATCGGGTCGCGCTCCGGCTCCCCGGCACGGACGGCGGTGGCCTCCCGGACCGGCGCCGGGGCGGCCGAGCGTTCCCGGAATTTGATCAGCCCGTCGAGCGGGAACCGGCCGGCACACCCGACTCCGTCGGCGTCACCGGTGGGGCAGGGTACGAACAGTCTGAAGGCGAGCCCCGGCCACCGGGTCGTCAGCAGTCGTTCCAGGCTGTCCCGTAGCACGTTGAAGAACAGGTCGGGCGACGGCGCGCGTACCTCCACGGTCAGTGCCTGGTCGGTGTGCAGCTCCACCAGGGCTTCCGACCGGTAGGCATCGATCGGATGCCGGAGGAAGACGCCGCGTCGCCAGTGGCGTCCCGTCGACGCGTCGTGGTGCCGCACGGTGAGCCAGGCGACCAGACCCGGCGGAGCGCTCTCGTCGAGCTCGCAGGTCAGCCGGAGCACGCGGAGGCCGTCCGGGACCGGAGTGGATGCGCCCCAGGGCAGGACGGGCCGCTCGAACGGCACGAGTTGGGCGATCAGGCTGCGCTCGCCGTCTTCGAGCCGGTAGGAGACGTCGAACTTCTCCATCAGCCGCAGGAAGAACGGATGGTGCGTCCGGTCATAGGAGAGGCCGTCGTCGCGGCGGCGCCAGATCCGCCGCAGCTCCCGGTGGTCGAGGATGCCGTTGCCATGGCGGACAGCCTGGTCCTCCAGCACATGGCTGATCGCCTTCGTGAGCCACTCGGGGTTGAGGATCACGATGTCCCGCAGGCCGTCGTCGTCACCGTAGTAGATGACCTGCCCCAGGTCGTGGAGCAGTTCCGCGAGGTGGTGGATCTCCTCGTCACGGACGCGGTGCTGACGGCATATGACGGCGAAGTCGTCGAACGGGATCTGTGGTTCGGCGGCGGCCCTGGTCAGGATCGCGTCCCGGGCGTCGGCCCACCGCCTGCTGGTGAGCTGCCCCATCTGGGGCAGCCGGGCCGCTTCCGCGGCGATGGCCTGTCGGAGCGCCGGTATGCCGTTGGCCGTCTCGCTGTCGACCGTGTGCTGCCCGGCCAACATCGTGGGAAAGGCATCCCGTAGCCGGGGATAGTCCAGCTCCGGCCGCCGCTCGTCGCCGTGGGTGGCGACGACCACGACCCTGGCGTCCGCGCCGACCCTGAGCCGGATACGGCGCAACCAACCTTCCACCTCGCCCTGCTCCTGACCCTCCCGGGGGTGCCAGACCAGCAGGTAAACCGCTCGCCGGCTGAAGAAGAACTGGTGGGTGACCCGATAGATCTCCTGCCCGCCGAAGTCCCAGGTGCGCAGGGTCAGCACCTCGTCCTTCCACGGGTGGGGCAGTCGTAGTTCGCGGATCTCGATTCCGTGGGTGGTGGGACGTCCCTTGACGAACTGCTCGTTGTTGAGCGCCCCCACGAGCGACGTCTTGCCGACGTTGCCCTCTCCGACCAGCAGGATCTTGGCCTCGAACTGGGGGACGCCGTCCTCCAGGCTCTGCAGGTAGGCCCCGAGCGCCCGGGTGCCCCGGCCGAGGGTCTGGGCGAGGGCCTCGTCCAGAGGATTGCCGTCCAGCCGGACGGTCAGTTGGCCCTTGGCCAACAGCGGCGCGAGCGACGTCGGCAACATGGTGAGCTGGTTGTCCCGCAGATCGAGCAGTTGCAACCCGGGCAGTTCACCGATCTGCGGCGGCAGCGTGGTGAGCAGGTTGCCGCCCAGGTCGAGTTCCCGCAGCAGCTTCAGCTCGCCGATCTCCGCCGGCAGGCCGGTCAGGCTGTTGCCCGCCAGGTCCAGCTTCCGCAGCCGGTGCAGCTTTCCGACCTCGGCCGGGAGGTCGGTGATGTGGTTGTGGTAGAGGATCAGCGTTTCGAGATCGGTCCTCGCGAGCAGCTCAGGGGGAAGTGCGGAGAGCCCGGTGCGGCTGAGGTTCGCTACGGTTTCCAATGGTCGCCCATCCTCGCGGCTCAGGATCTCTCACCACTATGGACGATGTGTCAACGAGCATGCCGTCCGTAGCCCGGGGCGCTGCTCGTCGCGGTCCCGGTCATGGTCAACGCCCGCGGAAGTGGGACGGGCCTGTCGCAAAACCATCTCATAACCCGTCTCACAATTATGTCTCAGACAGGCCGAGATGCCGGTAGACGGTGGCCCGGGAGACGCCCAGCACGGCGGCGATGTCGTCGGCGGAGTGCGTGCCCGTGGCGTACATCTGCCGCGCGTTCTCGACCTGTTCGTGGCTCAGCGTCCGGGGGCGGCCCGGCCGGCGCCGCGGCGGCGTCCCGGCGCCGCCCGGCGGCACGTCGCCCAGCAGCCGGCCCACGCCGTCGAGCATGTCGGCGCGCAGTACCTCGACCGGTATGTCGGTGAAGAAGACGACCGGGTCGCTGCACGCGGCGACCGCCTGCACCGCCCGGACCCGCTCCCGGCGCCCGGCGTCGGGCCCGGCGATCAGGTCGTTGGCCCGCATCGCGATCTGTACCAGGCGGTGGTAGGTGTCGTTCCGGCCGACGAGCGCGATGTCGTGGAAGAGCATGCCGAGCGGGCGGCGGTGGCCCAGGATGATGTCCACCCAGCCCTCCAGCACCGTCCAGCGGGCACGCTCCGCCGGCCCCGCCTCGGCCGCGTCGAGCAGCGCCTCGAAGTCGGCCACCAGTGGCTCGACCAGGGCCGCGAGCAGGTGCTCCTTGGCGGGAAAGTGGTAGAGGATCGCGGCCTTGGTCAGCCGCAGCCGCTCGGCGATCTGGCGTAGCGAGGTGCGCTGGTAGCCGTGCTCGGCGAACAGGTCCAGCGCCGCGCGCAGGATTCGGGTACGCGTGTCGTTGGGGGCCTCGACCGTCATGCCGGTAAGCCTAGCCACGACTGACCGGTGACTGGCGACACTGTTGATTCGACTGACCATCGGTCAGTACAGTGAGGACGTCGGCACCGCCATCGGCAGGAGGCTTCATGCCCGTCATCTCCATCGACAACCTGGTCAAGACGTTCGGCAGCGTTCGCGCGCTCGACGGGCTCGACCTGAAGGTCGAGGCGGGGGAGGTGCAAGGCTTCCTCGGTCCCAACGGCGCCGGCAAGTCCACCACCATCCGCGTCCTGCTCGGCCTGCTGCGCCGCGACGCGGGCGACGTGCGGGTGTTCGACGCCGACCCCTGGCGGGACGCGGTGGCGCTGCACCGCCGCCTGGCGTACGTGCCCGGCGACGTGAACCTGTGGCCCAACCTCTCCGGCGGCGAGGCCATCGACCTGTTCGGCCAGCTGCGCGGCGGCCTCGACCGGCGCCGCCGCGACGAGCTGCTGGAACGCTTCGACCTCGACCCGACGCGCAAGTGCCGCACCTACTCCAAGGGCAACCGGCAGAAGGTCGCCATCGTCGCCGCCTTCGCCTCGGCCGTCGAGCTCTACGTGCTCGACGAGCCGACCTCCGGGCTCGATCCGCTGATGGAGGCCGTGTTCCAGGACGAGGTCCGCCAACTCAAGCGCGACGGCGCCACCGTGCTGCTCTCCAGCCACGTGCTGGCCGAGGTCGAGGCGCTCTGCGACCGGGTCAGCATCATCCGCGAGGGCCGCACCGTCGAGTCCGGCACCCTCGCCGAGCTGCGCCACCTCACGCGTACGGCCGTGACGGTCGAGACCGCGCGGCCGGCGACGGGCCTGGCGGAGCTGCCCGGCGTCCACGAGGTACGCGAGGTCGACGGACGCATCCACCTGGAGGTGGAGCCCGCCCACCTCGACGAGTTGCTCGGGCACCTCGTCGGATTCGGCGTCCGCGCGCTGACCAGTGCCCCACCCACCCTGGAGGAACTCTTCCTGCGCCACTACGGCGACGAGCGCGCCGCCGTCACGCCTCCGGTGGCGGACCCGGCCGACGACCACCGTCCGGGCGCCGACCGGCCGGCGGGTGCCCGATGAGCGCGTTCACCGGCACCGGGCTGCTCGCCCGGCTCGTGCTGCGCCGCGACCGGATCCGGCTGGCGATCTGGGTGCTCGGCACCCCGCTGCTCGGCTACGCCCTCGCCGGCAGCGTCAAGGAGTTCTACCCCGACGAGGCGTCCCGGGTCGGGTACGCCAGCACGTCGGCGTCCAGCCTGGTCGCCCGCGCGTTCAACGGGCCGATAGCCGGCACCGACCTCGGCGCCGTGGTGGTCGCCGAGACGTACGTGACGCTGGCCCTGCTCGCCGCGCTGCTGAGCACCTTCGCGGTGGTCCGGCACACCCGGCAGAACGAGGAGACCGGCCGCGCGGAACTGCTCGGCGCCTCCGTCGTCGGCCGGTACGCGCTGCTCACCGCCGCCCTGCTGGTGGTCGTCGGCGCGAACGTGGCGGCCACCGCCCTGCTCGCCGCCGCCTTCGCCGGGGCCGGCCTGCCACTCGCCGGGTCCGTCGCGGCGGCCGCCGCCGTCGGCGGCGTCGGGGTGGCGTTCACCGGCATCGCCGCCGTCACCGCCCAACTGTCGGTCACCTCCCGGGGCGCCAACGCGCTCGCCGCCGCCGCCGTCGGGATCGCCTTCCTGCTCCGCGCGGCGGGCGACGTGCTGGGCGAGCAGACCGGCGGCGGGCTTGGGCTGCGCGTGGTCAGCGCCTGGCCGTCCTGGCTCTCCCCGCTCGGCTGGGGCAACCAGGTCCGCGCCTTCGGCGGCGAACGCTGGTGGGTGCTGGCGCTGCCCGCCGCACTGCTGGTCGCCGGGGTGGCCTCGGCCTACGCCCTCGCCGAGCGGCGCGACATCGGCGCCGGAATGGTCGCACCCCGACGTGGGCCGGCCACGGCTGCACCCGGGCTGCTCAGTCCCGCCGGACTGGCCTGGCGGTTGCAGCGCGGTGCGTTGCTCGGCTGGGCGGTCGGGGTGGCGGTGCTCGGGTTCTCGATGGGCATCGCCGGTGACGAGTTCAACGCCATGATCGAGGAGAACCCGGCCGCCGCCGAGGCGATCAGCGCGATGGGCGGCGGCGCGAAACTCATCGACGCGTACCTGGCGAGCATGCTGGCGCTGTTCGCGCTGACCATCGGGGCGTACGTCGTGCAGGCGCTGCTGCGCACGCGCAACGACGAGGCCGACGGGCTGCTGGAGGCGGTCCTGTCCACGGCGGTCAGCCGCACCCGGTGGCTGGCCACCCAGGTGCTCGCCGCGACACTCGGCGCGCTCGCCCTGGTGCTGCTGGGCGGGCTCACCACCGGCCTCGGCTACGGCCTGGTCGCCGGCGATCCCCTCGGGAAGGCCGTCGAGCTGGGCGGGGCGGCGCTGGTGCGGCTGCCGGCCCTGCTCGTGGTGGCCGGGGTGGTGACGGCGCTGTTCGGGCTGCTGCCGCGCTGGTCGGTGGCGCTGTCGTGGGCGGCGCTGATCGTGTTCCTGCTGCTCGGGCAGCTCGGCGCGGTGCTCGACCTGCCGCAGGCGGCGCTGAACCTGTCGCCGTACACGCACGTGCCGTCGGTGCCGGCGGTCGACCCGTCGGTGCTGCCGCTGCTCGTACTGACCGCGGTGGCGGCGGCGCTGCTCGCGGCCGGCCTGGCCGCCTTCCGCCGCCGCGACGTCCCGTGCTGAGTTGTCAGGAAGGGCACCTTGTACACGCATTCTGTAGTACAAGGTGCCCTTCCTGACATATGAGGAGCGCGCGATGAGCTGGTGCGGCTGCGATGGCGCACCCTCACGGTGCGGCGAGGGGCTCTCGCGATCCGGTGTCGAGGAGCCCGGTCACCCGTGAGATCGCGTCGCGGATCATCGCGCCGTACCCGTCATCCGGCAACTCGGCGACGAGGGGCGCCGCGACCGTCACGTGATGCCGGGCGCGCTCGACGTCGCCGGCACGGCGGTACCCGTCGGCGAGGTTGAGGTGCAGCGACGGCAGGAAGGCACGCACCCGCAACGAGACGTCGTGCCGCTGGACGCGTTGGTCGTCGAGGTCGGCGACGGCGGCCAGCGCCCGGCGATCCCACATCAACTCGTCCGCGACCGATTCCTGCAGGTCGGCCAGGTGGTGCGCGACGGTGCAGCGGTGCACGGCGTCCCCGGCGTAGCCGATCCGGCCCCAGAGTTCGGTGAGGGCGTCGCGGGCGTTGGCCCGGTCGCCGGCCTGGCCCAACTCCAAAGCACGGCCGATGTTCGCCATGACCTCGTCGGCGTCGTTCGTGTCCACGGTGTTCCTCACAGTCGTGGCCGGGTGGCCGGCCGTCGGGTCTTCGTGGCACATGCTGGCGACTCGACCAACTTGAGGGTCAAGCCCTGCACGTCGAGAGGCGACCCGACAGGGTGCGGTGGGATGGACGCGCTGTGGCGGACGAGATGCTGTGCAGAGCGGACGTGCGCGAAGGCGGTGCCGACACGCCGGATCCCTTGCGGAGGCGGGCCTGCTGGAACGGCAGCATCTCCAGAAGTGACGGGTAGCTGACAGTATCGGCATCCGTGCGCCGTGTGTGTCGCACCGGGGCGGGAAGCTGGGGACCCGACCTCCGGAGGTGCCCCATGCCGTACGTGAAGTCCCACGTCCGCCGCAACGGAGCCCGGGTCCGGGGGCACTA
This sequence comes from Micromonospora peucetia, assembly GCF_900091625.1. Taxonomy (NCBI): domain Bacteria; kingdom Bacillati; phylum Actinomycetota; class Actinomycetes; order Micromonosporales; family Micromonosporaceae; genus Micromonospora; species Micromonospora peucetia. Next base: position 5,027,470 of record NZ_FMIC01000002.1, read on the forward strand.
CCGCAGGCGGCGGCGTGCCGGCAGTGGAAGACCCGCGCGGCGTGGCCGTTCCGGGGCCGGCTCGGGGAACAGTTGGGGGCTCGTCCTCGGGGGACTGGCCGTGGTCGTCGTGGTAGTCCTGATCGTCGACTTCGTGCAGCGGCACCCGTACTGGTCGGCCACTCTGGTCCTCGTCGCCGTCGCGAGTGCCGTCGCCCTGTTGTCGGCCAGGGCGAAGCGGCGGGCGCGCCAGCGGACCGAGCAGGCCGAGCGCGACCGGGCCGTCGCGGTGACCGACGCGATGACCGGGGCCGAGTTCGAGCAGTGGTTCGCCAGGCTGCTGGAGGCGTCAGAATTCCGGCACGTTCATGTCAGAGGGGGTTCCGGGGACCGGGGGGCGGACGTCACGGCGATCGCTCCGGACGGCCGGCGCGTCGTCGTACAGTGCAAGCGGCAGAGCTTGACGAACCGGGTCGGCAGCGCCGCCATCCAGCGTTTCGCCGGCACCTGCCGGGAGGTGCACGGGGGTGAGCTGTGCATGATCGTCACGAACGGCTTCTTCACCGCCGGCGACGGCGTACGTCTCGCCCAACAGCTCGGCATCGTCCTGGTCGACCGGGGGCTGCTGGAGACGTGGGCCTGGACGGGGACGCCACCGTCGAGCCTGCTCGGCAGGTGACCCGGTGGGCGCTCCGGTTGCCGCCGGCTGGCAGGCTCGCAGCCATGGAAAGTGTCGTCGCGCAGTTGCCCGCGCTCATCGGTGTGTTGATCGGCGCCATCGGCACGATCGTCGCCACCTCGGTCGCCGATCGCACTCGCTGGAAGCGGAACCAGTCCGTTCGCTGGGACGACCGGCGGCTCGACGCGTACGTCGAGTTCGGGCGGGTGGTGAAGGAAATCCACGCCATCGCTGTACGGATGCTCGCCAGTGAGCGGCCCCAGTCGCGTGGACACCGCATGGACCGGGAGGAAGGGCTCGCCCGGTTGGCCGAGGCGGACGTCCGGCGCACCCTGGCCTGGGAGAGCGTCCTGCTGCTCGGGGACGCCTCGACGGTGTCGGCGGCGCGTGACTGGCGGGACGCCGTGTGGGGGATCGAGCGGGTCGCTCGGGGGCTCACCCAGGCAGACGACCACGCCGACCTGCTGCACCGGGCCAACGAGGCGCGAGACCTCTTCTACCGTGCGGCCCGTGGTGGCCTCGGTGTTCGTGGCGGTTCGGTCGCCCAGGCCACGATGCTCGAAGCCCGGCGGGATGAGATCCGGGCTGACAGAGCGCCACGGCAGACAGCGGAGCCGTCGGCGCTGTAGGTCTTGACGTTCACGGTTCGACCGGCGAGCGGGTCGAACCGGAAGGCGTCGTCGTAGCCGCCCTGGGGCGCCGTGCCGACCTGGACGTGTGGCTGGCCGGCAGAGCCGACACGGAAACGATGATCTGGGCCGTCCGGGCGGCCTTCTCGCACGACTGCCAGGAAGCGGAGTCGCCAACCTGACAGACCCGTCCTCGCGCAGCCACGATGATCAACCGGCCACCGAAACGAGAGGACCTCTGATGCCCGCCAGCATTGACCGGATCCGCAAACACATGAAGGTGCAGCCCACAAAGCGAGACAAGGGGTTGACGCTTACCGTAACGGTCACCGCCTACGACAACGGCATGGTCGAGGTCGACGGGGTACCTATCAACGCCGCACCCGACTACGACCAAGGGCACGGATGGCTGGTTGCCGCGGAGACGGTGACGGCGACGATGGTCGAGTTCCGGAAGGACACAGTGAAGCGGCAGAAGCAGAAGGGCGCCTGACTGATGCCCACCCCGAAGCTTCCCGCCGACGTCCTTGCCCAGTTGCGGCAACTACACGCCGACTACGAGAGTGAATTCGCCGACGGCGGATACACCGACAGGGTGCAGAAAGCACGCAGCGACCACGCCATCGACTTCATCCTGTTCCTCGAAGGCCGGTTCTCCCCGGCCACCGAGAAGGGCAAACAGCGTCGCAGTTGACTGCCAGCCCAGCTACGCGATGCCGACCGGCTCGCCGTGCGCCTGAACCACCGAACACGGTCACGGCTGACCAGGGCACGCCTGGCACATCCACTCCTCAGGAACCTGCCGCCACGTCGGACGGTGAAACGCTGGCGGCAGCGCACGACGCGAAGGTCACCGAAGCGGAATACCGGAGAGTTCGGGAGGTGTTTGCGGACTCCCGGCAGGCTGACATTCGAACGCACGGCACCGCGCTCGTAGATCTCGCCTGGAAGGTCAGCCAGATGTCCATAGAGGAAGAGTTTTCTGCTGCCGAAGACTACTCGGCGATGTTGGATGCGCACTCGTCGAGGTTGAAGGCGGCCTGCGCCGACCAGGGTGTGATGGTCAACTGAGCAAGGACCGGTCCAGGCAGCACGAAGAGCCGGCCACCCGCGAGCTCGTGGGCGGCCGGCCGGCAGGGTTCCGTCCGCCGGCACCTTGCCGCCCGTCGCGCCGATCGCGTCACCGAGCATCAGCCCGAGCACGCAGCCCAGGGCGGTTGCGAGCTGCTCGGCCGTCACCTTGGTCACCCTGGGAAGCACAGGAACGGGTGGCAGGCAGGCGTTGCGGGGTCGGCGGGCTGGCGACGGGACGGAGGCCGGCAAGCTGGACGTAGATCTCGCGCTTGGCGGTCGCGTTGCCGCGACGGTCGAGGACGTAGCCGGTCAACCACACCCAGCCGGCGTACGTCGGTTGGTCGCAGACCGAGACGACGCAGAAGGTCAGGGCGCGATCCCCGGCGAACTGCGCCGAGGCCTGGCCGTCCACGACGAGCAGGTCGCCGGGGGAGGGGTGTGCGGTCACCAGTGACCGGAGTTGCGGTCGTACTCCTGTGGCGGCCGGCACTCCCGCGCGTGCATGGTCTGCCAGTCGCGCAGCGCCCGCTTGATCCGGTCGTTCTCCTGGCTGAGCTGCCGTACCGTCTCGTTGAGCATGGCCAGCTCGTCGGCCACCCGGGCCTGGAACTCGCGTACCTCCACGAGGTCGACGCCGCGCCGGCGCGCGGCGAACTCGCGGGTCCGCACCTCGTGCGGCGTCAACCGGCCCGGGTGACCGGCCGGGTAGGGCTGGCCACCCCGATACACCTGAGCCACGATGATCCTCTCTGCGGGCAGGCGGGAGCGCGCAGGCTCCTCGCGGTGGGTCTGGAAGGGCGGGTCGTCCGCGTGGGGGCCGCGGACGACCCGCCCGCTCCACCGCCGCAGCCCCAATCGGCGGTACGACAGCAGAGCAGCCCGGTGGGTCGGGACGGGCACGGACACCCGCCCCGACCAGGGGGATGAGCCGAACTCGTTGCCACGCGAGGACCGGCTCTGAATCAACATAGCTAGACATGTCAGATGAGTCAACGCTGCTTGTTAGGCGCGTCGCGGTGTGATCGAATCGGATTGCCACGCGAGGAGTGCCATGCGAGAAGTGCCGGACTACTGGCGCATCGCCGACGATGTGATCGCCGACGTCAGGTCCAAGAAGTCGAAGCCGGGGGACAAGCTGCCCTCGATCGCCGAGATGCGCGAGAGCTACGGCGTCAGTCACGGGACCGTGCAGATGGCCTATGCCCGGCTGGAGGCATTGCGCGTCATCCGTCGCCACCAGGGCAAGGGCGTCTTCGTCAACGATCCCAAGCTCTGGATGCGGGAGCCCTGATCGAGGCACCGCTGTTTCGCCGTTCGTCATGCTGCGGACTGGGGACTGGGGACTGGGGACTGGGGACTGCGGTGGCGGGCGGCGGACTGGGGACTGGGGACTGCGATGGCGGGCGGCGGACTATGGATTGCGGGTTGTGGGTGGCGCCATGATCGTGTGACGGGAAGCCGGTTAAAGTGGTGGGCGCCTTCCGGGTTGTCGACAAACGATCATCGGCGCTTTAGCACAAGGTCGGACTCGTGTGGGGGTTGTCCACAGCAGGGACGCTGTCCACAGCGCTCGCGGGGGCGCATGGCGGGCGGTGGCCGTGTCCGGCACGGTCGGCGGCGTGAACTCTGTGCTGCGGGGCCTGGTCGACCGTAACGGCGGGCTCGTCACCCGACAGGCAGCCTCGCAGGTACTCCCGCGCTGGGTGCTGGAGGATGCGTCGCGCTCCGGGCGCCTGCTCCGGCTGCTGCCCAGGGTCTACGTGGACGCCGCCCTGGTCGACGGCGTGGAGGGCGCGCCACCGCTGGCCCGGGTCGCCCCGATCCTGGCCCGCCGGGCGGCCGTGGCCTACACAGGCGGGCGTGGCGCGTTGAGCCATCTCACCGCCCTGGACGTGTGGAAGCTGCGCCGCCAACTGCCCGGCGAACCGGTACACCTGAACGTGCCGATCGGTGCGGGGCTGCGTAGTGGGCCGCACCTGGTCGTACACCATCGTCGGTCCTTCGCCCCGGAGCCACCTTGCGCGCTGGTACGCGACGGCGAGCCGGTCACCCGGTTGGACCGGACGCTCGTCGACGCCTGGCCGCTGCTGCCTCCGGTGGACCGGCCGGCGACCCTCATCAGAGCGGTCAACGACCGCCTGACCACCCCACAGCGGATCGTCGCCGCGTTGGCGACCGCGCCGAAGTTGGCGGATCGTGCCGCACTACGTGGGCTGCTGGACCGGCTCGCCGTGGGCTGCCGAAGTCCGTTGGAGATCTGGGGGCACGACCACGTCTTCGTCGGGTCAGGAATGCCGGCGTTCCAACGGCAGGTGCGGGTGCGGCTGGGCGGACGGGTCGTCTACCTCGACCTGTTCGCCGAGGCCGAGCTCGTCGACATCGAGCTGGACGGCGCGGCGACCCACACCGACCCGCGGGAACACGAGATCGACCTGCGCCGCGACGCGCTGCTGGCGGCCCGGGACGTTCTCGTCGTCCGCTTCACCCACCGCCGGCTTCTCCACGAACCCGACGAGGTACGTCGCGAGACGCTCGCCATCCTCGCGACCCGCCGCAGACAGAACTTCGTCTCCGACCTCGGAACGGCTCTGTTGACCACGATCGTTTGATGGGAAGCCGGGGAAATTCATCCCCACGCTCCGGTTGGCCATCAACTGATCATGATAATGAGGTGGCAGGATCCATGATCGTGTCACTTGTGGAGGCGTCGGCCGTTCGGCGGGTGGCGCGGAGATCAACGTGAAGGCAGGCTTGTCGGCGTGAAGGCCTTCGTGGGGGTCACGGATGAGAAGTGGTATCGCTTTCTGGCAGCCCGTCCCGAGTTGAACGAGGTCAACTTCTGGCGGCCCTCGGGCGGCGGGTTTCGAGCGCTCACGGCCGGCGAACCCTTCTTCTTCAAAGCGCACCATCCTCTCAACCGCGTCATCGGTGGCGGCTTTTTCAGCGGCTTCACCCAGCTGCGAATCTCCGAGGCGTGGGAGTTGTTCGCGGCGGCCAACGGCGCGGCGAGCATCGACGAGATGCGCCGCAGCGTCGGTCGTTACCGCAGGCAGCCGATCGCGCCCGACGAGGATCCCGTAATCGGCTGCATCTTCGTGCGCGACGTCATCTTCTTCCCCGACGAGTCCACTGTCGGTCCACCGCCGGAGTTCAAGTCGAACGTGGTGCAGGGCAAGACGTACGACCTTGCGGACGCGGCCTGGGGCGACTACTTCCAACTTCTGATCCACCGCTTGATCGGCACGACGGTCGAGCTGGACCTGAGCGGGCCCTGGCATCGTCCCGGCCCGGTGTACGGAGATCCACGCCTGGTGCCTCAGCGACTGGGCCAGCAGTCGTTCAAGGCCATGGTGCTCGGGTCGTACGCCCGGCGCTGTGCCATCACCGGAAGCCGGGTTCAGCCGGTGTTGCAGGCCGCACACATCCGACCACTGCCCAAGGGCGGCGAGCATCGGTTGGACAACGGGCTGCTCCTGAAGTCGGATGTGCACATCCTCTTCGACAAGGGCTACCTGGGCGTGGATCCCAAGTATCGACTCGTGGTCAGCCCTCGGCTTCGCAGCGAGTTCGGCAACGGCGACCAGTTCTATGCCAAGGCGGGTGAGCAGATAGCTGTTCCGGATCGTCGGGCCGACCGACCGAACGCGGAATTCCTCGAATGGCACCTCGACACCGTCTACAAGGCGGCCTGACTCCACAACCGAGGTTGAGCGTCAACCGATCGCGGGGAGACGCGGTCAGTTCGGGTGGGGTGGTTCGTCGAGGATGGCGCTGAAGCGTTCCTCGGCCAGGTCGAGCTGCCCGAGGATGTGCTCCTTGACCGGCGCCGACAGTGGAGTGTCCGGCCGGGTGACGAGGTCCCGGTAGACCGGCACGAGCGGCCGGTACTTGCGGGCGGACGAGGTCACCTTCGGCCCGACGGTGTGGATGACGCCCACCCCGTTGTCCGTGAAGTCGGAGATCTTGATGACCCGTGCCCACGGCTCCCGGTCCAGGCTGGCCGCCACGTGCTCCCGGTACTGGACGTGCTTGTCCCGCCCCGGGTCGTACGCCGGATTGGTGACCGCGCCGACCAGGCGCGCGACCCGCGGGCCGAAGCGTTCCGTGAGCACCGCCAGGGCGGCGGCCGTGGCGTCCTCGCCGGTGTGCGCCCCGGCCAACTCGCCGACACGCGAGGCGGCCAGCTCGTCGGGGTGGTCCTCGACCGCGTCGTGCAGCAGCCCGGCGACGATCACGTCGACGTCGCGGACCTGGTAGTGGTGCATCATCCGGATCGCCACCCGCAGCAGGTGGTTCAGGTAGGGCTCGCGTACCCGCCGGTCGTCGCGGTGCAGCTCGGCGGCCAGGTCGAGGGCCTCGATGAGCCGCTCCCGGGCGGCCTCGTCGAACGCGCGCAGCTCCAACCGGAACCGGGCCAACAGGCCGGGCTCGCCGTGGATCTCGGTGATCGCGTGCATCGGCATGGTGGCCAGGTAGGCGGGAAACTCCATCCGCCACTTATAGCCGATCTTCGCCGTGCCCGGGGCCCCTGCCGTCGGTCACCCGACGCCGGGAATGGCCGCCCGCTCAGCCCACCCGACGCCGCAGGGCCGCCCCGATCGACGGCGCGGCCTCGCCTCAGGCGCCGGAGACGCGCTTGGCCAGGCGTACGGTGGTGCCGTCGGCGTTGCCGTCGACGGTGGCCTCGTCCATCAACCGGGCCATGATCAGCCGGCCTCGGCCGCGTTCGCTGTCGTCCGGGGTCGCCTCCCGCCAGCCGCCGGTGTCGCTCACCACGACCTCCAGCCGGTCGGCGCGCAACCGTCCCCGGACGGTGACCGAGGCGTCCGGGGCCAACCGGTAGCCGTGCTCGATCGCGTTGGCACACGCCTCGCCGGTTGCGATCAGCACCGCGTCGACGTCGGCCTCGCCGATGCCGAGGCCGGCCAGCCACTGCCGCAGGGCCTCCCGGGTCGGCGCGAGCTGCCCCGGGTCGGCGGTCAGCGCCGCCGCGAAGACAGCCGGCTCGCGGTGCCGGTAGACCAGCACCGCCACGTCGTCGTTGCGGGTGTCGGGCAGCAGGTCCCGGACCACCCGGTCGGCCAGCGCGCCCTCGGGCAGCTCGCGGCCCTGGGTGAGCGCGGCGACCGCCCGGGAGATGCCGGCGTCGATGAGTTCCCGACGCCGCTCGATCAGCCCGTCGGTGTAGAGCAGCAGCGTCGAACCGGGCCGCAGTCGGGCCCCGGCCTCCGGCCGCCCGGGCACCGCGACGCTGGCCAGCGGCACCGAGCCGGCCCGGGTCAGCAGATCGGCGGAGCCGTCCGGGTGCACCAGGATGCCTGGCGGGTGGCCCGCCGACGAGTAGCGCAGCATGCCCAGTGAACGGTCGATGATCGCGCAGAAGACGGTGGTGCAGGCGCCGCCGGGCACCATGCGGGCGAAGTCGTCCAGTGCGGAGAGCACCTCGGCGGGACTCTTGGCCTGGAGGAGCAGGGCGCGGGAGGCGCTGCGCAGCTGGCCCATCACGGTGGCGGCGGGCAGGCCGCGCCCCACCACGTCGCCCACCACCACGCCGACCAGGTCGCCGGGAAGCTGGACCACGTCGTACCAGTCGCCGCCCACCTCCAACGGTGCCACCGCCGGCTGGTAGCGGGTCGCGAACCCGGCCGGCAGGTCGACCGGGCCGAGCATCGCCCGCTGCATGGCCAGGGCCACCGTCCGCTGGGTCTCGAAGGCCCGTGCGCGGACCAGCGCCTGGGCCAGCGCGACGCAGAGCTGCCGCACCAGCGGCTGGTCCACCGTCGGCACCGACCGGGGCGGATCCAGCTCCAGCCACACCCCGCCCGGCGGCCCGCCCGGCTCGATGCGCGCCCCGACCGCGGTCACCCGGCCCGCGTCGTCGAGGACCAGCCGGGGCTCGCCCTCCGCAGCCAGCCCGTCGAGCGCCCGCTGCACCCGCCCCGTCAGCGTCAGGCCCTGGGTCACCACCAGCGGTGTGCCGGCGGCGTCGGCGCAGACCGCCAGGCCGCGGGTGCCGTCCAGCAGGGTGCACAGCTCGGACAAGCCGGCGTCGAGCACCTCGGCCACGTCGCTGGCGCGGCCCAGCCGACCGGAGAGTGCCGCCAGGGCGGACTGCCGGGCGGAGGCCCGGACCTCGTCGGTCACGTCGCGCAGCGTCGCAACGTAGAGGCGGCGGCCGGTACGCGGCTCCCGCAGCGAGTTGTAGACCGCCTCGGCCCAGACCCGGTGCCCGTCGGCGTGCCGCAGCGGCAGGGTGACCCGACCCCGGTCGGAGTTCCGCGCGGCGCGCAGCACGTCGATCAGCAGGCGCCGGTCGGCCGGCGCCGCGTCGGCCTCCGGCCACCACGGGTGCGGTGGCGCGACGGGCGCCGCCAGCCGGGCGGTGCCGACCAGCCGGCAGAACGCCTCGTTCGCCTCGACCAGCGCGCCGTCGGCGTCGACCACGGCGAACGCGTCCTGCAACGACTCGACCAGTGCCGCCCGCCAGGTCGCCTCCTCGTTGCGCAACCGGGCCAGCTCCAGGTGCGCGCCCACCCGGGCCAGCAGCTCCTCGGAGGAGAACGGCTTGGCCAGGTAGTCGTCGGCCCCGGTCCGCAGCCCCTCCACCGCCGCCTCCTCGCCGGCACGGGCGGAGAGCACGATGATCGGCAGTCCGGCCGTACGCCGGTCGGCGCGCAGTGCCCGGACCAGCCCGAAGCCGTCGAGGCGGGGCATCATCACGTCGGTCAGCACCAGATCCGGCACCCGCTCGGCGATCCGGTCGAGCGCCTCCCGGCCGTCGACCGCGGTGACCACCCGGTGGTGGGGGGCGAGCAGGCTCGCCAGGAACCCGCGCAGGTCGGCGTTGTCGTCCACCACCAGCACCGTCGCGGCGTCCCGGGGTTCGTCGTCGGTCCGGTCCGGGTGGGCGGGCACGGCCCCGGGGAGCCAGCGCAGGGCCTCGGCGACGTACGCCTCGTGGACCGGCTCGTGGGTCCGCTCCCGGGGCGCCGTGGCTCCGGTGGCGGCCCGGCCGTACGGCAGCCGGACGGTGAACGTCGACCCCTCGCCCTCGACCGAGCGCATCCCGACCGAGCCGCCGTGCAGCCGGACCATCTCCTGCACCAGTGCCAGGCCGATGCCGGTGCCCTCGTGTGACCGGCCGCCGGCGCCGCGTACCCGGTGGAAGCGGCGGAACATCAGCGGCTGCTGGTCGGCGGGAATGCCGACGCCGGTGTCGTCGACGCTCAGCGTGACGTGCTCGCCGTCGCCGCGCAGCCGCAGGCGTACCGTGCCGGTCAGGGTGTACTTCAGCGCGTTGGAGAGCAGGTTGACCACGACCTTCTCCCACATGTCGCGGTCCACGTACGCGGTGTGCGGCAGCGCCCGCACGTCCACCTGGTAGGTCAGCCCGGCCTGGCGCATGGCGTACGCGAACGACTCGGCGACCCCGGCGGTGAGCGCCGGGAGGTCGGTCTCCACCCGTTCCGGGTCCAGCCGGCCGCCCTCGATGCGGGCGAAGTCGAGCATGTCGTTGACCAGCTTGCGTAGCCGGCCCGTGTTGCGGTGCACCAGCTCCAGGCGTTCGCGCTGGCCGGGCGGCAGCGGCTCGCGCCGGTCGGCGAGGCTTTCCCGCACCGGCCCGGCGATCAGCGTCAGCGGGGTGCGCAGCTCGTGGCTGACGTCGGTGAAGAACTCCGTCTTCGCCGCGTCCAACTCGGCCAGCGCCGCGGCCCGCCGCCGCTGTGCCTCGTACGCCAGCACGTCGCCCAGCGCCGTCGAGACCCGGCTGGCCACCAGGTCGAGGAAGCCGTGGTACGCCTCGTCCAGTTTCCGGAAGGGACTGATGCCGGCGACCAGCACGCCGACCGGGCGGTCCTGCCCGGTGGCCAGCAGGGGCAGCACCAGCACCTCGTCCACCGGCGCCCCGACGACCGCCCCCGCCTCGGCGCGGGGGTCGCCGGGCACGGCCACGTCCCGGACCCGCGCGGGCTGGCCGGTGCGCGCGACCTCGCCGATCCGCGCCAGCCATCCGGAGCCCACGGCGGCGGGATCGTCGGCCACGCCGACCGAGGCGGCCAGGATCAGGGCGTCCGCGTCGGGCGGCGACGGGTTGCCGCCCGGCAGGGGCTCAGTCGGGCCGTCGCCGTCGTCCTGCACGAGCTCGGTCGGGCGGCCGTCGCCTCCCGGCATTGACTCCCCGGGACGTAGGTAGATCATCGCGGCGGGCAGGTCGGCCGGGCTGCCGTTGAGTACCTGGGCCGCCGCCCGGACGGCGTCGCGGGTGGTGTCCGCCGCCGCGATGGAGACCGAGCCCAGCTCGCGCAGCGTCTCCAGCCGCCGGTCACCCAGCACCCGGGCGGTGACGTCGGTGGTGGCCACGAAGATGCCGGGGATTCGCCCATGTCCGGCGAGCACCGGGCTGTAGGAGAAGGTCCAGTAGGTCTCCTCCAGGTAGCCGTGCCGATCGAGCAGGAGCAGTTGGTTCTCCGCGTAGGTGGCGCCGTGTCCGGCGAGCACCTGGTCGGTGAGCGGGCCCAGTTCGGCCCAGACCTCCGCCCAGCACCGCGCGCCCGGCTGGCCGATCGCGGCCGGGTACTTGTCGCCGAGCACCGGGGTGTACGCGTGGTTGAAGATCTGCACCAGTTCCGTGCCCCACCACAGCAGCATCGGGATCCTCGACGGAAGCACGGTGCGCACCGCCGCGCACAGCTCCGGCGGCCAGGTCTGCACCGGGCCGAGCGCAGTGGCCGCCCAGTCGGTGGCCCGGTGTGCGGCACTGGTCGGGTCGTCGCCGGCGAAGAGGTCGTCGACGGTCGCCCGGTCGCCCGGCGGCCCGACACGCTGCTCCGATTCCATTTCCCGGCCCCCTGTCCCCGCGCTGATCCCCGGGTCGAAAGCAGCCGCGCCGTGCCCCCTCACCGTCCCGCCGGGATCTTTTTCCCAACCACGCATGGCTTGAACCGTCCATCGACGTGACCCGACCCGCAGGCCCGGACGGCGTTCGTGTCCGGGTGTCCCGCCGTGCCGGACCGGTCGACGCTCCCCGCGCCCATGGCGGCGGGTCGTTGGGTGGCGGGGCTGCGCTTGCCGAAACCTATCCTGGATAGATAATATCCAGGATATGCGGATGACCGAGGGCGTCGAGTGGGCCCTGCACAGTTGCCTCAACCTGACCTGGTCGGAGCCGGGTCAGGCGGTGTCGGCAGCCCGCCTGGCCGCCTTCTACCAGTTGCCCACGGCGTACCTGAACAAGCAGTTGCAGGCGTTGGTGCGGGCCGGGATCCTGTCGTCCACCTCCGGCCCGCGTGGCGGGTTCCGGCTGGCACGCGCCGCTGAGGCGATCACCGTGCTCGACGTGGTCGTCGCGATCGAGGGCCCAGAGGAGGCGTTCCGCTGCGAGCAGATCCTCCGCCAGGGACCCGGCGGCCGCGGCGACGTCGACTACCGGCAGGTCTGCCTCGTCTCGCAGACGATGCGCCGGGCCGACCTGGCCTGGCGGCGCGAGTTGGCCGGGCAGACGCTGGCCGACCTGCGCGCCACCGTGCAACAGCGCTACCCGGACACGCCCGGCAACACCCGCGACCGTTTCACCGCACCGCTCACCTGAGCGCACACCCCGTCCTGAGAGGAACAGTCCCATGACCACCGCACCCCTGCACGTCCGCGCCGCCGACGCCACCGTGCTCGCCGACGGACCGACCAGCCTGATCACCCTGCTGGCCGACGCCGACGCCACCGGCGACGCGCTCACCGCCAACCGGGCCACGCTGCACCGAGGCTCCCCCGGCGCGCCACCGCACCTGCACACCCGCGCGTCCGAGTCGTTCTTCGTGCTCGATGGCGTCCTGGACGTGCTGGTCGGCGACGAGATCCGCACCCTGCGCCAGGGCGACTTCCTGGTCGTGCCGGCGCACACCCCGCACGCGTTCGCGCCGGCCCGCGACGAGGCCGCCGACGTGCTGGTGGTGTTCACCCCGGGCATCGACCGGTTCGACTACTACCGACTGCTGGAGCGGGTCCACCTGGGCGAGGCGGATCCGGCCGAGATCGCCGCGAGCGGCGAGCGGTTCGACAACCACTACGTCGACAGCCCGCTCTGGCGCGCCCGGCCCTGACGCCGGCAGCCCGGGAACGGGCCGGCCGCGGGCGTGGTGTTGCGCCTCACGCCCGCAGCCGTCACCGGGCCAGGCGATGCTCGCGGGGGCTGACGCCGTGGACCCGGCGGAAGGCGCTGCTCAGCGCGAACGGGCTGCCGTAGCCGACCTTGCGGGCGACCGCGCCGAGCGTGGCGTCGGGCTCGCGGAGCAGGTCGGCGGCGAGCGCCAGCCGCCACCCGGTGAGGAACGTCATCGGCGGCTCGCCGACCAGTTCGGTGAAGCGGCGGGCCAGAGCCGCCCGGGAGACGCCGACCTCGGCGGCGAGGGCGGCGACCGTCCAGGGCCGGGCCGGCTCGTTCTGGAGCAGCCGCAGCGCCGGGCCGACCACCGGGTCGGCGGCGGCGACGTACCAGGCGGGCGCGGCGCCGGGGCGGGCGAAGAACGTCCGCAGCGCGGCGATCAGCACCAGGTCGAGCAGCCGGTCGAGGACGGCCTCCTGGCCGGGCTCGTCCCGGGTGACCTCGTCGGCGAGCAGCGGCACCAGCGGGCTGCGCCACTCCTCGCCGTCGACCACCAGCAGCGGCGGCAGGGCGGTGAGCAGCCGCCGGCTCAGCTCGCCGGGCAACTGGTAGGTGCCGGTCAGCAGCACCGTCGTGGCGCCCGCGCCCGTGCCCCAGGTGCGTACGCCCAGTGCCATCGTCTCGGCCAGGGGCTCGCCCCACAGCGTCGTGCACCGCTGCCCGGGATGGATGACCACCTGCGGCGGAGTGACCGGGTCATCGGCCACGAGGTAGCCGTCCGGCCCGCGCAGCACCGCCACGTCGCCGGGCCCGAGCCGCACCTGAGTGCCGTCGTCGGGTGCCACCCAGGCCGTCCCGCGTACCAGGGCCACCACGGTCAGCGGGGCGCGGTCCTCGATGCGCAGCGCGAACGGCGGGTCCAGCATCGACCGGAGCAGGAAGGCCCCCCGCGCTCGCGCCCCATCCAACAACCCGACCAACGGATCCACGCCCGGATCGTAGCCACCCGCCACCGTCGATCATGCAGTCGTGGTGGCTGACGAAGTTGCGAACGACCCACACCAGACACCACGAACTGCATGATCGACCCAGCCTGGGGTGGGGTCACTGTCAGCGGGTGAGGCAGACCGGCCGGGTGACCCGCTGCCACCTCGTCACTGTCAGGCGGTCAGCCAGGTGGCGGCGTTGGTGCGGATGTCCGGAGGAAGCTCGTGGGGGCCCTGGAACTCGTCGTAGGTGACGTCGTAGCCCAGCGAGCGCAGCCGGGGGACCAGGCGGCGGCTGCACACGTCGACCGGCAGGACCGGGTCGTCGGCGCCGTGCGAGACGTAGACCCGGGGCCGGCCGTGGGTGACCAGCGGCGCGGCGAAGCCGGGGGAGAAGGCCACCACCGCGTCGACCAGGTCGCCGTTGGTCAGGCCCAGGGAGAGGGCGTACGAGGCGCCGTCGGAGAACCCGCCGAACGCCACCTCCGCCACGGGGTAGCCGGCGAAGGTCGTGGCCAGCAGAGCGTCGATGCGGCGGACGTCCACCCCGAAGCCCTCGACGATCAGGTCCCAACTGCTCGACGCCGCCTGCGGGGCGACCAGCAGCAGCCGGTGCGTGTCGGCGACCGGCAGCAGCAGGTCCAGCCCCTGCCGGGCCGAGCCGCCGGCCCCGTGCAGGAGCAGCACCAGCCGGTACGGCGGACCGTCGACGGGCGCCGGGGCGTACACCATCGCCAGCGGTGCGCCCTGCGGGTCGGTCAGCGACGCCCGGCCGGCGGCGGCCAGGGCGGTCGGCGGCGTCGGGCGCGCCGTGAGCCGGCCGTGCCGGGGGTTCTCCTGCGGCTGCCGGTGCGGCGGCGCGGGTTCGGCCACGGGATCACCGCTCCTCGTCCTCGGTGGGCGTGCGCCGGCGGTTACCCGCCCGCCCGGCGGTCAATCCCACCGGCACGGCCCCCACCGGCACGGCCCTCACCTACGCGGTTCCTGCCCGAGGCCGGCTCACCCGGCGGACCAACTGGGACGGGAACATCGTCACCGAGGGTAAGGGGCCGGGCCGGGTTGTGCTGAAAGCGCTCTCAGGTGTGCGATCGTGCGGCAGACCCTGGCCGAGAGGACCGCCACCGTGAGCCGCACCGTCGCCCCGCCCGCCGCGTCGACCCCGGCCGTACCCCGGGCGGTGCTGGCCGCCCGCAACGGCGTGGCCGTGGTGTTCGCGCTCAACGGCCTGGCCGTGGCCACCTGGTTCGCCCGGGTGCCGGCCGTCCGCGAGGAACTCGGGCTCAGCCCGGGCCGGCTCGGGCTGCTCCTGCTCGCCATGTCCGTCGGCGCGCTGCTCGCGATGCCCACCGCCGGACTGGTGGCCCAGCGGTTCGGTTCGGCCCGCACGGTCGCTCTCTCCACCCTGTTCGTCGCGATCGGGCTGGCCGTCGCCGGGACCGCCACCATCGCCGGTTCCACCGTCGGGGTCGTGGTGGGCCTGTGCGCCCTCGGCTACGGCTCCGGCACCTGCGACGTCGCGATGAACGTCGAGGGTGCGGCGGTCGAGCGGCGGCTGGGGCGTACCGTCATGCCCCGCTTCCACGCCGCGTGGAGCCTCGGTTCCGTGGCTGGCGCCGGGCTCGGTGCCGGGGCCGCCCGCCTCGGCGTGCCGATCGCCGCGCACCTCGCCGCGCTGGCGGCGGTGGTGCTGCTCGGCACGCTGCTGGCCGTCCGGTCGTTCCTGTCGGCTGCCGAGAGCGGTGCCGCCTCCGCGTCGGCCGCCCCGGCCGAGCGCCGGCGCGACCTGCTCGCCGCCTGGCGGGAACCGCGCACTCTGCTCATCGGGCTGCTGGTGCTGGTGTCGGCGTTCGCCGAGGGCAGCGCCAACGACTGGTTGGCCGTCGCCTTCATCGACGGCCACGACCTCAGCGAGGCGGCCGGGGCGGGCGTCTTCGGGCTCTTCGTCGTCGGTATGACCCTCGGCCGGACCGTGGGCACCGTCGCGTTGGACCGGTGGGGCCGGGTGCCTGTCCTGTCCGGTGCGATCCTGCTCGCCACGGCTGGCGCGGGCGTGGCGGTGCTCGCCGGGCCCGGGCCGGTGGCGATCGCCGGCGTCGCGCTCTGGGGGATCGGTGCGTCGCTCGGCTTTCCGGTCGGGATGAGCGCGGCGGCCGACGACGAGCAGCGGGCGCCGGCCCGGGTCAGCGTGGTCGCCGTGATCGGGTACACGGCGTTTCTCGCCGGCCCGCCGCTGCTCGGCCTGCTCGGCGACCGGGTCGGCACCCTTCAGGCCCTGCTCGTCGTGCCGGTGCTGCTGCTGCCCACCCTCGCGTTGGTGCCGGCCACCCGCGCGCCGGCCCGCTGACGCCACCCGGTCGCAGGGGCACTCACCTCCGGCCCGCTGTCGCCGCCTGGTAATCGCGCCGAACCCCGCGCCGAACCCCGCCGTGATCTGGCAGTCGCATCGGCCCGGAACCTTTCGTGGTTCTGGGCTGATCTGCGTGTCTGCCGGGGCCGGGCTGTTCGCTCGCCGCGTGCTGGCATCGGCGACGAGCTGCGCGCCGCGGGCCGCCGCCCAGGACGGTGATGGTAGCTTCGCGCGGCGAAGGGGAGGGCTGGTGGACATTCTTTACGAGGCACGGCGGCGCTCACTTGCCGGGTTCCTTGAGGTTTACGACGCTGCCCAGGTGAAAGCCGAGGGGAAGGCCGGCCGGATTCTGCTGGAGGCGATTGCCAATCTGGATCCAGCAGCCCGTGTGGGCATCGCGACGGTGCTTCTCGACGATGGCGCCCATGCTCGGGAGGTTTTCTCCGACGGGGCGAACCCGTTGCACGTGATGTTCGGCCAAGTCAGGCTCGCACCGGAGATAGAGGCCCCGTTGCTTCGGAGGCTGATCGACGCGGGGGCTGACGTCAACGCGGTCGCGAAGAAGTTCGGCACGCCGCTGGACCTGCTGATCGGCCGGTTCCAGTACGACGACGATTTGCTGGCGCCGTACTACGACGTCCTGTTCTCCTACGACGACCTCGACCTGCTGAAGCTCGGCGCGTTCAAGAAGTCCGCGTACGACCTGGTGGTTAGCCACCAGCGGCGACCGATGCTCCAGGCGCGCATGGAGCAGCACCTGCGAAACCACTCTTCTCGGGGACAGGGTTAGCGTCCCTGGCGGCCCACCTCGGAATCGCTACACAACGACACGGCTGGATATCACACGGCACCGACAACATCCCGCGCTGGCGCACGCAGGGCACTCACACCCGGCTCGCAGCCGCATCCCAGGAAACGGTGCTGCACTGGGAGGACGCCGAGGGAGAGGAGAGCGAGGGATGGGCTGGTTCAGTCGACGGTCGCGCGGCACCGACGCGGCACCCACGAAGCTCGACCGCGAGGCGACCCGGGAGGACCTGGCCGCGCTGGAGGCGTTCGTCACCAGCCGCCAGGGTGTGGAGTTCTACCTGGAGCCGGAGACCACGGCGACCGACACGACGGTGGTCGCGATCGCCCACGACGGCGAGTGGATCCGCCGCCGTACCGGCTCGCCGCGCGCCGCCGGGTCGATCGCCCGCAAGCATGCGGTGCCGCTGTACGAGGCCGCCCGCACCGGCTACCCCGAGCGGATGCGGGTCTGGAACCGGGCCCACCCGGAGCGCCACGCCCGCTGACCCGGCTCGCCAACGAGCCGCCCCGCGCCCGGTCACGCCCCGCGCCCGGTCACGCCTCGGCGGCCACCGCGGCGCGGGCCTCGGCCAGGGCCAGGGGCGGACCGTGGCTGGCGACGTACCAGTGGATGTCGTCGGTCAGCAGGCGGCGCACCAGGTCCAGGTCAGGCCCGTCCTCCGGCGTGCGCAGGTGCGCCGGCGGTGGGTAGTAGCAGTCGCCGAGCAGCAGCACGCCCGAGTCCGGCACCGCCACCACCGTCGAGTCCGGCGCGTGGGCGCCGCCGACGTGCGTCGCGGTCACGCCCACCGGCAGTTCCAGCCCGTCGGTGAACGTCCGGGTCGGCGGCAGCACCGCGAAGCCGTCCCACGAGTCGACCGCCAACGCCCGGGCCCGGAAGCTCGGGCCGAGCCGCGGATCGGCCCGGACCTGCTCGCGCAGGTACCGGTGGCTCCACGGCCGGGCGGCCTCCTCGCGCAGCAGCCGCTCGCCGGCGACGTGGCCGACGATCTCCACGTCGGGCCAGGCGCAGGCGCCCCAGACGTGGTCCCAGTGGTGGTGCGTGTAGACCAGCCACCGCGGCGGTGGCAGGCCGGCGGCGCGCAGGGCAGCCTGGATCTCCCGGGCGTGTGCGGGGCTCTGCCCGGCGTCGACCAGCACGCTGCCCCGCTCGTCGGCGACCAGCGCGACGCCGGCCTGCACGCTGGCCGGATCCGGGTCGCCGGGGCAGACCCAGACTCGCCCGGCGAGGTGTTGGAACGCCATGTCGATGATGACGCACTCCTATCCGTCGACGGTGGACGTCCGCTCGCCGCCGATCGTAGACCGGGGCGCCGCCGTCAGCCGCGCCCGAGCCGGACGAGCCGCGCCACCAGCACGGTGGCACATCCCAGCGTCGCGGTGACGAGCAGCACCATGAACGTCGGATAGATATACGCCACCTGGATCCAGGCGACGTCGCGACCCCGGTAGAGCCAACCGACCACCCGGTGGATCGAGGTGAGCAGCAGCGGCGGCGCGAGCAGCGGTAGCAGCCGCAGCAGCGTCCAGGCGCGTACCGCCCGGCCGGCCGCCCAGTGCCGCGACCGGAGCACGCCCCGGCCGGCGAGTCCGGCGGTGGCGACGGCGAGCAGCAGCAGCACGGCGTCGACGACCACGAGCGACATGCCCGCCGGGGGCGGCGGTGTTCCCTCGATCAGCGCGACGAGCCGCTCGGCGAGGGCCGAGGCGTGGCCGTGGGACAGGCCGGTGTTCGCCATGACCGCGACACCGTAGCCGGACGCGGGCAGCATCGCCTGGTACGCCGTCGAGGTGAACAGGTCACCGCTGTGCGTGATCATCGGCGCCCCCGACGCGGTCTTCTCGACGAACCAGCCGAGGGCGTACGAGCCGGAGACCGCTGACGGGCGGTGCAGCATGGCGAGGCCCGCGGGGGAGACGACCGCCGTGCCGTCCGGGCCGCGACCCTGGTTGCCCTGCGCGATCAGCCACGCCGCCATGTCGTGCGCGGAGCTGAGCACCCCGCCCGAGCCGTTGCCGAAGGCCGGCGGTTCGGGCAGCGCGACGGCCAGGCCGAGGATCATCAGGTGGCCGCGTGCGCTCGGTGGCATCTCCGCGGCCACGTTGAGGGTGTGACTGTCCGTCATGCCGAGCGGGGCGAAGACCCGCGTCCGCAGATACTCGTCGAACGGCAGTCCGCTGACCACCTCGACGAGTCGCGCGGCCACCTGGAAGTTCGGGTTGTGGTACTCCCACCGAGTGCCGGGGCTGGCGGCGAGCCGCGCCGTACGCATCCCCGCCACGGCCTCCCGCAGCGAACTCGGCTGCCGCCTGCTGAACGAGGGAAACGTCGTGTCGGACATCCCGGAGGTCTGGTCCAGCAACTGCCGTACGGTGATCGCCGTCGCCCGGGGATCGGCCATCGTGAACTCGGGCAGGTGCCGGTGGACCGGGCCGTCGAGCTGCACCCGGCCGGCCTCCACCAGCTGCATCACGGCGAGGGCGGTGAACGACTTGCTCACCGACGCCACGGCCATCGGGGTGTGCGCGGTGACCGGATCGCCGGCCGGGACGTGGCCGTACCCGGCGGCGTGCCGTACCTCCGTCCCCCGGGTGATCGCCACTGCGACGCCGGGCAGGCCGGTGGCCTCGCGGTACTCCCGGACGACGGCGTCGACGGCGGTGGCGTCGATCCCGGCCGGAGGGTCGGCCGACGGCGCCGGGGTCGGCCCGGCGGCCAGCGCCACCGCACCGGCCAGGACGAGAAGTCGCGTGATCATGACCGCAGTCTCGGCCGGTCGGCCATCCCGGCACATCGGACCGTGGTCCGGAGCCGGGATCGGACCGTGGTCCGACGCCGGCCGTCGCCGGAGTGGATACGGTGTCGCCATGCTCACCTGGGGACGGCTCGGGCCGCGGCGGCTGGCGGGCGTCGACGCGCTGGTGGGAGTCGCCCTCGTGCTTCTCACGACGGTCCGGACGCCCGCGGTGCTCGCCGCCGGCCTGGCCGTGCTGTTCGGGCTCCCGCTCGCCGTCCGGCGGCGCTGGCCGGCGCCGGTGCTCGCCGTGGTGCTGCTGGTCGGGTCCGTGTCGGTCGCCCTCGGCGTCGCCGGTGACGCCGTGCTGTTCGCGATCGCGTACGCGCTCTATCCGGTCGCCCTGTCCACTCCCACCCGGCGGGCCGTGCCGGCGCTCGCCGGGGCCCTCGCGGCCGTCGCGGCGGGGGCGGTGGCCGGCGCGACGGTTCCCGGGCTGCCGGTCATCCCCACCCCGGCGGGGCAGGAGTCGTTCACCGCCACCCCCGTGCCGGTCCTGCTCTACACCGCGACCGTCCTCGCCGCCTCGTGGACGCTGGCCCGCGCGGTACGCGCCCGGCGACGGCACGCCGCCCAGGTCGCCGAGCTGCGCGCCGGCCGCGCGGTGGCCGAGGAGCGGCTGCGCATCGCCCGGGACATCCACGACGTGGTGGGGCACAGCCTCAGCCTGATCGCGTTGAAGGCGGCGGTCGCCAACCACCTCGCGGAGAGCCATCCCGAACAGGGCGCTGCCGCGCTGGTGGCGATCGAGCGGGTCAGCCGCACGGCCCTCGACGACGTCCGGGTGGTGCTCGGCGCTCTGCGCGATCCGGCCGACACCGCGCCGAGCTTCGCCGAGCTCGACCGGCTGGTCGAGGACGTCCGGGCCGCCGGGGTCACCGTGGACGTCGACCGGGCGGCCGACCTGTCGCGGGTGCCGGCGGCCGTACAGGCCTCGGCGTACCGCATCGCGCAGGAGGCGCTCACCAACGTGCTGCGCCACGCCGGCCCGGCCCGCTGCCGGCTCACCGTCGCGACCGGGCCCGGGGTGCTGGCGGTCGCCGTCGTCGACGACGCACGGGCGCGACGTGCGGTGGGGCCGGCGGGCCACGGCCTGCGGGGGATGCGGGAACGGGCGGCGATGCACGGCGGCACCCTGGAGGCCGGCTTCGAGCCGGGCGGCGGCTTCGCCGTCCGCGCCCGGCTGCCGTTCACCCCGGCGGTGCCGGGCGATGGGTGAGCCGGTACGCGTCCTGCTGGCCGACGACGAGGCGCTGCTGCGCGGCACGCTCCGTCTGCTGGTCGACGCCACCCCAGGCATGACCGTGGTGGCCGAGGCGGGCACCGGTCGTGAGGCCGTCGCGCTCGCGCGGACGCACTCGCCCGACGTGGTCCTGATGGACATCCGGATGCCCGGAACGGACGGCATCACCGCCACCGGTGAGGTCACCGCGCTGCCCGACGCGCCCCGGGTGCTGGTGCTCACCACGTTCGACCTCGACGATCACGTGTACCGGGCGTTGCGCGCCGGGGCGAGTGGCTTTCTGCTCAAGGACACCCCGCCGGTACGGCTGCTCGACGCGATCAGGGTGGTCGCCGCGGGCGAGGCGCTGCTGGCGCCGAGCGTCACCCGCCGCCTCATCGCCGAGTTCGCCCGCATGCCGGCGGCGCGGCGGGTGTCGGGCCGGCTCGACGGGGTGACCCCGAGGGAGCGGGACGTGTTGACGTTGATCACCCGTGGGTTCTCCAACGCCGAGATCGAGCAGCACCTGCACCTCAGCCGGGGCACCGTCAAGACGCACATCGGCCGGTTGATGACGAAGCTGGCCGCCCGGGACCGGGCGCAACTGGTGATCGCGGGCTACGAATCGGGGCTCGCCGAGTGACCCCGGGGCGAACGTGAGGAGGACCGACGACGCCCTCGGCGGGCGGTCAGCCGGTCAGCGCCCGGGCCAGGGCGAGGCCGACGCCGGCGGCGGCGAGGCCGGCGGCCACGCTGGCCAGCACGTTGGCCAGGGCGAGGAACCGCCGGCCCCGCCGGGCCAGCCGCAGCGTCTCGTAGCCGAAGGTCGAGTACGTCGTCAGCGCTCCGCAGAGGCCGGTGCCGAGCAGCGCGCCGGCGGCCGGACCGACCGGGAGCCCGACCAGGAGGCCGAGCAGTAGCGACCCGACCACGTTGACCGTCAACGTGCCCCACGGGAAGGCCGACCCGAGCCGCGCCTGCACCGCCCGGTCGGTGAGATAGCGCAGCGGCGCGCCGACGGCCGCGCCGACCGCGATCAGCAGCACGGTCACGGCTCGCCCCCGCCCGCGCTGTCCGCCGGGCCGGCCGTCCGGTCGAGCAGCCGGCCGGCGAGCGCGTCGCCGAGCCAGACCGCAGCCAGCGCACCCAGCAGGGTCGCGGCCAGGTAGCCCATAGCCACGGCCGGAGCGCCGGCGGCGAGCGCCCGGTGGACGTCCACCGCGTACGTCGAGAAGGTGGTGTAGCCGCCGAGCACTCCCGCCCCGAGGAACGGGCGCAGCAGGGGAGGGTGGCCACCGGCCCGGTCGAGCGCCGCCATCAGGACGCCGATCAGGAGGCATCCCGTCAGGTTGACGCCGAAGGTGGCCCAGGGAAAGCCGGTGGGGCCGTGCGGGAGGGCGTGTTGAAGGCCGGCGCGGACCAGGGCGCCGAGCGCGCCGCCGGCGGCGACGGCGCCGAGCACCGCCCCGGGGCGGGCGGCCAGCTCGCCCCGGTCGGCGGGGACGCGCAGGTCGACGTCGGGGTCGACGCGTGGGTCCGGTCCGGGCATCGGGTCAGCGCAGGCCGGCGACGGCGGCGTCGGTGCCGCCCCGCCACACCGTGCCCACCTCGGCGAAGCCGGCGGCGTCCAGCGCGGAGAGGTGCCAGGACACCGGCGGGTTCCACTCCGGGCTGTGCCCGGTCGGATAGATGGCGTGCCGCTGCGCGACGAGCGGTCGCAGCGCCGGGTCGGCCTCCGCCTGCTGCCACCACTGCGTCCAGGACAGCGCGGCGCCGGCGGCATACCGGGCTGCCCGCCGGTCTCGGGCCCGGTCGAGCAGGCGCTTGGTGAGTTGCGGCAGCGCGTCGTCGGGCATGTGGTCAGCGTTGACCAGGATCCCGCCCGGCCGCAGCAGATCGCGCAGCTCGGCGTAGAGCCGTTCGAGCCGCTCCGCCGGCAGCCAGTGCAGGGCGGTGGCGGTGAGGACGGCGTCGTAGTCGCGGTGGGGGAGCGCGGCGTGCCAGTCGGGCCGGCCCAGGTCGGCGGTGACGATGGTGACCCGCTCGCCGAGCGAGGCGCGGGCGAGGGCGAGCAGCGCCGGGTCGAGGTCCACGAGGGTCACCTCGGCATGCGGGAAGCGGCGCAGCGTCCGCTCGGAGATGGTGCCGGTGCCGCCGGCCAGGTCGAGCAGCCGCAGCCGGTCGCCGTCGCGTACCGCGTCGACCGCGTCGAGCATCGCGGTGAACCGGTGCTCCCGGTCCGGCAGGTATGCCTCCTGTTGACGGTCCCAGCTCTCCTGCCAGGCCGCGACATCCGTGATGTAAGGACTCATGCGAAGCAGGCTAGTTACGGAAGTGTGGTGCGTCCAGGCCTTGTTGCCATGAATTTGCAACAGCATCCAAGCGGCAGGAGACGTCGGCGTGGCGGGTCCGCCGGCCGGCACGGCCGCCGCTGGTGCCGTCTCCGCAGGCCGGCGTACGGTACCAAGATCGGCGGTCGAGGGGACCGCCCCGGACAGCGTGGAGCGGTCGATGGGCAGGACGCGGCGGATCGTCGACCAGCGGCGGGGCGGCTGAGGTGGCCGGGCGGAATGCCGCGTACGACATGTTCGCCGCCGACGTCGCCTCCCGAGGGCTCGGCATCGAGCTGGTGGACGCCGCCGACGGCGCGGCGGTGGCCCGGCTGCGGATCACCGACACGATGGTCAACGGCCATGCCATCGCCCACGGCGGGTTCGTGTTCCTGCTCGCCGACACCGCCTTCGCGCTGGCCTGCAACAGCCACGGCCCGGCCACCGTCGCCGCCGGTGGCGAGATCACCTTCGTCCGTCCCGCCCGCGAGGGCGACCTGCTGACGGCGCACGCCACCGAGCGCACCCGGTACGGCCGCAGCGGCATCTACGACGTCACCGTCACCCGGGACGGCGGCGAGGTGGTCGCCGAGTTCCGGGGCCGCAGCCGCACCCTGCCCCCGGCCGCCGGCTGAGCCCGCGCGGGCCGGCCCGGCGGCGTCCCCACGGCAGACACCGCCGCCGGCTCCCCGGCCCGGTCGTGTCGCACCCGTCGGACAGTATGTCCCGATGGGACACGTCGTGCTGTTTCATTCCGCCTACGGGCTGCGGCCCGCCGTGGTGACGGCCGCCGACCGACTGCGCGCCGCCGGCCACCACGTCGTCACCCCCGACCTCTACGGCGCGCCGGCCGTCGACACGATCGAGGCCGCCTTCGCCCTGCTCGACCAGGTCGGCGAGGTGGCCGTGCTGGGCCGGGCCCGGGCGGCGTTGCGTGAGACGCCGCCCGACGTGGTGCTGGCCGGGTTCTCCATGGGTGCCGGGGTGGCCGGCGCGTTGTTGGCCGAGCGACCCGACGCCGCCGCGCTGCTGCTGTTGCACGGTGCCGGCGGCGCGCCGGAGGCGGTCCGTCCGGGCCTGCCGGTGCAGCTGCACATGGCCGACCCGGACGAATACCCCCCGGAGCCCGAGCTCGGCCGGTGGCGGCGGGCGATGACCGGGGCGGGCGCGGAGCTGAGCGTGCACCGCTACCCCGGGGTCGGTCACCTCTACACCGATCCGGACCTGCCCGACCACGACCCGGCGGCGACCAGACAGACGTGGGACCGGGCGATCGCCTTCCTCGACGGCCGCTGACGCGACACCGGGTCACGGGCCTTTCAGCCCAGCCGGGCCAGGTCCTCTGGGGTGAGTCGGATCGCCCCGGCCGCCACGTTCTGCGCGAGGTGCTCCGGGTTGCCGGTGCCGGGGATGGCCAGCACGTGCGGCCCCTGGTGCAGCGTCCAGGCCAGCCGGATCTGATGCGCGGTCGCGCCGTGCGCGTGCGCCACCGCCCGTACGGCGTCGTCGTGTTCGCCGCCCGCGCCCGACTCCCGGCCGGGGCCCGCGATCGCGAAGAACGGCACGAAGGCGATCCCGCGCTCGCCGCAGACCCGCAGCAGTTCGTCGGCCCACCGGTTCACGTCGAGGGCGTACGCGTTCTGCACGCACACCACCGGCGCGATGTCCCGCGCCTCGTCCAGGTGGTCCACCCGCACGTTGGACAGGCCGAGATGCCGGATCAGCCCGGCGTCGCGCAGCTCGGCCAGGGCGGCGAACCGCTCCGCCACCGAGTCCTTCCCGGGCCGCCGGACGATCCGCAGGTTAACCACGTCCAGGTGGTCCCGGCCCAGCCGGCGCAGGTTCTCCTCCACCTCCCGGCGCAGTTCCGCCTGGGTCAGTTCCCGGTGCTGGGTCGCCTCGTCGAAGGACGGTCCGACCTTGGTGGTGATGACCAGGTCGTCCGGGTACGGCGCGAGGGCCTCGCGGATCAGTTCGGTGGCGTACCGGGGCGAGCCGGTGCCGACGCCGAGTGGTCCGCCCGGCGAGACGTAGAAGGCGGCGGTGTCGATGTGGTTGACGCCGAGGTCGACGGCCCGGCGCAGGACGCGAATGGCGCGCGCCCGGTCCGGGTCGGCGGTGAGCCGCATGGAGCCGAACCCCATCCGGTGCACGGTGCGGTCGCCGAGAAGCCAGTTGCCGGCGGCGGAGGCGGTGATCTCTTCGACAGGCATCGGGCGAACCTAGCCAGTGGCGCCGACCCGCGCACTCGGCCTGCCGCCCGATACCGCGCGGGCCCGGTGACCGCTAGTTTGGATCGTGGGGGACATCCGGCGGCACGCCCCACGTCTCCCGCCCGCTCACGCCGCGGCCGGCACGCCGCGCGGCAGGTCCCACCTCGGTCTTCGCCCGCGCCTCTCCCGCCTCGCCGACCCGCCCCGCCCGACGGTGGACAGGACGGCGCCGTGATCGGCGGCCCTCGCCGGGCCGGCCGTTCGCCCGGGACCGGTGGCGCGCTGGGAACCGGCCGGCGGGACGCGGTCGCGGACCGCCGCCCAGTCGCGCAACTCCACCACCCGGCCGGCCCCGACGCGTTCCGTGGGGGCGGCCGGCGGCCCGGATCCCGCCGAGTCAGCCGGAGCCGACCGGGCGACACCGAACGTGTCGGGGGCACGGAGGACGGACAGCAGACTGTCCGGCCGGGCGACACCGACCGCCCCGAACGTGTCGGGGGCGCGGAGGACGGACATCGGACCGTCCGGGCGGGCGGCGACCACCGGACCGGACACGGCACGCGCCGCCGGGACAGGCGCGAGGCGGGGCGTGGTGGCGAGCCGCCGGAGCGGTGCCGGGTACGTCCCGAGGGTGCCTCGGGCCGCCCGGCGGTCGGCGGCGGCGCGCACCGGCGTGGGCGGCAGGACCACCGTCCGGACCTGCGGCGGAGTGGCGGCGGGCAGCGGCCGGGGGTGCGGGGCAGGGCTGACCACGGGGGCCGGCGGCAGGTCCGCCTCCGTCGGCAGCCCGGCCCGGCGGGCGAATGCGGCCCGCGCCGCCCTCGGCAGCCGGGCGTACGCGACCTCGCGGACCACCGAGTCGGCGACGCCGTACCGGCCGTCGGCGCGGAGGACCAGAAAGCCCGCCGCGGCCAGGGCACGCAGCACCGGGGCGGCCCGCCCGGACGCCCAGTCGAGCAGGCGTTCCACCGTCGCGGCACTGACCCCGGCGTCGATCGTCGCGGCCACCATCAGCACGGCCCGCCGCGCCCCGTCGAGCCGGTCCAGCCGGGCGTCGACCTCGCGGCGCACCTCCTCCGGCACCGACTGCGCCGCATCGGGCGACGCCGCGACGGACTGCGCCGCACCGGGCGACGCCGCGACGGACTGGGACACCCCGAGCGACGCCACGTAGGCGACCGCCCGCCCGGGGTTGCCGCCGACCAGCGGCAGCAGCCGGGCGACCGCCGCGACCGCCGCGGCCGGCCGGTCGGCCAGGCCGAGCAGGTGGCGCAGCAGCCGGCCGGTCTCCACCGGGCGCAGCGGCGGCACCGTCAACCGGTGCCACCGACCCCGTGGGCCGGGCAGCACGTCCGCCCACTCGGGACGGTGCACCGCCACCACCACCAGCGGCAGCGACCGCGCGGTGGCCGCCGCGAAGAGCCGGTGCAGGAAGCGGTGCAGCGCCGCCGTGGCCCGGTCGAGGTCGTCCACCGCCACCATCACCGGCTGCCGGGCGGCGAGCCCCAGAAGCGCCTGCCGTGCCACCTCGGCGCCCCGCGCCGCGTCGGCGGAACCGTCGGGGGTGGCCAGCAGCGCCTCCAGCGCGTACACCGCCTCGGTCAGGGCGGTGGGCGGCACCAGGTCCGTGAGGGCGGCGGTGAGTCGTCGCCGTACCGTCGCGGGCGGCTCACCGGCGCGCAGGCCGGCGAGCCCGCGCACCAGGTCCGCGACGGGGGCCAGGGGCTGCGGGTACGGCGGGCAGTGCGCGACGCACCAGCGCACCGGCGTCCCGTCCACGGTCCGCACCACCCGGGTCAGCTCGTGCAGCAGCCGGCTGCGTCCGCTGCCGGCGGGACCGACCAGCGACAGCCAGCGTGGGCTGCGGTCCCGGGCGGCCCGGACGACCAGGTCCCGGGCGGTGGCCAGTTCCCGTCGCCGCCCGACCAGCGGCCCCTCATGTCGGGTCGGGGCCGGTCGGGTGGTGCCGGTGGCGTGCCACACGTCGACCGGCAGCGTCTTGCCGGCCAGGGCCACCGGCGGCACGTGGCGCTGGTCGACCAACCCCGTCGTGGCGCGGTGGGTGGCCGCGCAGAGCGCCACCCCGCCCGGTGGGGCGTACTCCTGCAAACGCGCGGCGGTGGTGATCACCGCGCCGCTGGCCACGCCGTGCCCGCCGTCGCGCGCGGCGGCGAGGTCCACCAGCGCCTCGCCGGTGGCGACCCCGACCCGGACCCGCAGGCGTGGCGCCCCGGGCAGCGGTCGTCGGTCGAGGGCCCCCTGGATCTCCAGCGCCGCCCGCACCGCCCGGTACGCGTCGAACCCGTCGGACCGGCGTGCCCCGAACAGCGCCATCACCGCGTCGCCGACGTACTTCTCGACCACCCCGTGCCATCGGCTCAGCACCCCGGCGACGGTGCCGAAGTACGCCCGTTGCAGGGCCCGCACGTCCTCGGGGTCGAGCCGGTCGACGAGCGCGGTCGACCCGACGATGTCGACGAACAGCACGGTGACCAGGCGTCTCTCCTCCGGCACCGGCCAGCCTGCCGACGTGAACCGTTGCGGACCAGCGACGATGGTGGGCATGGGCATCGCACCCGCCTTTCCCCGCAGTGGCTGACGACGCCTCGGACACTGTCACCGATGAGCCGACGGGGGATCTGCCGAACGACGTATGTCGGCCGCCCGCAACCTTCGGTCGTAATGTCGACGCGATGAGTACCGCAGGCGCGAAAGACCCGTAGAACAGTGCGGGGACCTGTGACTAGGCTGCGTGCCATGGCCCGCGAAGTGGACACCGCACCACTCGTCGGCCGGGCTGACCTGGTGGCGACGGTACGATCCGTACTCCTCGACGACGTCACGCAGGGGCAGACCGCCGCCGTCTTCCTCACCGGTGAGAGCGGTGTCGGCAAGACCCGGCTGCTGCGCGAGGTGGGTGTCCGGCTGCGCGACGGCGGAGCCCTGGTGCTCACCGGCTCCTGTCTGGACATCGGCGACGCGTCGCCGCTGCACCCGCTGCTCCAGGCGTTGCGCCGCCTCGACGCCGAGCTGACCGGTGCCCACGACCGGACCTCCTCGGCGGTCCGTGGCCTGCTGCGGATGTTCGCCGAGGAGACCGCCGGCCCGGACCGCGCCGGGGCACTGCTGGAACGGGTCTCCCGTGGGCTGCACCTGATCGCCGAGGGACGGCCGCTGGTCCTCGTCCTGGACGACCTCCAGTGGGTCGACCGCAGCACCCGGCAACTGCTGCTCTACCTGCTGGCCGGGCTGGGCGACCTCCAGCTGTCCGTGCTCGCGGCGGTGCGGGCCGAGTCGTTGCAGGGCGCGCACCCGTTGCGCCGGGTGCTCACCGAGCTGCGCCGGCTGCGTACGGTGCGGGTGCTCGACCTGGCCCCGCTGGACCGGGCCGGCACCGATCAGCTCGCCGCCGCCGTGGTCGGCGCGCCGGTGGCCCCGGAGGCCGCGGAGCTGGTGTGGCAGCGCAGCGGCGGCAACCCGTTCGTGGTGGAGGAGTTGGCCCGCGACCTGCGCGACGGCCGGGACGGGCTCTCCGACACGCTGCGTGAGATCTTCCTGGACCGGGTGGACGCGCTGCCCCGGCACGCGCACGACGTGGTGCACGCGGTGGCGGCCGGCGTCGAACCGGTGGAGCACTGGTTGCTGGCCCGGGTGGTGCGGCTGCCCGAGGAGGAGCTGATCGAGGCGGTCCGGGCGGCCGTCGCCCACCGGCTGCTGGTGAGCGCGGACGACGGCTACCGGCTGCGGCACCGGCTGGTCGCCGAGGTGCTGGGGCACGAGTTGCTGCCGGCCGAGCGTGCCGCCCTGCACCGCCGCTACGCCGAAGCGCTCACCGAGGCCCTGGCGGAGCTGCACCAGGCGCGTCTGGCGCACCATTGGCGGCTGGCCGGCGAGCCGGCGCTGGCCCTGCCGGCGACGATGGCCGCGGCTCGGGAGGCCGAGCGGCTGCACGGCTACGCCGAGGCGCACCGGCACTGGTCGGTCGCGCTGCAACTGGCCGCCTCGCCGGGCGTCGCACCGCCGGACGTGGACCGGGTCACCCTGCTGGGGCACGCCGCCGAGGCGGCCCACCACTGCGGCGAGCACGCCCGGGCGCTGGCGCTGCTGGAGGAGTTGGCCGCCGCCGACGCGGACCCGTCGGCCTGCGCGCTGCACATCCGCCGGGCCCGCTACCTGGCCGCTGCCGGCCGGTCGGCACCGGCGGAGGCGGAGTACCAGCTGGCCTTGCAGGCCGCCGACTGCACTGCCCGCGAGCGGGCCACCGCCGCCGCGCACCTGGCCGAACTGCTGCTGCACCTCGGCCGGTACGCCGACGCCGGCCAGCGGGCCCGGGAGGCGTTGGAGCTCTCCGCCGAGGTGGCGGGCTCCACGTCGGAGGTCGTGCTGGCCAGTGCCGCGCTCGGTTTCTCCGAGGCGTACCTGGAGGATCCGGACACCGGGCTGGCGGTGATGCGGCGTGCGCTGGAGACCGCCGAGCGCTCCGGTCGCCCGGAGGACGTGGCCTGCGCGTACCTGCACCTGGCGGAGCTGCTGACCGGCCCGCTGAACGTCCTGGAGGAGGGTGTCGTCGTGGCCCGCCGGGGGGCCGAGCGGGTGGCCGAGCTGGGCCTGGGGCGCACCTACGAGACCCGGCTGCTGGCCATCGCCACCAACGGGCTGTTCCGGGTCGGCCAGTGGGCCGAGGCCGAGAAGGTCGTCGCGGCGGCGCTACGGCACCGCCCCTCCGGCGCGGACGCGGTGGAGCTGCTGCTGGCCCGCTGCCGGCTGTCGGTGGGCTACGGCGACATCGAGGCCGCCGACCGCGACCTGGACGCGGTGGCCACCGTGCTCGCCGGTGGCGGGGCACGGCACGTGATCCCGCTGCTCACCCTGCGGGCGGGACTGGCCATGTGGCAGGGCCGGCACGACCTGGCCCGGCAGGCGGTGCAGCGCGGCCTGACCGAGAGCCGCTCCGACGACGTGGGCATCCTCGCCGCGCTGGTGTGGCACGGCCTGCGGGCCGAGGCCGAGGCACACGCCGGCCGTGCCGTGCCCGTCGACCCGACGGCGGTGCGGCGGCTGCGGGAGGTGGCCGACCGGGTCGCCCGCAAGAGCGAGCACGCCGCCCGTCCGGTACGCGACGTGGTGGACGGCTTCCTGGCGCTGTGCGCCGCCGAGGTGAGCCGCCTCGAGAGCAGCGATCCGGAGCTGTGGGCCCGCTCGGTGGTGCAGTGGGACCGCCGTCACCACCCCTACCCGGCAGCGTACTCCCGGCTGCGCCAGGCGGAGGCGCTGCTGGCCCGGCGCAGCCGCAGCGCCACGGCGGCCAAGCTGCTGCGGCAGGCGTACGAGGTGGCGCAGGCTCTCGGCGCGGTGCCGCTGACCTCGGAGATCCGTACCCTCGCCGGTCGGGCGCGGGTGTCGCTGGAGGATCGCCCGGCCACCGGTGGTCCGGTCGCCGGGGCGGACGGCGACGACCTGGCGGCGCTGACGGCCCGGGAGCGGGAGGTGCTCGCCGCGGTCGCCGAGGGGCTGACCAACCGGGAGATCGGCCAGCGGCTGTTCATCAGCGAACGCACCATCGGCGTGCACGTTTCGCACATCTTCGACAAGCTCCAGGTCCGTACCCGGGTGCAGGCCAGCGCGATCCTCCTACGCAACCGGCCCAACTGACCGTACGGCAGGGATACGTCGTTCTACTGATCCGGCCGGCCGCCGCCGGCTGGAATTGTGTGCTGCGTCGCCGACGGCACGGGGGGTGCCGAGGGAACACTGTGGAGGAGAGATGACGGAACCGGTGTGGGGACCCGTGCATCGGGACATCGTCGACCTGCTCGCCGACCATCCCGCCGACGTGCCGGCGGTGGTCGACCACCTCACGAAGCTCCAGGACCTGCTGGTCCGGCTGCCTCCGCTGGAGGCGAGCTGCCCGCTGGCCGACTTCAACAGGCTGTACCTGACGATCACCGAGAGCGTGCTGAACGGCCTCTACGACGACCGGTTCAACGATCCGGTGTTCCTGTCCCGGCTGGACGTGGAGTTCGCCGCCCGCTACTTCGACGCGATGCGGCTGTGGACCGACTCCAGCCCGGGCATGCCGAAGGCGTGGGCCTGCCTCTTCGAGCGGATGCGTGGCCCGGACGCCCGTCCGCTGCCGTCGGCGGCGGCCGGAGTGAACGCGCACATCAACTTCGACCTGCCGTTCGCGCTGGTGACCACGTTCGACAGCCTGGAGTCGGAGCCGGTGGACGGCACCGACCAGCACCGCGACTACCTGGAGATCAACAACATCT
Organism: Micromonospora peucetia; assembly: GCF_900091625.1. Taxonomy (NCBI): domain Bacteria; kingdom Bacillati; phylum Actinomycetota; class Actinomycetes; order Micromonosporales; family Micromonosporaceae; genus Micromonospora; species Micromonospora peucetia. Next base: position 5,058,905 of record NZ_FMIC01000002.1, read on the forward strand.
TCGCGGACAAGATCCCCGGCCTGCGGCGCGGCTACCTGGAGCGGTGGCAGCTGCTCATCGACATGGTCAACGGCGACATCGACGACTGGTACCAGGGGGAGCTGGTCGAGTACACCCGCGACGTCGCCTGGCGTAACGCGCAGAAGATCTGGCGGTGCCGGCACGACCCGGCCGCCCACGAGTGCGAGCGCGCGCGGCTGGACGACACCGCCGCGGCGCTCGGCCGGTTGCTGCTCTCGCCCCTCGGGGCGTTCCTGCAGTAGCCGGGACGGGGGGTCCCCGCGCTCCGCCCGAACCGGCACGAGGCGGAGCGCGGGGACACGTCCCCCGTCGGACCAGGGTTCGTCCGCCGGGGGGCGTCGGGCCCGTGGTGGGGGGCGTTCCGGCCGGCCGGGGGTACGCCGGGTCGGGGCGCAGGGTTCGCGGGTCGGCCGGCCCGGGGGGTGTCGGCCGGCCCGCACGGGGTACGCCCGCGCCATGAGTCACCCGGCCCGTCGGCCCGCCGCCCGTCCCCGTTCCCGTTCCCGTTCCCGTTCCCGGCCCGTCGCACCACCCCGTCCCGCCCGACCGGGCGACGTCCGTCGCGTCGGCCGGGGCGGCGCGGGATGACCGGAGAGGTTCGCCGGTTCGCGTTCCGCTTCGACCCGGCCTTCCGGCCGGCGCTCGCGCTGCTCGGCGTCCGGCCGGCAACCGCCTGGGTCGACGTCGCCCCGGACGAACTGGTGGTCCGGTTCGGCCCGTGGCGGCTGCGCACCGCCCGGCGCAACATCGTCGGCGTCGCGCCTACCGGGCCGTACCGCTGGTGGCGGGGGATCGGCACGCGCCTCTCGCTCGCCGACGCCGGCGTCACCTTCGCCAGCAGCACCGTCGCCGGGCTCTGCCTGCGCTTCGCCCAGCCGGTGCCCGCCCTGCTGCCCGGCGGGTTGCTCCGGCACCCCGGCGTGACGGTCACCGTGGCCGACCCCGACGCCCTGGCCAGGGTGCTTGCCGCGTCCGAGGGCGACTGAGCCGTCCCGGCTTCACCGTTCCGGCGGGTGGCCGGCCGGCGACCGCCTACGGTCGGGTCAGGACCGCCGAGCGTAGCTTGGCGACCGCCGTGGCGGCCTGCACCAGGTGGGGACGGGACATGCGTGACGAGCACGGGCCGAGGTCGCGGCGCACGCGTGGTCGCCGGCCGTCGCCCGCCGGCCCGCCACCGGACCTGCGCGCCGCCCGGGACCCGACCCGTTCCGGCGACAGCGCCGGCCACCCGGTCGTCATACCGGAGGCGCAGGCCAGCCCTACCCGGCCCGCCGCGCCGCTGAGCCCGCTGCGCCGGTGGTTGTTCGCGCACCGGGTGCAGCCGGTCGGCCCCGAGGCGGCGGAGGGACAGGCCCGCTCGCACCCGTGGTGGCAGGTCATGTGCCTGACCGGGGTGGACTACTTCTCCACCCTGTCGTACCTGCCCGGCATCGCGGCGGTGGCCGCCGGGGCGCTCTCCCCGCTGGCCACGCTGCTCATCGTCGCGCTGACGCTGTTCGGCATGCTGCCCATGTACCGCAGGGTGGCCCGGGAGAGCCCGCACGGGCAGGGCTCGGTGGCGATGCTGGAACGGCTGCTGCCGTTCTGGCGCGGCAAGGTATTCGTGCTGGTGCTGCTCGGTTTCGTGGCCACCTCCTGGATCATCACGATCACTCTCTCCTCGGCCGACGCCACCGTGCACCTGCTGGAGAACCCGTACGTGCCCGAGCACCTCGGCGGCACGGGCGTCGCCGTCGGGGTCACCGTCGTGCTGCTGCTCGTCCTCGGCGGGGTCTTCCTGCTCGGCTTCCGGGAAGCGGTAGCGGTGGCCGTCCCGCTGGTCGCGGTCTTCCTGGCCCTGAACACGGTGATCGTGGTGGACGGGCTGGCCGGGATCGCGACGGACCCGGGGACGCTGGCGGACTGGACTGCCGCGCTGACCGCCGGTGGCGGCCCTGGCGAGGTGGCGGTGACCGCCGTGCTGGCGTTCCCGCTGCTGGTGCTGGGGCTTTCCGGCTTCGAGACCGGGGTGAGCATGATGCCGCTGGTGGCCGGCGCCGGGGCGGACCGGGCGGCGCGGCTGGCGGCGCGGATCCGCAACACCCGCCGACTGCTCACCACCGCCGCGCTGGTCATGTCGGTGTACCTGATCTCGACCACCCTGGTCACCACGGTGCTCGTTCCCGCCCGGGAGTTCGAGCCGGGCGGGGCCGCGAACGGCCGGGCCCTGGCGTACCTCGCCCACCAGCGGCTCGGCGAGGCATTCGGCACCGTCTACGACGTCAGCAGCGCGCTGATCCTCTGGTTCGCCGGCGCCTCGGCGATGGCCGGCCTGATCAACATCGTGCCCCGCTACCTGCCCACCTACGGGATGGCGCCGGAGTGGGCCCGGGCCGTGCGGCCGGTCGTGATCGTCTACACCGTGGTCAGCGTCGCGATCACCCTGGTGTTCCGGGCCGACGTCAACGACCAGGCCGGGGCGTACGCCACCGGCATCCTCGCCATGATGGTCTCCGCCGCCGTGGCGGTCACCATCGCCGCGGCCCGCCGCCGGGAGCGCGTCGCGGCCGGCGGCTTCGCCGTGCTCACCCTGGTCCTGCTGTACGCCCTCGCCGAGAACGTCGTCGCGAAGCCGGACGGCATCGCCATCTCCGTGCTGTTCATCCTCGGCATCGTCGTCGTCTCGCTGGTCTCGCGGGTGACCCGGACCACCGAGCTGCGTACGGAGCGGATCGAGTTCGACGACCGGGCCCGGCGGTTCATCGGCGACTCGCTGGCGCACGACGGGCGGCTGCACCTCATCGCCCACAAGCGGGCCGGCGGCGCGGTCAAGGAGTACACCCTCAAGGAACGGGCGCAGCGGAGCATGAACCCCGTGCCGGGCGAGGGCGACATCCTCTTCCTGGAGATCGACGTGGTCGATCCGTCCGAGTTCAGCCAGGTGCTGCGGGTGCACGGCGTCCAGGTGGGCGGCTTCCGGGTGCTGCGGGCCAGCAGCCCGGCGGTCCCCAACGCCATCGCGGCGATCCTGCTGGCGCTGCGTGACGCCACCGGCGTGCGCCCGCACGCGCACTTCGAGTGGTCGGAGGGTAATCCGCTCGCGCACCTGCTGCGCTATCTCATCCTCGGCCGTGGCGACACCCCGCCCGTCGTACGGGAGATCATCCGCAAGTCCGAGCCGGACCCCGCCCGCCGGCCCGGCATCCACGTCGGCGGCTGACCCGGCATCAGTTGTAGGGAAGGGTCCCTTCCTTGCACCGCTGCGCTGGTTGGTGCCTGCCGAGGTGAACAGTACGCTTATTCATGTTCGCCGGACTTGCCCGTTTATCGCCCGTATCGTGAGCCTCCGGTGGCTGTCGCGACGTCAGCCGCCCCGCGTCCGGTTCGACCCGGACGTGCCACGCACGCGAGAGGCAGGGAAGCCTGATGACGACGTATCAAGGGGGCCGGCGGGCAGCACCACCCAGGCGGCGGTCCCGGTGGTTCTTAGCCGGCGGCCTCGTGGCCGGCAGCCTGGTGGCGGGAGTGGCCGGGGTGACCGGTGCCGCAGCCGCGGCGGGTGACCGGGACCGACCTGCCGCCTCGGAACTGCCGTCGGTGGTGCTGCGCGGCGACGACTCCGGTGAGTGGGACCGCGACGACCGTCGCGAGCTGAATCGCGGTGACCTCGGCGCGCAGGGCTGGCAGGAGCCGGGCGAGGGGCGCCGCGACGGACCGGCCGGGGAACGCCCCGGCGGGCGGGATGAGCAGGAGCGCTCCGGGCCGGCGGAGCAGGGGTCCCGGATCGGGCACCGCCCGGAGGTGGCGGTGCCGTGCGACTCCGCGAAGCTGATCTCGGCGCTGGTCCGGGCCAACGCCGAGGGCGGCGCCGACCTGAGGCTGGCGTCGAGGTGCACGTACGAGCTCACCCACGCCTTCCAGCAGCCCGACGACTACGACGGCGGGATCCGTGACGCCCGGGAAACCGCCGACAGCGCGGAGAACCCCGGCGATGCCGAGGCGCCACCGCGCAACCCGCAGCACGACCGGGCGGGGCTACCCGTCATCTACCACCCGATCACCATCCGGGGCGAGGGGGCCACCATCGTCCGGGACACGCACGCCGAGGCGTTCCGGTTCTTCACCGTGCGCGACGGCGGGGAACTGACGCTGTCCGACGTCGTGCTCCGCAACGGTCTGTCCGCCGCCGAGGGCGGCAGCATCCACGTAGTGCACGGCGCGTCCGCCGTGGTCGAGCGCACCACCGTCATCGGCAGCACCTCCCTCTCCGCGGAGGGGGGCGGCGGAGGGATCTTCAACGACGGCCACCTGGTGGTCACCGGGAGCACGTTCGTCGACAACCACGCCGCCGGCACCGCGGGCAAGGGCGGGGGCCTGCTCAACGGTGGCGTGCTGAGCCTGCGTACCTCGGAGTTCCGGGGCAACAGCGCCGTCGCGTACGGCGGCGGCTTCGGCAACTACCGGGGTGCGGCCGAGGTGCACTCGAGCACCTTCGCGCGCAACAACGCGACCCAGGGCGGCGGTATCGCCAGCTTCTCGGCCCGTACCCGGGTCGCCGACTCGAAGGTGGTGGACAACACCGCCCAGACCGGCGGCGGCATCGCCAACTCGGACGCGCTGATCTTCCTGCGCGGCCTGGAGGTGCGCGACAACACCGCCACGGGCAACGGCGGCGGCATCTCCACCGTCCAGGGGCTGGTCCCGGTCGACGACAGCGTCGTGGCTGGCAACACGGCCCGGGGCTCCGGCGGCGGGATCTTCGCCGAGAAGTCGAACCTGCTGGTGCGCTGGAGCGAGGTCGACCGCAACCACGCCGTCGGCGCGAAGTCCAAGGGCGGCGGTGTCTTCGCGAAGCTGGGCCAGGTCTCCCTCTTCTCCAGCCGGGTGACCGGCAACGGCGCCACGGTGAAGCCCGGTGGCCTGTTCGCGGACAAGGCCCGGGTCAAGGTCGACGACGAGACCGACACCATCGAGAACGAGCCCACCAACTGCGAGGGCGCCACGGCGCCGGTTCCGAACTGCTTCCGCTGACCCTCGGTGGGCCGTTCCGGACGGCACGGCCCACCGCGGCAGCCGGCCCCGCCAGCCGATCACCGTGATCGTGCCGGCGGGGCCGGCTGCGCACTGCCGCGTCGAGACCGAGAGCCCCAGCCTCCTAGGATGCCGTAAGCGGTGTGCGGCCCACCACGAGAGACCAGGCCTTGCCGGTGGGCCCGACCAGGGGTCGACGAAGGAAGAGCGCCGCCCGACCAAGGGCCCGCGCGAACAGGGCGGCCCGACCGGGGCGCCGAGGGAACAGGGCGCGACCGTCGGTCATGGCAGACCCGGACGGGTCGGGTGGAGGAGACGGCACAGCGGTGCCGGACATGGTCCGGCCCGCGCCCAGGGGCGCGGGCCGGACGGGGCTGGTCCTACTTGGAGGGCTGGGGCAGCTCGCAGTCGACCTTCGGGTTGGCCCCGATGTAGTTCAGCGGCCCGGCCACGATGGTCACCAGGATCGTGCCGGCCTCGGCACAGTTCGTGTCGTCGCCGCTGTAGTAGCCGCGCTGCCCGGCGGCGACCGCGCCGATGATCAGCCAGATGACGACCAGGACTCCGAATATCGACGTGCCGCGCATCGCTGCCTCCGCAAGGGTGTGGTGTATTGAGGTGCTGGGCGTTGTACCCACTCGCGGCGAACGGCTAACGGCGCCGCCGATCGACGCCCGCCGCCCGGCACGCCCGGCGCACCCCGCCCCGGCCGCCCGGAGCACCCCCGCCCTGGCCACCCGGCACGCCGTGCCCGTCTCGGCCGCCGGGACGGCCGAGCACGGGACCCGTCCGGACCGGTGCGGGCGCGTCCGGCTATCGGATCGGCGACCGACCGCGGCGCGCGGCGGCCGGATGGGCGTAGAACTGCGTCACGACACGGCGCAGGAGGACACGATGGACGCCCGGACACGACACCTGTACGTCGACCGTCCCGACGACGTCGCCACCGCCGCCCGCGCGCTGGCCGGCGGTGCGGTCGTAGCGGTGGCCTTCGGGAACTTCTACGCCCTCGTGACCCGCCCGGAGACCGCCGCCGTACGTCGGCTCAACCTGGCCAAGGGGCGGCCCGCCGACCAGATCGGCAGCATCACCGCGGCCCCCGGACGGATCCCGGCTATGTTCGACTGGTCGCGGGTGCCGTCACGGCTGCCCGGGAGGCGGGTACGGCAGCTCATGGACGCGCTCCACGGCGCCGGCCCGTTCGGCTTTCGCGGCCCCGCCGCCGCCCGGCTGCCCGCCCACCTAACCCAACACGACCGGGGCGTACGCACCACGCAGGTGATCGCGCCGGGGCTGGCCTGCCCGTCGAACGCGTTCCTCACCCGGGCGGCCGCCGAGGCCGGGGTGGACCACCTCCACATCACCTCGGCGAACCGCTCCCGGCACCTGACAGGCGCCGAGGAGGAACCGGCGCACTGGACGGCCGAGGGCATCGCCGCGGATTTCGCCCACCTCGACGAGCTGGTGGTGCTCGCCCACCGGGACGAGGCGGCGGCGCGGGCCGCGTACCCCGGGCACCTGCCGACCTCGGTGACGCTGTTGTCATTCCACGCCCCGGGTGGCGAGCTGGAAGAGCCGCCGGTGCTGACTGTGGACCGGCACGGCTCGCTGCACCTCGACGAGGTGCGTCGGGCCGCCGCGCCGCTCGGGCTCCAGGTGCGGCTCGGCCCTGCCGCCGGGCGGCGTCTACAGCCCCGGACGTATGCGGCAGCGCTGGTCTGACGCGGCCCTGAAAGCCGACATCGCGGCGCCCGTGGGTGGGGCACCGCGATGTCGACGTTCGGTGGGTCGGCCGGGTGGGGGCACCGGAACCGGTGCCCCCACCCGACGCGAACCAGGGGTACGGCAGTCGGGGCGACGCCGCTCAGGCGTCCGTGCGGCCCACCGGGGTGGGCAGGGCAACGGATGCCTCCTGCGGAGCTCCGGCGAGCACCTTCGCCTGCTGCGGCCAGGTCGTCAGGCTCGGCGCGGCCCGCAGCCCGGCCGCCCGGATCGTCTCCCGCAGGGCGGCCTCGTCCAGCTCCGCCAGCTGCCGGTACGTCCGGATGCCGGCCGCCTGCAGCGCCGCGGCCATCTTCGGGCCCACGCCCTGGATCCGGCGGAAGTCGTCGTCGGCGGCTTCGGATCCGGTCGTGGCCGGGGCCACCTCGCCGCGCGGCACCGGCACGACCACCGGCTCGACCGGCGTGTTGGCCGGCGTCGGCTCCGGTTCGACGGGTGCGTCGGCGGCCGTGACCGGCTCGGCCGGGGTGGCGGCCGTGGCTGGGGTGGCGGGAACCGGCTCCGGCTCGACCGGAGCGTCGGCCGGCTCAGGGTCGACGGAGGAGGCGGCCACGGGAACGGGCGCGACCTCCGGCTCGGCCGGGGTGGCGGAAACGGGCTCGGTTTCCGGTTCGGTCAGGGTCTCGCTCGCGGGCGTCGTCGAGGCGAGGACCGCCGGCACGGGCTCGGCCACGGCGGTGGGAACGGGCTCCGGCTCGGTGGCCGGGGTGGGATCCTGCGCCGGTCGACGGTCGACAGGGCCGGTCACCTCGGCCGCCGCCGGCAGCACGACCTCGTGGTCCGGCCGGGCGTCAGTGGCGGTGGCGAGCGGTGCGGGCTCGGTGTCGGGCGCCGGCACCGGGTCACCGGTCAGCGCCATGTCCGCCGGGTCGACGTCGGTGCGGGACGCGTCGGCCGTGACGACCGTGGCCGGGGCAGCGCCGAGGGGCGCCGGGTCGGCGTCGGTCGAGGCGTCTGCTCCGGGAGCGTCGGGGGCACGGTCGGTGACCGCGTCCGGCGTCGGATCCACGGTCACCTCGGGCCGCGGCTTGTCCAGGGTCGCGGCGGAAGGCGGGTCGACCACCACGGCGGTCATGCCGGCGACCGGATCACCGTCCACGGTGGGCGATGCCTGCGCGGCGGTCGCCGCGTCCTGCCGGCCGCGCCAGAACCAGCCGCCCGCCAGACCCACCACCAGGGTCACGATCAGTATCAGCCAGTGCCCGAAAGACCACGCCACGGCAAACCTCCCTATCGTTCATGTCCGGAAACCCGCGAGAAAAACTCGCCGCAGCTTCGCACACGTCGGGTGAGGCTGACCGGCAGGACCGGGTGCGAGCAGTGCCGGCGGGACGGGGTTGCACCGGCGGTGTCCGGCGGGCGACGGAGGGTCGCCGTCCGCAGGCCCGCGCGGCGGGTCGGGCACGCGAAACCCCGGCGCCGCCGGGGGCGCCGGGGTCCCGGTCGGACGGTCAGTCCTCCTCGCCCCGGTAGCTGTAGAAGTCGTCGACGAACCGGCGCGCGAGCCTGGGTACCCGGCTGGTGACGCCGAAGTAGCCGCGCGCGCCGAGCAGCGCGAGCCGGCCGACGACCGGCTTGTACATCCGGTCGTCCCCGTTGGTGCCGCTGCGGTTGAGCGAGTCGGCGACCCGGGCGAACCCGTACGGCACCATCGCGGCCTCGTAGTCGGCGACCGCCTGGAGCAGCGTCTTGTCGCCGGTCGCGGCCAGCCGGAGTTGCCGGGAGAGCAGCGCGGCGTCGCGCAGGGCGGTGTTGGCGCCCACTCCGCGTCCCGGCGTCATCGTGTGGATGGCGTCGCCGAGCAGGGTGACGGTGCTGCTCTTCCACGGCGGCACCGGCTCGCTGGTGGTCACCCTGATCGGCAGGGCGCTGCCCGGGTCGCTGCGGGCGAGCAGTTCACGCAGGTTCGGGTGCCAGTTGCGGGTGAGCTGTAGGGCGAGCAGGACGAGATCCTCGCCGCGCCGCTGCATGACGTCGGCGGGGAAACGGCGGGCGGTGCTCCAGACGACCAGGTTGATGTTGTCGCGGGTGTTGTCGTGGCGCAGCCCGGGCCAGCCGCGCAGCAGTTCGGCGTCGGGGGGGTCGACGCCGGGTTTGAGCACGCCGTCGCGGTCCCACTTGAACTCCATGACGTGCAGCACGCCCATCATCCCGCCGGTGCCGAAGATCAGCGAGATGCCCTGCTCGATCCGTTCCGGCAGGAGTCCCCGGGTATGCGGGGTCAGGGGGATCCGGGTGGCGATGTTGATGGTGCCGGCGTCGCGGGTGACGGCGTGTGGCAGGTACTGGCGGCGTACCGCCGATCCGGTGCCGTCCGCGGCGACGAGCAGGTCGCCGGTGGCGGTGCTGCCGTCGGCGAAGTGCGCGGTCACGGTGCCGTCGTCGCGTTGGTCGTACCGGGTGAAGGTCTTGTCGAAGTGGACCACGTCCTCCATGCCGGTGAGCAGGACCTGGCGCAGGGTCATCCGGGCCACCGACCGTTCGGTGTTCACCGGGTCGGTGTCCGGCCGGAGCGTGAACGACGCCGTGCGGCGCATCCCCTGCGTGATGACGTTGAAGTAGCGGGGGGAGCGGGCGCAGCTGGCGAGGTAGACGTCGAACAGGGCGGGCGGCAGGCACTCGCGCAGCGCGCGGCTTCCGGTCGGCCCGATGCCGACCCGGTAGCCGAGCAGTCCCTCGCCGCGGGTGCGGTACCGCTCGTAGACGGCGACGCTGATTCCGGCCCGGCGCAGGCCGTGTGCCAGGCACAGCCCGCCGGTGCCGGCGCCGATGATCAGGACGTGGGGTGCTCTGGGCGACATGCCGGCCGTCCCGCTCAGCCGGCCGCGTGCGAGGACGCCGCGTCGGCGGCGTCCCACCGGTAGAAGCAGCCCGCGATCGCGTCGCGCGGCGATCGCCAGGTCGGCAGGTACGGCGTGGTGTGCGCGGAGAGCCGTTCGTTGACCTGGCGGTAGAGCGGGTGGTTGCGGGCGTCGGCCAGCGCGCCCGGATCCACGTCGGCGGTCTCCATCAGGTGTACGCACAGGTCGTGCAGGCAGTACAGGGACCGGTGCCGGACCCCGGTGAGGGCGGGTAGTTCGGTCGCGTCGGACTCGGCGAAGATCTGCGCCACCCGACCCTCCGCGCCCGGGATGATTCTGCTGACGATCAGTAGACGGCTCATGGGACCCCTCTCGCCGGTGGCGCTCCGCGACCATGTCGGAGACCGCAGACTGTTGTGCGGCCCACGGTGCCCGGGCGGGTGTCACCTGTCCGTCACACGCGCAGCCGCGCCGGTGACGCCGTCGCGGCGGGCGCGGGGGGCGACCTGGTTGGACGGAGCCCGGCGCGGCCCTGCCGGGGCGTCGCGGGTGGCTTCCCGGATCGGCGCGAGGGTGTCGTCGAGCAGCGCGGTCATCGCCGCCGAGGGTTCCAGCCGCAGTTCCCGCAACAGCAGGTCGCGGTAGACGTAGAAGGCGTGCACGGCCTCGAAGGCGTTGCCCTCGGCGAGGTGGATGCGGACCACCAGCCGGTGTGGCGTCTCACGCAGCGGCTCGGCGGCCATCGCTTCCAGGGCGGCTTCCAGGGCGGCGCCGTGGCGGCCCGCCGACAGGTACTGGCCGGCCAGTTCCTCCAGCATGTGCAGGCGCAGTTGGCGTAGCCGTTCCCGGTCGGCCAGCACCCAGTCGTCGTACCAGCCGGGGAGCAGGTCGTGCCGGCCGGCGGCGAGCACCGCGGCGGCGCACGGGTCCTCGCCGTCGCGCACCCTCGCCGCCGTGCCGACGAGCGCGTCGACGTCGACCCGGACGACCGGGCCGAGGGAGACCGTGTCGCCGGAGGTGGTGATCGGGCAGCACGGGTCCTGGCGCAGCCGCCACAGCGCGGTCCGCAGGGACGACAGCGCGCGGTCCTCCGACGTGTCCGGCCAGAGCAGGCCGGCCAGATGGCTGCGGGTGGCGCCGGGACGCAGCCCGATCAGCGCGATGACCCGTTGCAGGCCGCGCGGCACCACGACCGGCACGTCGCCGTGCAGCAGCCGGAACCCGCCGAGCAGGTGCAGCGAGATCTCGGCGCCGGGACGACGTCCGGTGGTCGGCGTCGACGGATCAGCGGCCACGGCGGCACCCCCTGCGGAACGCTCGTCCCGACTCGTCTGCTGTCCCCGGCGCGGCTGCCCATGACCCCACTGTCGGATCGCTCCGCCGCGGCACGGCGTCGCACACGCCGCGGCCGCCGGGCTGACCGTCACGAAGGTTATCAATCGCGGTCACTCTCGGTCAATATTCTGGGCAGGATCGCGCTTGCCTGTCAGCATCCACGAAAACCGTTCCGAACTGCGGTTAGTCCACTCCGGTTGATCGGTGTCGTACAGCGGATGCACAGCCTGCGTCAACCCAGCGTCACGAGCTGGGGTCGCCGCTCGGCGGTCGCCGGTGACGCCCCCGTGACGCCCGTGGCCGCATCGTGTCGCCAGTCGTCCGGCTCGGGCGGCGCCGTCGTCACCGACGCCGGATGCCGTGGGGGGAGGCCCATCCATGGACCGTTCACTGATCGTCGCGAAGGTGGTGCCGAGCGCCGAGGCGCGCGTCGCCGAGATCTTCGCCGAGTCCGACGCGACCGAACTGCCGCGCCTGGTCGGGGTGCGGCACCGGTCGCTCTACCGGTTGGGTGATCTATACGTGCACCTGCTGGAGACGGAGGCGCCGGGCGGGGGAGCGGTCGAGGCGGCCCGGGGGCACCCCGAGTTCGCCCGGGTCAGTGCCCGGCTGCGGCCGTACGTGTCGCCGTACCTGCCGACGTGGCGGGAGCCGCGCGACGCGATGGCCCAGTGCTTCTACCGCTTCGACGCCACGCCCGCCGGGAGGCCGTCGTGACCGCCACCGCACCCCGCGAGGGGCAGCTCTGGTCCCGGTGCGGCGGCTGCGCCACCCTGCTGTACCGCAAGCGGCTGCGGCGCAACCTCGACGTCTGCCCCGAGTGCGGCGCACATGCCCGGGTCGCCGCGCCCGAGCGGCTGCTCCAGCTCGTCGACCCGGGGTCGTTCACCGCGCTGCCGGACCGGCCGGCCGAGGTCGACCCGATCGGCTTCGTCGACCTGCTGCCGTACCCGCACCGGCTCACCGCGGCGCGGGCCGGCACCGGGCTGGCCGAGGCGGTCGTCTGCGGCACCGCGACCGTCGGTCGGCATCCGTGCGTGCTCGCCGTGATGGACTTCCGGTTCCTCGGCGGCAGCCTGGGCTGCGTGGTCGGGGAGCTGATCACCCGGGCTGCCGAGCGGGCCCTGACCGACGGGGTCCCGCTGGTCCTGGTCACCGCCTCCGGCGGGGCGCGGATGCAGGAGGGCGCCCTGTCGCTGATGCAGATGGCCACGGTCAGCCAGGCGATCGCCGCGCTGCGGGAGGACGGCCTGCTCACCGTCAGCGTGCTCACCGACCCGACGTACGGGGGCGTGGCCGCCTCGTTCGCCACCAACACAGACGTGGTGCTCGCCGAGAACGGCGCGCGGATGGGCTTCGCCGGTCCCCGGGTGATCCGGCAGGTCACCGGCCGGGACCTGCCCGAGGGCTTCCAGACCGCCGACTTCCTGCTCCGGCACGGCCAGGTCGACATGGTGGTGCCCCGGCACGCACTGCGGGGCCGGCTGGTGGCGCTGCTCGCCGCCGCTCGGGCCGTTCGGCGGTCCGCGTCCCGTCCCGCCGTACCTCGGCAGGAGCCGTCGCCGCTGGTGGCGCGGCCGGCCGGCGGCGCCATCGCCGAGACGGCGCCGGGCGGCGACGCCTGGGAGACGGTCCGGCTGGCTCGGCACCCCGGACGCCCGACCACGCTGGACTACCTGGAGACGGCGTTCGACGGCTTCGTCGAGCTGCACGGCGACCGGCTCGGCGCGGACTGCCCGGCCGTGGTGGGCGGGCTGGCCCGCCTCGACGGCCGGCCCGTCATGGTGATCGGGCACCAGAAGGGACACACCACCGCCGAGCTGGTCGGGCGCAACTTCGGGATGGCGAGCCCGGCCGGGCACCGCAAGGCGCTGCGGTTGATGCGCCTCGCCGCCCGACTCGGCCTGCCGGTGGTCACCCTGGTCGACACCCCCGGGGCGGACCCCGGCGTGAGCGCAGAGGAGCAGGGCCAGGCGGCGGCCATCGCGGAGAACATCCTCGCCCTGACCGTGCTGCCCACCCCCGTCGTCGCCGTGATCACCGGCGAGGGCGGCAGCGGCGGCGCGCTGGCCCTCGCGGTGGCCGACCGGGTGCTCATGCTCCAGCACGCCGTCTACTCGGTGATCAGCCCGGAGGGCTGCGCCGCCATTCTCTGGCCGGACCGGGGGGCCGCCCCGCAGGCGGCCCGCGCGTTGCGACTGACGGCCCCCGACCTGTGCCGGCTCGGGATCGTCGACGACGTCGTGCCCGAGCCTGCACCGGCCGCACACCACGATCCAGGGGCTGCGGCGCAGGCGCTGCGCGAGGCGGTGCTGGCGCACCTGCTGCCGCTGCTCGACGTGCCGCCCGCCACGCTGGTCCGCCGCCGGCGGCAACGTTTCCGGCGCTTCGGCGCCGCCCGCTTCGGCGCCCGGGCGGGGGCCCGGTGAGCGCCGGCGGTATCCCGGTCGACGCCCCGCCGTCGGCGACCGACCCGGAGGCGACAACCGCTCGGTCGGTGCCCGGCACGCGGCCGATGCCGCCCGCGCGCCCGACGCCCGACTCGTACCCGACCCTCGACGTGAAGCCGGGGCACGGCGTTGAGCCGGCGACCGGCCCGGAGCCGGGCCGCGATGCGGACACCGTGCTGGCCGGGCTGCGGCGGCACGCCCGGCACCTGGTCGCCGAGCTCGCCGGCCCGCTGCGGCGGGTGCGGCTGCGCAGCGGCGACACGGTGCTGGAGGTGGAGTGGCACGGTGCCGCCCCCGCCGAGGTCGAACCTGTCGCGGCACGCCCCGCGCGCCCGCCGGCCGTCGCGGAGCCGCCCGGCCGGTACGCCGTGCGCTCGCCCATCGTCGGCACGTTCTACCGGGCGCCGGAGCCGGGCGCCGCGCCCTTCGTGGCCGTCGGTGAGCTGGTCCGGCCCGGGCAGGTCATCGGCATCGTCGAGGCGATGAAGCTGATGAACGAGGTGACCGCCGATCGGGGCGGCCGGGTCGCCGAAGTCCTCGCCGCCGACGGCCAGCCGGTCGAGTACGACCAGCCGCTGGTCGCGCTGGACATGGCGTGAGGGGCGGGCCGCGATGTTCGAGAAGGTACTGATCGCCAACCGGGGGGAGATCGCCCTGCGGGTGCTGCGCGCCTGCCGCGAGCTGGGGGTGCGTACGGCGGTGGTCTACTCCACCGCGGACGCCGGCTCCGCCGCTGTGCGCCTCGCCGACCAGGCCGTGCGGATCGGACCGCCGGCCAGCCGGCGCAGCTACCTCAACGCCGCCGCGATCGTGGAGGCCGCCCGGCAGGTGGGCGCGCAGGCGGTGCACCCCGGCTACGGGTTCCTCTCCGAGGACGCCGACTTCGCCGAGATCTGCGCCGACAACGGCCTGACCTTCATCGGCCCGCCGCCGGAGGTGATGTCCGTGCTGGCCGACAAGTCCTCCGCGCGGGCGCTGATGCGCCGGGCCGGGCTGCCGCTGCCGCCGGGCAGCGTAGCGCCGGTGCCCACCGCCGCCGCCGCGGCGGAGGTGGCCGCCGAGGTGGGCTACCCGGTGATCGTCAAGGCCGCGGCCGGCGGCGGGGGCCGGGGCATGACGGTGGTCGCCACCCCGGCCGAGCTGCCCCGGGCGTACGCGCGGACCCGGGCCGCCGCCCAGGCCGCCTTCGGCGACGACCGGGTGTACGTGGAGCGTTTCCTCACCGGTGCCCGGCACGTCGAGGTGCAACTGCTGTGCGACGGCCACGGCAACGGCGTGCACCTGGGCACCCGGGACTGCTCGGTGCAGCGTCGGCACCAGAAGCTCGTCGAGGAGGCGCCGGCCCCGGCCCTGTCGGCGGCGACCCTGGAGGCCATCGCGGAGTGCGCGCTGCGCGGCGCCCTGCATGCCGGCTTCACCGGTGCCGGCACCGTGGAGTTCCTCGTCGACCCCGACGAGCGGTTCCACTTCCTGGAGATCAACTGCCGGATCCAGGTCGAGCATCCCGTCACCGAGATGATCACCGGGATCGACCTGGTGCACGAGCAGTTGCACATCGCCGCCGGAGTGCCGCTGCGCTGGCGGCAGGAGGACATCCGGCCGCACGGAGTCGCCATCGAGTGCCGGGTCAACGTGGAGGACCCGGACCGCGGCTTCGCGCCGACACCCGGCCGGCTGGACCGCTTCGTCCCGCCCGGCGGCCCGTTCACCCGGGTCGACACGCACGGCCACGCCGGCTACCTGTTCGGCCCGCACTACGACTCCCTGCTGGCCAAGGTGGCGGTCTGGGCGCCGGACCGGGAGCTCGCGCTCAACCGGCTGGAACGCGCCCTCGACGAGTTCGACATCGCCGGCCCCGGGGTCCGCACCACCATCCCGTTCGTCCGGCGGGTGCTCGACGACGCCGGGTTCCGCAAGGGCCGCTACTCCACCGGCCTGGTCGACCAGTTGCTCGCCGGCCCGCCCGAGCACACCACTAGGAGACTCCGATGACCGTCACCCATGGCCGTCCGCCAACCGCCGAGATCACCGACATCCTGGTAACCAACTGCGGGCTGGACGCCGACGCGGCCGCCCGCGCCCCGGCCGCCTCCCTGGAGGAGCTCGGCATGGACTCGCTGGCGCTGCTCGAACTCTCCGCCGTGGTCGCCGACCGGTGGCAGGTGCAGATCCCCGAGCAGGCCGGGCAGCTCAGCATCGCGGGCGTGGCCGAGCTGGTCGCCCGCCGCGCCGAGACGCCCGGGCACACCGAGAACAGCGTCCTCATCACCGCGCCTCTGCCGCTGGTCTGGGACGTCACCAACGACGTCGCCAACTGGCCGGAGCTGTTCACCGAGTACGCCCGCGCGGAGATCCTGCACCGCGACGGCGACACGGTACGGTTCCGGCTCACCATGCACCCCGACGAGAACGGGGTGGCGTGGAGCTGGGTCAGCGAACGCACCGCCGACCCGGGCACCCGGCAGGTCCGCGCCCAGCGGGTGGAGACCGGGCCGTTCGAGTACATGCGCATCCACTGGCGCTACACACAGGAGCCCGGCGGCACCCGGATGACCTGGGTGCAGGACTTCGCCATGAAACCGACCGCCCTGGTGGACAACGCCGGCATGACCGACCGGATCAACGCCAACAGCGCGGTGCAGCTCGCCGTGATCAAGGAGAAGATCGAGCGGCTGGCCGGTGCCGACGGTGGCCGGATCCCGGCCGGCACCGACGGGTCGACGGGGGCCGGCGATGAGTGAGGGCAGCCTGCGGCTGGTCGCGGCCGTCGACGTCGCGCCGGACGGTCGTCGCGGCGGGGAACTGCGGGTGCTGCTCGGCCCGAAGACCGTCGGCAGCACGTCGGGCTTCATGGGAGTGGCGACGCTGCGCCCGGGGGAGCGGATCGCCGAGCACTACCACCCGTACAGCGAGGAGTTTCTCTACCTGGCCCGGGGCACGATCACCGTGGACCTGGACGACGAGCCGGTGCCGCTGGAAACCGGACAGGCGCTGTTCGTACCGCGCAACGTGCGGCACCGGCTGCGCAACACCGGCGACGAGCCGGCTGAGGTGGTCTTCCACCTGGGGCCGCTGGCACCCCGGCCCGAACTCGGCCACGTCGACACCGAACTGGTCGAACAGCGGGGCGGAGCATGACCGGGCGCCGCACGGTGGTGACCGGCGTCGGGGTGGTCGCACCCGGCGGCGCCAGCCGGGACCGGTTCTGGAAGACCATCACCGAGGGGCGGACGGCGACGCGGCGGATCACCTTCTTCGACCCGGCGCCGTTCCGGTCCCAGATCGCCGCCGAGTGCGACTTCGACCCGGTCGCCGCCGGCCTGACCGGGGCCGAGCTGCGGCGCGCCGACCGGTACGTGCAGTTCGCCCTCGCCTGCGCCGCCGAGGCGGTCGCCGACGCCGGCCTGGAGCTCACCGACGCCGAGCGGGACCGCACCGGGGTGGTGCTAGGCACCGCCGTCGGCGGCACCACGGCCCTGGAACAGGAGTACGTCACCGTCAGCGACACCGGCCGCCGCTGGCTGGTCGACGCCGGGCGCGGCGGCCCGTACCTCTACCAGGCGCTCGTGCCAAGCAGCCTCGCCGCCGACGTGGCGTGCCGGCACGGGCTGCACGGCCCCGCGCAGGTGGTCTCCACCGGCTGCACCTCCGGCATCGACGCGATCGGGTACGCCCACCATCTCATCGCCGACGGCGAGGCCGACATCGTGCTGGCCGGGGCGGCCGACTCGCCGATCTCCCCGGTCACTGTCGCCTCCTTCGACGCGATCAAGGCGACCAGCCCGGACAACGACGACCCGGCGCACGCCTCCCGCCCGTTCGACAACGACCGGCACGGCTTCGTCCTCGCCGAGGGGGCGGCGGTGCTGGTGCTGGAGGAGGCCGATCATGCCCGGCGTCGTGGCGCCCACGTCTACTGCGAGGTGGCCGGCTATGCCAGCCGCAGCAACGGCTACCACATGACCGGGTTGCGGCCCGACGGGCTGGAGATGGGGCTGGCCATCTCGGCCGCGCTGAAACAGGGCCGGATCGCCCCAGCGCAGGTCTCCTACATCAGTGCCCACGGCTCCGGCACCCGGCAGAACGACCGGCACGAGACCGCCGCGTTCAAGCGGGCGCTCGGCCAGGCCGCGTACGGGGTGCCGATCAGCTCGATCAAGTCGATGGTCGGGCACTCGCTCGGCGCGATCGGCTCGATCGAGATGGCCGCCTGCGCGCTGGCGGTGGAGTTCGGCGTGGTGCCGCCGACGGCCAACTGGTCCACCCGGGACCCGGAGTGCGACCTGGACTACGTTCCGAACGAGGCGCGTGAGCTGCCCGTCGACGTGGCGCTCTCGGTGGGCAGCGGGTTCGGCGGTTTCCAGTCGGCCATGGTGTTCCGCCGGCTGGCCGGGCGGGTGCGGGCGTGACCGCGCGGGCCGTGGTGACCGGCATCGGTGTCGTGGCGCCCAGCGGGATCGGCGTGGACGCGCACTGGCGTACTGTGCTCGCCGGCACCCGCCGCACCGGGCCGATCACCCTCTTCGACCCCGCCGGCTATCCCACCCGGTACGGCGGGGAGGTGCCCGACTTCGACGCCACCGCGTACGCCGACAACCGGCGGCTGGTGCAGACCGACCGGTGGACGCACCTCGGCTTCGCCGCCACCCGGTTGGCGCTGGCCGATGCCGGCCTGCCCGAACGGGCCCCCGACCCGTACGGCTACGCGGTGGCCCTGGCCAGTTCCTCCGGCGGGAACCTGTTCGGGCAGCGGGAGTTGCAACGGCTCTGGGGCGGGCCGTCCCGTACCGTCGGGGCGTACCAGTCGATCGCCTGGTTCTATGCGGCCAGCGTCGGCCAGCTCTCCATCCACCACCAGTTCAAGGGACCGTGTGGGGTGCTGGTCGCCGAGACCGCCGGCGGGCTGGACAGCCTGGCACACGCCGCGCGGGCGGTGCGCCGGGGCACGCCGGTGGTGATCGCCGGGGCGACCGAGTGCCCGCTGAGCCCGTACGCCCTGGCCTGCCAGCTCCGTTCCGGCCTGCTCAGCGATGTGGCCGACCCGGAGCGGGCCTACCGGCCGTTCGACGCCGCCGCCAGCGGCTACCTTCCCGCCGAGGGTGGCGCGGTGTTCGTGGTGGAGGAGTTGGGCCACGCGCTGTCGCGGGGCGCCCGCGTGTACGGCGAGGTGACCGGTTGGGGCGCCACCCACGACGCCGTCCACACCGGACCCGACACCGCCGGCGACCCCGTCCAGTACGCCCGCGCGATGCGGCTGGCCCTGGACCGGGCTGGCGTCGGGCCGGAGACGGTCGACGTGGTGCTGCCCGACGCGCTCGGCGTGCCCCGGTACGACCGCAGCGAGGCCACCGCGCTGCGCGCCGTCTTCGGCGACCGGCCGCCCCCGGTGAGCACTCAGAAGCCGCTGACCGGACGCGCGTACCAGGGCGGATCGGCGCTGGACGTTGCCACCGCACTGCTCGCCTTCGGGCATGACACGCTGCCCGCCTCCGCCGGGCCGGACGAGGTGGCCGAGGGATGCGAGTTGGACTTCCTGCGGGAGCACCGGCGACCGCGCAGCCGGCTGGCGCTGGTCTGCGCCCGCGGCTTCGACGGATTCAACAGCGCGCTGGTCCTACGTGGGGCCGCGCCGCCGAGGGGAGTGGCGTCATGAGCGAGTGCAGCGAGCGAATCGTCGGTGCAGTGTGTGTGGAGGCTGGTGGCGGGTCGGAGCGTAGCGAGGAGCCGTCATGAGCGAGCGGCGGGCCCGGGTGGTGTTCCTGGTGCGGGTGCCGGACGAGCGCACGGAGGCGTTTCTGGCCGCGTACGAGGCGGTCCGGCACCTGGTGGCCGGGGGCGTCCCGGGGCACCTCGTCGACCAGGTCTGCCGTTCGTCGGCCGACCCGGAACAGTGGCTGATCACCAGTGAGTGGGCGAGCCTGGCCGACTTCGAGGCGTGGGAACGCAGCCCGGAGCACCGGGACCTGGTGCGGCCGATGCGGGAGTGCTTCACCGACGCCCGGTCGCTGCGCTTCCTCATCCACGCGCAGACCTCCGCCGCGGCCCGGCCTGACCCCCGCGCCGAATCACCCCGGCTGTCCCGCTCGTAGCTAATCCCACCGCCCGCCTGCCCCGGCCACCATCGAAGGGCCGGCGCCGGAATGGGCTGTTCGCCAGCCGCAGCAGGGCACGAGTGGAACACCATGGGTGTCACCGTCCGCCGTTGACAACCATGGTGTTCCACTCGTCCCCGCGCGCGCCGTAGTGCGGGGTGTGCCGCCCCGGCACGCGCTGGTTCTGATACGGTCCGCCGCTGGGTGCCGCCTGGTGCCGCCTGGTGGGATTTTCCGGCGGGGAGTTCGACCCGTAGCGGGAGGCGGGCGCGGGCGCGCAGGCGCGGTCGACCGGCGGACGCGAGATTCGTGGACCCGCCCGGGTAGCTACACCGTTCCGACCCTGCCCGCGCGGCCTAACCGTCCGACCCTGTCCGCGTGGCCTTACCGTTCGGACGGTTAGCCCGCGCGGCCTAACCGTCCGACCCCGCCCGCGCGGCCTAACCGTCCGACCCCGCCCGCGCGGCCTACCGTCCGACCCCGCCCGCGCGGCCTACCGTCCGACCCTGCCCGCGCGGCCATAGCGTCCCGACTCGAACGCGCCATCGGCCGTCCGGCGGACGTCTCGCGCCGTACGCACGATGGGTCATCCGGCGGTTACCCTCAGCCGACGTACGTGCCTGATCCTGCCCGCCGAACCGGCTGTAGGCAATCCGGCCGGCCGCCCTTTCTGATCTAGCCATTCGCATCTAGCTATGGATCCGAACGGCGTCGTAAGGTTCCCCGCAGCACCCCGACAGGCACACCTTATGGGCGTTTACGCCCTTTATGAGGCTGGGCGGTGAACGGTAGTGACGACGGGAAATCCTGCGGCAAGAGACCCGGCCTGGGTGGACGAAATTCTGCTCTCCGGCCGTTCGACCGATATTTGTTTCCGACTTCCCGAACCGGTCGACCGGGGCACCCTGCGCCGGCTGGTGGTCGACGCGCAGGCCCGCCTCGGCGCCGCCGGACTGCGCCCCGAGGGCGCCGCCGCACTGCGGATGCCGCCCTCGCTGGCGTATGTGGTGAACCTGCTGGCCACCTGGCGCACCGGGGCGCAGGCGATCCTGCTCGACCACCGGCTCACCGACCACGAGGTCGACCGGGCGCTCGCGCGGCTCACTCCGCAGGTTGTCGTGGCCCCGGTCCGTAGCGGTGGCGGCGGCCTGCGGATCTTCGTCGACGTCACCGAGGGCGTCACCGGGTACGCGGACCGCCCGGCGGTCAGCGGGCACGCGGTGATCCAACTCAGCTCCGGCTCCACCGGACCGTCCAAGGTGATCGGACGCACCGCCGACGACCTGGTCGCCGAGGTACACCGTTACACCCACCTCGACGGGGTGGCGCTGCCCGGCGAACGGATCATCCTGTTGCCCTCGACGGTGCACGTGCTCGGCCTGGTCGGCGGCCTGCTCCACGGCCTGCACACCGGGGTCGAGCTGGTGCCGCCGGAGCGGCTGGCCGGCGACGCCGTGCTGGCCGCCATCGCCGCCGGCGACTCACCGGCCACCGTGCTCGGCGTGCCGTTCCACATCGGACTGCTCGCCTCCACCCGCCCGACCGGGCCGCTGCCGCAGTTCAAGCGGATGACCACCGGCGGCGAGCTGGTGCCGGCCGCCGTCGCCCGGGCCTTCACCGACCGGTACGGCGTGCCGTTGGGCAACATGTACGGGATGACCGAGGTCGGCGTCATCGGCACCGACCTGCACGGCCGCCACCGCCCGTCGATCGCCCCGGCGCCCGGCATCGGCGTCCGCGAGGTCGACGGCGAGTTGTGGGTGAGCTGCCCCGCGTCGCCGTACGTCGGGCTGAGCGACCCCGGCCGCTGGGCCGACGGCTGGCTGCACACCCGCGACGCCGGCACCGTCGAGCCGGACACCGGCCTGGTCACCGTACGCGGGCGGCTCGACTCGCAGGTCTCCGTCGGTGGCCTGAAGGTCGACCTGACCGAGGTGGAGTCGACCGTGGCCGAGCTGCCCGGCGTCGCCGCCGCCGTGGTCGTGTTCGACGGCGGCATCACCGCCTACGTGCAGCCGGCCGGGCCGCTGTCGGAGGAAATGCTGGACAAGTTGCTCGCCGAGCGGCTGGCCGGCTACAAGCGTCCCCGCACCCTGCACCTGGTGAATCAGTTGCCCCGCACCACCACCGGCAAGCTGGTCCGCTCGGTCGACGCGTTGCGGACGGCGGCGACGTGACCGCTGCGCCGCGCCGCCCCGTCCACGTTCCCGGCAACGTCCACCTGGACCGTGACGACCTCGACCGTGGGCCCGTCGGCGGCGACCACCGCGACGGCCAGGACGAGACCCCCGCCCACCGGCGGATGCCCGACGCACAGGTTCGCGACGCCGGGCACCGGTCGCAGCCACCCGCCGCCGTCGGCGAACCCCGGCCGCCGGAGCGCACCGGGCCCGTCGGGCACGGGCATCCGTCGGCGCAGACCACCATCGCGCAATCCCACTCCGAGCGCCTTGCCCACGGCCTCCTTCGCCGTCCACAACCGCAGGAAGTCCGCCGCCTGCCCGTCGGCGGGGCGCCCGGCCAACCAGGCCGCCTCGGTCGGCGCGTACCACCGGCGGGCCAGCTCCCGCGCGGGCAGCGGGCGGCACCGCTCCACGTCGACCCCGACCGGCCCACCCGGACGGGCGGCGACCACCACCACCGGGCCGGACCGGCTGACGCTGACCGGAAGCTCCACCCGAGCGCCCGCGCCACACACCGCGACCAGCGGACGCCCGTCGCGGCCGTGCCGCACCACGATTTCGTCCTCCGCGCGACCGAGCAGCGTGGCACCCGCCCGCCGCAGTAGCAGCCCGGCCGGGGCCGGCCGACCGCCGACGCCCCGCCCGATCCACACGTACGCGGTGTCCCGACCGGGCACCGGTGACTGGCTCACGGAAAGAGGTTAACCATGCGACCCGAGATCCGCGCCTTCGTCGTCGAGCAGCTCGACGACATGAACTACGACGTCGAGGGCATCGACGAGGACACCACGCTCGGCCCGTCCGGGGTGGACCTGGAGTCGTTGGCCCTGGCCGACCTCGCCGTACGGGTGGAGGACCGCTACGGCGTGAAGTTCGCCGACGACGAGTCCGAGAAGCTGGCCCTGATGACGGTCGGCGAGTTCACCACGATGGTCGCCGACCGGGTCGCCGGGGCGACGAGCGACAACTCCTGATGGCCGGTCAGCCCGACCTCGAACGGGCCGACCTGGTGAGCATGCTCGCCGAACTCGCCGGGAAGCCGGCCGCCGAGGTCGGCGACCGGATCGGCTCCATGGAACTGGCCTGGCTGGTGCACCTCGTCGAGCAGCGCCACGACCGGCGGCTCGACCTCACCGACGACCAGCTCGCCGGCATCCGTACCGTCGACGACGCCCTGGCGGTCTTCCGGACCGCGCTGACCGCTGCCTCCGATGGCTGAGCGACCCGCCGTCCAGCTCACCGGCTTCCACGCGACCAGCGCACTCGGCCGAGGCGCCGACGCCCAGCTCGCCGGTGTGCTCGCCGGTGCCCCGGCGTTCCGGCCGGTGGACCGCTTCGACACGACGCCCCGCCGGGTCGACGCCGCCGCCACCCTGCCCGACGCCGGCGACCTGGCCGACGAACTGGCCGAGGCGGTCGACGCGGCGTGCCGGGACGCCGGGCTCGACGCCGGCCGCCGGGCGGGCACCGCCCTGCTGCTGGCGGTGCACGGCGGTGCGGGCGTGCCGGCGCTCACCACCGGGCTGGCCGCCCGGACGGGGCTCACCGGCCCGGCCCGGGCGTACACCACCGCCTGCGTCTCGGCGAGCAGCGCGGTCGCCGACGCGGCGGCCCTGATCCGTCGCGGCGACGTCACACGCGTGGTGGTGGCAGCCGGATACCTGGTCGAGCCGGACCAGTACGCGCTCTTCGACGCCGGTCGCGCCCTCGCCACCGACGGCGCGGTGCGCCCCTTCAGCGCCGGCCGCACCGGGCTGCTGCTCGGCGACGGCATCGCCGCGGTGGTGCTGGAGTCGCCGGCCGCCGCCCGGGGGGCGGTCGCCGACCTGCTCGGTTGGGGCCGGGCCGGGGACGCGTTCCACCCCTGCCAACCCGAGCCGGGCGGGCGCGGCCTGGCCCGCGCGGTCACCGCCGCGCTGCGCCGGGCCGGGCTCACGGCAGAGGCGATCGGGTACGTCAACGCCAACGCCACCGGCACCGGCCACAGCGACGCCGCCGAGGCGGCGGCGCTGCGCACCGCGCTCGGCGCGGCGACGGCCCGGATCCCGGTCAGCTCCACCAAGGCGCTGCACGGGCACGCCCTGGAAGCCTCCGGCCTGCTGGAGCTGGTGGTGACCGTGCTCGCCCTGCGGCACGGGAAACTGCCCGTCAACGCCGGCTGGCTCGGCCCCGACCCGGCCTGCCCGCTGGACGTCGTCCGCGACGCGCCCCGGCCCGCCGCCACCGGGTACGCGCTGAGCCTCAACGCCGCCTTCGGCGGCGCCAACACCGCGCTGCTGGTCGGTGCGGCATGAGCGCGGGCGGCGGACCCACCGACACACGCCCCGAGGGCTCGGCGACGCACGGCCGCCTCACCGTGCTGGCCGAGGCGGCCTGGCCCGAGCCGGGCGACGGCGCGCCGCCGCGGGTGCCCGGGTACCTGCACTCCAGCTTCCCGCCCCTGGTCGCGGCGGTCGCCGAGCGATGCCTGACCCGGGCGTACGGCCGGCGGCCGGCCCCCTACGGCGAACGGATCGCGGTCGTGCTGGTCAGCGCGGCCGGGGACCGGGCCAGCGCGGCGCACGTGCGCGCCACGGTTGCCGGCGGCGGCCGGCCCGGGCCGCTGTTCTTCTTCCAGTCGGTGCCCAACAGCGTGGCCGGGCACGTGGCCGCCCGCTGGGGGCTGGGCGGGCCGGTGCTCTGCCTGGCGCCGACCGGCGACCCGCGCGCCGAGGGGACCGCCGAGGCCGAGCTGCTGCTGCACGACGGCGACGCCGACCGCGCGTTGCTGGTCCTGATCGAACAGGCACCCGACGACGGCGGTGCGCGGGGCCCGGGCGGCGTGCCTGGCACCCGGGCCGTCGCGGTGCTGCTGGGAGGAGACGCACCATGAGGAACAGGAGACTGCGCGGGGTGCTGGCCGCTGACAAACGGATCGGCGCCGGCAACGTGCTCGCCCGGGTGCTGGCCCACGGCGTCGACCCGGACGGGCCGGGCCTCACCTTCGACACCGCCGTGGACGGCCACCCGGCCGAGCGTCCGCTGACCCTGGCCCGGCTCGACGAGCGGGTGGCCGCCCGCGTCGCCTGGCTGCACGAGCGGGGGATCAAGCCCCGTGACCCGGTCGCCGTCTGGGCCACCGCCGCCGCCGACATGGTGCTCAGCTTCCTCGCGCTGACCCGGCTCGGCGCGATCCCGGCGCTGATGAACGGCAGGCTGCGTCCCGAGATCGCCGCCGAGTACGTCCGCCGGCTACGCGGCGTCGGGGTGCTCGCCGACGACGCGCACGCCGCCCTGCTGGCCGGGCACGACCTCGGCGTGCCGGTGCTCGGCACGCCCGCCGAGGCCGGCACCGGCGACCCGGCCGCCGCGCCGGAGCACTACCGGCACCACGCCGACGACCCGGTCGTCATCACCCACACCTCCGGCACCACCGGGGTGCCCAAGGCGGTACTGCACTCGCACGCGAGCCTGTTCGCCGCCACCCGGCACCTGCTCACCATGCCGCAGGCGCAGGGCACCCGCCGGATCCTCAACGCGCTGCCCGCCCCGCACACCGCCACCGTGCTCATGGTCAACCAGGCCCTCGGCAACCGGGCCGAGATGTTGCTGCTGTCCGACCAGGGTGGGGAGCGGGTGCTGGAGGCGATCCAGCGCTGGCGCCCCGACGGGGTGTTCGGGTTCTCGGTGACCTGGGCGGAGCTGGCCCGTTTCGACCTGGCCGCGTACGACCTGGACTCGGTGTCGCTGTGGTTCAACACCGGCGACTGCTCGCACGAGCCGCACGTCCGCCGGCTGGTCGCGGTCGGCTCCCGCGACGTGGTGACCCGCGAGGGGGTCACCCGGGTGCCCGGTTCCGTCTTCATCGACGGGCTCGGCTCCAGCGAGATGGGGCACTCGATGTTCCACATCACCCACCGCGTCGACACCGACCGGTACGGCCGCTGCGTCGGCCGGCCCTACCAGTTCGCGAAGGTCGCCGTCCTCGACGCCGGGGGCGACCCGGTGCCGACCGGCCAGGTGGGCTGGCTCGGCATCGACTCGCCGTCGCTGTTCCGCGGCTACTGGAACGACTCGGTCACCACGTACCGGTCCCGCCAGCGTGGCTGGTACCTCACCGGCGACCTGGTGTACGCCGACGAGGAGGGCCGCTACCACCATCTGGACCGGGCCGTCGACGCGGTCGACGCGGGCGACGGGCGGTGGTTCTACACCGCGCTGTCCGAGGAGCGGGTCCTCGCCGCCTGCCCGGACGTCACCGACTGCACCGTGGTGATCACCTCCGGGGCCGACCGGGTGGTCACCGACGTGCTGCTGGAACTCGCCGCCGGCGCCGATCCCGCCGAGGACCGCACCGATCAGGTCCGGGCCGCGCTCGGTCCGGACGTCGGCGCGACCCTGCGCCGGGTCGTGCCGGTCCGCCCCGCCGACCTCCCGGTCACCGTCACCGGCAAGGTGCGCAAGGTGGTGCTGCGGGAGCGGTACCTCACCGAGTCGCCGTCATGACCGCCGTCATCACCGGGATGGGCCTGTTCACCCCCGTCGGGCGGGGCGTCGACGCCACCTTCGACGCGCTCTGCTCCGGCCGGTCCGGGCTGACCCGGCCGCCGGCCGGGCACCCCGCCGCCGAATCGCTGGAGGTTGCCGGCCTGCTCCCGGAGATCGATCCGCGTACCGTCGCCTCGGGGCCGGAGACCCGGGTGCTGGACCGGATCGTGGTGCTCGCCCTGCTCGCCGCCGCCGACGCGCTCGCCGACGCCGGCATCGAGGTCGGCCGGGACGTGGACCCGGGGCGCGTCGGGGTGATCGTCGGCGGGGTCGGCGGGATGTCCACCCTGGAGTCGCAGGTGCTGGCCCGCGCCGAGCGCGGCCGGGCGGCGGTCAGCCCGTACCTGCTCACCGGCATCCTGCCGAACATGCCGTCGGCCCGGATCGCCATCCGGTACGGCATCCGCGGCTACACCTCGTCGGTCGGCACCGCCTGCGCCTCCGGCGCCCAGTCGGTCGCCGACGCGGTCCGGCTGATCCGCGCCGGGGAAGCCGACGTGGTGCTCTGCGGGGCCAGCGAGGCGCCGCTGTTCCCCACCTTCGCCGATACTTTCGGCAACGCCCGGGCGCTGGCCCGGGGCTGGGCTGATCCGACGGCGGCGAGCCGGCCGTTCGATGCCCGCCGCAACGGGTTCGTCCTCGCCGAGGGCGCGGCCCTGCTGGTGCTGGAACGCGCCGAACACGCCGCCGCCCGGGGCGCCACCGGCTACGCCGAGGTCGCCGGGTACGGGGCGACCACCGACGCGTACCACCCGACCGCCCCGCGCCCCGACGGTGCCGGCGCGGCGGAGTGCATGCGGCGGGCGCTGGCCAGCGGCGGCGTTCCCGCCGCGCGGATCGGCTACGTCAACGCGCACGGCACCGGCACGAAACTCGGCGACATCGCCGAGACCACCGCGTTGGTCGAGGTGTTCGGTGACGGCGGCGTGCCGGTCAGTTCCACCAAGGCGCTCACCGGCCATCTGCTCGGCGCGTCCGGGGCGCTGGAGGCGGCGGCCACCGCGCTGGCGCTCGGCCGGGGCCTGCTGCCACCGACGCACAACCTCGACGACCCGGACCCGGCCTGCCCGGCGGACCACATCCGCTGCGAGCCGCGCAGGACGGACACCGGATACGCGCTGACCAACTCCTTCGGCTTCGGCGGCCAGAACGTGAGCCTGCTGCTCGCGCGGGCCGCCCGGCCGAGGGGCTGACGACGTTCCACCCCGGGCGGACCGCGCCCGGACGGCAACCACGGGGGAACCGTGGAAAGGGCTGAGGACATGGACATCCGTGGGATCGACCACATCGAACTCTTCGTCGGGGACGCCCGGCAGGCGGCCTTCTACTTCGACCGGGCGGTCGGCTTCCAGCTGCGCGGCCAGGGCGGCCCCGAGACCGGGCTGGCCGACCAGCGGTCGCTGCTGCTGTGCCAGGCGGACATCCGGATGCTGCTCACCACCGGGCTCACCGCCGAACACCCGGCGTCGCGGTACGTGCGGCGGCACGGCGACGGCGTCGCCGTGGTCGCGCTGGAGGTCGACGACGCCGCCGGCGCGTACGCCGAGCTGGTGCGCCGGGGGGCGGCGGGGGTGACACCGCCGACCACCTTCACCGGCGCGGACGCCGAGGTGGTGACCGCCGAGGTGGGTGGCTTCGGCGACGTGCTGCACCGCCTGGTGTCCCGGCGTGGCGACCCGGGCGAGTTCCTGCCCGGGGCGGTCGAGATGACGCCCCCGGACGGCGGCGGCGGCAAGCTGCTCGCCGAGATCGACCACCTGGCGGTCTGCGTGCCACCCGGGCAGCTCGACGAGACCGTCGGGCGCTACCGGGACGTGTTCGGGTTCGCGGAGATCTTCGCCGAACACGTCGAGGTCGCCGGGCAGGCGATGAAGTCCACGGTGGTGCAGAGCCCCTCGGGGCGGGTCACCCTGGTGCTGCTGGAGCCGGACCGCTCCCGCCGGGCGGGGCAGCTCGACGCGTTCCTGGACCAGCATGTCGGTGCCGGGGTGCAACACCTGGGGCTGCGCACCGACGACATCGTCACCGCCGTCGCCGCCCTCGCCGACCGGGGGGTGCGCTTCGCCGGCACCCCCGGCAGCTACTACGACGCCCTGGAGGCGCGGGTCGGCCCGGTGGACGCGTCGCTGGAGCGGCTGCGTGACCTCGGCGTGCTCGTCGACCGCGACCACGGCGGTCAGCTGTTGCAGATCTTCACCGAATCCATGCACGTGCGCCGCACGCTCTTCCTGGAGCTGATCGAGCGGCGTGGGGCGCGGACCTTCGGCAGCGGCAACATCAGGGCGCTCTACGAGGCCAAGGAACGGGAACTGGCCGCGGCTGGGGCGAACCCCGTCGTGGCCGCGACACCGCAGGAGGTGCGGGCGTGACCGCGACCGAGTTCGAGCTGACACTGACCGTCGAGGAGGAGGCGCTGCTCCCCTCCGAGCAGGACGTGGCGTTCTACGCCGCGCACGGCTGGTACCTGTCGAAGAAGCTGCTCACCGACGACGAGGTGGACGCCCTCACGGCGGCCGCCGACCGCTACTACGACGGCGAGCGGGACCGCCGGCTGCCGGTACGCCCGCCGAGGCTCGCCTACTGGGACCCGTCGAAGGGCCCGGTGCAGCGGCACAACGACTACGTCCACCACGAGCACGACGGGCTCGGGGCGATCCTGCGCAAGCCGCTGATCGGCGCGGTCGCCGCCCGCCTCGCCCGGGCCACCGAGATCCGGATCTTCCAGTCCACGCTGATCTACAAGCCGCCGGTCTCCGGCGAGCCGTCGAACATCGTGCCCTGGCACTTCGACAAGCACTACTGGGCGTCCTCGTCGTCGGAGAACATGCTCACCGCGTTCATCCCGATGCACGACTGCGGCGAGGAGATGGGCACCATCACGATGGTCGACGGCTCACACCGCTGGACGGAGGTCGGCGCCGACGACACCGTGGTGCGCCACTTCGCCGAGCGCGACCGCGACCAGTTGGAGGAGATGCTCGCCGAGAACGCGGCCCACAACGGCGTGCGAATCCGCAAGGTGCCGATGGTGATCCCCAAGGGACACCTGAGCTTCCACCACTGCCGCACCTACCACGGCAGTGGCGCCAACGTCAGCGGTCGCCCGCGCCGGGCGATCTCGCTGCACCTGCAGGACGGCGACAACGCCTGGCGGGAGCATCCGCTCTCCGACGGCACCCTTGCCGCGTACAACCACGACGTGCTGGTCCGCCGCACCCACGACGGGCGGCCGGACTACGCGGATCCCGAGTACTGCCCGGTCATCTGGCGCCACCGCGCCGCACAGGGAGGCTGACATGTCACGGTACGACTGGGGGAAGACCCACCCGGGGATCGAACGGCTGGAGAAGGCGGTGAGCGAACGCCGCGACGCGGTGGTCCGGCACCCGCTCTACGCCGCGCTCGACACCCACGAGGCGCTGGTCACCTTCATGGAGCACCACGTCTTCGCCGTCTGGGACTTCATGTCCCTGCTGACGTCGTTGCAGCGGCAGCTCACCTGCGTCACCGTGCCGTGGATCCCGACCGGGCCCACCGGCAGCCGCCGCCTGATCAACGACATCGTGATGGTGGAGGAGAGCGACGAGTTGGGCGACGGCTACATCAGCCACTTCGAGCTGTACGTGCGGGGCATGCGGGAGGCCGGCGCCGACACCACGGCCGTGGACAAGCTGGTCGATCTGCTGCGGGCCGGCCGGCCGGTGGCCGAGTCGCTGGTCGCCGCCGGTGTGCCGGGGCCGTCCGCGGCGTTCGCCGGCACCACCTGGCGGATCATCGAGACCACCCCGGTGCACTGCCAGGCCGCCGCCTTCGCCTTCGGCCGGGAAGACCTGATCCCCGACATGTTCACCCAGGTCGTCGCCGTCAACGAGCGCAGCCGGCGGCTGGACACGTTCGTCGACTACCTGGAGCGGCACATCGAGGTCGACGGCGAGCAGCACACCCCGATGGCGATGCAGATGCTCGCCGACCTGTGCGGCGACGACGACGCCAGGTGGCAGGAGTGCGCGGACACCGTCAACACCGCGCTCGCCGCCCGCGCCCGGCTGTGGGACGACATCCTCGCCGCGATCAAGGAGGGGCACGACCGGTGACCGACGCCGACCCGGTCCGGCTCTACCGGACGGTACGGCTGATCCGCCGCTTCGAGGAGCGGGCGATCGAGCTGGTCCGCTCCGGGCACATCGTCGGCGGCATCCACCCGTACCTCGGACAGGAGGGGATCGCCGCCGGGGTATGTGCCGCCCTGCGCGCCGCCGACGTGATCGCCGGCACCCACCGGGGGCACGGGCACGTGCTCGCCAAGGGCGCCGACCCGGCCCGGATGCTCGCCGAGCTGTGCGGCCGGGTCACCGGCCTCAACGCCGGCCGGGGCGGCTCGATGCACGCCGCCGACTTCGGCGTCGGCGTGCTCGGCGCCAACGCCATCGTCGGCGCGTCCGGGGCGATCGTCACCGGCGCGGTGTGGGCACGCCGCCGCCGGGGCGAGGACACCGTCGGGGTGAGCTTCTTCGGCGACGGCGCGGTCAACGAGGGGATGCTGCTGGAGGCGTTCAACCTGGCCGCGCTGTGGCGGGTGCCGGTGCTGTTCGTCTGTGAGAACAACGGCTACGCCACCACCATGCCCGTCGCGGGCGCGGTCGCCGGCAGCATCCCCGGCCGGGCCGCCGCCTTCGGCATCCCGGCCGCCGTCTTGGACGGCCAGGACCCCGAGGCGGTACGCGACGCCACGGTGGCCGCCGTCGACCGGATGCGCGCCGGCGGTGGCCCCGAGCTGATCGAGGCCCGGACCTACCGGTTCGACGCCCACCACACCTTCGAACACGCGGTACGTCTCGACTACCGCCCGCCCGACGAGGTGGCCCGGGGCCGATCCCGCGACCCGGTGGACATCCAGGGCGGCCGGCTCTCCGCCGCCGTTCGGACCGAGGTGGACGCCGAGGTGGAGTCCACGCTGGCGGCGGCCGTCGAGTTCGCGCTCGCCGGCGCAGAACCGGACCCGGCCGACGCCCTGGCCCATTTGTACGCCAGTGGGCTGACCGCCCGTACCGGAGGTGGCTGAATGCCCAGGCTGTCCTACCGCAGGGCGCTCACCCGGGCGCTCGCCGACGAGTTGGCCCGCGACGAGTCGGTGTTCCTGCTCGGCGAGGACATCCGGGTGGCCGCCTCGAACGTCACCGCCGGGCTGTTCAGGCGGTTCGGCCCGGAACGGGTGCTCGACACCCCGCTGTCGGAGCAGGCGTTCACCAGCTTCGCCACCGGCGCGGCCCTGGCCGGGATGCGGCCGGTGGTCGAGTTCCAGATCCCGTCGCTGCTGTTCCTGGTCTTCGAGCAGATCGTCAACCACGCGCACAAGTTCCCGCTGATGACCGGCGGGCAGTGTTCGGCACCCGTCACGTACCTGGTGCCGGGCTCCGGTTCCCGGACGGGCTGGGCGGGGCAGCACTCCGACCACCCGTACAGCCTCTTCGCCCACGTCGGGGTGACCACGGTCGTGCCGGCCACCCCGGCCGACGCGTACGGGCTGCTGGTGTCGGCGGTGCGGTGCGACGACCCGGTGGTGGTCTTCGCCCCGGCCGGGGCGCTGGACGTCCGCGACGACGTGGACCTCGCCGTGCTGGCCCCGGTGCCGCTCGGCCGGGGCCGGGTGCACCGCTTCGGCGACGACGTGACCGTGGTCGCGGTCGGGCACCTGGTGCACGACGCCCTCGCGGTCGCCGAGGAGTTGGCCGACCAGGTGTCGGTGGAGGTGTTCGACCCGCGCACGCTCTACCCGTTCGACTGGGACGGCCTTGCCGAGTCGGTGGCGCGCACCGGGCGGCTGGTGGTGGTGGACGACTCCAACCGCTCCTGCGGCATCGCCGGGGAGATCATCGCGACCATGGTCGAGCGGGTGCGGCTGGTCGCGCCGCCCCGCCGGGTCACCCGCCCCGACGGCGCGGTGCTGCCGTTCGCCCCGGCGCTGGACCGGGCCGTGCAGCCGAGCCGCGATCAACTCCTGGCCGCCATCGGACACGTGATGAAGGACGGATGATGAACGACGCCGACTACCGCTGGCCCTCCGCCGCCAAGGCGTGGCTGGACCTGCCCGCGCCGATCCGCGCCGAGATGGTTGCCGCCGGGGCCGAGTCCTGGCGGGAGGTGTTCGACGGCCGGGCCACGTACAACAAGCAGTGGCGGCTGGCCCGGCCGCCGGTGATGGACGAGACCTCGCTCGGCGTGCTCAACGCCGTCTCCGACCGCCTCGCCCAGCTCATCTTCGAGGCGTGCCGGCGGCGGGCCGGCACGGCGGGGGAGCTGCGCCGGCTGCTGAACGTGCCCGACGGCGAGACCCGGCTGCTCGACGACGACGAGCCGCTGACCGAGGCGCTGCTGGACGCGTTCCGGCCGGACGTGCTGCTCTCCGACGGGGTGCCCCGCTTCGTGGAATACAACATCGACAGCAGCCTCGGCGGCGCGTTCGACGCGGACACCACCGTGCGCCGCTTCGTCGACGTCTACCGGCGGCGCGGCCTCACCGACCGGGCCCGGCTGGCGGCGGCCCCCTCGGCGGTGGACCGGCGGTTCGCCGCGATCCGCGCCGGCCTCGGCCTGCCCGACGGTGCCCGGGTCGCCATGCTGATCGACTTCGACGCCGAGTACCCGGGACTCGACGACCCACAGCGGTTCATCCGGCTGCTGTCGCCGGTGGTCGAGCGGGCCGCTGTGAGCGGCATGGATCTGGTCATCGCGCCCGTCTCCCAGGTCACCCTCGACGACCGCAGCCGGCTGGTCGCCGACGGTGCCCCGGTCGACGGGGTGTTCCGGCTCTTCGTGCCCAACCGGGTCACCCCGAGCGCCGGGGTGGACGCCCTGGCGGCGGGGCTGGCGGCAGGCACGGTGCCGATGTGGGTGTCGGTGGCGGCCTGGCTGGTCGCCAACAAGCGCGCCTTCGCCTGGCTGTGGGAGGACGCCGAGACGCTGCCGGCCGAGGACCGGGACCTGGTGCACCGGTACGTGCCGCGTACCTGGTCGCTGACGGCGGGACTGCTCGACCGGGCGGTACGCGACCGGGCCGCCCTGGTGGCGAAGCCGGCCGACGGTTCCGCCGGGGTGGACGTGCTGATCGGCCGGGAGACCGACGCCGACGCGTGGCGCGACGGGCTGACCCGCGCCGTCGGGCGGGGCGGCTTCATCCTCCAGGAGTACGTGAAGGCCGACGACGTCCCGCTGGACTTCGTGCATATCGAGACCGGTGAGACGGTGAGCGCCGAGGTCCCGTACAGCATCGCCCCGTACCTGTTCGGCCGCCGGCCGGCGGGCGCCTGCATCCGCACCGGCTTCCCCGGCTGCGACGCAGTCCTCAACCTGGCCCGCGGCGTCCTCCTCTCCGGCCTCCTGGTGACCGACTGACCACCCCGCCCCGCTCACTCGCCGCCCCACTCACCCCTCCGCACTCTCTCCGCCCGCCCCCTCTTCGCGTCGATCATGCACTTGTGGCCTCACTAAAGCGGTCGTAAGTGGACAAAATGTGGGCAGGAAGTGCATGATCGACGCCGGTCAGGCCGGTCAGGCCGGTCACGTCGGCGGTGCGGGCCACGCCGAGGACGGGCGTGGCGGGGTGGTCGGGCAGGATCGGCGGGTGGACGGGGCGCGGGTGGGGTTGGCGGTCGACGGGTTGCGGTCGGTGGCGTGGGCGGCGTTCGGGCGGGGGCTGCTCTCGGTCGAGCGGCTGACCGGCGGCACGAAGAAGGGTGTCTACCGGTTGACCCTGGACGACGGGTCCAGCGGCATCGCCTACGTGTGGCATCCGGCGGAGGACTACTGGCCGGCGGGGGCGGCACCGGAACCCGACGACCCGTTCGGGCATGCCACCGGGGCAGGGCTGTTCGTGGCGGCGCACCGGGAGTTCACCGCCGCCGGGGTGCGGGTGCCCCGGCTGTTGCTACACCCCACCGCGACCCTGCTGCCGGGCGAGGTGGCGGTGGTGGAGGACGTCCGGGGCGGCACCCTGCAAGATCTGCGCTCGCGCGACCCGCGACGGGCCGAAGCGGTGCTGGCCCGGCTCGGCGACGCTGTCCGGAGCATGCACGTCCGGCGTCGAGACGGGTCCGGCCGCCCGGGGCTCGACGGCCCGAAGGTGGGCCGATCGGTGCAGCGGATCATCTTCGACCGGGCGCTGCGGGACCTGGCCGAGGCCGCCACCCGGGTCGAGCGGATCGCCGCCGCGCGGGACCGTCTCGCCGCCGCCCTGGCCGAGCGGTACGCCGCCGTGGCGCCCCGTTCCCGCTACGGCCTGATCCACGGTGAACTCGGCCCGGATCACGTGCTCGTCGACGAGCGCGAACACCCGGTACTCGTGGACATCGAGGGCGCCATGTTTCTCGACGTCGAGTGGGAGCACGCGTTCCTCGAGTTGCGCTTCGGCGACGCCTACCCTGCGCTGGCCGTGGCCGATCTTGACGAGGCCCGGCTGCGCCTCTACCGGCTGGCGCTGCACCTGTCGCTGGTGGCGGGCCCGCTACGCCTGCTCGACGGCAACTTCCCCGACCGGGCCTTCATGCTCGGCATCGTCGAGCACAACACCACCCGTGCATTGGACCAGCTCGTCTGAGCCGTCCCGGCCGAGCCGACCGTGAGGCTCGTTCGAATGAGGAGAACCGACAACCTGTTCGAACCTGTCCGACATCGACTTTCGCACGAACTCGTACAGGCATATGCCGGGCGCTGCCTCTGTCGGCGTTAGTCGTGGTTTTCAGCCCGAAACCAACGGCAACGCTGGTCAACCGGTCGCGGCACGAGCGACACCGCCGCCCTGCGGTACGGCTCTGACCAGCGCTGCCGTTGATCTTTCGCTGGAAACTACGGCGAGGTCCGGTAGCCGTCAAGGCGGGCGTGTGCGGAACTGTTCCGCCCAGCTCAGACCCTTCCCTGCATCACCAGTTGCCAGTCAGGCTTGCCGCAGATCGATGTAAGAACCCTCTCAATCCGTCTCGTCCCAAGGAGGAGCACGTGCAGAAACTGAAGCGGAGGGCGCTCGCAGTGGGCGCTGCCATCGCGTTCGGCGTCGCATCGGGTGCGGCACCGGCCAGCGCCTCAACGAACCAGGCACCGAACTTCACACCGTCGAACGCCCCCATCGGCGCCCTGGCTGTCTGCGGTTGGACCCCTACGAGCAACGGCCTCGGGGGCGCCACCGTGACGAAGTCCATCCCCCTCAGGAACGGTCCGGGCCAAACCTGCGGCACCAGGGGCGACTACCTCAATGTGGGCCAGCGACTTGGCGGCTGGTGCCGGTTCCAGAATTCGGCGAACAACTGGTGGTACTACGTCAGCACCGGAGGCGCGGCGCCGTACGGCTGGATTTACGGGGCGAACATCGAGGAGGAGGAGACGATCAAAACGCCCTGCACCGGCGGCTGACGTGGGTCGGTGCTCCGGCTGACGTGAGTCGAACGATTCGATGAGTTAGCGCGGATCCGTTGGGGTCTGCCCAGTTCTACCGGGCAGACCCCAACCGGGCGCCCTGAACACGTGCAGAAACTTTGAACACGCTTGGCGGCCTATCTCACCGCCCAGTCGACCGGCACGCCGCATCCGGGGGGTGAGCGGTCTCGGGCCATGCGCCTCGGCAATCGCCGCCAAGAACCTTAACTTGGAGGAGACAACAAAGTGATTAAGAAAGCCGCATCGGGCATCGTCGCTATGGCGGCCACAGCCGCCGTGGTCAGTACACCTGGCATCGCCCAAGCACAAGCCATGGGCCAGGCAGCCGCAGCAACCTCTTGCTATGCAGTCGCGGACGAACCTTGGTACAGGAGCCCGAGTGTCTACGCAACCGGCCACATCTACTGCAGCCCGTGGGCCGATGCCGAGATCAAAGTGACGATCACCGCAAACGGCGCCTCCAAGGGTTCGACTTCGACCGCCTACGCGGCCCCACACATCAGTGACACCGCAGTTGCCCAGAATTGGAGCGGCAACCAAGAGTGGTGCACCGTGGTGTCCGGCACCTATTACTCCGGGGGAACTCCTACCCCGTCTACGACAGGGCGTGCGAGTCCGCTGGCTTCTAGTACCACGCCGTTCAGTTAGGCGTGGGCGAGGCTGGTCAAGGGATGTGTTGATCAGGAAGTGAGAAGCGGAGTTCCGGTATCAAGGTTTGTCACTCCAGGACAACCCCAACCAGGAACTCCGCTTGGCTTATCAGATTGCCATGACCCGTACGGTCACGGTAGCCGCAGGGCGAACGGTCCATCCGTACCACGCGTGCCTTCACATTCCAGCGGCCCGGACGGCCGACGCCTCGGCGCGGATCCGGGACGAGGCGACCGGGTCACCCGCCAGGCGGTGCGCCTCGGCAAGGGTGTCGAGGCCGACGGCCAGCCAACTCCTCGCACCCACCCGCCGCCACAGGTCCACGGCGGCCTCCGCTCGTCGGCGGGCCTGTACCGGGCGGCCGGCGGCAAGCTGCGCCTCTGCCAGCGCGTACACCGTCGCCGCCTCACCCCACAGGTTGCCGAACTCGCGGTAGGTCCACAGACTCCTGGCCAGCAGCCGACGTCCCTCGGCGTGCTCGCCCTGGCGGACCAGGACGTCGCCCAGCCAGCAGTTGGCGTGGGTCGCGGAGAGCCGGTCGCCGAGGTCCTCGCTGATCGAGGCGGCCTGTCGGAAACAATCGGCGGCGATCGGGTAGGTGCCGAGGGCGCGGTGGCTCTGCCCCAGGCACCGCAACGCTTGGGCCTCACCGGGCCGGTAGCCAGCGGCCCGGCTCATTCCCAGACATTCCTCGAACCGTTGCCGGGCGGCGGCGACCCGCCCTTGTTCCAGGTCGATGACCCCGATGCCGTTGGTGGCGTAGACGAGGCAGTTGACATTGCCGACGGACCGAGCCAGATCGACGGCCTCTTCGAAGTGACGCACCGCCGGGTCGTACTGACCGAGCAGCCGGTGCACATACGCCAGGCCGGCGGTGGCGCTGGCCTGAAAGGCGAGATCCTGACCGTGGGCGAGCAGGAGGGCCTGTTCGAAGTGTTCCAGCGCCTCCGGGTACCGGTCCAGGA
Source organism: Micromonospora peucetia (assembly GCF_900091625.1). NCBI lineage: Bacteria > Bacillati > Actinomycetota > Actinomycetes > Micromonosporales > Micromonosporaceae > Micromonospora > Micromonospora peucetia. The sequence goes on from NZ_FMIC01000002.1 coordinate 5,096,148, forward strand.
TGGTGGTGAGCTCGCCGAGGCAGCGGTGGAGCTTGGCGGCGCTACGAAGGTCTGCTGCGTGCAGCGCGGCCTTGAGCGCCTGACCCTGGAGCCGTTCCCACTCGTCGAAGTGGCTGCGGACCTGGAAGAACGTGGTCAGCCCGGCAGCCAGCCCAGTGGCTGGCCCGGCGGCTGGCCCCGTTCCGGCGTCGTCGAGTGCCTGGTCGACCAGGGCGATGAGGAAGCGGCGCTCGTCGTCGAACCAGGCCACCGGATCGGCGACAAACTGGTCGGTGTCTGTCGCCGGGAGCCGCCAGGACACCATCTGGGCCTGTGGGCCGCCCTGGAAGTCTGCCCCCAGGGCATCTGCGGTCAGGTCGGTCAGGTGCAGGCTCGCGCCGAGCAGTCGGGTGAGCGCCTCCGTCCGGCTCCGCCGTGGCACCTCCCGCTCCAGCAGTTCCCGGCCGAGCAGTCGCACGAGGTCGTGCAGGCGGTAGCGGAATCCACTGGCACCGACCGCTCCGATTTCGACAAGGTGCACCTCCACCAGGTCGTCGAGGATGGCTTCCGCGTCGGAGAGGGTGGTGTCGAGCAGCGCGGCCAGCGTCCACGCGGCGAAGTCCGGCCCGGGCGACAGGCTGAGCATCAGCAGGGCCTGCTGCGCTGTCGGGGTCATTCCCCGGTAGGTGAGTTCGAGGCTGGCCCGTACGGCGACGTCACCGACGGCCAGTTCGTCGAGCCTGCGCTGCTCGTCGGCGAGCGCCTGGGCGACCTTGGTCAGCGGCCAGTGCGGTCGGGCGGCCAGCCGTGCCCCGGCCACCCACACCGCGAGGGGCAGACCGCTGCAGGTCTCCACGATGGACCGGGCCGCGGCGGGCTCCGCGGCGGCCCGCTCGCGACCCAACATCTCACCAAGCAGCGCAAGCCCTGCGGCCTGGTCGAGGGTGCCCAGGGACAGGCGGCGGCTGCCCAGGTCCGCCAGTGTGGTGCGGCTGGTGACGATGGCGGCGCACCGCCCGCCGTTCGGTAGCAGGTCGGTGACCTGCCGGGTGGTCGCCGCGTTGTCCAGGACTATGAGCATCTGCCGCTGCGCCAGGAGGGTGCGGTAGAGGTGGATCCGGCTCATCAGCTCCGAGGGCACCGTGCCCCCGCGTACGCCGAGTGCGCGCAGAAAGGCACCGAGGACCGTGATCGGCTCCAGCGGCTCGTCACCGAACCCTCCCAGGTCGATGTAGAGCTGACCGTCCGGGAACTGCGCGGCGAGAAGGTGCCCGAGGCGTACCGCGAAGGCGGTCTTGCCAACGCCGGCCGGCCCGCTGATCAGCATTGTCACCGGCCCGGACGAGGTCAGGTCCAGCAGCCGAAGCGTCTCGGACAGCTCGCCGTCCCGACCGACGAACAGCGGCAGGTCCGGTGGTAGTAGACAGGGGGCCACCTGCCGCGCGGCCGGCCCGTCCGGACGGGGGCCGGCGTGCGTGCCCGGCTCGGGCCCGGCGGGTGCCGCCGGGGACGCGGTCCCCGGCTCGGCGGACGGGCCGGGAGCCTGTTCCGGCATGCCCACAGCTGACACGAAGTGGTCGGACAGGGTCAACGCGCGGCGGGCTTCCACCCACTCCCGTACGGCCGCCGGATCGCCGCCGCAGGCCCGTACCAGGGCTGCGACCACCTCCTCCGACGGCAGCGAGACCCGATTGAGCGAGGTCGCGACGGTGCTCGCCGGCAACTGGTCCCCGACCCTCCGCGCCCGCCGCTCAAGCGCCCGGTACGAGAGTCGGGACCAGGCCTTCACGCCGCGCAGCCGAGCGACGAACTCAGCTGCTGTCCTTGCCGCGCCGGGTCGGGGTAGTGGCGTCGTCACGGAACGCATTCTATCGACGCCTATCATGCAGGGCTATCCGCATGGTTGGGCCAGCTCGCCTGAGCCGTGCCGTCAGTGTTGGTGGTGGCGGGGCGTGCGGTGGCGAGGGCCGCGCCGGCGTCGGTAGCGCGTGGTGACGACTCCACGTCGCAGGGAAGAGAGCAGGAAGTCAGGCGTTGTTGAGGTATGCGAGGACGGCGAGGACGCGGCGGTTGTCGTCGGAGGACGGGGGGAGACGCAGCTTGTCGAAGATGCTCGCGGTGTGTTTGCCCACGGCACTCTCGCTGAGGAACAGCCGCTGCGAGATGGCGGCGTTGGAACGCCCCTGAGCCATGAGTTCGAGGACGTCCCGCTCGCGCGGCGTGAGGCGGGCCAGGGGAGAGGCGGTGCCGCCGGCCGTCAGCAGCTTGGCGATCACCTCGGGGTCCATCGCGGTGCCGCCCGACGCGACCCGGCGCACGGCGTCGATGAACTGGTCGGCGTTCAGGACACGGTCCTTGAGCAGGTAGCCGATCGCGCCGGCCCCGTCGGCCAGCAACTCCCGGGCGTAGAGCTGCTCGACGTGCTGGGACAGCACCAGCACCGGCAGGCCGGGGATGTCACGCCGGGCGGCCAGCGCCGCCTGGAGGCCCTCGTCGGTGAAGGTCGGTGGTAGCCGCACGTCGACGATGGCCACGTCGGGCCGGTGCCGGGCCAGGGCGGCACGCAGTGCCGGCCCGTCGCCGACGGCCTCGGCGAGGGTGAAGCCGTGGCTTTCGAGGAGCAGGACCAGTCCATCCCTCAGGATGTGGAGGTCCTCGGCAAGGACGACGCGCACGGGATCTCCATGGTGACGACGGTGGGTCCGCCGGGCGGACTGTGCAGGGTCAGGGTCCCGTCGAATGTAGCGAGCCGCCGTTGGATGCCGCGCAGCCCGGTCCCCTTGGCCGGGTCGGCCCCGCCGGGACCGTCGTCGCTGACGACCATCCGGAGCACCCCGTCGCGGTACGACAGCGAGACCGAGATGTGAGCCGCGCAGCGGGCCGCGTTGGTGAGGGCCTCGCAGGTGACGAAGTAGGCGGCCGACTCGACCGGCGCGCCGAGCCGGCCGGGCAGGTCGACGTCCACGTCCACCGGCAGCGGTGTGTCGAGCGCGATCGCCCGGATCGCGTCGCCGAGTCCACGCTCGGCCAGCACCGGCGGATGGATGCCGCGTACCAGGTCGCGCAGCTCGGCCAGCGCGGCGGAAGACGTCTCCTGCGCCTGCTCCAGCACCCGCCGCGCCCGCACCGGGTCGGTCTCCATGAGCCGTGCGACGGCGGCCAGGCCGAGCCCGACGGCGACGAGCCGGGCCTGGGCGCCGTCGTGCAGGTCGCGCTCGATGCGGCGCAGTTCGGCCGCCTGCACGTCGACGGCGTCGGCCCGGGTGGTGGCGAGGTGCGCGACCCGCGAGGCGAGCACGGTGGCCGCCGTAGGGGCGAGCAGGAGCCGGTCCCACGCCAGCCGCAGCCGCATCAACGGGCCGGCCAGGCCCAGACCGAGCAGCGCCATGACCAGCCCGACGGGCATGCTCGCCCAGTCCGGAAACCACGGCGCGACGAGGCCGACGTGCTCGATGCCGAACCATAAATAGAACGGGGTGGCCCAGTAACCGGTGAACAGGCCGATCGGCACCGCCCAGCCCGCCCACGTCAGGGGCTGGCAGAACAGGCCGTAGAACCCGAAGCCGACCAGGACCGCCGGGGCTAACGATAGCGGGGCCAGGACGACCGAGCCCAGTGACCACAGCTGGTCCCGCCAGGTGGCCGGGTCGCCGAACAGCCACCCAGGCCGCTGCGCTTGGACAGCCGCCGGGAGGTCGGTGTACAGGACCCGCCCGATTCGGTAGTTGCCGTCCTCGCCGGGGCTGGGCGACGGCGGGTATGGCCGGTACGGTCCGGGAAGGTCGCGGCCTGTCCACCGGCCGACTTGGCGCCGGTAGAGCTCCACCAGTGACCGCGTGACCGGCAGGGTGTACGGCAGCAGCCCGCCCCACGACAGGGCTGCGGTGAGCAGGTTGAGTAGCAGGCCGCCGAAGGCGGCGAGCGACAGCCCGGCCAGGCCGGCCCCCCGCCAGGTCGCGGCCGACGTCCAGGTGACCCATCGGCTGACCGCCGTCTGCGGCGGCTTCCCGGTCCCCAGCAGCACGCCGGCCCACAGCCCGTACGCCCGTAGCGCCCACGGCGCGAGCAGGAACGCGGCCACGACCGCCCCGACGCCCGCCGGCACCGACCAAGCGAAAGCCCAGGGGGGCGAGGCGAGCAGCAGCACACCGGCGGCGATCAGTGCGGGGGGCACCAGGATCGGGACCGCGCCGGTGACCGGGGTGAGGATCAGCCACAGCCATTCCCGGGCGAGCGTCGGGTCTTTCGAGTGGTGCTCCAGCTTGAGCAGGAACGCCGGCACTCGGGGCGACTTGTACAACGTGCCGTCGTGGGCGTACCAGCCGTCCTCGCGCCGGTGCGGTGTGGGTGGCGGCGACCGGACGGGGGCGGGGAGGTCGGCCCCAGCCCAGGCGCGGGCGAGCCGGCGAGCCAACGCGGTCAGCCGGAACTGGCCGGCGGTGGCGAGCGGATAGGCGATCACCATGGTGGCGCCGAGGACGAGGAAGTGCCCGTAGGCGAACCCGGCCACGCTCAGCACGACCAGGGCGACGCAGCGTGGTACGGCGAGTGCGAAGCGGGTCACGGGCCGAGTCTTCGCTTCACCGACCGCCGCCGCACTGGGGCAGGCTACCGACCAGGGGTGGGGCTGGGTACACCCCCACCGGGCGGCTGGATCCATTCTCCGCGCCCGGTGAGATTCCTAGCGTTGTCGGCATGTCAGTCATCGAGGTGCGGAACCTCCGCAAACAGTACGGCGACCAGGTGGCCGTCGCCGATGTGTCGTTGAGCGTGGACGAGGGCGAGATCTTCGGGCTTGTCGGCCCGAACGGCGCCGGCAAGACCACCACCGTGGAGTGTGTCGAGGGGCTTCGGACCCCGGACTCGGGGACGGTGCGGGTGCTGGGGTTGGACCCGCGCCGGGACCGCGCGGCGGTGCGGCAGAAGCTGGGTATCCAACTCCAGGAGAGCCAGCTGCCGGACCAGATCAAGGTGTGGGAGGCCCTCGACCTGTACAGCTCGTTCTATCCGCACCCGGCCGACTGGCGGGAGCTGATGGACGAGCTGGGCCTGACCCCCAAGCGCAAATCGGTCTTCGCGAAGCTCTCCGGCGGCCAGAAGCAGCGGCTGTCGATCGCGCTCGCACTGGTCGGCAACCCGAAGGTGGCGATCCTGGACGAGCTGACCACGGGGCTGGACCCGCAGGCGCGGCGCGACACCTGGGAACTGGTCCGCCACGTCCGGGACCGTGGCGTCACGGTCGTGCTGGTGACCCACTTCATGGACGAGGCGGAGCGCCTCTGTGACCGGTTGGCGGTCGTCGCGGCCGGCCGGGTGGTCGCCGTCGACACTCCTCGCAACCTGATCGCCGGTGCCCGGGTGCCCGGCGTCGAACGGCCCACCCTCGAGGACGCGATCCTCTCCCTCACCTCTGCCAGGAGCAACCGATGACCGCCCTTTCCAAGATCATCCGTGTCGAGGCGAAGTTGTTTCTCCGGGATCCGGTCGGCACGTTCTTCGCCATCGCGTTCCCGGCCCTGCTGATCCTGGTGCTCGGCCTGGCCATGCCGGGGGTCCGGGACCCGTCGGACGATCTGGACGGCCGACGTCCCTTGGAGGTCTACCTGCCGATCACCATGACGCTGGCCATCGCGACGGTGACGATGGTGACGCTGGTGGGCGTGCTGGCCAGCTACCGCGAGCGGGGCGTCCTGCGCCGGCTGTCGACCACCCCGGTCTCGCCGACGGCGTTGCTCGTCGCGCAGGTGGCCGTGAACGTCGCCGCACTGCTGGTCGCGTGCGGCCTGGCCTGGCTGGTGGCGGCGACCGTCTTCGCCGTCCCGCCGCCCGGCAACGCGGTCGGTTTCGTGCTGGCGTTCACGCTCGGGTCGAGCACGATGTGTGCTCTCGCACTGCTCGTGGCGGCGGTAACGGCGAGCGCCCGGGCCTCGTCGGGGATCGGCATGCTGATCTACTTCCCGATGATGTTCTTCGCCGGGGTGTGGACGCCGGGGCCGCAGATGCCTGATGTGGTGCGGAAGATCGCCGACTTCACCCCGTTGGGGGCCGCGTCCCAGGCCGTGCAGGACGCCTGGGTGGGGTCGTGGCCCACGCTGATGCACCTGGCCGTGATGGTGGCGTTCACCGTGGTGCTGGGCGGGGCCGCGGCCCGCTACTTCCGCTGGGAGTGATCCGCGGTCGGGTGCCGTGACGGGGGACGGGCCCGGTCGGTGCGGTCGGCGGGTCAGGCCGACCAGGCTGGCCAGGTGCGCCACGTCGGCCGGTGCGGGGCCGCCGCGCGTCAATTCGGCGATCACCGTACGACCGACGGGTCGGCACCGGACCTCAGCCGGCGCGGTCCGGTCCGCGTCGACCAGCGCGCGGCCTGCCCGCAGCAGGTCACCGACCTGGAGGTGCGCCCGCGCGGCGTTTCTCGAGCCGATGCCGAGGAGCGGGCGTGTTGCGGCCCCGACCCGCTCCGCACTTCGGACGCTACACCCGTACCCGGCTCGCAGTCGGTAGCGCGACGTGGAGAACCGGTAGTGCCGTCCGGGGTGCAGGTCGTCAGCCATGATGGACCTCTGACTTGATCTTACCGAGCATCCTTCTTGATTGTTGCCAATCAATGCGCTTGCCAGCGAGAACACGTCACCTACCTCGCTGAAGGCGGCGGCAAACTGGGAAGGCGCGGACCGTCCCCGGATCGGCTCTACCGCTACATTGGAGGCATCAGCAGTCAACGACCAGGGCGCAGCCCGTCCGGAAGTAGCTCCGCGTTGCGCAAACCGGACTGGGCCGCGGTGGGCGCGATCGCCGGTGTGGCGGCCACTGTTCTCACTCTGCTCGCGTACGTGCTGCCACGGGAGCCCTCCGTGCCGCCGCCGGCCCCGGGAGCCGGATCGGGACCATCGGCGGGGCGTAACTCGTCCAGGCCAGACCAGAGCACGCCAGACCAGAGCACAACGGGCCCGACGACCGCGCCGGACGCGACGACACCCCGCCCCACCGCGAGGACGCCGAGGACGCCCGCCCCGGGTCGGCTGCCGTCGATGGCGCCGCTGCTGCCAGCCGGCTGCGAGGAAGCGCTCGCGGTCGTCGACCGGTTCTACCGGACCTCGGGTTCGACCAGGCAGAGCCGGCTGGCCGCCGCCACGACGGCGTACCAGGGCATGATGGGCGCGAGTCTGAACGCCGACGGCGGCGTCTACCAGGCCACGGTGGCACTGTCGCAGGACTTCTCGGAGCTGCGCTTCATCCTGTCGGGCATGGTCTCGGGCGACCACGACGCGGTGCAGGCCAGAACGGACCGTGACGCCCAGACCCTCCGGGACGTCTGTGACGCCGGCTGACTGCGGGTGGATCCTCCGCCGGCCATTGCACGATCACCTTCAAAGATGAGGCACCAGGTGGGTGCCGAGGCGGCGGACGGTCTCGGCTGCGGCGATGGCGTCGCTGCGGGCGCTGCCGTGCCGGCCGTCGCTGCTGTACATCGACGGATCGGCGGTGAGCGGGTGGTCGGTGAGCCGTACGTGCAGGGTGCCGAGCCGCTCCGCGAGGGCCCCGGTGTGCGCGGAGAGCCGTCGCATCCGCTCGCCCAGGCCGGCGCGGTGCCGCTCCGGCACGGCGGGGCTGAGCGACACGTCGAACATGCCGACGGTGATCACGTCCGCCCCGGCGGCCTGGAGCGCCTCGATCATGGCGGTCAGTTCGGCGTCGACCGCGTCCGCGTCGTACCCCCGTGCGAAGGCGTCGTTGCCGCCGCAGACCACCAGCGCCAGGTCGGGGCGGAACGCCAGGGCCGGGGCGAGCTGGGCGGCGCGCACCTCGTGCGCCCGCAGCCCCCGCAGGCCCAGATTGAGGTACGCCAGATCCGGCCGGACGGCGCGGAGTTCGGCGGCGATCCGGTCGGCCCACTGTACGTCGGGATAGCCGTCGGCGGGCTCGCATAGCCCTTCCGCCACGCTGTCGCCCAACACCGCGAACCGTCGCCACGGGTGCTCGCGCAGCAGCCCCGCGCTCTCCCCGTCGCGCAGGCACCACGGATCCACTGCTTCGCTCAACGTCGATGCCATCCTGGCAGGCTAGCCGACGCCCCGGGACCGGACTGAGAATGCTGCCCCGCTCTGACCACCGCATGCGCTCCGCAGCCAGATGAGTACACATGATCATGAAGATGCCGATCACGGCGAGTGCGGAGGCTCGGCCTTCTGCGGGTAGATCGTCTCGTGGCGGGCCAGCATGGCAACGAACTCGCCGATCTTCCGCTCGCGGGTCTGCGCCCGTTTGACGGCATTGACGCGGTGGATGAGAGCGAACCGGTTGGTTTTGGTGAGTACGTCGAACATTGCCTGGGCGGCGGGGTCGGCAGCGATAGCGGCGAGGAGGTCGGCCGGCACCTCGGCTTCCGACGGCGGGGCGTAGGCGGCCGCCCACCGCCCGTCCGCCTTCGCGGCTTCCACCGCGACGCGGCCTGGGGCCAGCATTCGCCCCTGCACCTCCAGTCGGGCCACGTGGGCGACGTTGCGTTGTGACCAGGAACTGCGGGGCCTGCGAGGGGTGAACCGGATCCAGGAGGTTTCGTGATCCCGTTTACGGGCCTGCCCGTCGATCCAGCCGAAACACAGGGCCTCGTCAACCGCCTGCTGCCAGGTCAGCGTCGTGACTGTGCCGCCCTTCCTGGTCAGGGCGAGCCAGACGCCGGGCGACGTGGCGTGGTTGGCCGACAACCACGCGCGCAGCGCGTCGGCGTCCGCGACGATCAACTCATTCAGTTCAGCGCTCGCCATGACCGCAGGCTATCGCTGTGCCGTGGCCGCCGCCTCTGCCTGTGGGACGGTCCGGCTCGTCGGGCTGTCGGTGTTCAGCGGGTACTGGCCTGCGAGTAGTAGGTCACGTGTGGGGATGGCTGGTGATGCCGTCCAGGATGGTGATCAGGTTGTGGTGGAAGGTCTCCTCGGCGTTGAGGTGGGCGCCGTCGATGACGAGCCGGGCGACGGTGGGGTAGCGGCCTGTTTCGAGCATGCGTGTCAGGTAGGGTCCGAGGGCGGCCTGCCAGGCGGACACGTCGGTGCCGGTGGAACGGGCGGTGCGTCGCTCGGTGATCTCCCTGCGGAGTGCTCCGACGACGAACGCGTTGAGGGCGCCCACCGCCCGCTGGAGATCGTCGATGCCGCGCAGGCCAGGGGCCTGGCTGAGCGCCGCCGCGGTCGATTCGCCCACGGCGAGCGCGTGAGGTCCTATGTGTGGCCTTGCGCCGAGCAGGTCGGCGAACCACTCATGATCAAGAGCGGCATCGCGGGTCCGCTGAACGATGGCCAGTACCGTGGCGCGCCACTCGGAGTGCTGGCCGGCCTCCGCGATCTGGGCGTACACGGCGTCGACCATCAGATCGAGCAGTTCGGATCTGTTGGTCACGTAGTCATAGAGCCGCATCGGGCCGACGCCGAGCTCTTTGGCGATCTTGCGTACCGATAGCCCGTCGAGTCCGTGTGCGTCGGCGAGCCGGATCGCCGTGTCGGCGATCTTCGCGCGGTTCAGCGGCACCGGCGCCGCCCGCGGCTGGGGCTCGGGCCGTTCCCAGACGGGCAGCGGTGCGCTACCGTACGGCGTATCCATAAGTACAGCGTACGGTAAGGGAGATGACGATGCGAATCGCGATCGCCGGCGGTGGCCTCGGCGGCCTGACGCTGGCCCGAATCCTGCACCGGCACGGCATCGGCGCGGTGGTGTACGAACGCGAGGCAAGCCGATCCGCGCGATCACAGGGCGGATCGCTCGACCTGCACCCGGAGTCCGGGCAACAGGCCCTGGCCGATGCGGGCCTCATCGGCCGGTTCCGGTCCGAGGCGCGGCCGGAGGGCGAGGAACATCGCATTCTCGACCCGGCCGGGCGTACCCTCGTACACCACAAGCCGCAACCCGGCTCATTCTCCGGACGCCCCGAGATCGACCGCAGCGCACTGCGTGATCTTCTGCTCGATTCGCTCCCCGGCGACGCGGTGGCCTGGCAGCACCGGCTCGTCGCGGCGATGCCACGACCCGACGGAGGCTTCGGGCTGACGTTCGATGGCGGCCACAGCGCCGACTGTGACGTCCTCATCGGTGCGGACGGCGGACGCTCGGTCGTCCGGTCGCTGCTGACCGACGCGACACTCTCCTCCGTGGCCACCTTGGTAGAGCTGAGCATCAGCGACGCCGACCGGCGCCACCCGGATCTCGCCGAACTGGTCGGCCCCGGAAACCTCTGGTGCATTGGCGTGAACCAGATCCTGGCAGCACAACGCCTCGGTGACGGCGGCATCCGAGTCGGGATCTCCCTACGCGCGGACGATCGCCACATGGACACCTACCGCAGCAAGCGCGCTCTGCTGGACATGTTCGATGGCTGGAACCCCAGGCTCACCGCACTCATCGAAGCCGGCGACAGCCTGCCGACCCCACGCAGGATCGAGGCGATGCCCACCGGTACACGATGGGCCCACCAGCCGGGCATCACCCTCATCGGTGACGCCGCGCACCTCATGCCGCCGGTCGGCGAGGGCGCCAACCAGGCCATGCTCGACGCCGCCGAACTCGCCGCCGAACTCGCCACCAACCCCGCCGACCCCGACTCGGCGATCCAGGCGTACGAGGAGGCGATGTTCACCAGGACCCACCCGATCGCTGAAATGTCCGCACGAGTCCAAGCAATGATGCTGTCCCCCACGGCAGCCGACGACATCATCCGCTTCTTCACGCCACAGCCCACCGAGCCGGCACCCACAGCCTGACAACACGCGACGCAGCCGGCCTCGCCCTGGTAGGCGCTCCTGCCCTGGAAGATCGGATGTCCGCTCATCGGCACGAGCGGTCACCTGACGGTGTCGGTCTCGCAGGTGCGGCCCCCTGTCGCCCGCGCGGCGGCAGATGCGGACGCGCGGCGGCATCTCGCGCTGTACGTGGCGGGTTGTGCTGCTCGTGCTCGGCACCACCCCGCGCACCGTCGACCTGGCTGCGGCGGACATCTGCGGCGGGCCGGGCTTGGCCCTCCCAACCGGGTCGCTTGAGAAGCGGAAACTCCGGTATAACGAGCATGCTGTTCCGCTGGCCGGCATCGCCCCCCTCGGAGTGCCCATGACGACGCAGTTGCGTGACCGTCTCGACGAAATACTTCGAGCTGGCCAGGTCGGCGGTCTGCACACCGTCGCGGCGGTTCGCGGTGGTCACACCGTGCTGGAGTACTACGGGGCCGGTGAGGACTTCGCCTGGGGCGACTCGCTGGGCGTCGTCGAGTTCGGGCCCGGGGTCCTACACGACATCCGGTCCGCCACCAAGAGCGTGACCGTCCTGTTGTACGGCATCGCGCTCGGCGAAGGGCTGGTCCCGCCGCCGGCGGAGCCGCTCCTGCGGCGGTTCCCGCAGTACCCCGACCTGGCGGCCGATCCCTGGCGTGCCCGGCTCACCGTCGAGCACGCACTGACAATGTCGTTGGGCGTGGAATGGTGCGAAGATCTCCCGTACAACAGCCCGGCCAACGCCGAGATCGCGATGGAGTTGGCGCCGGACCGGTACCGGTACATCCTGGAGCGGCCGATCCTCGAGCCGCCCGGCACCCGATGGACCTACTGCGGCGGTGCCACGGCTCTGCTCGGCCGACTGATCGCCGACGGCACCGGGCAGTCGCTGCCGCAGTACGCGCAGGCCGTGCTGTTCGCGCCGCTGGGCATCGGCAGCTTCGAGTGGATGACCGGCGCGGACGCAGTGGCCTCCGCCGCGTCCGGGCTGCGACTCGCGCCCCGCGACCTGGCCCGGCTCGGCGAACTGGTGCTGGCCGAGGGAACCTTGGACGGTCAGCGGATCGTCCCCGCCGACTGGATACACACGATGCTCCAGCCACGCCTGCAGACCAACTGGGGCGCGCAGTACGGCTACCAGTGGTACATCGAATCCATCGACGGCCATCGGCTGGTGGCCGGCATGGGCAACGGCGGCCAACGCCTGTTCGTCCTGCCCGACCTGGACCTCACCGTGGCCATCACCGCCGGCAACTACGACGACCCCGACCAGTGGCGGACCCCGCTCACGGTGCTGGAACGGGTCATCCTTCCCGCGATGGCTTGACGGCACCGCGCCCGCCGGTCAGCCCATCGGCAGGGCACACACCTGGAGGTGCCTCCGCCACCTGCACGACGCTGTGCAAGTTCAGCTGTACCCGGCTGTGACGTTGACCCGTACGCCGACAGCGCCGCTACCGAGGATGGGCGGGGTCTGCGGTGGCGGCGAGCAGGCGGCTGGCGAAGGTGTGACACGCCTGCGTGAACTCGGGTGGCGCGTTGATCCTGAAGTCCGCGTCCAGGAAGGCGAGGTTGAGCATCAACCACTGCCAGGAGTCGAGCGCGAGGGTGACCCGGGTCCGCTGGTCGCCGAGGGCGTCGATCTCGGCGTCGTGGTACCTGAGGGCGTCGAGCACGCGCGGTGCCGGCGCGTCGACCACGAGGGTGACCCACTGCCTGGTCCTGTGGAGACCGCGACGCAGATACTCCAGCGCCGACTCGGCCGGCAGCGGGCGTGGCGCGTAGTGGACGCCGGTGCGCAGTGGGTCGGCGAGGCGGTCGAGGCGGAACACCCGCCAGTCCGCCCGATCGGTGTCCCACGCCAGGAGGTACCACCGCAGCAGGTGGTGGATCTGCCGGTAGGGCTCGACCCGCCGCCGAGTCCGCTCGCCGTGGGCGTCGGTGTAGGTGAACGTCACGACCTCGTGCCGGGCGACGGCGTCGGCGATGAGGCTGAGTTGTCCGGCGGTCACGGGCGGGGCTTCGTGCGGGCTCGTCTCGAGGCTGGCCCGGATGGCCGCGACCCGGGGCCGCAGCCTGGCGGGGAGGAACTGGTCCAGCTTGCCGTAGGTGCGGGTGGCTGCCTCGTCGATCCCCCCGGACGTAGCGGGTCCGGTGGCGGCGAGGGAGGCCAGCCCGAGCAGGGTGGCGACCGCTTCGTCGTCGTCGAGCACGAGCGGGGGCATGGTCCGACCGGCGGCGAGCCGGTAGTAGCCGCCCGGTCCCGGCTGGGTGTCGACCGGGTATCCGTAGCCGCGGAGCCGATCGACGTCCCGGCGCAGCGTTCGCGGGCTGATCCCGAGCCGCCGGGCCAGTTCGTCGCCGCTGAAGGACCGGCCGGTCTGCAGCGTCGACAGCAGGGAGAGCATCCGTTCGGTCACGTCCGCCATGCGATCATTCTGCCGCGAGATGCGGTCATGATCTGACCGCATCTGGCCATAGCGTCGGGGCATGGAACACCGCAGCATCACCATTCGGGGCGCCCGCACCAACAACCTGGCCGGGCTGGACGTGGACGTCCCGCGCAACCGGCTGGTCGTCTTCGTCGGCGTGTCCGGGTCGGGCAAGTCGTCGCTGGTGTTCGACACGATCGCCGCCGAGGCGGGTCATCAGCTCAACGAGACCTTTCCGCCCTTCGCCCGTAACCGGCTGCCGAAGTGGACCCGCCCCGAGGTCGAGCACATCGGCGGCCTGTCGCCGGTGATCGTGATCGACCAGCGCCGGATCGGCGGCAACGCCCGCTCGACGGTCGGCACCGTCACCGACGCCTGGACCTACCTGCGGCTGCTGTTCTCCCGCCTGAGCACACCGCACGTGGGCGAGTCGAACCGCTTCTCCTTCAACGATCCGGCCGGCATGTGCCCGACCTGCTCCGGGCTCGGTGAGGTGGTGGTCAGCGCGGTCGACCGCTTCCTCGACCTGGACCGGTCCCTGGAGCAGGGGGCGATCCGGCTTCCGGGATTCGGCGACGGCGGCTACTGGTACTCCCAGTACGCCGACATCGGCACCTTCGACCGCGACACCCCGCTGCGGGACTGGAGCCGGCAGGAACGCGAGGCGCTGCTCCATGGCGGCGCGGCGGCGGCGACGCTGGGACACAAACCCCCGAAGGCGTACGAGGGGGTCGTCGAGCGGTTCGAGCGGATCTACCTGCACACCTCCGACAACCTGTCGGAGCGCAAGCAGGAGACCATCCGCCAGTTCACCCGCTCGAACGTCTGCCCCGAGTGCCACGGTGACCGGCTCAACGAGGCCTCGCGGTCGGCCACCGTGCGGGGCCGCACGATCGGCGAGATGTCCCGGATGGAGGTCACCGAGCTGGCCGACCTCGTCGATACCATCACCGCCGCCCACGTCGCGCCCGTCGTCGCGGCGCTGACTGCCCGCCTGGCGGCGATGACCACGATCGGACTTGGCTACCTCGCCCTGTCCCGGGCGACCACCACCCTGTCCGGCGGGGAGTCGCAGCGGATCAAGATGGTCAAGCATCTCGGTTCCAGCCTGATCGAGATGACCTACATCGTCGACGAGCCCACCGTCGGGCTGCACCCGAGCGACGTCGAGTCCGTGACCCGGTTGCTGGAGCAGCTACGCGACCGGGGGAGCAGCATCCTCGTCGTCGAGCACGATCCCGCCGTCATGGCGCACGCCGACCAGATCGTCGAGGTCGGCCCCGGTGCCGGCGCCGACGGGGGCCGACTCGTGTTCCAGGGCACGTTCGCCGAGCTCCGACACGCCGACACTCCCACCGGCCGGGCCCTCTCCCGGTATCGCCCGGTGAAGCGGGATCCGCGCCGGGGGACCGGAAGCCTCACCGTCGCCGACGCCACCCGCAACAATTTGCGGCACGTGTCCGTGGATGTGCCCACCGGGGTGCTGACCGTCCTCACCGGGGTCGCCGGCTCCGGCAAGTCGAGTCTCGCCGCCGAGCTGGTGGCCCGGCACACCGCGAACGTCATCGACCAGAGCCCGGTCAGCACCAACCGGCGCTCCACCCCGATCACGTACACCGGCATCGCGCCCGCGATCCGCAAGCTGTTCGCGACGCGCCACCAGGTGCCGGCCGGCCTGTTCAGCGCCAACTCCGCGGGCGCCTGCCCCGACTGCAACGGGCTCGGTGTCATCTACACCGACCTGGCCTTCATGGATGGGCACGAGGTCGTCTGCGAGACGTGTCAGGGCCGACGCTTCACTCCGGACGTCCTCAGGTACACGGTCAACGGACTGTCGATCGCCGACGTCGACGGCCTCACCGTGGACCAGGCCGTCGACCAGCTGCCTGACCGGCAGATCAACCGTGCGATCGGACACCTTGCCGACGTCGGTCTCGGCTATCTCCGGCTGGGCCAGTCCCTGAGCACGCTCTCCGGCGGGGAGTGCCAGCGGGTCAAGATCGCGAAGGAGCTCCGCGAGACGGACCGGCCCACCACCTACCTGCTCGACGAGCCCACCACCGGCCTGCACCTGAGCGACGTCGACACACTGCTGCGCGTCCTCGACAACCTCGTCGACCGGGGCCACACGGTCGTCGTCATCGAGCACAACCTGGACGTCGTCCGCCGGGCCGACTGGCTCATCGACCTCGGCCCCGGACCCGGTCGGCACGGCGGGACCGTCCTCTACGAAGGGCACGTCGCCGACTACGCAGACCAGGCCACCCCCACGTGCCAGGCGCTCGTGCGGTAGGGAACCACCGGTCAAAGGGGTGACGGCAGGGACCCCCTCGCCCCTGGCGATCCGCCTCGGAAGCGCCGGCGGTTGCGGCCGAATACCGCCAGCAATCGCCCGTCGATCACTGTTGGCTCGACGCATGCCGACTCCGACTCCATCTTCGACCACCATGCCGCATGATGCCCTCAGCAGGTCACCGCTCCTCGGCTGGCTGGCTGTGGTCTCGGTGGCGATGGGCATCTTCGCCATCGTCACCGCCGAGATCCTGCCGATCGGCCTGTTGACCTCGATCGGGTCCACGTTTGGCATCTCCGACGGCACGGCCGGTCTCACGATGACCATGCCGGGTGTGCTGGCGGCCGTGTCGGCACCGGTGGTCACCGTCGCCGTCGGCCGGCTCGACCGGCGGATGCTGCTGTGTGGTCTGATGCTGCTGCTGGCCGTGGCGAACGTGCTCGCCGCCACCGCGACGTCCTACCCCGTCGTGGTGACGTCCCGAGCACTTGTCGGCGTCGTGATCGGTGGCTTCTGGTCGATCGGCGCGGGCCTTGCGGCACGGCTGGTGCGGCCCGAGCGGGTCGGTGTGGCAACCGCGGTGATCTTTTCGGCCGTACCGCTGGGATCGGTCTTCGGTGTTCCGGCCGGGACCTTCATCGCCCAGTTCGGTGGCTGGCGTACCGCATTCGTCATGCTCGGCGCACTCACCGTGATCGTGCTGGTGGCGTTGGTCGCGGTACTGCCGCCGCTGCCCGCTGCCCAACCGGTCCGGCTCGCGGCGTTGGTGGATCTGGTGCGTGGTCGCACCGGCCGCACCGCACTGGTTCTGACGGTGCTCGTCGTGACCGCGCACTTCGGCACCTACACCTACGTGACCCCGTTCCTGCAGCAGGTCACCGGCGTTGGTTCGGTCACCCCGTTCCTGCTGGTCTTCGGCATCGCCGGCGTCGTGGGCAACTTCGTCGCCGGCACGACCGTGCGGCACCGGTTGCGGGTCACCCTGATCGCCAGCGCCGCCGCGCTCGCCTCCGCCACCGTGCTGCTTCTCGTGTTCGGCACGGAACCGAGCGGGGCGACAATGCTGCTCGTCCTGTGGGGCCTGGCCTACGGGGCCGTGCCCGTCTGCTCGCAGTCCTGGTTCACGGCCGCCGCCGCGGGCGTGACGGAGGCCGCGTCCGTGCTGTTCACCTCGTCGTTCCAGGCCACCATCGCGCTCGGCGCGGTGCTCGGCGGCGTCGTGGTCGACGCGTCGTCGCCGTCGATGCTCATGGTCCTCGGCTCGGGCGTCGCTCTGCTCGCCGTGCTCGGCGCGACGAGGTCGATGAGCCCGCAGGAGAGCGTCTCACCGTGAGCGGTTGAGGACGCGCCGCCGCGCGCCCGCCGGCACGCCCCGCCTATGGTCGCCGCTGCGCCCGGTAGGCCGCCGCGAGCAGCTTCGGCGCCCGGTCCAGCCACGCCTCGACGAGCAGCTCGGCCAACTCGTCGGGGTCGATCCGGTCCAGCCGGACCAGGACCATCGGGTAGCCGTCGAAGTGCGGGGTGGTGAAGTAGACGGCGGGGGCGTCGGCCAACAGCGCCTCCTTCGCGCCCAGGTCCGGCACCCGCACGCCGAGGACCGGGCCGTCCGGCGCGGCGTCGCCGAGAGCGTCCAGGTCGGCGCGACGCAGCGGTCGCTCCCAGACGAACGCCCGGTTGCGGACCTTCCACGACGGTGCTCCCTGGTAGGACGGGTGTTCGCCCGTCTCCGGCAGACCCAGCGCGATCCGGCGTACGTCCTCCCAGGTGGCCATGCCCCGGACCCTACGCCCGACCTACGACACGCGGTTTCCGCTCGGCCGGCGCCGGGGCGGGCCGGGGGCGCAGGGCGGGCAGCAACGGCAGCAGGGTGACGACGAGGCAGAATGCCGTCATGGCCAGCAGGGCGGTGCCGAGGCCGAGCGCCGTCACCGACCAGCCGCCCAGCAGCGCGCCCAGCGGCAGGCCCGCGAACGCCAGCGACCCGGCCAGCCCGATCACCCGGGTCTGCAGTTCGGCCGGCACCCGCTCGTAGATCGCGACCCCCAGCAGCGGGTTCACCGCAGCGATGCCGATGCCGGACGCGAACGTCACCGCCAGCACCACCGCCAGTTCCTCGCTCAGCGCCAGGACCAACAGCCGCGGGGCGCCACCGACCGCCGCGCCGACCACGAAGGTGAGGTACCGGGGCAGCCGGGGGCCGAAGGCAGTGAACAGCAGATTGCCCAGCAGCGCGCCGGCCGAGAACGCCCCGAGCAGCAGGCCCAGCCCGGCGGGGCTGCGCAGCACGTCGGCCACCCAGAGCGGGATGTAGACCGCGACGCTCGCGTTGACCGCCATGTTCAGCGCCGAGATCACCAGCAGCATGGTCAGCAGCATCCGGTCGCGGCCCAGGTGACGGAACCCGCCCGCGAGCGCCCGCAGGTATCCCTCCGGCTGTGCCGGCGTGGCCGGGGGTGCCGGCGGGCGGACCAGCAGCCCGACCAGCAGGGCGCAGACGGCGAAGCTGGCGGCGTCGATGAGGAGTGCCTGCGTCACCCCGAACCACCAGATGAGCAGCCCGCCCAGCCCCGCGCCGAGCAGGGTGACCAGTCGGCCCAGCCCGTCGTACACGGAGGTGAGCCGGATCAGCCGCACCCCGGCGGCCTCGGCGGCCGGGCGGAACATCACGTTCTTGACCCGGTCGCCGACGCCCCGCAGCGCGCCGACCACGGCGACCAGGGCGACCAGCGCCGGAAAGCCGAGCCACGGGGTGAGGGCCACCGCCACCATCAGAGCGGCGCTGCCGGCGTCGGCCAGGATCGAGGTGCGGCGCAGCCCGATCCGGTCCGCCCAGGGCGTGCCCAGGGCGCTGGAGAGCAGGTAGGGCAGCGTCTCGGCGGCGGCCACCACGCCCATCTTCGCCGGGCTGCCGGTGGTCTCCAGCACCAGCCAGGGGATGGCCACCACCGAGATCCGGCTGCCCAGGTTGGAGATCAGGTCGGCGGCGACCAGGACGGTCAGTTCCCGCCGGGGAGTCACGCCAGGCTGCCGATCGACGCCTCCGGGTGCTCGACCGCGCTCGGATGGTCCGCGGCATACCGGGCCCGCAGCGCGCGTTTGTCCACCTTGGCGGAGCGGTTGAGCGGCAGCCGGTCGACGAACTCCACCCCGCCCGGCGCCCAGGTGTCGCTCAGCTCGGCGGTCACCAGGTCGATCAGCTCTCCGGCGGTCACCGTCGCGCCGGGCACCGGCACCACGAAGGCGTACGGCAGTTCGCCGGCCGCCTCGTCCGGCACGCCGATCACCGCTGCCGCCCGGACCTGCGGGTGCCCGGCCAGGACGTCCTCGATCGGGCGGGAGTGGATCGGCCAGCTGCGCCGCCGGGTGAGGATCCGGTCCTGCAACCGGTCGACGAGGTAGAGGTAGCCGTCGGCGTCGAGGTGCCCGACGTCGCGGGTCCGGACCCAGCCGTCGACCAGCGTCTCGGCGGTCAGTTCGGGCTGGCCGTGGTAGCCGGCGAAGCGCAGGTCGGTGTGCACCCACACCTCGCCGTTCTCGCCGGGCGGCAGCACCGTGCCGTCCTCGGCGCGGATCTCGATGCGCACGTCGCCGTAGGGTCGGCCGCAGGAGCGTAGCCGCTGCGGGTGCTCCGGGTCGTCGGTCAGCCCCGGCAGGGCGGTGACCACGACCGCCTCGCTGAGGCCGTACACGAGGCGCAGCACCGGGCCGAAGCGGGTGATCGCCTGGCGCAGCCGGGCGGGCGCGACGGGCCCGGCGCCCACGTTGAACATGAACATGGTGGAGAAGTCCGCGCCGTCCAGGGCAGGGTGGTCGAGCAGTTCGTAGAGCATCGGCGGGGTGACGAACGTCGAGTTGATCCGCTCCCGCCCGACGGTGTCGATGAACCGCGCCGGGTCCCAGCCGTCGTGCGGGAACAGCACCCCGCCGGTGAAGAGGTTGAACAGCGTGGTGATCTGACCGCTGGCCAGCCACATCGGCGAGTGCGACAGGTGCCGCAGCGGCGGATGCCCGGCGGCCCGGAAGCCGGCGGCCAGGGCGAGGATCTGCGCGTAGAAGCTCTCCCGGTGGTGCACCAGCTTCGGCGTGCCGGTGGTGCCGCTGGTCTGTAGGAATGACTCCGGCACCGGCACCTCGGCCGGCGGCTCGAACCCGTCGGCGCGGCCGTCCGCCGTGGCACGCTTTGTCTCGGCGACGAGGTCCGCTCCCACACCGCCCGGGCCGAGGCAGAACACGGGCACGCCGGGCAGCCCGGCGGCCAGCTCCGGGCCCAGGCTGGCCGGGTCCCGTGCGTCGTAGACGAACGCGTCGGGGCGGGCCAGCCGGACGAACTCGTCCACCTCCCGGCGCGAGGTGACCGGGGCGATCCACATCGTCCGGCAGCCCAGCAGGTGCAGGGCGAGCTGCACCAGCGGCCCCTCCACCGGGTTGCCGAGCGCGAGCAGCACCGCGTGCCCCGGCCGTACGCCGTGCCCGGACAGGACCGCGGCGAGCCCGCGCACCCGCGCGGCGACGTCGGTGTAGCTGAGCCGGCATCCGCCTTCGACCAGCGCCTCCCGGTCGCCGAAGCCGGCGAACAGCTCCAGCGCGCGGTGCACGTAGCCGGACCGTGGCTCCGGTCGGTCGGTCATCCGACAGCCCTCCATCGGCGCAGAAGTGGCCGTCCGCAGGCAGCCCGGGGGACGGCTCGGCGGGCGGACACCCCGACGACCGCACCGCCGCCGTCTGTGAGCGTAGGCACCACCGACTGTCACCGGACAGAGCCTGAACGGCGCTCGGGCCGGACCGGAGGACATTTGATCACGTCGATCAGGTTGATTGACGGTCGCGAAACGGGACGGCTAGGTTTCTGGACCATCGTCCAGGCGCTGCCGTCAGCGGACGGCCCTGGGCTGCCAACGATGGAGGTTCAATGTCGACCCCGAAGAGATGGCATGTCATCGCATCCGCAGCCACCCTGCTCATCGCCGGCACCCCGGCGATGGTGGCCAGCGCCGGCCCGTCGGACGCCGAGTCGGCCCGCCAGCGCGCGGTCTGGGCGGGCAGTTGGGCCGCCGCGGTCACCAGGGGCAACGCGACCGGCCTGACCAACAACGGCCTCAACAACCAGAGCGTACGGATGGTCGTGCACACCACCGTGGGCGGACCGCAGTTCCGGGTACGCCTGAGCAACTCCTACGGCGAGCAGGCCGTCCGGGTCGGCCGCGCCACCGTCGCGAAGCCGAACACCGCGACCCCCGCCGACCTGTCCGACATCGACGTCTCGACCCTGCGGGAGCTGACCTTCGGCGGCGCCACGTCGGCCACCATGAACCGGGGCGCCGAACTGGTCAGCGACCCCGTCGCGCTGCCCGTCGGCGACCAGCAGGACCTGGTGCTGACGGTGCACTTCCCGACCCCCACCGGGCCGGTGACCTTCCACGGCCAGTCCCGGCAGACCAACTTCATCGGCGCCACCGACCTGACCTCCGCCGCCGGCGGCGCCGGGTTCACGATCCGGCCGGACTGCTGCTGGTTCTTCCTGTCCGGCATCGACGTGCAGCGCCGGCACAGCCCAGGCTCGGTGGTGGTCTTCGGTGACTCCATCGCCGACGGCAACGGCAGCACCGTCAACACCAACCGGCGCTGGCCCGACCTGCTCGCCGACCGGCTCATCGACGCCCGCCCGGACGTACGCACCCCGGGCGTGCTCAACCTCAGTCTCGCCGGCAACCGGCTCAACCACGAGGGCACCGAGCCCGGCGCGGGCGGCTTCCCCGGCTACCACGAGCTGGGCCCCAACGCCCTGGCCCGGCTCGACGAGGACGTCTTCGCGCAGACCGACGCCCGGACCGTGATCACCCACCTCGGCATCAACGACATCTGGATGTCGGGCGACTCCGCCGAGCAGATCATCGCCTCGCTGCGGCAGGTCAACCAGCAGGTGAAGGCGCGCGGGCTGCGCAGCCTGGTGTCGACGCTCGCCCCGTACGAGGGGCACGGCAACCCGGGCGTGTGGACGCCCGAGAAGGAGGCCACCCGCCAGGCGGTGAACGCGTGGCTACGTGGCAGCGACGAGTTCGACGGGCTGCTCGACTTCGACCGGGTGCTGCGCGATCCGGCGCGGCCGAGTCGGCTGCTGCCCGCGTACGACTCGGGGGACCACATCCACCCGAACGACGCGGGTAACCAGGCGCTGGCGAACGCCGTACCGTTGCGACTGCTCGGCCTGTGACACCGGTGCGGGCGGCGGGCGATCCCCGCCGCCCGCGCCTCCTGCGTGGCGTCGACAAGCTGGAGGTCCACACCCGAGGAGGGTCCGCGTGAGCGTTCATCCCCAGGTGGCGGCGTACCGGGCCGCCCGTGAGGCGGCCGGCACCCCGCCGCTGTACACCCAGACCCTGGCCGAGGCCCGCGCCGCCGACCTCGCCGCGATCCGCGCCGGCGGCGGCGCGGTCGAGCCGGTGCACGAGGTACGCGACACGCGCGTGCCCGGCCCGGCGGGCGACCTGCCGGTGCGGATCCACCGGCCGGCGGGGCAGGGACCGCTGCCCACCCTGGTCTACTTCTTCGGCGGTGGCTGGACGCTGGGCAGCATCGACACCGCCGACGGCATCTGCCGGCGGCTGGCCAACGCGGTGCCCTGCCAGGTGGTCACCGTCGGCTACCGGCTGGCCCCGGAGCACCCCTTCCCGGCGGCCGTGCACGACTGCCACGCGGCCACCCGGTGGATCGTCGACAACCCGGAGGAGTTCGGCGTCGACCCGGAGCGGGTGGCTGTCGGCGGGGACAGCGCAGGCGGCAACCTCGCCGCCGCCGTCACCCTGCTGGCCCGGGAGCGCGGCGGGCCCCGGCTCGCCGCCCAACTGCTGGTGTACCCGAACACCGACCAGAGCGCCGAACCCGACGGCGACGGTGCGGACCCGCTGCTGTTCAACCGCCGCTCGGTCGCCTGGTACCGGGGCCACTACCTCGCCGGCCCCGCCGACGCGTGGCACCCGCTGGCGTCGCCGCTGCGCGCCGAGGACCTGACCGGCCTGCCCCCGGCGCTGGTGATCACCGCCGAGCACGACCCGCTGTGCGCCGAGGGGGAGCGGTACGCGCGGCGGCTGCGCGACGCCGGGGTGCCCACCACCCGCACCCGGTACGCCGGCATGATCCACGGCTTCTTCGCCATGCCCGGCGCGTTCGATGACGGCCGCCGTGCCCAGGACCAGGCCGCCGCGTTCCTGCGCGAGCGGTTCGGGGCGACGGCGACCGGAGCTACGGCCACCGGGGCTACTGGCAGCGAGGCGACCGCCACCGGGGCGGCGTCGGTGGGAAGGGAGACTGGTGATGGTTGAGGGCGTGCTGCCGACGTCGGAGCTGCCGGTGGCACAGCCGTCGCCGGCCAGCCTGGCCGACTTCGCCGAGCCGGCCCGGGCGGTACTCCCACCCGACGTGTGGGACTACATCGACGGTGGCAGCGGTGCCGAGACGACGCTCGCCGCCAACCGCCGCGCGCTGGACCGGGTGGCCGTGCTGCCCCGGGTGCTGCGCGGCGTGCCCACCCCCCGCACCGAGGCGCGGCTGCTCGGCACGTCGTACGCCATGCCGGTGGCCGTGGCGCCGATGGCGTACCAGCGGCTGGTGCACCCCGACGGGGAGTTGGCGCTGGCCGCCGCCGCGGGCGCGGCCGGCGTGCCGTACCTGGCCAGCACCCTGAGCAGCGTGCCGATCGAGCAGATCGCCGAGACGGGCGCGACGGTCTGGTTCCAGCTCTACTGGCTGCGCGACCGGGGCCTGGTCGCCGACCTGCTGGACCGGGCGCACGCGGCGGGCTGCACGGCGCTGACGGTCACCGTGGACGTGCCGATCCTCGGCCCCCGGCTGCGCGACGTGCGCAACGCGTTCGCCATCCCGCCGCACGTGGTGGCGGCCAACCTGCCGGCCGGTCGGGACGACCTCGCGCACACCGCCACCCCGGGCGTGTCCGCCATCGCCGCGCACACCGGCGAGGTCTTCGCGCCCGCGCTGACCTGGGCCGACCTGGAGTGGCTGCGTGGCCGTACCGCCCTGCCGCTGGTGGTGAAGGGCGTTCTCGACCCGCGTGACGCGGAGTTGGCGGTGGCCGCCGGCGCGGACGCCGTGGTGGTCTCCAACCACGGTGGCCGGCAACTCGACGGCGCACCGGCCACCGCCACCATGTTGCCGGAGGTGGTGACGGCGGTGGCCGACCGGTGCGAGGTGCTGCTGGACAGCGGCGTGCGCGACGGCGTCGACGTGCTGCGCGCGCTCGCCCTCGGCGCGCGGGGGGTGCTGGTCGGCCGGCCCATGCTGTGGGCGCTCGCCGCCGGCGGCCGGGCCGGCGCGCAGGCGGCGCTGGCGCTGCTGGCCGGCGAGTTCCGCGACGCCCTGGCGCTGGCCGGCTGCGCCGACCCGGAGGCCGCCCGGGAGTTGCGCGTGCTGACGGAGGGCTGAGCGGTGTCCGACCCGGACCCGCGCGTGCTGACGGAGGGCTTTGCGGTGGCCGACCCGGTGGACCTGCGCGTCGCCGACCTGCACCCGGCGGTCGACGACCCGGCGCTGAACTCGATGAACTTCCTCAACGAGGTGGCCCAGCACTACCCCGACGCGGTGTCGCTGGCGGCCGGCCGGCCGTACGAGGAGTTCTTCGACGTCGCGGCGCTGCCCCGGCACCTGGAGACGTTCCGCCGGCACCTGGCCGACGACCTCGGCCAGAGCCCCGCGCAGGTGCACCGGACCCTGTTCCAGTACGGCCGCACCAAGGGCATCGTGCATCATCTCGTCGCCCGCAACCTTGCCGTCGACGAGGGCATCACGGTCGACCCGGAGGCGATCGTGGTGACGGTCGGCTGCCAGGAGGCGATGTTCCTGGTGCTGCGGGCGCTGCGGGCCGACCCGCGCGACCTGTTGCTCGCCGTGGCCCCGACGTACGTCGGGCTGACCGGCGCCGCCCGGCTGCTGGACCTGCCGGTGCGGCCGGTGGCGGGTGGCCCGACCGGGATCGACCTGGCCGACCTGCGCGAGCAGGTGCGTCGGGCCCGGGCGGCAGGGCTGCGTCCACGTGCCTGCTACGTGATGCCGGACTTCGCGAACCCGTCCGGGACCAGCATCGGCCTGGCCGACCGGCAGCGGCTGCTCGACCTGGCCGTTGAGGAGGACCTGCTGCTGCTGGAGGACAACCCGTACGGCCTCTTTCCCGCCGGAGACGCCGGCCGGCCGCCCACGCTCAAGGCGCTGGACACCGCGCGGCGGGTGGTCTACCTGGGCTCGTTCGCCAAGACGGTGCTGCCCGGTGCCCGCGTGGGCTACCTGGTCGCCGACCAGCGGGTCGCCTTGGCGGAAGGTACGGTGGGCCTGCTCGCCGACCAGCTTGCCAAGATCAAGAGCATGGTCACGGTGAACACCTCGGCGATCGCCCAGGCCGTGGTCGGCGGCGCGCTGCTGGAGCACGGGTGCAGCCTCGTGGCGGCCACCGTCCGGGAGCGGGCCGCGTACGGCCGCAACCTGCGCCACCTGGTCGACGGCCTGGCCCGGCGGTTCCCGGCGGACACCTCGCCGGTGCGGTGGAACGTCCCGGCCGGCGGGTTCTTCGTCGTGGTCACCGTGCCGTTCGCCGTCGACGACGCGCTGCTGCACCGCTCCGCCCGCGAGTACGGCCTGCTCTGGACGCCGATGGCGCACTTCTACGACGACGGCGCCCCGGTCGACGCGCTGCGGCTGTCGGTCAGTGCCGTCACCCCGGAACAGATCGACCTCGGGCTGGACCGGCTGGCCGCCCTGGTCGCCGACGAGACGGCCCGACGGGCGGCGACCGCCGACGTGGGATGACACACCGCGTTCACCACACGGCAATGCGCGACTGCCGTGTTCCATCGTCCTCCGTGGACACTCATAATGGACGCCATGGTCGCCTGGGAATACGCGTTGCTGGTCCGCCGCTATCAGGGGCAGGGTCGCAACTTCCATGTCAGCTTCACCTGGTACGGCCCGGACGGGTCGCGCCGGGACATCACCGCGTACGGCGACACGGCGATCGCGCACCTCAACCGGGCCGGCCGGGAGGGCTGGGAACTGGTCTCCGCCGCCGAGGACGTGAACAACGTCCAGGGCAGCACCGAGGTGCACCGCTACCACCTGAAGCGGCCCGTCGCCTGAGACCCCGGCCGGGACGACCCCGCCGGGCGTGACGCCGACGCCCCCGCTCCGGCGGGCGGGGCGGGGGCGTCGGCGGCCGGGGCGGGTCCAGCCCGGCCGGGGGCTTCACGGTGCGTGGGCTCAGCCCAGGTCGATGCCCGGGTAGAGCGGGAAGCCGGTCAGCAGGTCGCTGGCCTGCTTGCCGACCCGGTCCGCGACAGCCGGATCGAGGACGTACTTTGCCTTGGACGGCGTGCCGTCCGGGTTCGCGCCCGGCCTGGTCTGGCTGAGCACGGTGTGGATCAGCTCGGCCGTCTCGTCCATCTGCGCGACGCCCAGCCCCCGGCTGGTCAGCGCCGGGGTGCCGACCCGGATGCCGGAGGTGTACCAGGCGCCGTTCGGGTCCTGCGGAACCGAGTTGCGGTTGGTGACGATGCCCGAGTCGAGCAGTGCCTGCTCGGCCTGCCGGCCGGTCAGCCCGTAGCCGGAGACGTCGATCAGCACCAGGTGGTTGTCGGTGCCGCCGGTGACCAGCTTGCCGCCCCGGCGCAGCAGCCCCTCGGCGAGGGCCTGCGCGTTGTCGACGATCCGCTGGGCGTAGTCGGCGAAGTCGGGGCGCCGGGCCTCGGCGAGGGCGACGGCCTTCGCCGCCATCACGTGCGGCAGCGGGCCGCCGAGCACCATCGGGCAGCCCCGGTCGACCTGGTCGGCCAGCTCGGGCTGGCAGAGCACCATGCCGCCGCGCGGGCCGCGCAGCGACTTGTGCGTGGTGGTGGTGACGATGTGCGCGTGCGGCACCGGGTCGAAGTCGCCGGTGAAGACCCGGCCGGCGACCAGGCCGGCGAAGTGCGCCATGTCGACCATGAAGGTGGCGCCGACGGAGTCGGCGATCTCCCGCATGATCCGGAAGTTGACCTTCCGCGGGTACGCCGAGTAGCCGGCGACCAGGATCAGCGGCTTGAACTCGCGGGCCGCCTCGGCGACCCGGTCGTAGTCGACGAGGCCGGTGACCGGGTCGGTGCCGTAGCTGCGCTGGTCGAACATCTTGCCGGAGATGTTCGGCCGGAACCCGTGGGTGAGGTGGCCGCCCGCGTCCAGCGACATGCCGAGCATCCGCTGGTTGCCCAGCTCCCGCCGCAGGGCGAACCAGTCCGCCTCGGTGAGGTCGTTGACCTGGCGCACCTGGGCCTTCTTCAGCGCGGGCGACTCCACCCGGTCGGCCAGGATCGCCCAGAACGCGACCAGGTTGGCGTCGATGCCGGAGTGCGGCTGCACGTACGCGTGAGCGGCGCCGAACAGCTCCCGGGCGTGCTCTGCGGCGAGCGCCTCGACGGTGTCGACGTTCTGGCAGCCCGCGTAGAAGCGCCGGCCGACGGTGCCCTCGGCGTACTTGTCGCTGAACCAGTTGCCCATGGTGAGCAGGGTGGCGGGGGAGGCGTAGTTCTCGCTGGCGATGAGCTTGAGCGACTCGCGCTGGTCGGCGAGCTCGGCGCCGATGGCGTCGGCCACCCGCGGCTCGACGGCGCGGATCACCTCGAGGGCGCTGCGGAATGCGGTGGATTCGGCGTTCAGCGACGACATGCGACCTCCAGTGACGTGCGGAAGGCCCAGGCGCTCGGCATGCGTCCTCATGACGGGACCGCTTCCCGATGGTTCTCCATCCCTACGCGCCAGTCACGGCCCGTGCCGATCCTACCGGGTCGCCCCCGGCGGTCCCCGGCCACCTCGCCGGGCGGCGGGACCGGTGCGGCCTCGCGGGCCGGCACGCCACTGCCTAGGATCAGCGGCATGGCGGGGGAGCACGGCGAGGGCGGCAGCCTGCTCGCCATCAGTGACCTGCACGTCGGTCACCGCGACAACCGGGAGGTGGTGCAGGGGCTGCGCCCCGGGTCGCCGCAGGACTGGCTGCTGGTCGCCGGGGACGTGGGCGACACCGTGGCCGACGTCGAGTGGACCCTCGGTCTGCTCAGCCGCCGTTTCGCGCGGGTGATCTGGGCGCCGGGCAACCACGAGTTGTGGACCCCGCCGGCAGACCCGGTGAAGCTGCGCGGGGCCGCGCGCTACGCGTATCTGGTCGACGCCTGCCGGCGGCTGGGCGTGCTGACCCCGGAGGACCCGTACCCGGTGTGGCGGGGGGCGGGTGGCCCGGTGCTGGTGGCGCCGCTGTTCCTGCTCTACGACTACAGCTGGCGCCCGGACGGGTTCGACACCCCCGAGGCGGCGCTGGCCGAGGCGTACCGGGTGGGGGTCGTGTGCACCGACGAGTTCCTGCTGCACCCCGACCCGTACCCGAGCCGGTCGGCGTGGTCCGCCGCCCGGGTCGCCGAGACCGCGCGGCGGCTCGCCGAGCGGGAACCGGGAATGCCGACGGTGCTGGTCAACCACTGGCCGCTGCTGCGCGAGCCGACCCGGGTGCTGCACTACCCGATCTTCGCCCAGTGGTGCGGCACCGAGTCCACCGCCGACTGGCACCTGCGCTTCGACGCCGCCGCGGTGGTCTACGGCCACCTGCACATCCCCCGCACCACCTGGCACGACGGGGTGCGGTTCGAGGAGGTCTCGGTGGGCTACCCCCGGGAGTGGCAGCCCCGGGCCAAGCCCCCGGCGCTGCGGCGGATCCTGCCCGCGCCCCGGGCATGACGACGGGCCCCGGCGCACCGGGACCCGTACGTCGCCGTCCGCTCAGGCCGTCACGGCGTCCAGCGACTTCTTGATCGCCTTCGGGTCGGTCGGCTTGCGCGGCGCGTCCGCGCGCAGCGCGATCATCCGCTCGCCGATCTCCTGGAGCTGCTTACGGCCGAGTGCCTCGCGCACCTTGGGAAACCACTCCTGCTCCTCCTCCTCGACGTGGTGCAGGACGTTCTCGATCAGCACCGTGGTCTTGGCGTTGAAGCGCTCGTCGGCAGCCTTCATGGCGAACAGTTCGGCGCAGAGCACGTCGGCGACGTGATGCTCCTCGTACGACTCGAGGATGTCGTCCTCGAGGTCGGGCAGGAGCTTGCGGACCTCGGGGTACATCACCTCGTTCTCCAGGTAGGTGTGCACCGTGAGGGCTTCCAGGATCTCGTCCACCAGCTTCTGCCGGCGGGCCGCCGGACCCTCCTCGGCATCCTGGAACGCCTTGAACAGGCGGCGCATCTCCTTGTGGTCCTCTTTCAACAGGACGATGGCATCGGTGGACACCGTTGACCTCCTCGGCTCGTCTGACGCCTCCTCCCGTACCCCCGGTGTGAGCAGCGAAAACGGGTGGGGCCCGGCGGATCACCGCCGGGCCCCACCACGGGTCGTGCCGTTTGCTGTTACCGCACCACGTTGTACGCGTTGACCATGCCGGCGCCGTAGAAGCCGTTGCGCTTGCCGCCGGAGCAGGTCGCGTCGTATGCGTTCGGGCCGGCCGCGATCAGCGGCACCGGGTTGTAGACGCCGCCGGGGCAGGGAAGCGCCTCGGCGGTGTTGCCCAGGAAGGCCGACAGCTGACCGGACGTCATGCCCGGGTGCGCCGAGACGGCCAGGGCGGCCACGCCGGCGACGTGCGGCGAGGACATCGAGGTGCCCTGCTTGTAGCCCCAGCCGTTGGTCTTCGTGGTGGTGTTGTAGGTGGTGGACAGGATGCCGTCGGTGAGGGTCGAGCTGACACCCCGGGTACGGAAGCGGGTGTCGCCACCCGGCGCCGTAACGTCGACCACGCCCTGGCCGTACGAGGAGTAGTAGCTCTTCTCCCCGGTCGGGCCGACCGCCGACACCGTCACCACGCCCGGCGCCTCGCCAGGCAGGACGAGGCACGAGTTGGTGAGGTTCTCGCGCTCCTCGGGCGTCCCGTTGTTGGGGCTGCCCGTGTCGGTGTTCTTGTGGGCGAGGTCCCAGTTCGAGTTACCCGCGGACGCCACCTGCAGCACGCCCTTGCTCTGCGAGTAACGCAGCGCCCGCTGGATCGCCTTCCACACCGGACGCTGACGTGCGTCGTTGCGGCAGTTGAGCTCCCACGGGTCGATGTAGTAGCTGTTGTTGGTCACCCGCATGCCCTGCTCGGCGGCCCACATGAACCCGCAGACCGCGGCCTCCGGGAAGATGTAGCCGTCGTCGTTGACCACCTTCACGGCGGCCACCTTGACGCCCGGAGCGACACCGGTCACCCCGACGCCGTTGACGGCGGCGGCGATGGTGCCGGCCACGTGGGTGCCGTGGTCGGAGGTGGTCGGGTTCCACGCGGACTCGGTGGTGTCGGAGACCCCGCCGATGCAGGACGTGCTCTTGTTCTTGGCGATCTGGCTGGCCAGATCGGGGTGGCTGGAGGAGATGCCGCTGTCCAGCACGCCCACCACCACGTCGGCACGGCCGGCGTTGACGGCGTGGGCCTGCGGGACGTCGATCATCGGCATGTCCCACTGCTGACTGAAGAGGGGCTCCTTGGTCGGGTCGGCGGTCGTGTTGGCCGCCTCGGCCGCGGAGACCTCCAGGGTCTCGCCCTCGTCGAGGGCGGTGCCCAGGCCGGCGGTGGACGCCACCGAGTCGACTCCCGCGCCCGCCACGTCCGTGACGAAGTCGGGGTTGGTCGACCGGACGACGAGCACGCCGATCTGGTGGTAGCTGGCCACCACGGTGCCCTGGGCGGCGGCCACGCGGGCAGCCGCCTTGTCGGTCTTGCCGCCCTGCGGGGCGAGCACCAGGAACGTGGTGTCCGGGCCGGCGGCCGACGCCGCCGGGGCCACCCCGCCGGCGACGGCGAGGCCGACGCCGAGCGTCACGGCGGACGCGGCAGCCAGTGTCTTGCGACGGAGGTTCTTCACACAGACTCCCAGGGGCTGTTTCCAGCCGGGGTACGCCCCCTGGCAGGGAGCGACCGGCGGGAGGCGCGCGGGATGCACGCCTCCGCAGGCACCAGCGTCGCCGAGGCGCGTCGCGTTACACGCGTCTCGCGGGCCGGACCGGGAGGCGTCAGACGGTCGCCAGCGTGTGGGGGATCTCGTCGAGCAGCTCCCGGGCGAGGAACCCGATCCGACCGAACCGGGGGACCAGCCGCTGACCGCTCACCGCGTGGGCGAACGCCGCCCAACACGCGGCCTGCGCCGGCTCCGCACCCCGCGACAGCAGCCCGGCCAGCAGCCCGGCGCGCACGTCCCCGCTGCCGGAGGTGCCCAGGCCCGCGTCGCCGCTCTCCTCCCGCCAGCTTTGGCCGTCGGGGGTGGCGATGTGGCCGTAGAGCGAGACCACCGCGTCGTACCGGCCGGCCAGCTCGACCGCCTCGGCGTCCAGGTCGTCGCCCGGGTCCCGGCCGAGCAGGTGCCGGGCCTCGGTGAGGTTGGGAGTGAGCACCACCGGCCGCCCGGACCCGACCAGCAGGTCCGGGGCGTGGCTGAGGGCCCCCAGGGCGTACGCGTCCAGCACCAGCGCCGTCTCCGGGCCGGCCGCGTCGAGCACCAGGCGCAGCAGGCGGCCGGTCTCGTCGATGTCCTTCAGACCGGGGCCCACGGCCACCACGTCCGCCTCCGCCACCAGGTCACCCAGCAGCTCGCCGGGCTGCCCGGCGATCGCGCCGTCGGCGGTCTCGGGCAGCCCCACCACCAGCGCCTCGGGCACCTGGATGCTCAACGCGGCGGCGGTGGACTCGGCGGCGGCGAGCTGGAGCACGCCGGCCCCGGCCCGCAGCGCGGCAACGCCGGCGAGCAGCACCGCGCCGGGGGTGAACCGCGAGCCGCCGACCACCAGGACCGTGCCCCGGGCCTCCTTGCCGCCGGTCGGCACGGGCAGCGCCCAGTCCCGCAGCAGCCCGGGGGTGATCACCCGGGTGTCAGACCGGTTCGGCATGGACCTCGTCCTCCCTGGTCGGTCGGGCGCCCTGCTCCCGCAGGTGACCGATGTCGTTGAACACGTCCGGAGTCAGCCGGCCGGCGGTACCGGCGGACCAGCCGGTGATCGAGCAGTTGGCGATGACGTGCTCGCGGGTCAGCGCCATCAGCTCTGCCTCGGCGAGCCCCTCCACCAGGTAGCGGGTCAGGAAGACCAGGGCGTCGTGGCCGAACAGCAGCACGCGCCGGCCCTC
This sequence comes from Micromonospora peucetia, assembly GCF_900091625.1. Lineage (NCBI taxonomy): Bacteria > Bacillati > Actinomycetota > Actinomycetes > Micromonosporales > Micromonosporaceae > Micromonospora > Micromonospora peucetia. Next base: position 5,127,759 of record NZ_FMIC01000002.1, read on the forward strand.
GTGGTCGCGGCGCAGGTCGCCGAGAAGGGCACGCAGTCGCAGCGCCACGTCGGTCCAGGACTCCCCGCCCGGCGGCCGGTAGTAGAACTTGCCGAGCCGGTCCCGGCGGGCCGCCTCCTGCGGATGCCGGCGGCGCACCCCCTGCCCAGTCATTCCGTCCAGGATGCCCAGCTCCCGGTCGCGCAGCCGCTCGTCGCGGGTCAACGGGATCCCGGTGCCGGCGAGGGCCAGCTCGGCGGTCCGCACCGCCCGCAGGTACGGCGACACCACCGCCACGTCCGGCCGGCGGGCCTCCGGCAGCCCGGCCAGCCACCGCCCGGTGGCCCTGGCCTGCTCCTCCCCGGTCGGGCTCAACGGCACGTCGGCGTCCCGCAGGGGCAGGTCGATCAGCTCGACGCCGGACGCCTCGGCCGCCGTGGCCGCCACGTTCGCCGTGCTCTCGCCGTGCCGGACGATCCAGAGCGTCGCCAGTTCCGCCATGCGGCAATCCCTACCCGCAAGCCCGCCCCGGGTAACCGCGCGCCCCCGCCGCCGGGGGTCGCTCAGCCCTTCGCTGCGGGGGCCGGGTGGCCCGCTCAGCCCCGCTGCGCGGGCCGGGTGACCTCGCAGACCTCCCGCCGGATCTCCTCCAGCCGGTCGGCCAGCTCGCGCGGCCGGCTCAGGGCCACCGGGTGTCCGCCGTCCATCTCGTCCGCCGTGAGGCCCAACCGGTCGGACACCAGCTTCCGCAGGAAGTCGATCGGGAAGAAGCGGTCACCCCGGCAGAGCAGCGCCCGGGTCGGTACGTCCGGCCAGGCGGCGAGCGGCCACGGCTTCTCGAACGGCGTCCCCGACTGGTCCCGGGCGTTCGCCGTGGCCTCCTCGATCAACTGCGCCGGCAGCTCGTGGAAGAAGACGACGTTCGGGTCCCCGTCCTGCTCCGGCGTCCAGCCCTCGCGTTCCGCCTGGATCTGCCTGGCCGCTGCGTAGCCGGTGCCGCCCCACCACTCGCCCGGCGACTCACCGGGGGAGGGCACCATCGGGGTCAGCAACACGAGCAGATCCGCATGGACCCGGTCACACACCAGCGGGCCGGTGAACGCGCCGAACGACTGGGCCACCACGACCAGGTCGGTGCGGCCCTCGATGGCGCGGACGGCGGCGTCGGTGTATTCCGCCAGCCCCGCCGAGCCGTCGTCGCACGGCAGGTCGACCGCCACCACGTCGTGCCCCCGGTCGCGTAGCTGCTCCGTCAGCAGGTGCCAGTACCAGGGCCCGCTGCCCGCGGGGGGAATCAACACGTACGTCGCCATCGCTGGTGATCCTCCAGGTCGCTCTGAGTGGCCGATGGCCGGACGGTCGGTCGCGGCACCCAGGTGGGGTGGCGTCGACGGTCGCGGCGCCCAGGTGGGGTGGCGTCGACGGTCGTGCCGGTCGTGGTGCGGGTGCTCCCGCCGGCGTCCACGACCGCCTCTCCGCCCTGGTCACCTGATAGCCACGCACGGTAGCCCACAGGTGTGACGACCGGTGGCGTCGTCACCCCCGCGCGTCCGCCGCACGTCAGCTCGCCCATCGCCCGCGCGGCCCCCACCCGACGCCCCACCCCACGCCCCACCCCACCCTCACCCTCACCCCACCCGAGCCACTCCACGCGATCTTGCACTTTGTGCCCGGTCAAAGCCGGCATTTCGCTCGAACGAGGGGCCGAAAGTGCAAGATCGCGGCCTGGGGGGAGAGGCCGCGGCCTGGGGCGGGGTCGTGGCCCGGGGGCAAGATCGTGGCTTGGGGGAGGGTGGGGCTGGAGTGCGGTTGGTCCGGGGTGGTTGGTCAGGGCCGGCGTGCCGGGGCGGGACGGGGCGTGTGGCGGGGGCGGGCGGGGTTACGGTGTGGGCGTGGCGACGCCGGCCGAGGAGATCCAGGTGGGGGAGCGGCTGGTGCGCGTCTCCAGCCCCGACAAGCCGTACTTCCCGGAGCTCGGGCTGACCAAGCTGGACGTGGTGCGCTACTTCCTCGCCGTCGGCGACGGCGTCCTGCGCGCCCTACGGGACCGGCCGACCATGCTGGAACGGTGGCCGCGTGGCGTCTTCGACGGCGCGAAGATCGGCACCCGGCAGGACAACCGGGGCGACGCCTTCTACCAGAAGCGGCTGCCGGCGGGGGCGCCCGAGTGGGTACGCACCGCCCACATCACCTTCCCGAGCGGGCGTACGGCCGACGAGGTCGCGCCGAGCGAGCTGGCGGTGGTGATCTGGGCGGCCAACCTGGGCACCCTGCGGTTCCACCCGTGGCCGGTCTCCGCTGCCGACGTCGAGCGGCCCGACCAGTTGCGCATCGACCTGGACCCGATGCCCGGGGTGGGCTTCGACCAGGTGGTGCCGGTGGCCCAGGAGGTGCGCGCGTTCCTAGCCGAGCTGGGTCTGACCGGCTATCCGAAGACCACCGGTGGGCGGGGCCTGCACGTCTATCTGTCCATCGAGGCACGGTGGAGCTTCGGCGACTGCCGGCGGGCGGTGCTGGCGCTGGGTCGGGAGATGCAGCGTCGGCTACCGGACCTGGTCACCACCACCTGGTGGCGGGAACAGCGGGACCGGCCGGTCTTCGTCGACTACAACCAGATGTCCCGGGACCACACGATGGCCTCGGCGTACTCGATCCGGCCCACGCCGCAGGCGCTGGTCTCCGCGCCGCTCGACTGGTCCGAGTTGGACGACGCCCGGCCGGAGGACTTCGCCGTGCCCACGATGCCCGCCCGGTTCGCCGAGCGCGGCGACCCGCACGCGGGCCTCGACGATCGGCGCTTCTCCCTGGAACCGCTGCTGGAGTTGGCCGACCGGGAAGGGCTGGAGGCCCCACCGGAGCGCTGAGCCGGTCGGGGCCCTCCGGGAAGGCTGGGGCCCGCCGGTTCACTCCCACGGGCTGCGTTCGCCGTCGAACTCCTCGAAGACCAGCCAGGTGCGGGTGGAGAGCACGCCGGCGATGCCCTGCACCCGGCCCAGCACCACGTCCCGCAGGGTGGCGTTGTCCGGCGCCCGGACCAGGGCGAGGACGTCGTGGTCGCCGCCGAGCAGGGCGGCGTGCTCGATGTAGCGGACCCGGGCCAGCTCCGCCGACACCTCGCGCCAGGTGTTCTGTTCGATCTTCAACGCGATGTACGCCGAGGTGCCCAGCCCCGCCGCCTCGGGTGCCACCTGGGCCCGGAAGCCGGTGATCACCCGGTCGCGCAGCAGTCGCTCCACCCGCGCGTACGCGTTGGTGCGGGAGATGTGGATCCGTTCGGCGAGGGTGCGCACCGACGTGCGGCCGTCGCGGACCAGTTCGTCGAGGATCCGCCGGTCGACGTCGTCCAGCGGTCGCGCCGAACGTCCCGTTCCGGTAGTCGGCTCCGCTGGGCCCCCGGACTCCTGGCTCACTTCCCTGCCCGTCCCATGCCATCCGTCCCGCGTTTATCCTGGATCTTGAGTCAATCATCCGACAGCAGGAGCATAGGCCCACCACACGTCCAGGAGGTCCCGCCGTGACGACCACACCCGCGGTCCGCAGGGCATCCCCGCGCAGCCGCCGGAAGGCCACCCCGCCCGACCCGGCCAAGCCGCTGCTCCCGGCCACCGAGCCCGTCCGCCTGCTCGATCCGACCGGCACGCCGCTGCCCGCCCCCGCCGACTACCCCGAGCCGCCCGTCGAGGCGCTCGTCGAGATGTACCGGCGGATGGTCGTCGGACGCCGCTTCGACGTCCAGGCCACCGCCCTGACCAAGCAGGGCCGGCTGGCGGTCTACCCGTCCTCGCGTGGCCAGGAGGCCTGCCAGGTCGGCGCCGTCCTCGCCCTGCGCGAGGACGACTGGGTCTTCCCGACCTACCGGGAGTCGATGGCACTGGTCTCGCGGGGCATCGACCCGGTCGAGGTGCTGACCCTGCTGCGCGGCGACTGGCACTGCGGGTACGACCCCGCCGCCCGGCGCACCGCCCCGCAGTGCACCCCGCTGGCGACCCAGTGCGTGCACGCCGCCGGGCTGGCCTACGGCGAGGCGTACCAGGGGCGGGACACCGTCGCGCTGGCGTTCATCGGCGACGGGGCGACCAGCGAGGGCGACTTCCACGAGGGCGTCAACTTCGCCGCCGTGTTCAAGGCCCCGGTCGTCTACTTCGTGCAGAACAACAAGTACGCGATCAGTGTCCCGCTGTCCCGGCAGACCGCCGCCCCGTCGCTGGCGTACAAGGGCGTCGGCTACGGCGTGCCCAGCGAGCAGGTCGACGGCAACGACCCGGTGGCCGTGCTCGCGGTGCTCACCCGCGCGGTGCAGCACGCCCGCTCCGGCAAGGGTCCGTTCCTCATCGAGGCGCACACCTACCGGATGGAGCCGCACACCAACGCCGACGACGCCACCCGTTACCGCGACGGCGCCGAGGTCGAGGCCTGGCGGGACCGGGACCCGGTGGCCCGGCTGGAGACGTACCTGCGGGCACGGGGCGCGCTCGACGACGCGGGCGTCGCCGCGGTCGCCGAGGAGGCCGAGGCGTACGCCGCCGACCTGCGTACCCGGATGAACGCGCAGCCGACGGTCGACCCGATGAGCCTCTTCGAGCACGTCTACGCCGAGCCCACCCCGCAGCTGGTCGAGCAGCGCGAGCTGGTCCGTGCCGAGCTGGCCGCCGCCCAGGACGAGGAGGGTGAGCGCTGATGGCCACCCTGACCATGGCGAAGGCGCTCAACGCCGCGCTCGCCGACGCGATGCTCGACGACGACCGGGTGGTCGTCTTCGGCGAGGACGTCGGGGCGCTCGGCGGTGTCTTCCGGGTCACCGACGGCCTCCAGGCCCGGTTCGGTGACAAGCGGTGCTTCGACACGCCGCTGGCCGAGGCCGGTATCGTCGGCTTCGCCGTCGGCATGGCCATGTCCGGGCTGCGCCCGGTGGTGGAGATGCAGTTCGACGCGTTCGCGTACCCGGCGTTCGAGCAGATCGCCTCGCACGTGGCGAAACTGCGCAACCGCACCCGGGGCGCGCTCAGCGTGCCGATCGTGATCCGGGTGCCCTACGCCGGTGGCATCGGCGGGGTCGAGCACCACTGCGACTCCAGCGAGGCGTACTACGCGCACACCCCCGGTCTGAAGGTGGTCACCCCGGCGACTGTGCAGGACGCGTACGCGCTGCTACGCCAGGCGATCGACGACCCCGACCCGGTCGTGTTCATGGAGCCGAAGAAGCTCTACTTCTCCAGCGCCGAGGCGGAGCTTTCCGCGACCACCGCGCCGATCGGCCGGGCGGTCGTGCGCCGACCCGGCCGCGACGCCACCCTCGTCGCGTACGGGCCGGCGGTGCCGGTCGCGCTGGAGGCCGCCGAGGCCGCCCGCGAGGAGGGCTGGGACCTGGAGGTGGTGGACGTGCGCAGCATCGTGCCGTTCGACGACGAGACCGTCACCGCCTCGGTCCGCCGCACCGGCCGGTGCGTGGTGATCCAGGAGGCGCAGGGCTTCGCCGGGGTCGGTGCCGAGATCGCCGCCCGCGTGCAGGAGCGCTGCTTCCACGCCCTGCACGCCCCGGTGCTGCGGGTGTCCGGCCTGGACATCCCCTATCCGCCGCCCATGCTGGAGCACACCCACCTGCCGTCGGTGGACCGGGTCCTCGACACGGTGGCCCGGCTCCAGTGGGACGACCAGCCGGACGGGCGCTGGCTGAGCCGGGGGAGCGCGGCGTGACCACGGTGGACGGTGCGCAGGTCTTCCTCCTGCCCGACCTGGGCGAAGGGCTGAGCGAGGCCGAGATCGTCGAGTGGCGGGTCGCCGTGGGTGACGTGGTCACGGTGGACCAGAGCGTCGTCGAGGTGGAGACCGCCAAGGCTGTCGTCGACGTGCCCTGCCCGTACGCCGGGCGGGTCGTGGCGCTGCACGGCGCGGCGGGCGAGGTCCGCCCGGTCGGCCAGCCCCTGATCACCATCGCGCCGCTGGCCGGCGACGAACCCGCCGGGCACGCCACCTACCGTGAGGAGGAACGCGCCGGCTCCGGCAACGTCCTCATCGGGTACGGCACCGGCCACGGCGGCCAGGGCCGGCGGCGCCGCCGGCCCCGTCTCGTGGCCGCACCCGAGCCCGCCCCGCCCACGCCCGCGGCGATGCCTCCGGCCACGCCCTCGGGCACGCGTGCGGCGACGCCCCCGGCGGCGCCCGGCCCGGCGGCGGCGACTCCGGCCGGCGTGGCCGACCGGCCGCACGGCGCGGCGGCGCCCCTGGTCATCTCGCCGATCGTCCGCCGGCTGGCCCGCGAGCACGGCCTCGACCTGGCCACCCTGCGTGGCACCGGTCCCGGTGGGGTGGTGCGTCGGGCGGACGTGGAGGCCGCCGCGACTCAGGTGGCGACGCCGGCCGCCCGGCTCGCCGCGGTGCCGGACGAGCCCGTGACGGCGGCGGCCCCCGGCGCGCAGGACCTGGTCATCCCGCTGACCGGCATCCGCAAGGTGATCGCCGACAAGCTCTCCCGCAGCCGGCGGGAGATCCCCGAGGTGACCATCTGGGTGGACGTGGACGCCACCGGGCTGTTGGAGACGCGCGCGGCGATCAACGCGGCGACCCCGGACGCGCCGGTGAGCATCCTGGCCCTGCTGGCCCGGATCTGCCTGTCCGGGCTACGCCGGTACCCGCAGCTCAACGCCCGGGTCGACACCGAGGGCCAGCGGATCGTGCAGCCCGCCGGGGTGCACCTGGGCATCGCCGCCCAGACCGACCGGGGGCTGGTCGTGCCGGTGCTGCGGGACGCGCAGCGACTCACCACCGCCGAGCTGGCCGCCGAACTGGCCGTGACGACCACGGCTGCCCGGGCCGGCACGCTGCCCCCGGCCCGGCTGACCGGCGGCACGTTCACGCTCAACAACTACGGCGTCTTCGGCGTCGACGGCTCCACCCCGATCATCAACCACCCGGAGGCGGCCCTGCTCGGGGTGGGGCGGATCGTGGACAAGCCCTGGGTGCTGGACGGGCAGCTCGCGGTGCGGAAGGTGACGCAGCTCAGCCTGACCTTCGACCACCGGGTCTGCGACGGCGGGGTGGCCGGCGGCTTCCTGCGGCACGTCGCCGACTGCGTCGAGCGGCCAGCGCTGCTGATCGCCAACGTCTGACCCCGGCCGCGACGGCCCCGGCCCGCCGCCCGGCGGCGCCGGGGCCGTTCCCCCTCCGCCGACAGCAGCGTCGCAAGATCATGACGTGCCGTCCCCGTCGCCGGCCGCGTTTCCCCGGGATCGGGCCGGGAATGCGGGCCGGGCAGTCTCGCCGAGGGGAGGACGAGTTGGCGTACCCGGACGTGCCCTCCGCCGGCGGTGTGCGCCGCCACGCGGTGGCCGGTGCCCCGCTGCTCTGCGACGCCCGGGAGCACGGCCTGACCGGTGACGGGACAGCCAACGACCAGCCGGCGCTCGCCGCACTGGTGGACCGGCTCGGCGACGCGTACGCCGCCGACGGCCGGGCCCGGGTCATCTACTGCCCGCCCGGGGTCTACTCGATGCGGGACTCGGGCACCGTGTGGCGTACCGGGGTGTCGCTCGTCGGCGCCGGCCCGGGGGCGACCCGCTTCGTGCTCAGCAACGCCGGCAACCGGGCCGACCCGGCGCCGCTCGCCTTCTACACCACGCTCCAGCACGGTGCCGACCGCGACCGGCACCTGGCCGACTGCACCTTCGCCGACTTCGAGATCGACGGCTCGGGGGTGGCGTCGGCGGACTACAACCCGCTGGCCAAGGGGCTCGGCCTGCAGTACGTCGTCCGGGGCGTCTTCCGCAACCTGTACATCCACCACACCGCCGCCACCGGCCTGGGCTGCGACTTCCTCCAGGACTGCCTGATCGACGGGGTGCTGGTGGTCGGGTGCGGGCGGCTGGACAACGGCACCGAGATGGGTGGCGCGGGCATCGGTGTCGGCATCGGCGGCTGGGGCAGCGTCGAGCGGTTCAACATCGTCAACTGCAGCGCGGTGGCCAACGCCACCAACGGCATCTTCCTGGAGTTGCAGGAGGCGAGTCACCTGCGCCCGCGAGGTGTGCGGATCATCGGCTGCCATGCCCAGGGCAACCGCTTCGGCATCTCCGACTGGGGTGCGAACGGCCTGATCGTCTCCGCCTGCACCATGACCGGAAACCTGGAGGCGGGCTTCCACGTCTCGGCGAAGGGCACCACGCACACCGCCGGGCGGGGCGGCATCCTGACCGACTGCGTGATCGACGGCAACCTGCGCGACGGGGTCAGCATCGGCAACACCCCGGGCCCGTACACGATCCGTGGCAACCGGATCAGCGGCAACGGCCGGTACGGCTACCACCAGCGCAACCTCGGCGGGGCCGAGGAGCAGGTGGCCGAGGAGATCGTCATCGAGAGCAACGACTTCTACGGCAACAGCGCCGACGCCATCCGCATCGACCGGCCGCTGCGCGACGCGATCCTGGTCGGCAACCGGATCCGGAACAACGGGCGGCAGTGTGCGCCGGCGATGAGCGGACACGGCGACTCGGTGCGCTACAGCGAGCGGAAGGTGGTGGACCGGCGGGCGACCTGGCCCAACGACGGCCACCGGGGCAAGGTGGTACGGGTCGGCGACCGGATCGCCGTGGTGGCGGCGAACGACGACACGGAGCTCACCCTCGCGCCCGTACGGCCCGACGCCTCCAGCGGGTGGAGCGGGGCCACGCCTGCGCCGGGCACCGCGTACGAGCTGCCGGCCGGTCCGCCGGTGCGAGCCGGAATCGCGATCAACGCGGCCGTCGACTCGGCCACCGTCCGGGGCAACCGGATCTGGGACAACCGGGACCCGAGCACCCAGAACCACGGGCTGTGGATCACCGAGCAGGGCAGCTGCGTGGACTGCCGGGTCGAGGACAACGACCTGGCCGGCAACGCCGACGCGGCAATCCGGATGGACACCCCACCGGTCGGCGGCCGGTGGGAACGCAACCACGGCGACGACGACTGGACGTGAGCGGGACCGGCGGCACGCCGCGTCGGACCGGACGTCCCGCCGCCCACCATCTCGGCCTGGACGTCGTCGTGGTCGGCCCGGGTCAGGTGCTCTCCGGCAGCGCGGCCGGCGGCAGCGGCGGCGAATCGGCGCGGGGTGGGGCAACGGGGACGCGGCGGGATTCCGGGTGCTGGGCGGTGGCGGCCCGGACGATTCCGGACGGACCCGGAAACCGGGTCGACCAGCCCCATTTCGTGCAGTGCGGTAAATGCTTCCCATAATCGCTTTGCCGATTCCGCCGAAATTGCGCTCCCGTCCAGCGCGATATGGAGAGAATGTGGCTGAGGGACACCAATTAACGGGGGGACGCATCATGGAGTTGAGGCGGCGACTGACGGTGCTGGCCGTGACGATCGCGGCCACGCCGTTGGCTCTCGGCGGGTGCACCGCCGACCGCAAACCGGGTGCCGGGCCGGCCGACGGGCAGGCGGCGGCCCCGGACCTGACCGTGACGCCTACCGACCGGGCCCGCGAGGTGCCGATCACCGCCGAGGTGGGGACGACAGTCAGGAACGGGAAGATCACCGCCGTCCGGATCACTGACGACAAGGGGGCACAGGTCAAGGCGGAGCCCCGGGAGGACGGCTCGGGCTGGGTGCCGACGGCGCCGCTGAAGCCGCGGCGCAGCTATACCGCGGAGGTGACCGCCACGGGCGACTCGGGGACGACGACCACCCGGAAGACCACTTTCACCACGATGCCGAAATCGACGAAGCCGGAAATCACCAGCACGTTGTATTTCGCCGGCAAACGGACGTACGGCACCGCGATGCCGGTGACCGTCGCCTTCGACCCGCCCATTCCGAAAGAGGTCAGGGATGACGTGCAGCGCAGATTGTTCGTGAAGACGAATCCGCCCCAGCCGGGCGCCTGGTCGTGGGTGTCCGACGGTAGTCAGGTCTATTACCGGGCCCCCGACTTCTGGCGCCCGGGGACCACGATCAGTGTGCGGGCCGGGCTGGAGGGGCTGCCGATCGGCAAGGACCGGATCGGCGACTCAGACCGTACCGCCACCTCGAAGATCGGGCGGCAGGTGGCGCTGGAGATCGACAACGCGACCAAACAGATGTCGGTGCTGCGCGACGGAAAGGTCGTCCGCAAGATCCCGGTCAGCCTCGGCAAGCCGAGCACGCCGACCTCCAGCGGCAAGATGGTGATCATGGAGCAGCACCAGCAGACGACGTTCGACACCCGGGGGTCGGCCGACCCTTACGTGGTCGACGTCGAGGACGCCCAGCGGCTGACCTGGGGCGGCGAGTTCATCCACGGCGCACCGTGGTCGGAGGGCGACCAGGGCAACATCAACGTCTCGCACGGGTGCACCAACATCTCCGCCGCCGCTGCGGACTGGCTGATGGGGGCCACCCAGGTCGGGGACCTGGTCACCGTCAAGGGCACCGAGGTGCCGCTGAACGAGGGCAACGGCTGGACGGCCTGGAACGTCAGCTGGGACGAGTTCGTCAAGGGCAGCGCGCTTCCCGTGCCGGCCGGGCTGCGGCCGTCCCCGTCGGCCGCGCCGCACCCGGGCGCGGTGGCCGGGGGCTCGCCGGCACCGGCGCCGTCCGTCAGCGGCGGCTGACCTCGGCGGTACGCACACCCGGGACCGGCCCGCCGCCACGCGGGCCGGTCCCCGGCGCGTCGGCCGTCGTACGGCTCAGCCCAACGGGCCGGTCCCTGGCGCGTCGGTGGTCGTACGGCTCAGCCCAGCGGCACCCGCGCCACCCCGGGACCCGTGAGGCTGCCCAGCCACAGGTGCTCGCCGTGCTGGCGGACACCGGTGATCATGTTGTAGCCGCCACGTGGACCGTGCAGGGTCCGCAGCACCCGTCCCTCGCCGTCGACGAGGGCGACCAGGCCGTAGCGCAGCGGTTTCGGCTGCACCGCGGCCGGCAGCACCGCGACCAGCTGCCGCAGCCGTGGGTGGGGCAGCAGCCGCTCGACCACCGGCACCCGAGGGCTGGGAAACGCGATCCAGTACGTCCCGTCGCCGACCGGGGTCAGGTTGTCCGGGTACGCCGGCAGGTCGGCCAGCACGGTGACCGCCCCGTCGGGCAGCGTGACCCGCACCAGCCGGTGGGTGGCGGTCTCGGCCAGCATCAGCGCCGACTCGTCGGGGGTGAGCGCGATCCCGTTGGGGAAGTAGAGGCCGGCGCAGACGACATCGGTGCGCCCGCTGCGTGGGTCGTACGCCAGCACCCGCCCGTTGGGCCGGTGCTCCAGCAGGTCCCGCTTCCAGTGTGAGAGCGGGAACCGGTCGGAGGAATCGGTGAAGTAGACCGTGCCGTCGTGGGCGACGGTGGCGTTGTCGGCCAGGTGTGCCCTCGCCCCGAGCCCGCCCAGCTCGCGTACCGCCCCGTCGCCGGTCACCCGCAGCAACCCCCGGTACGCGTCGCAGACCACGAGGCTGCCGTCCAGCGGGTCGATCTCCACGCCCAGCGGCCGGCCCCCGGTGTCGGCGAACGGCCGGGGCCGGGTGCCGGGAGGCGCGTCCACCGGCCACCACCAGAGCCGGCCGTCCTCCGTCCCGCTGATCGCCCGGCCGGACGGGTCGACGACCACGTCCTCCGGGCCGGACACACCGTCGGGCAGGGGCAGCAACTGGACGGCGTCGAGCCGCCGGTCGGCGGGTGCCCACGGCCCGTCGAGCGGCGGGGGCACGGTGGCGGGCTCGCGGACGGGACGGATCAGCCGGGGCGCGCGGGGACGGGGAGCGACCATCGGCCCATTCTCGCCCGCCGATCGCCCCCGTAGGTCCCTGCCGGGTCATCCCTGAGGAGGATCCGGGAGGCCCCGGGTATGACCCTGGACGTACCCGGAAACGGTCCCTCAGCAGGGCGGAAATGTCGGTGGTGGGGGATAGGTTCGTCAGTATGGAACAGCGCGACGACCGGCTCCACATGGAGATCACCGTGGCCGACCACGCGGTGGAAATGCGGGCGACCGGCGAGGTCGACATCGCCACCGTCGGCGCCTTCCGCTCCGCGCTCTGGGCCGCTCCGGCCCGGCCCGCGCTCCGGCTCGATCTCTCCGGCGTCAGCCTGCTCTCCGCCGCCGGGGTGCGGGCGCTGGTCGCCGCGCACCTGCGCGTCCGCGCCCGGGGCGGGGAGCTGGTGCTGCTCCGCCCCGACCCGGTGGTCGAGCGGGTGCTGCGGGCCACCGGCCTGCACCGGGTCATCCCGATCGTGGATCCGTGTTCCGACCGGGAGCTGGTGCCCTGCTGACCTCCGGCGCCGGAGAGCAGGGGCGCCGTGGCGGACGGGCCGGTGCCGACGGCGCTGTCCGCCATCCGCACCGGCCCGTCCGCGCCGTGGCTCACCGTCCGCGGATCGACTTACCGTCCGCTCAGCGGATGCCGAGCAGGTCGACGACGAAGACCAGGGTCTCGCCCGGCTTGATGACACCGGCGGCGCCCCGGTTGCCGTAGCCCAGGTGCGGCGGGATGGTCAGCCGGCGCCGACCGCCGACCCGCATGCCCACGACCCCCTGGTCCCAGCCGGAGATGACCTGCCCACCGCCGAGCCCGAACGCGAACGTCTCGCCGCGGTTCCACGAAGAGTCGAACTCGCGGCCATTGGAATGCGCGACCCCCACGTAGTGGACGCTGACCAGCTGACCCGGCTGGGCCTCCGGCCCCTCGCCGACGGTGATGTCCTCGATGACGAGATCGGCGGGCGGCGCGCCCTCGATCGGACCCACCTCGGGCTTGCCCGAGGTGGCGCCTGCTGCCTGGTTCATTCGGGAGTCTCCTGCCATTTCGGTCCTGATGTCCGTCACCCGAGATCCTGCCCGATGACCTCCGACCACCGTGTGGCGGTCCCGTCGGGTGCCCGGCGGGCGGGAGACGCACCCGAGGCTGGTGACGCGACGGAGCGGGCACGTGGAAGCGGGCGCCACCGGTGGTGACGCCCGCTTCGGGGGGAGGGAGGTGTTGCGCTCAGGTCACCGCAGCCAGGGGAACCGCCGCACGATGGGGAGCTTCGCCCACGTCGCGCCCAGGCCGAGGGTGGCACCGGCGTTGACCAGTGCGAGACCGACCAGCAGCGCCGCGTTGAGCAGGTGCTCGTCCATGAAGGGGTTGTTCTCGGGAGGCAGGACGACCGTCCACATCATCACGTAGAGCACCGCTCCGGCGACGGCGGCGACCCGCATCCCGATGCCGAGCAGCAGCGCGACGCCGATCGCGGCGAGGCCGCCCATGAAGAGCACGTCAGCCCAGACTGCCCCGGCGATGCCTTGGTAGAAGTCCGCGAACGGACCTGCCGCGCCGAAGGTCAGGAAGCCCTTGGTGGGGCTGCCGCCGTTGATCCAGGCGTTCTTCGCCTCGGTGGCGAAGCCCAGGCCGAAGACCTTGTCCAGGAACGCCCAGAGGAAGGTCCATCCGAGGGCGATCCGGATGCCGGCGAAGACGTACCGGGCGGCCCGCTCCCGGGCGGTCTCGGCGAGGTGCCGGGTCTCCGCCATCGGAGCGTCGGTCCTGGTGATGGTTCGCTCGGTGGTGGCGACCATTGTCTCCACGTCCCTTCGTGTGCCTCGCACCGCGCTTTCCCGGTGACATCTCCATTGGACGCCCACCGACGTACGTCCGGCAGGGCCGACCGGACCCCATCGGACCGGGACCTTCGACCCCTCCCGTACCGGTCCGTCCGGCCGTGCCGGCACGGTCCGGCGGCCCTGACCGGACGCGCCACCTCGGCCGTAGCGTCCCGGGTGGAAACGACAGGAGGTCGTGATGAGGACTTGGCAGGTGGGCGACGTGATGACCCGCGAGGTCGCGACGGTGGGGGAGGAGACCCCCTACCGGGAGATCGTCGACGCGTTGGTCCGGCGGGGCATCAGCGGCGTGCCCGTGGTGGACGGGTTCCGCCGGGTCCTCGGCGTGGTGTCCGAGTCGGATCTGCTGCACAAGGTCGAGCGGGCCGGTCGTCCGGACGAGCGGCGGGTCTTCGAGGGGCGCCGGCGCCGCACCGCCCGGGAGAAGGCCGACGCGCTGCTGGCGCGTGACCTGATGACCGCCCCGCCGGTGACGACCTGGCCGGAGGCGACGATCTCCGCCGCCGCCCGGCAGATGGACCGGGAGGCGGTGAAGCGGCTGCCGGTGCTCGACGACCTGGGCCGGCTCGTCGGCATCGTCACGCGCGGCGACCTGCTGCGGGTGCACCTGCGCACCGACGCGGAGATCCGCGAGGACGTGGTGCAGGAGGTGCTGCGCCGGGTGCTTGCGGTGCGGGACGGGCTGGTCACCGTCCGGGTGCGCGACGGCGAGGTGACGCTCGACGGCCGGTTGGACCGGCGCAGCGCGGTCGAACTGGCGGGCCGGCTGGCCGGACAGGTCAGCGGCGTGGTCCAGGTGACGAGCACCATCGCCTACGACGCCGACGACACCACGCTCGCCGAGCCGGACGCGGCCCGGGTCACTCCGGTGGCCTGAGGGCCGTGCCGGGGCGGGTCGCCGGCGGCACCGACTTGCCCGGACCGCCGTCGGCCCGTCGGCGGCTCGCCTAGGCTCGGGATCGGATGGGAGCGGAGCCGCCGTCGGGGATGCGGAGGACGCCGGGTGGACGAGGCGACGTTCGCGGCGCCCCTCTGGGCCTGGGCGGCGGTGGGCGCGGTCATCGCCGTCATGCTCGCCGTGGACATGCTCTCCCACCGCGACAACCACGTGATCGAGCTGCGCGAGGCGCTGCTGTGGAGCGGTGTCTGGATCACCGCGGGGCTCACCTTCGGCCTGGTGATCTGGCTGTGGCGGGGCGGCGAGCCGGCGGTGGCGTACTTCTCCGGCTACCTGCTGGAGAAGGCGCTCTCCGTCGACAACGTCTTCGTCTTCGCGCTGCTGTTCGGGTACTTCAGGGTGCCCGCCGAGTACCAGCACAAGGTGCTCTTCTGGGGGGTCGTCGGCGCGCTCGCGTTCCGGCTGGCTTTCATCTTCGCCGGCGCGGAGCTGCTGGGGCGGCTGGCCTGGGCCGGTGTCGTGCTCGGCGCCTTCCTGATCTGGACGGGATGGCGACTCGCGGTACGCGGCGAACCGGACGTCGACCCGGACCGCAACGTCGCCGTCCGGGTTTTCCGGCGGCTGGTGCCCACGGAGCGCCGCTATCACGGCGGCCGGTTCACCGTCCGGGTCGACGGTCGCCGCAGGGCCACCCTGCTGCTGGTGGCGCTGGTCGCGATCGAGGCCACCGACGTGGTCTTCGCGATCGACTCGGTGGCGGCGATCCTGGCCATCACCACCGACACGTTCCTCGTCTGGACGGCGACCGCGTTCGCCGTGCTCGGCCTGCGCAGCCTTTACTTCTGCCTGGCCGGGCTGCTGCGCCACTTCGGTTACCTGCGGTACGGGCTGGCCGTGCTGCTGGCCTTCGCCGGGGCGAAGCTGATCCTCGCCGAGACGCCGGTCGGGAAATTGCCGGTCTGGTCGACCCTCGCGGTGGTGGTGTTGACGCTGTCCGTCGCGATCGGGTGGAGCGTGTTCGCCGCCCGCCGGGAGCGGCGCCGGCGCGCGGGCGACTGACCGCCCGCCCCGGCGCGTCCATCCGGCCGAGGCCGGGCAACGGCGGTCAGCCCGGCCGGACGACCGGGGCGGCGAGCTGGGCGCGGAGTACGGCGGGCGCCTCGGCGAGCGACGGGCCGTACCAGGTGAGGTGCCTGCCGGAGAGCAGCGCGCAGGGGGTGCCGGGGAACGCCTCCGGCCCGTCGTCGGCGGTGAACCGGTACGGCTCGTCGGGCAGCACCACCAGTTCCGGCGCCCGGGCGCGCAGCTCGTCGAGGGTCGGCCGGGGATAGCGCTCGACATCGTCGGCGTACACGTTGGTGACGCCGAGCCTGCGCAGCACGTCACCGGCGAAGGTGTCGGCGCCCAGCACCACCCACGGCCGGCGCCAGACCGGCACCACCGCCGGGCGGGCCGGCCCTAGCGTGGGCAGCCCGGCCCACTCCCGGCGGGCCACGGCGAGCCACTCCGGTTCGGCCGGGGCGCCCAGGTCGCGGAGCAGGTCCGCCAGCTCCGTCAGCGCCTCGTCGACGGTACGCGGGTAGGTCACCCGCACCGGCACGCCGGCGGCGGCCAACGCGTCGGCGTCCTCGCGACGGTTCTCCTCGACGTTGAGCAGGACCAGGTCGGGGCGTAGCGCGAGCACCCGGTCCAGGTCGGGGTACTTGCTCCCGCCGACCCGTGCCACGTCCAGCCCGGACGGGTGGGTGCACCAGTCGGTGGCGCCGACCAGCAGACCCGGCAGGGTCAGGGCCACGGCCTCGGTCAGCGACGGCACCAGCGACACGATCCGCACCCCGCGCACCTCCCGGTCCCGTCCGCCGACCATCGGCGCGGGCACCCCGATCATGCCCGACCGGTCGGGCGGACCCGTCCGGCGGCACGATTGGCTACGCGCCCGCCGCCGTCGCGCCCGCCAGGGGACGCGTCAGTCGGTGTCGTGGCCCAGCCACTGCTGCCGGGTCAGCGCGTACTCCACCTCGCCGTGCTCCGCGCCGGCGATCATCTCCGGCCAGTCCCCGACGTACGTCCGCACGAATCGCAGCCCGGACTTCTCCATCACCCGGCGGGATGCGGCGTTGACGGTCATCGTGTTCGCGGTGACCCGCTGCACGCCGAGGTCGGTGAAGCCCTTTTCGATCAGCGCCCGGCAGCCCTCGGTGGCGAGGCCGGCACCCCAGGCGGCCCGGCGCAGCCGGTAGCCCAGCTCCACCTCGCGGACGTCGCCGTCGTGGGTCGGACGGAACTCGAACCAGCCCAGGAAGTCGCCCGAGTCCCGGCCCAGCGCCGCCCACCACCCCAGCCCAGGCGGCTGCCGGTAGTGGGCGAGGATCCGGGGCAGGACGTGCTCCCGGATCGCCTCGGGTGGGGTGGGGTGCCCGCCGGTGAGATATCGCATCACCTCGGGGTCGTCGTCCAGCTCGACGAGCAGTTGCGCGTCGTCGGGGGTGAACTCGCGCAGCGCCAGCCGCCCGGTGTCCAGGAAGACCCTCACCGGTCCATCCCACCGGCACAGACGGGGGGTCTCAACCGAATTCCGGCCGTACGGCCCCGAGAGGCACCACCGCCGCGCCGGTCGTGATCGACGGCCTAGACTCGCTCCGGCCGACGCGTCGGCCAAAGTTCGGTGGCGGGACGGACGGATCAGGCGGATGACGAGCACCGGTGGTGGGGACGGATCCTGGCTGCGCGCGGTCGCCGGAGACGGTGGGCGCGGCCCGCTGTTCGCCCGGGGCGGCCAGCTCGTGCACGGCCCCCGCCGGCTCGGCGAACTGGTGCACGGGCGGCCGCCGGGCGTCACCGGCAACCAGTGGAGCACGGCCATCCGGGAGGGCTACGACCTGGTCGTCTGCGCCGCCGACACGGCCCGGCCGGTCTTCGCCGTCGAGATCGGTCCAGTCGCGCCCGCCGGCTCCGCCGAGCAGCGGGTCGAGCGGTTGAAGAACGCGGTCGCGGAGGCGGTCGGCCTGCCGGTGCTGCGGATCGGTTCGCCGACGCTGCGGGCCGACGAGCACGGGCGACAGATCGTGGCGTACCTGCTCGACGCGCGCGGGTACGCGGCTCTCGGTGCGGGGGAGCCCGACGACGCAGACGCGCTTCCGGTCGGGTTCCGCGACATCCTCGGCCGGCTGCCCGACGGGCGGACCGGTCACGTCAACGACCTTGGTGCCCTGGCCCGGTCTGCCGCCGTGCAGGCGTACGTGTCGCGGCGGCTGGTCGACCCGATCGTCCGAGGGCTGCACGTGCGCTGGTCGGGCGGGGCGGCCGAGGGGTGGAGCTGGGTGCGGGTGCGCCAAGGGGCCTGCCTCGTGGAGCGGGTCACGGTGCACGAGCAGCGGGTATCCGCCGGGGTGGACCCAGGCCGGCTGGCCGAGGATCTGGCGGCGGTGGCCATCGGCGAGCGGATGCGCGCGCCGGACACGGCCGAGCCGGTGCTGACGCCCCACGACGAGTTGCTCGCCGAGATCCGGCGGCTGGAGTCGCGGCGCGGCGAGATGACGGGTGGCTTCGCTTTCGCGTACCTCTGCGCGGACTGATCCGCCGCGCCCCCGGCCACCCGCGGTCGGGCCCTCGCCAGGTCCACCACCGTCCGGTGCGGCTGCCGGGCCCGAGCAGCAGGGTCAGGGCCGCGATCGCCACTGGGTGCCCGCTCAGGCCGAGCGCCACCGCCGCCATCGCGGCGGCCACGTTCCCGGCCAGCATGTCCGGCCGCCGCCCTCCACCGGTCCGCGACGATTCCGCCGAGCACGCCCCCGGCCGCGCCGCCGGCCCCGTGCAACCCGCTCACGATTCCGGCGTACGCGGGGCTGAGGCCGTGTACCGACACGAGGTAGATGGCGACGAAACTGCCCAGCCGGTTGATCAGCGTGGCCGTCCAGAGGTACCAGAAGGTGCGGGGTAACCCGCCGGCCGTCTGGCTCCACCATCACGTCATCCGCCACCCCCGAGATCCGTGTAGGTAATGCTCGACAAAGCTGTCGGTTATTACACTCGGGTGGTACGACGATCGGCGGTCGCACCCGTGTGATCGTGGCGATGATCACGGTTGTGGGGTCGGTGGCGTTCGATGTCGGCCAGCCCGGCTACCCGCCGACGGCCGAGGCGGCTAATGGATCCGGCTGGGAATGGGCCCGTGCCAGGATGCGGGTCGTGCGAATGGATGGCCGTGGGAAAAGACCGGCGGGGCCGCGCTGATTCCTCAGCGTGACCCCGCGCGAGCCCGAGCGTGAGACCGGTGTCGGTCAGCGGTTCTTGTACGCCTCCACGACCTCGACCGGGATGCGACCGCGCTCGGAAATCTTGTAGCCGTTCTTGGTGGCCCATTCCCGGATGGCCCGGTTCTGCTCCCGGTCCATTCCCGAGCCGCCCGGCGCGCCCGCCCGGCGGGGTGCCCGCCCGGTGTCGACGGATCCGCGACCGATCCGCCGGCCAGCGTTGATGTACGGGTCGAGGGCCTTGCGCAGCACACCCGCGTTCTCGTCGGAGACGTCGATGGTGTAGGCCACGCCGTCCAGACTGAACTCGACGGTCCGGTCTGCCTTTCCACCGTCGAGGTCGTCGGTCAGGACCGTGATTACTTTTCTCGCCATCGTTAATTACTCCCTGTGTGGGGCGGGGTGTGGTCAAAGTTTGACCTATCCGATGGTGAATCCGCAACAATACGCGTCGTCCTCATTTCGGCGGGTCGCGGTTATCGAGGGAAAGCAGCTCGGCGCAAAGCCCGGAGGTCGGGTCGCCGATCAGGCCGGCGTGGTCGGCGAGTGCCGTCCGTTCGGGCCGGGTGAAGGCCGATGACTCGCGTGGCGGTGCTGCGCTCATCCGCTTCACGTGCGTTTCTGCTCGTGCGCTTGTTCGGTGATCCCGGTGGTGCTGCGGCCTGCCGTGATCGGCCGGCGCATGCCCGCACCTCGTTGTCGAGGCCCGCCTCGGCGCCGACGCGCAGCGCTTCCGGGTAAGAAGCCTGGCGAGCGGGTTGTCCCGCCCGAGGGGCGGCACGACGGGCCGCGACGTGGCCTGGGTCACAGTCCGGAACAAGGGGAACGCTTTGTTACTTGAGTTGGACACGCTCAACTCAACCGATAGCAGGTGTTCGATGGCAACTCTTCCGGTACTTCCCCTGACCGACGCCGTGCTCCTGCCCGGCATGGTGATCCCGGTGACCCTCGACCCGACCACCCAGGCCGCCGTCGACGCGGCCCGCGCCACCGGTGACCACAAGCTGCTCGCCGTGCCCCGCCTCGACGGCGAGTACGGCCCCGTCGGCGCGGTCGCCACCATCGAGAAGGTCGGTCGGCTGCCCAGCGGCGAACCGGCCGCCGTCATCCGCGGCCTGTCCCGCGCCCGGATCGGCTCCGGTGTGCCCGGGCCCGGTGCCGCCCTCTGGGTCGAGGCGACCGAACTCGACGAACCCGCTCCTGCCGGCCGCGCCCGCGAACTGGCCCGCGAGTACCGCGCCCTGATGACGTCCGTGCTCCAGCAGCGCGGCGCCTGGCAGGTCATCGACGCGATCGAGCGGATGACCGATCTCTCCGAGCTGGCCGACTCGGCCGGCTACGTGTCCTGGCTCAGCCTCGACCAGAAGACCGAGCTGCTCGCCGCCGGAGACGTCACCACCCGGCTGGAGCTGCTCGTCGGTTGGGTCAGGGACCACCTGGCCGAGCAGGAGATCGCCGAACAGATCGGCACCGACGTCCGCGAGGGGTTGGAGAAGTCCCAGCGGGAGTTCCTGCTCCGCCAGCAGCTTTCCGCCATCCGCAAGGAACTCGGCGAGGAGGAGCCGGACGGCTCCGCCGACTACCGGGTCCGCGTCCAGAGCGCCGAACTGCCGGACAAGGTCCGTGAGGCGGCGATGCGCGAGGTCGGCAAGCTGGAACGGGCCAGTGACGCCTCCCCGGAGGCGGGCTGGATCCGGACCTGGCTCGACACGGTGCTGGAGATGCCGTGGAGCACCCGTACCGAGGACAACACCGATCTGGCCGCGGCCCGTGCCGTGCTCGACGCCGACCACGCCGGCCTGGCCGATGTGAAGGACCGGATCCTGGAACACCTCGCCGTACGCAACCGGCGGGCCGAGCGCAACCTCGGCGTCGTCGGCGGCCGGGGCTCCGGCGCGGTGCTCGCCCTCGCCGGCCCGCCCGGCGTCGGCAAGACCAGCCTCGGCGAGTCGATCGCCCACGCGCTCGGCCGCAACTTCGTCCGGGTCTCCCTCGGCGGCGTACGCGACGAGGCCGAGATCCGCGGCCACCGGCGCACCTACGTCGGCGCGCTGCCCGGTCGGATCGTGCGCGCCCTGCGCGAGGCCGGCTCGATGAACCCGGTCGTGCTCCTCGACGAGGTCGACAAGCTCGCCGCCGGCTACTCCGGCGACCCGGCCGCCGCCCTGCTGGAGGTGCTCGACCCGGCGCAGAACCACACCTTCCGCGACCACTACCTCGAGGTCGACCTCGACCTGTCCGACGTGCTCTTCCTGGCCACCGCCAACGTGGTGGAGGCCATCCCCGGCCCGCTGCTGGACCGGATGGAACTGGTCACCCTCGACGGATACACCGAGGAGGAGAAGGTCGCCATCGCCCGGGACCACCTGCTGCCCAGGCAGCGGGAGCGCGCCGGGCTGACCGCCGAGGAGGTCGGCGTCGCCGACGACGCCCTCGCCCGGATCGCGGGTGAACACACCCGGGAGGCCGGCGTACGGCAGCTCGAACGGTCCCTTGCGAAGATCCTCCGCAAGGTCGCGGTGGCCCTGGCCACCGACCCGGCGCCGGTCCGCGTCGACACCGGCAACCTCGCCAGCTACCTCGGGCGGCCGAAGTTCACCCCGGAGTCGGCGGAGCGCACGGCCGTGCCCGGCGTGGCCACCGGCCTGGCGGTCACCGGTGCCGGCGGCGACGTGCTCTTCATCGAGGCCACCAGCATGGCCGGCGAGCCGGGACTGACCCTGACCGGCCAGCTCGGCGACGTGATGAAGGAGTCCGCGCACATCGCGCTGTCCTACCTGCGCTCCAACGGGCGCCGGCTCGGACTGGACCCGAACGCCCTCGCCGGCCGGCGGATCCACCTGCACGTGCCGGCGGGCGCGGTGCCCAAGGACGGCCCCAGCGCGGGCATCACCATGGTCACCGCCCTCGCGTCGCTGGCCAGTGGCCGGCCGGTACGACCCGAGTTCGGGATGACCGGCGAGGTGACCCTCTCCGGCCGGGTGCTGCCCATCGGCGGGGTGAAGCAGAAACTGCTTGCCGCCCACCGGGCCGGCCTGACCGAGGTGATCATCCCGGCCCGCAACGAGCCGGATCTGGACGACCTGCCCGCCGAGGTCCGGGAGGCGCTGACCGTGCACACGCTGGCCGACGTCGCCGACGTGCTCGCCCTGGCGTTGCGCCCGGCCGACGCCGACACCCTCACCGGGCCGAACCTCACCGCCGCCTGAGGCGTACGGAGGGGCTCCTGCCGACGCCTGGTGCGCGGCAGGGGCCACTTCCGGGCAGGTCAGCGCAGCGCGTGTCCCAAATGCGCTGACCAAAAAGGTTCACCGTGTTGGTGACAGCGCGGACTAGGAATGCGGCTTGTCGACGTACCCGATCTCCTCCAGCTTGTCGCCAATGAGCCGGTAGGTGGCCGTCCGCTCGATCACCAACTCGACCATTGAGGCGTCGTCGGGTCGGGTCAGGTAGACCACCTGCGCCTGGCCGGCACTGATGGTGATCTTCTCGATCGGGGTGCGGTCGCCGAGATCGACCGTGCCGACATAGGCCGGGGCGCCCTTGACGTTGCGCCAGAGCACGATGCCCCAGAACTTGCCCGTCCCACCGCCGTCGAGCATGATCGCGCGCAGCGCGTCGGCGGCGCCGTCGCCGGTCAGGTCACCGGTCGCGCACGGCGGTTGCAGGGCGACCACCACGCCGTCCTCACCGGCCCAGCGCCCCTCGGTCAGCGGGATCGGGTCGGGGTAGTTGTTGTACCGCACCTTGGTACTGCCCAGCTCCGACTCGGCCACCTGGTCGCAGGTCAGCGCGGGGACCTTCGCGGGCGGCGCGGCGGGCGGCGAGACGTTGTCGTTCGCGCTGCTGCCGTCGCCGAACGGCGGGTCGGCCACCGGTGAGTCCGACGGCACGGTCGTACCGCCGGGGCCCGGCGTGGCACCGCCGTTGATCTCGACCTTGCACCCGCCCGCCACGAGGACCAGGGCGAGCGCGGCCAGCGGCAGCAGCGTCCTGCGCATGGTTGTTCCTTTCGATGAAGTGGGCCGCAGCGTAGTGCGCCCCCGCCAGTGTCGGACCGCCACCGCGTTTAGTCGCGCGGGCCGTCGTCGAGGCCCCACAACGCGGCGACCTGGTCGGGGGTGAGTGCTCTGGCGGTGGAGCAGGGCCATCTGGCCGCTCACGGCGACACACCCAGCCGGCGTCGACAGGGGCACCTTCCCGCACGAAAACGTGAGGAAGGTGCCCCTGCGTCGGCCTAGCGGCGGTCGCGGCGGTCGGCGCCGTCGAAGCGGCGCTCGCTGCGCCCGTCGCCGTCACGGTCCCGGCGTACGGTCGCCTTGCGTCCCTTGATGGTGCTGCCGCGCAGCCCGGCGATCACGTCGTCGGCGACGGTCTGGGGCACCTCTACCAGCGAGAACCGGTCGGCGATCTCGATGGAGCCGATGTCCCGGCCGTTGATCCCGGTCTCGCCGGTGATCGCGCCCACCAGGTCCTGCGGGCGCACCCCGGCGCGCCGGCCCAACCCGATGAAGACCTGGGTGGTGCCGCCGGTGCGCGGCCGGGCACCGCCGCGGCGCTCGCCCCGGCCGCCGGCCTCCGGCCGGCCCTCACGCGGGTTCCGGACGGGGACCTGCGGAATCTCCTCCTCGTCGTCCGAGCCCGGCGACGTCGCCTCGTGCGCCAGCTTCACCGCCGCGAGGGCCACCTCCACCAGGTCGAACTCGTCGGTCAGCGACTCCACGATCGCCCGGTACGGGTCGAGGTCGTCCTCCAACAGGCTCTCCCGCAGGGCGGCCTGGGTCAGCTCCAACCTCCGGGTGCGCATGTCCGCCACCGTCGGGATCTTGTCTATGGTGATCCGCTGGCCGGTGACCCGCTCGATGGTCTTGAGCATCCGGTGTTCGCGCGGCTCGGCGAGGGTGATCGCCACACCCTCCCGGCCGGCCCGGCCGACCCGGCCGATCCGGTGCACGTACGACTCGGGCGCCGACGGGACGTCGTAGTTGACCACGTGGGTGAGCTGCTCGACGTCCAGGCCTCGGGCGGCGACGTCGGTCGCCACCAGCAGGTCCGCCGTGCCCGTGCGCAGCCGGCCCATCACCCGGTCGCGCTGCTCCTGGCTCATCCCGCCGTGCAGCGCCTCGGCCCGGTAGCCCCGGCCGTTCATGGTCTCGGTGAGCCGGTCGACCTCCTCCCGGCTGCGGCAGAAGACGATCGCCGCGGTGGGGGACTCGACGTCCAGCACCCGGCCCAGTGCCGCCGGCTTGTGCGCCCGGGAGACGATGTACGCGCTCTGCCGCACCCGGGGCGCCTCACCGGCGACCTGCTGCTCCCGGGCGATGAGGATGCGTACCGGGTCGGTCAGGTGCTTGCGGGCCAGCCCGTCGATGCGCGCCGGCATCGTCGCCGAGAAGAGCACCGTCTGCCGCTGTGCCGGCGCGTGTTCCAGGATCGCCTCGATGTCCTCGGCGAAGCCCATGTCGAGCATCTCGTCGGCCTCGTCGAGTACCACCGTGGCCAGGGAGCCCAGGTCGAGCGTGCCCCGGGCGATGTGGTCCAGCGCACGGCCCGGGGTGGCGACCACGACGTCGATCCCGGAGTCCAGGGCGCGCAGTTGCCGGCCGATCGGCTGCCCGCCGTAGATCGGCAGCACCCGGGCACCCAGGTCCTTGCCGTAGCGGTGGAACGCCTCGGAGACCTGCACCGCGAGTTCGCGGGTGGGCACCAGCACGAGCGCCACCGGGGCACCGCCGGACCGGTCGTCCGGCATCCGCTGCAACAGTGGCAGGGCGAAGGCGGCCGTCTTGCCCGTACCCGTCGCGGCCTGGCCCAGCAGGTCCCGACCGGCCAGCAGGAGCGGGATCGCCTCCCGTTGGATCGGAGTGGGCTCCTCGTAGCCGAGGGCGGACAGCGCGCCCAGCAACTCGGCGCGCAGCCCGAGATCCGTGAAGGCGCTCGTGTCGTCGAGGGTGTCGGGGCCGGGCTCGGTGGGCGGGTCGTGCCGTACGGGTGCGGAACTCATGCCGCCAAGCTTTTCATCACCGCCGCGACGCCGTTTCGCCGACCGGCACAACAGCCCCCCGACCGGGGCCGGCGGGCGCCCGGCGCCGTGCTCCGGCGGTCCGTCCTGGCGGCGTGCGTACGGTGCTCGCCCGGTCCGAGGGGGGTGGATCGCCGTGCTCGACGGCCACGCGGCGCACGGGAACACGGGGGCCTCGCCGGCGTCGAAGCGGCGGACCAGATCGTCGCCCCTTCGGTGGGTGCCGCAGCGTGTGCGTGCCAGCATGGGCCGGTGACCACCGTTGCGGACGGCCCGGCGCTGGCCCGGCTCGCCGCCCTGCTCGCCGACGACACCCGGGCCCGCTTCTGCCTGGCACTGCTGGACGGGCGGGCCTGGACGGCGGGAGAGTTGGCCCGGCTCGCCGGGGTGGCGCCGTCCACCACCAGCGACCATCTCACCCGGCTGGTCAGCGGCGGGTTGCTGGTCGAGCAGCGGCAGGGGCGGCACCGCTATGTCCGGCTCGCCGACCCCTCGGTGGCTCAGTTGATCGAGGATCTGGCCGGCCACGCCCCGGCGCCACCCACGCCCGCCGGCTCGTTGCGCGCCGCCCGTGCCGGGGCCGCGCTGGCGTACGCCCGCACCTGCTACGACCATCTGGCCGGCCGTCTCGGGGTGCGGCTGCGTGACGCGCTGCTCGCCCGCCGGCTGCTCGACGACAGCGACGGGCTGGCACTGACGTCGAACGGGCTCGACTGGCTCGCCGGGCTCGGGGTTCCGGTCGCGCCGCTGCGGGCTGCCCGCCGGCCACTGGTCCGCGACTGCCTGGACTGGACCGAGCGCCGCTCGCACCTGGCCGGGGCGCTGGGCGCGGCGCTGTGCGACCGCTTCTTCGAGGTGGGCTGGCTCAGCAGGGGCAGCGGCCGGGCGGTCCGGTTGACCCCGGCCGGCGGTCCCGCGCTGGCCGCCGCGCTCGGCCTGGCCCCGGCGGACCTCGCGCCGGATGCCGCCGCCGACACCGGGGGCGGCCGGGCCTGACCGGCGAACCGGCCCGTGCACGGCAGCGGCCGCGCCTGACCGAGCCGGCCCGCGCCCTGACCGAGTCGGCTCGCGACCGACGGTTCGGCGGGCACCGAACGAAGCCGGCCGTACGGTCGCGGCGTGACCGTGGACCAGCTCGTCATCGCGCCCGTACCCGGTACGCCGCCGTGTGGCCCGCCCGTCTTCGACCCCGACACCGGCTGGACGGTGACCCGACATGCCGACGTGTGGGCCGTGCTCACCGATCCGGCCTGCCAGGTGCCCGTCTCCGGAGGTGGCCCACCGGGCGCCCTGGCCTGGCTGCGCGGTGCTGTCAGCCGGTTCAGCGCCCCGGAGCGGCACCCCACGCGCAGGGCGGTCGGCGTCGCGATCCTGACCGCTCTCGACCCTGACGAGCTGCGTGTCGCCGCCGCCCGGCTGACCGGGGAGGCGCTCGACCGCGCCGGTGACCGCCTTGACGTGATGGCTGTGCTCGCGCGGCGGGTACCGCTGCGGGTGCTGACGGAGCGGCTGGGGCTCGCCGATCCGGACGCGGCCGGGCCGGCTGTGGCCGCCGCCTACCACCCCGGCGCGGACGCCGCGCGCGTCGCCGCAGCCGACGGTGCGGTGGCGGCTCTGCTGGCGATGACGCCGCCGGGTCCGCCCGAGGCGGTGGCGAACCGGACCGGCCTGCTGGTCCAGGCGTGCGACGCCACCGCCGGGCTGATCGGCGCCGCCGCCCGGCACGGGCTGGCGGTGCCGCCGACGATGCCGACCGGCGAGTTGCTCGCCGAGGTGCTCCGGCTCGACCCGCCGGTGCGCGGCACCCGGCGGGTGACGGTCGCGCCGGTCCGGCTCGCCGGCGGTGTTCTTCCGCCAGGTAGCGCCGAGGTGGTGGACGTGCCGCGCCACCGTCGGCCCGGCGACCCATGAACCGCACGCGTTGCTGCGTGTCCCGACGAGTGTCGAGGTGGAATCCCGATGAACGAGCGCTGCGCCGCCTTCCGCGCCCTGCATCACGCCGACCGGCCGTTGCTGCTACCCAACGCCTGGGACCATGCCAGCGCTGCCGCGTTCGTGGCGCGGGGCCATCCGGCGGTCGGCACCACCAGCCTGGGGGTGGCCGCGTCCACCGGCCTGCCGGACGGGCTGGCCGCGACCCGGGCGGAGAACCTGCGCCTGGCCCGGGTGCTGCGCCGGCTCCCGGTGCTGGTGACCGTCGATGTGGAGGCGGGGTGTGCCGACGATCCGGCGGCCGTCGCCGAGCTGGCGGTGGAGTTGGCCGCGCTCGGGGTGGTCGGCATCAACCTTGAGGACGGCCGCGCGGACGGCACCCTCGACCCGCCGGAGTTGACGGCGGCGAAGGTGGCCGCCGTCAAGGTCGTGGCGCCGGAGCTGTTCGTCAACGCCCGTACCGACACGTGGTGGCTCGGCGTACCCGATCCGCTGCCGGAGGCCCTGCGCCGGGCTCGCGGCTACGAGGATGCCGGAGCTGACGGGATCTTCGTGCCGGGAGCGCCGGACGTCGACACGGTCGCGGCCCTCGTCGCGGGGATCGATGCGCCGCTCAACGTGCTGTACCGGCCGGGTGGGCCCACCCTCGACGAGCTGCGGGCGCTCGGCGTGGCCCGGGTCAGCACCGGCTCACTGCTGTTCCGGGCGGCGCTCGGCGGCGCCCTGGACACCCTGGACGCCGTCCGGTCCGGGGTCACGCCGCCCACCCGACCGCCCTCGTACGACGAGGTGCAGCGGTGGAGCGACACCTCCCGACCGTGACCGTTTGTGTTCGGCGGTGACCGTCAGCCGCCCGTTAGGAGGAGAATAGGAGGATTGTTCGGACTTATCCCGTCGCGCCTGATTACGGTGTGCCCAGGGCGATGCACACAGTGATGTCGTGACGGGAGAGAGGACCCGACCATGCGAGTGCCCAGCCGAAGCCCGGGCCAGCGGCCCGGCTCCTCCGTCACGCCCGCCGCCCGGGTGCGTCGGCGCACGCCCGGCGTACCTCCCAGGCCCGTCGCCGCGCCCGACCTGGACGCCTACCGGGCCGCCGTGGCCGACCTGCTGGTCGAGGTCGGCGCCCTGGCCGGGGCGTCCTGCACCGCAGCCCGGCAGGTGCTGATCGACGAGCGGCTGCGTGAGCCGGCGATCGCCGCCGTACTGGACGCCACCCCGCAGGGGTTGATCGGCGCCCGCGAGACGCTGCTGCTGGAGATGGCCCGCTATCAGCCCAACGAACGCAGCTCCGCCGCCGACCTCACCGCGCTGGTCCGGATCTACCTGCTCTCCCGCGTCGACGTGATGTGGTGGCGCGACGCCCCCACCTTCCTCACCGACGCCCAGGTCGACGCCAGCCCCGATCTGGTGGACCTGGAGTGGCTGCGCCGCCGGGACCTGCTGCGCTTCCGCTACGTCGAGCAACCGAAGACGCTGCTGGGACGCGGGGCGCGGGCGGCCCGGCGCCGGCTGCGGCCCGACGCCACGCCACGTACCGCCGGGTTGCGCTTCCGGCGGGCCCGCCGCGAGGTGGTGGCGCTGCTCAACGACATCGCCCGGCAGTTCGCCGCCAGCACTCCGGCCGCCACGCCGCCGCTGTGGGTGACCAGCCTGGTCCGCAGCGCCGAGCACCAGCACCGGCTGCGCCGCCTCGGGTACGCCGCCATGGTGCCCAGCGGCCACTGCCTCGGCTGGGCGGTCGACGTCGAGATGGAGTGGTTCGACCGGTTCGGCGTCCGGGACACCCTGGCCGAGCTGCTGCTGGCCCGGCAGCGGGCCGGTGAGATCAACGTGGTCGACGAGGGGCAGGCGTGGCACCTGTGCCTCGCGCCGACGGCGCGGCGGCGGCTGCGCCGGGCGTACGAAGCCGAGATGGGGGTCTGAGCCCGGTGTGCGGCATCGCGTTGAGCCTCGGCCCCGAAGCCGATCCGACCACCTTCCGGCGGATGCTCGCCACCCTCGCCCCGCGCGGCGAGGTCACCGAGACCCGCTACGAGAACGGCCTGCTCGCCGGCACCCGCCGGCTGCGGATCGTGGACCGGGAACGCGCCGTGCAGCCGTGGGCCTCCGCCGACGAGCGGTGGCTGCTCTGCTACAACGGCGAGGTCTTCAACCAGCACGAGCTGCGTGCGGAACTGGTCCGGCTGGGCCACCGCTTCCGCGGCACCAGCGACACCGAGGTGGTGCTCGCCGCGTTCCTGCGATGGGGCGAGGGCATGGTGACCCGGCTGCGCGGCGAGTACGCCTTCGCCGTCGTGGAACGGGCCACCGGCCGGGCCTACCTGGTCCGGGACCCGCTCGGTGTCAAGCCGTTGTACTGGGCCCGGACGCCCGGCTGCCTGCACGTCGCCAGCGAGGTCAAGGCGCTGGTGGGGCATCGCGCCCCGATCGTCGAGGTGCCGCCCGGGCACCATGGTTGGGCCGAGCCCGACGGGCCGGTCCGGCTGCGCGCGTACGTCGACCTGCTCGCCCTAGGCGACGGGCTGCCGGTGGTGGACGACCCGGACGAGGCCGCCCTGCTCGTCCGGGCCGCCCTCACCGACAGCATCCGGATGCGGGTGGACACCGATCTCACCGTGGGTGTGGTCCTCTCCGGTGGGCTGGACAGCTCGCTGGCCATGCTGCACGTGCGCGAGATGCACCCGGACTGCGTCGCGGTCACGGTCGGCGTGCCGGAGAGCCCCGACGTGGCGTACGCGCGGCGGCTCGCGAAGGACCTCGGGGTGCCGCACGAGGTGGTCGAGTTGCGTCCCCGCGACATCCGGCTGGCCGACATCCGGGAGAGCATCCGGATGTCCGAGCTGACCGAGTACGGCGACATCATCAACGCCGTGGTCACCGTGCCGCTGTTCCGTCGGCTGCGCGAGCTGGGCGTGAAGGTGGTGCTCACCGGGGACGGCTCGGACGAGCTGTTCGGTGGCTATCCGATGTACCACGAGGTCGGCCCCGAGGCGTCCCGCCGGCTCTTCCTGCACAAGATCCGCAACCTCTGCCGTACGGAGTTGCAGCGCGTCGACCGGGCCAGCATGGGGCACGGGGTGGAGGCCCGCGTGCCGTTTCTCGACCTGAGCCTGGTGGAGCTGGCGATGCGGCTGCCGATCGGGCTGAAGATGCGCGAGGGGCAGGAGAAGTGGATCGTCCGGCGGGCCTTCGCCGACCTGCTGCCCGACTACGTCCGACGCCGGCCGAAGAACCCGATGTCGTACTCCTCGGGGTTGCACGAGCGGGCCCGGCTCTACAAGCCGTTCTTCGCCCGGCTGCACCGCTCGTTCGGCTACCACCTGCTCGAACCGGTGCGCCGCGACTTCGACAGCGTGCTGACCCGGTGCGGCAACGACCTGGACCGGGCCATTGCCGACGGCCGGGCCCGGCCCGACTACACCGTGCTGGAACACGCCCGCGACCTGGTGGGCGCGGCGAAGTGGAACGCCGCCCCGATGGTGCGCCGGCTCGTCGGGCCGCGCCGCACCCGGGGCGACGAGGCGCCGCTGCCGGGGTGACCGGGCGCCCCGGCGGAACCCGCTCGGCGAGGCCGGCGGGACCGCGCGGCGGCCCTGTGAGCACACGCCGTCGGGGGCGGTCAACCCACCGGTAGTCGGTAGCGGTGCTCACCGCCGCCCGCTGCGGTGGTCAATCGCACCTCTCCGCCGCGCAGGTCGTACGTCACCGACCAACGGGTGTGCGCCTGCCGGACGCCGCGCAGGATCCGGAAGGCCGCCGAGGCGTCCGCCACGCCACCGCTGCCCTCGAGAGCCTCGGCGATGACCCGGTAGCGGTGGTCGGCCCGGCGGCGCTCCTCCGCGACGCCGATGACCGGCACGTTGGTGAGTGCCCGCCAGCCGCCCGAGCCGCGCTCGATCCGCATCCGGCCGTCGACGAACTCGACCACGGCCGAGGCTCCGGTGCCGTCGGCGATCAGGTAGTGCAGGGCCGGGCCGCCGTCGAAGTCCACGTTGTGCCGCTGGAAGACCGCCACCGCCTCGTCGACCGTCGCCGCCCGGTCGAGCACCAGCCGCAGGATGCGTACCGACCCGACGGTGGCCCGGCCCGGGGCGGGGTCGGCGCGGGCGCCGTCGTCGGCGGCCAGGCCGACCGCCAGGCCGCGCTCGTTCATGCCGTCGAAGGGCAGCAGCGGCGCGTCGAGCAGTCGCCGGTCGCCGGCCGGGTCGGCGCCCACCCCGAGGTACGACATGTCGACCACCGAGATGCTGGCGTACGCGTCCGGCGGATCGGTGCGCAGCACCAGCGCCGGATTGGCGTCCCAGTCGAAGTTGCGGGCGAACAACGGCCGGTCGGGGTCCCCGGCGGCGGCGAAGAGCGAGCACCCGAAGGGCGTCGCCGGAGCGGCGTCGGTGCCCACGGTCGGGTCGTACGCCCCGACGTAGGTCATCTCGTACAGCGGGAGATCGTCGACCTTGCGCAGGCTGGCCAGCGTCCGTTCGACCTGGCCGGCGTCCTGCCGGGAGGCGGTGGGCGTCCCCGTCACCACCGGTGCCGCCACGGGGCCGGGGCCCGCGGTGGAGCAGGCGCCAGCGGCCAGCACCAGGGCCAGGCCGGCGCGCAGGAAAGTTCTCCGCATGACCGTGGAACGCGGTGGCGGCGGCGGATGGTTGTCCACCGAGGAGGGTTTTCCGCCCCGGAGGCCCGGGTATCCCGGAGGCTGACCGAGAGGCGGGTGACCGATCATGAAGCGCAATCAGTACCACGTCGTGCCGAACGGTGGCGGCTGGAAGGTCGAGCAGGGCAACCAGGTCGTCGGCACGTTCGACACCAAGCAGCACGCCGTCGAGGAGGGCCGCAAGGTGGCGCACGGCAACGAGCCTAGCCAGCTCGTCGTGCACACCTCCGACGGCAGGATCGAGACGGAGTACACCTACCAGAACGACCCGTACCCGCCGGCCGGCTGACCGCCGCCGGGCCCGCAGTGGACACGAACGGGCCCGACCCCCGCAGGGGTCGGGCCCGTCGGCGCGGTGTGCGACTACCAGCTCAGGTAGCTGGGCTGGGTCTGCGCGTTCAGCTCGCGGTACCGGACGAGGTTCGCCGTCCAGGTGCGCCAGTCGGTCAGTTTCAGGACGTCGAGGCCCTTGACCATGTCGTTGGAGTAGATGTAGCCGTTGTAGTAGTACGCGGACCAGGTGCCACCGCCGACGAGCCGGTCGGCCGACAGCGGACCCCGCTCCCAGAACGCGATCTCCTTCGGGTTGGCCGAGTCGGTGAAGTCCCAGACGGAGATGCCGCCCTGGTACCACGCCTGGACCATGATGTCGCGTCCGAGCACCGGGATCAGCGAGCCGTTGTGCGCCACGCAGTTCTCGGTGTCGGCGTTCATCCGGGGGATCTTGTAGTAGCTGCGGAACTCCATCTTCCGGGCGTTACCACGACCGGTGATGTCGTAGATGGCGTCGGCGCCCCGGTCGGGGCCGATGGCCTCGTTGCAGGTGGCCGCGCCGCCGCCGCCCAGCTCGTCGGTGAAGACCACCTTGGTGCCGGCGTTGTTGAACGTGGCCGAGTGCCAGAACGCGAAGTTGACGGTGTCCCGGACCCGGTTGATCAGCCGGGGGGCCTCCCGGTTGGAGATGTCCATCAGGATGCCGTCACCCATGCACGCGCCCGCAGCGAGGTTCTTCTCCGGGTAGGCGGTGATGTCGTGGCAGCCGGTGGTCGCCGAACCGCCGGGACGGCCCTCGTAGCCGCCGTCGGGGAAGAGGTTCGGAGTGGACACCACCGCCGCGTCGGTCGGCGACCTCAGCGGCACCTTGACGATGGAGATGGAGTCGTGCGGGGGCTGGCAGTCGGGGAACTCCGCCCGCGGGCTGTACGAGGAGACGTACAGGTAGACGGTCTTGCGGTCCTTGCCCGGCACGAGGGTGTGGGTGTGCGAGCCGCAGGCCGTCTCCACGGCCTTGACGTAGCGCGGGCTGGCCTTGTCGCTGATGTCGAAGACCTTGATGCCCTCCCAGGACGCCTTCTCCGTCGCCGGCGCGCTGGTGCTGTTGCAGGAGTCGTCGCTGCGGGAGGAGTCGGTGGAGAGGAACAGCAGGTCGCCGTGGACGGAGATGTCGTTCTGCGACCCGGGGCAGTACACCTGCGACACCACGGTCGGCGCGCTCGGCCGGGAGATGTCGTAGATGACGAAGCCGTTGTAGTTGCCGGCGAAGGCGTAGCGGCCCTGGAACGAGATGTCGCTGTTCGTGGCGTCCAGCGGAGCCTGCTTCGGCAGGTTGGCGATCTGCCGGAGGTTGGGGCTGCTGACGATCTCGTCTACGCCGGGGATGGTGTTGGTGGCGCTCACCGTGCCGGACGGGGCGGAGCGCGCCGCCACCCCGGCGCTTCCCGGTGGAGCGGTGGCGACGCTGGCGAGGAGAAGGCCGGCTGCGGCCAGGCTCACGGTGGTGAGCCGCCGGGCCCGCGGGGTGCGGAAGATGGTCATCGGCGACGCCCTTCGCAAGGGGGATGGCGATTGCGCACACCCTACAGTCCGAAGAGTTCCATCAATGTGATGCGCATCACATTTAAGGTTCTGGGTCGATGGATACGATCGCCAGGACCTCTACGAGTGGGGAGTCGCCCATGACCAACCGGCGCGTGCGGATCCTGGCCGTCGTCACATCCGCGTTCGTGCTGGCGGTGGTGGTCGTCGTCCTGTCGCTCACCGGCGGCAGCCCGACCGCTGCCCCGACGGGATCGGCCGCCGCCACCGCACCGACATCCGCACCGGCCGGCCCGCCCCGACCCGCCGTGATCGTTCCCGGTCGGCCGGGCGAGACCGCCGCGGTCCGGCCCGCCGAGGAGATGCGCGACGTCACCAAGGCCCGGCACAACTCGATGGACGTCTCGTTCGTCCGGATGATGATTCCGCACCACACCCAGGCGCTGGAGATTGCGGAGCTGGCCCCCGACCGGGCCGGCAACCCGGCCCTGCGTGCCCTCGCCGAGCGGATCCGGGCCAGCCAGGGGCCGGAGATCGGCCTGATGCGGGGCTGGTTGCAGGCCCGGGGCCTCTCCACCGAGGTGGCGGGGCACGACCACGCCGGCATGCGGGGGATGCAGACCCCGGAGGCGATCCGGCAGCTCGCGGCGGCGCGGGGCGCCGAGTTCGACCGGCTCTTCGTGCGGATGATGACGGAGCACCACCAGGGCGCGGTCCAGATGGCCACCGACCTGCTCAAGGTCGGCGCCGACCTCACCCTGTCGGAGTTCGCCAACTCCGTCGCCACCGAGCAGACCGTCGAGATCGACCGGATGCGCGACCTGCTGGCCTGATGCCGTCCCGGGCCGGCCACGTCGCGTCTGGGCCGGCCGGCCCCTGACCTGCGCCACGTACGCTGGGTGACCGTGAACCGCACGATCCTCGGCCGTCCCCTGCGAGGCGTCGCCTTCGACGCCTCCGTCGCCGCCGCGGTGGTCCTCCTCGGCCTCGCCGGCCTGGCGAACCAGCCCGGCGGCGGGAAGGCCACCCTGGTCGGCGTCGCGATGGCGGTGGCGTTGCTGTTCCGTCGGGCCCACCCGTCGGTGGTCGCCGCCGTGGTGGCGGCGCTCGCGTTGGTGCAGGTGGCCGCCGGGTGGGGGCCGCTGCTCTTCGACGTGGCGGTGCTGATCGCCCTCTACAGCGTGGTCAAGTACGCCGACCGGCTCCGCGACGGCATCCTCGCCGGCATCGTCGCCGCCGTCGGAGTGGTGCTCGCCGGCCTCCAGACCCAGGGGGTCATCGCCTGGTGGGCGGCGGCGATTTACTACGGGCTGGTCACCGGGGCGGTCTGGCTGGTCGGGCTGAACGTGCGGACCCGCCGGTTCTACGTGCTCAGCCTGGAGGAGCGGGCCGCCACCCTGGAGCGGGAACGCGAGGCGGAGGCGCGCGCCGCGGTCGCCGGGGAGCGCACCCGCATCGCCCGGGAGTTGCACGACGTGGTGGCGCACAGCATGGCCGTGATGATCGTGCAGGCCGACGGGGCACGGTTCACGCTCGACCGGGACCCGGAGACTGCCCGACAGGCGGTCAAGGTGGTCGCCGACACCGGCCGGCAGGCGCTGGAGGAGATGCGCCGGCTTGTCGGCGTACTCCGGGAGCCCAGCGCGCCGGACGCGGGCGCCGGTCCCGGGGCGGTGGGCGAGCCCGGCGGCGCCGGGGTGGCCACCGATCCGGAGCACCGCCGGCTGGCGCTGGCCGAACTGCCCGCCCTGCTCGACCGGTTCCGCGTCGCCGGCCTCCAGGTGCGGCACACCGTCACCGGGGAGCCGGCGCAACTGCCGCCCGGGCTGGAACTGACCGTCTACCGGGTGGTGCAGGAAGGCCTCACCAACGCGCTCAAGCACGCCGGGGTCGGCGCCGGCGTCGAGGTCACCCTCGCCCACGACGACGACGCCGTCGTGGTCCGGGTGGTCGACGACGGGCGCGGCCGGCCGCCGGTCAGCCCCGCACCCTCCGGCGGGCACGGCCTGGTGGGCATGCGCGAGCGGGTCGGCGTGTACGACGGCAGCCTCGCCGCCGGCCCGCGACTCGCCGGGGGCTGGCAGGTCGAGGCGCGACTACCGCTACCGTCGACCTCCCCGACGACGGAGGTGACGGCGGCATGACGGTCCGCGTGGTGATCGTGGACGACCAGGCGCTGGTCCGCGCCGGTTTCCGGATGGTGCTGGGCTCCCAGCCGGACCTGGAGGTCGTCGGCGAGGCGATCGACGGGGCCGACGCCCTGCGGCTGCTGACCCGCGTCGAGGCCGACGTCGTGGTGATGGACGTCCGGATGCCGACCATGGACGGCGTCGAGGCGACCCGCCGGATCTGCCGGGACCGCCCCGCCGGGTCGCCCCGGGTGCTGGTGCTCACCACCTTCGACACCGAGGAGGACGCCTTCGCCGCGCTCCAGGCCGGCGCGAGCGGATTCCTGCTCAAGAACGCCCCGCCGGAGGAACTGCTGGCGGCCATCCGGGTGGTCGCCCGGGGCGACTCGGTGGTCGCCCCGTCCATCACCCGGCGGTTGCTCGACCGGTTCGCCGGCCGGCTCGGCCCGGGGCCCGCCGAGGACCCCCGCGTGGGCCAGCTCACCGACCGCGAGCGGGAGATCCTCCTGCTGGTCGCGCAGGGGCTCTCCAACGCGGAGATCGCCGCCCGGGTGCACGTCGCGGAGGCCACCGTGAAGACACACGTCGGGCGGATCCTCGCCAAGCTCCAACTCCGCGACCGGGTGCAGGCCGTGGTGCTGGCGTACGAGACCGGGCTGGTCACCCCCGGCGGCTGAGCCGATCTACGACTCAGGTCGTACGGGACCACCCCGTCAGGGGCTCCCGAGGTCGCAGTGGAGTCGCCGCGCGCGGGTGGACGCGGCCGGCCGGGCGGCGTCCATAGCGTCGGAGACGTCCCAGCCACGATCTCCACGGGGAGTTCCACGTGTCCGTCGTACCTTCCGCGCCCGCCACCGCCGGCGTCGCGGTCACCGCCCGGGGCCTGTCCAGGCGGTACGGCTCCGGCCAGGCCGTCGTCGTCGCCCTCGACAACGTCGACGTCGACTTCGCCGCCGGCCAATTCACCGCCATCATGGGTCCGTCCGGCTCCGGCAAGTCCACCCTCATGCACTGCCTCGCCGGCCTGGACCGACCCACCTCCGGCAGCGTGCGCATCGGCGACGCCGACCTCGCCAGCCTCGACGCCAAGCGGCTCACCCTGCTGCGCCGCGACCGGGTCGGCTTCGTGTTCCAGAAGTTCAACCTGCTGCCGGCGCTGACCGCCGAGGAGAACATCGTGCTGCCCCTGGCGATCGCCGGCCGGCGGCCG
Source organism: Micromonospora peucetia (assembly GCF_900091625.1). Taxonomy (NCBI): domain Bacteria; kingdom Bacillati; phylum Actinomycetota; class Actinomycetes; order Micromonosporales; family Micromonosporaceae; genus Micromonospora; species Micromonospora peucetia. The sequence goes on from NZ_FMIC01000002.1 coordinate 5,164,200, forward strand.
GAGCGGGCCTGGCTGCGCCAGGTCGTCGCCGCGGTGGGGCTCGCCGACCGGCTGCGCCACCGCCCCGCCGAGCTCTCCGGCGGCCAGCAGCAGCGGGTGGCGGTCGCCCGCGCGCTGATCACCAAGCCGTGGGTGATCTTCGCCGACGAGCCGACCGGCAACCTGGACTCGCGCTCCGGTGCCGAGGTGCTGCGCCTGCTCCGCGAGGCCGTCGACACCCTCGGCCAGACGGTGATCATGGTGACCCACGACCCGTCGGCCGCCGGGCACGCCGACCGGGTGGTCTTCCTCGCCGACGGCCGGCCGGTGCGGGACCTCACCGCGCCGACCGCCGAGCGGGTGCTCGACGCGCTCGCCGGCCTCGACCCGGCGCGCGTACCGGCCGCCGGCCGCGAGGCGGTGACCCGATGATCCGGACGACCCTGCGCCAGCTCCGCGCCGAGGCGCTGCGCCTGCTGCTCTCGTCGCTGGCCATCGTGCTCGGTGTCGCGTTCATCGCCGGCACGCTGATCTTCGTCGACGGGATGCGGGCCGGCGCGTACGACCGGGCCGGGGCGTTCGACCGGCAGACCGACCTCGCCGTCTACTCCGCGACCGACGACCCGCTGCCGACGGCGCTGGTCGAGAAGGTGCGCGCCCTCGACGGGGTCGCCGCCGCCGAGGGGGAACTGCTCGGCTCCGGCGGGATCGTCGGCGTCGACGGCCGCCCCGTGCTCGGCTACGCCGTCCTCGCCGCGATCCCCGTCGACGAGGCGCTGCGCTCGTACGACGTGGTGTCCGGCCGGCTGCCCGACCGCCCCGGCGAGGTGGTGCTGGACGCCGTCACCGCCGACAAGGAGGGCTTCGCCCTCGGCGCCGGAGTACGCGTCGGCGGCGGCGGGGGAGCGGCCCGCCCGTACACGCTGGTCGGCACGGTCGACGTGGCCGGCACCGCCCGGGACGTCGGCGGCCCGTTCATCGGTCTGGTCGGCGCGGACGCCCTCGCCGTGACCGGCCAGCGGGGCTTCGACCGGATCATGGTGGCCGCCCGGCCGGGCGGGTCCGACGAGGCACTGGCCGACCGGGTTGCCGAGGCAGCCGGTGCCGGCGCGAGCGTCAGGTCCCGGCAGCGCATCCTCGACGATGCCGTGACCGACGCGGTGCGCGACCTCCAGCAGTTCAACATGGTGTTGCTGACCTTCGCCGGGGTCGCCGTCGTGGTCGCCGGCTTCGTCATCGCCAACACGTTCGCCATCGTGCTGGCCCAGCGGACCCGGCGGATCGCACTGCTGCGGCTGGTCGGCGCGACCCGGGGCCAGTTGTTCCGCGCCGCCCTGCTGGAAGCCGCGCTGGTCGGGCTGGTCGCCTCCGTGGCCGGCGTGCTGATCGGGGTGGCCCTGGCCGGCGGCATGAACCAGCTGATGACGCGACTCGACGCGCCGGTCTCCGGCGGGCTCACCGTCACCGTGCCGACGGTGCTGGTCAGCCTGCTGCTGGGCACGGCGATCACGATGGGTGCCGCGCTGCTGCCCGCGTGGCGGGGCACCCGGGTCGCCCCGGTCGCCGCGCTCACCGACGCGGCGGTCCAGCCCGCCCGGGGGGCCGGCCGGCTCCGGCTGGCTGTCGGCGCGCTGGTCTTCGCCGCCGGGATCGCCGCGCTGGTCGGCGCCGCGTTCGCCGTCCAGGTGGTGCTGGTGGCCGCCGGTGGCGTGCTCACCTTCCTCGGGATCGTGCTCTTCGGCCCGGTGCTCGTGCCGGCGTTGGTCCGGGTGCTGGGCTGGCCGGCCCGCAGGCTGTTCGGTGCCACCGCCGGCCTGGCCGTGGCGAACGCCGTGCGCAACCCGCGCCGGATCGCGGCGACCGCCACGGCACTGGTGATCGGGATCGGTCTGGTGTCGGCCTTCGTGGTCGGCGCGCGCAGCACCAAGGACGGCATCGAGCGCAGCGTGGACGCCGAGATCGGGGTCGACTGGCTGGTCACCGGGGTCGGCGGAGAGCTGCCGGCGCCGCTCGTGGCCGAGTTGCGCGCCCGGCCCGAGTTGGCGGTGGTGCACGAGCAGCGCGGCGCCGTCGCCGCCGACGTGCAGATCCGGTCCGCGCACCCCGCACTGGTCAGCCGGACGCTGACGGGGATCGTGGCGGGAGACGTCGGCCGGCTCGGACCCGGGTCGGTGCTGGTGCACCGGGAACTGGCCCAGGCCCGGGGCTGGACGACCGATTCCACCGTCACCGTGCGCGGCCGGTCGTTCCGGGTGGCCGCGGTCGTCACCGCGGACGGGCCGGCGCTGGCCGGCAGTCCCGTCCCCGACGGTCACGTGATCGAGGTGGTGGACGCCGACTTCGCCGCGATCTTCCCTGACGAGCGGGGCCACCTGGCCGAGATCGACCCCGCCGGCGGGGTCTCGGCCGGCCAGGCCCGGGCGGCCATCGAGGCGGTGCTCGCCCGGTATCCGACCGCCAACCTGATGGACCAGGGCGCGTACAAGAAGATGCTCACCGGCACGGTCGACATGCTGCTCGCCTTCGTCACCGCGCTGCTCGGCCTGGCCGTGGTGATCGCGCTGGTCGGGGTCGCGAACACCCTGAGCCTGTCGGTGGTGGAGCGGACCCGGGAGAACGCCGTGCTGCGCGCGGTCGGGCTGACCCGGGGCCGGATGCGCGCCATGCTGGCCGTCGAGGCGGTGTTGATGGCGCTGGTCGGCGCGGTGCTCGGGATCGGCCTCGGTACCGGCGTCAGCGCCGCCGCGATGGCCCTGCTGGGCCGGATCAGTGGCGACTTCACCGTGGTGCTGCCGGCGGGGCAGCTCGGACTGATCCTCGGGGTCGCGGTCGTGGCCGCCCTGGTCGCCTCGGTGCTGCCGGCCCGTCGGGCACTGTCCCGGCCGGTGGTCGAGGGGCTCGGCGACCAGTGACATCCGCCGGCCGGTCCCGTCGCCCGCCCGGGTGGCGGGACCGGCCAGCGGTGCCGGGTCTACAGGCGCTCCACCACTTCGCCGGCGCACCGGTTGCGGGTGTCGAAGACGTACCGGGCGTGCCGGGCCACCAGGTCGTAGTCGAAGTCGTCGTGATCGGTGACCACCACCACCGCGTCCGCCGCGCTGATCTCCCGCTCGGTCAGCTCCACCACCAGCACACCGCCCGGGATCTGGTGCGGCTCCGCGTACGGCTCCACCGCCCGGACGTCCGCGCCGAGGGCCTGTAGGCGCCGGGCGACGTCGACGGCGGGGGAGTCACGCATGTCGCCGGTGTTCTTCTTGTACGCCAGCCCGAGCAGCAGCAGCCGCGCCCCGCTGACCGTGTGGCCGGTCCGGTTCAGCCCGTTCATGATGCGCTGGGCCACGTGCTCGGGCATCTCGTGGTTGACGTCGTTGGCCAGCTCGATGAACCGGAACTGCCGCCCGAGGCGCCGCTTGACCTGCCAGGACAGATAGCACGGGTCGATCGGCAGGCAGTGCCCGCCGACCCCCGGGCCGGGCCGGAACGGCATGAAACCGAACGGCTTGGTCTCCGCTGCCTCGATCGCCTGCCAGACGTCGATGTCGAGGTGGTGGGAGAGCATCGTCAGCTCGTTGATCAGAGCGATGTTCACCTGGCGGAACGTGTTCTCGATCAGCTTGGTCAGCTCCGCCACCCGGGTGGAGTCCACCGGCACGGTCCGTTCCACGAGCCGGCGGTAGAACCCGTCCACCCGGGCCAGTGCGACCGCGTCCATCCCGGAGACCACCTTCGGGGTGTTCTCCAGACGCCAGGTCCGGTTGCCCGGGTCGATCCGCTCGGGGCTGTAGCCCAGGTGGAAGTCGCCCGGGCTGTGCAGGCCACTGGCCGACTCCAACAGCGGGCGCAGCAGCTCCTCCGTCGTGCCTGGATAGGTGGTGGACTCCAGGATCACCGTGCAGCCCGGCCGCACGTACGGGCCGATGTTGACGCCGGCCTGCTCCACGAAGCTGAGGTCGGGCGTACCGTCGCGCAGCGGCGTCGGCACCGTGATCACGCAGATGTCGAAGCCCTCCGCGTCGGCGTACGCCGTGCTCGGCCGGTAACGGCCGCTACCCAGCGCCCGGCCCAGCCGGTCGGCGGGGATGTCCTCGACGAACGAATCGCCCGACGCGAGCCGCTTGACCCGGTCGGAGTCGACGTCCAGGCCGACCACGTCCAGGCCGGCCTCGACGGCCCGCATCGCCAGCGGCAGGCCGACGTACCCCTGGCCGATCACGACCAACTTCTCAACGCTCAACCGGACTCCCGAGGCAGACGGCGGAAAGAACCTGCCAGGGAGCCTAGAGCGATCTCTGTGCCCGTAAGTCCGGTTTGGGATTATCGGTGCCGATGGGACAGGCACAGCGTCAACGGAAGATCGCGCGGGGCCGCTTCCAGTTCCACCGTCCGGACCGGGGAATCGGTGCCGACGGTCAGACCACCGGCGGATTGGCCGGGTCCACCGGCGCGGTCTGTGTCTCGGTCGGCACCACCGGCGGCGTGGTCTGTGTCGGGGCGGCGGTGGTGGGCGTCGGGCCCGGTGCGTCGTCGGTGGCGGTCGGCTTCGGTGACTCCGGAGCTGCCGACCCGCTCGGCTGGGGCGAGACCGGAGGCGCGGTGACCGTCGGCGAGGGGCTGGAGGTGGAGCCGGTGGGCCGGTACGGCCGGCCGGGGCCGGGGGCTTTCTCCTGCCCCTCCGGCGTCTCGATGTCACCGCTCGGCTCCGCGGCCGGAGTGGTCGCCTGCGGAACCTTGACCGCCGGGGCGTCGGCCTCGCCGTTGGTCGCGCCGAGCGCCGCGCCGAGCCCCGCCAGCGCCACCAGCACCGCCGCGGCCGCGCCGACCAGGGTGCCACGTCGCTTGCGGCGGGCAGCCGTCGCGACGGCCGGCATGTCGGTGCGGGTGTCAGGGTCGACGCCACCCTCCGCCGCGGCGACGGGCACCATGGCGGTCGCCGCGGACGGGTCGGACACGGCGGCGCGGGCGGCCTCAGCCATCGCCGCCCCGCTGCTGAACCGGTCGGCCGGATCCTTGGCCAGGGCGCGCGAGACCAGCGCGCGGACCGCCTCCGGAACGTCGTGCGGCAGCTCCGGCGGCTCGTCGTCGAGGTGCCGCACAGCGACCTGGAGCGGGTTGTCGCCGGTGAACGGCGGGCTGCCGCTGAGGCAGCAGTAGGTCACGGCGCCGAGGGCGTAGATGTCGGTCGCCCCGGACACCGGCCGGCCGGCGGCCTGCTCCGGAGCCATGTAGAGCGCGGTGCCGGGCACCGCGTTCGTGCTGGTGATGCTGGTGATGTCGGTCGACCGGGCGACGCCGAAGTCGACCAGCACGACGCTGCCGTCCTCCTGCACCAGCAGGTTGCTCGGCTTGACGTCGCGGTGCACGATCCCGCCCAGGTGCGCGGCGTGCAGTGCCTGCGCGACCTGCGCCACGATCGCCATCGTCTCGGCCACGTCGAGGCGACCGGCGGCCTCGATCCGCCTGGACAGCGGCTGGCCGGTCACGAACTCCATGACCAGGTAGTCGGCCCGGCCGCCGTCGGGCAGGTCGTCCTCGCCGCAGTCGAAGACCTGGACGATGCCGGGATGACGCAGGGCGGCCATGATCCGGGCCTCGGCGCGGAAGCGGGCGATGAAGTCGGGGTCGGAGACCAGCGCCGGCAACAGGACCTTGACCGCGACCTGACGGCCGAGGACGAGGTCCTTGCCCCGCCAGACGTCGCCCATGCCGCCCGTGGCGACACGCTCGTCCAGGCGGTAGCGACCGCTGAGTACGACCTCCGATGACAACACAGCACCACCGTACCCAGACCGGCGAGGATCGGCGCGCCGCGCGCCGTCGGCCCGACCTGTGCCGACCGCCCGATCAGGGCGGAATGGACGGGGACCGCCCCGGATGTGCGGTGAGCGCCCACGGACCATGTGTGACAGCGCTTACCGGTCGACGCCGTGCGCTGGGCGAATGCGCCGCCGTTCGCGGCCGTTGAGGCGTGCAGCGTCCCAGACCCCCACGACGTTACGGCGAAGGGCCGCCCGAACGGCTAGATAATTCTCACTCTTTCGCCCATCAGGGCGGACTTGCCCGACCGGCTCCGCACTCCTACCGTTAGCCCGACTCGGGCCCGCCCACGGCGTCGCCGCGGCATGTGCACCACGGGCCGTGCCGCGACGGCAGGAGTCCAGACGTACCGTCCGGGCGACGCGGCCCCGGTCGTGATCAGGCCAGCGGGGGGCTGAGGGGTGCGGGATCAGGTCCGGTCGCCGGACCGTGCTTGCCTCGTGTGCGCCCACGTCGGTGTGCGCCGCCCGAGCGTGTCCACACCACCGAAGCGGCGGCCCCATGGCGGGTGAGCTGAACGAGGCGGTCGTGGCGGCACAGGCCGGCGACGAGGATGCCTTCCGCTTCCTCTACCGCAGCCTCCAGCCGGGCCTGCTCCGATACCTGACCGCACTGGTCGGCGCGGACGCCGAGGACGTCGCCTCGGAGACCTGGCTGCAGATCTCCCGCGACCTGCCCACCTTCACCGGTGGAGAGTTCCGGGCGTGGACCGTCACCATCGCCCGCAACCGGGCCATGGACCACCTGCGTCGGCAACGCCGCCGCCCCTCGCTGCCCGTGCCGGTGCAGGCGCTCGCCGAACTGGCCGGTGACGCCGACACCGCCGAGCGGGCTGGGGAGATGATCAGCACCGAGGCGGCGCTGGCGCTGATCGCCACCCTGCCGCCCCGCGAGGCCGAGGCGGTCCTGCTCCGCGCGGTCGTCGGGCTGGACGCCGAGACCGCCGGGCGGGTGCTCGGCCGTCGGTCCGGTGCCGTACGCACCGCCGCCCACCGGGGGCTGCGCCGGCTCGCCGCCCTGATGGAACGCTACGACCCGGCCCGGCCGCCGGCCGTCCCCGAGGCCGCCCCGTCGCCCCGACCGCGCTCCGGTCGACGGCAGGCGCCGCACGCGGAGCCGGCGGACGGTTGACGTGAGGGGAATCAGCATGTTCTTCCGCCGGACCGGGTGGTCCGCCGACCGTGCCGCGTCCGACCGGCTTCTCGACCCGGCCCGAGCGGACGCGCAGGACACGCCGTACCGCGGGGAGCCTGAGCCGCTCGCCCGGCTGCTCTCGGCCGCCGCGGCCCCCGCCCGTCCTGGCGAACTGGCCGGGGAGGAGGAAGCCCTGGCCGCCTTCCGGGCGGCCCGCGCAGCGGGGCCCGCCGTCGAGCCCGCCCCGTCGCCGCGCCGCCGCCGGTTCACCGGCGCCGTGGCCTGGGGTGCGGGGATCGCGGTCACCGCGACGGCGGGCGCCGCCTTCGCGGCCGTCACCCTGGACCGTGCCGAGGACCCGGCCCCGCCGCCCCGCCCGGCCACCCCGGCACCGGCCACCACGGACCCGGACCGGGGCGGGTCGACCGGCGCCACCGGTGGCGGCCACCCCACCGGGACCCCGTCCCACCCTTCCGCCGCGACCTCGGGCGCACCCGCCCCCGGCACCGCGCCGGGGACGCCGGAGCAGCGCACCACACAACTGCGCGGTCTCTGCCGGGCGTACCTGGCCAAGAAGCCGGCGCAGCGGCAGAAGGCCTTGGACACCCCCGCGTTTGCCCATTTGGTGACCGCGGCGGGTGGCCGGGAACAGGTCGACGGCTTCTGCGGAAAGCTGGTGCCCGAGGCAGCGGCGAAGGAGTCGCCGAACAAGCCGCCGAAGAAGGGGGCGACGTCGCCGCCGGCCCCGGCTGACTGATCGCCCTGGTGTACGGACCGGGCCGGCTGGCCTGCTGTACGCGACCCGGGCCCGCTGGCCCCCGGTGCGGTCGACCCGGGCCGGCTGGCCCCGGTGCGGTAGGGCGTCGCCGGCTGATCTCTTCACGGTCGGCCCTGGCCGGCTAGTTTTTCCGGCCCGTTTCGGGTGGGCGGGGCCGCCTGTTTCCGCTGTCCGTTCCGGTCGGCAGCGCGAGATTCGTCTGCTAGACAGGAGTGGCTGGGGCCGCCGGCACCCCCGCCGATGACGGTGGGTGGCGTTACGGTGGCACAGACCGGAAGTCGGCCGGGAAGGGAGCCCGTCCTGTGGTGACGTCGCCGGAGCTCGACCGGAGCACCGTCCTGAAGGAGTCCGCCGCCGCCGAGGGGCACCTCGCGCGCATCTGTTTCAAGACCGGCCCACCGACCCGCACCGGCGTCGAACTCGAATGGACCGTGCACGACGCCGCCGACCCCGCCCGCCTGGTCGACGGCGAGCGGCTCCGGGCGGCCCTGGGGCGACACAGCCCCCACAGCCTCGACCGCGCGAGCCCCGCCGAACCGCTCCCGCACGGTGGCACCGTGACCGTGGAGCCCGGCGGGCAGCTGGAGATATCCACCGCGCCACGCTCCTCGCTCGCCACCCTCATCTACGCCACCGACGGCGACATCGCCGAACTGAGCGGCCTGCTCGACGCCGCCGGGCTGGTCCTCGGACGCAGCGGCATCGACCCGCACCGGCCGCCCCGCCCGGTGGTCGAAGGCCCTCGCTACCGCGCCATGCGCCACGTCTTCGACCGACGCGGCCCGGCCGGTCGGACGATGATGTACAGCACCGCCGGTCTCCAGGTCTGCCTGGACGCCGGGGAGCCGGAGCACCTTCCGGCCCGCTGGGCGGCGGTGCACGCGCTCGGGCCGCCCCTGCTGGCCGCGTTCGCCACGGCCGACCAGCACGCCGGGCGCAGCACCGGCTGGGCGTCCGCCCGGATGGCCGCCTGGTACGACATCGACCCGGCCCGCACCCGTCCCGTCTGGACGCCGGAGACCGACGTCGACCCGGTCACCGCCTGGACCGGGTACGTCCTCGCCGCGCCGCTGCTCTGCGTACGTGACGAAGGCCCCGACTGGACGCCGCCGCCGGGGATCACGTTCGCCGACTGGGTCGACGGGGCGTTGCCCCGCCCACCCACCACCGACGACCTCGACTACCACGTGAGCACCCTCTTTCCGCCGGTGCGGCCCCGGGGCTACCTGGAGCTGCGTTACCTCGACACGCAGCCCGGTCGGGGCTGGGTGGTCCCGCTGGCGGTGCTGGCCGCCCTGTTCGCCGATCCCGGGACGGTCCGTGCGGCCCGCGCCGTCGCCGGGCCGGTGGCGCACCGCTGGCATGCCGCTGCCCGGCACGGCCTGTGTGATCCGGCGCTGGCCGTCGCGGCGGCGGACCTGTTCGACCTGGCCCTCGCGGGACTGCCCGGGCTCGACCTGCCAGCGGCCCTGCACGAAGACATCGACCGAGGTCTACGGCGGCGACGGGACGCCGCGGGGAGGAGACACCGGTGACCGGAGCGACCACACAGCGGGTGGGTACGGAGCAGTTGCGCAGCCGGATCGCGGCGGAGTTGGCCCGCGCCCGCGCCCGCACCGCCCTGCTGACCGAGGCGGTCGACGAGGCCGACCTGATGCGACAGCACTCGCCGTTGATGTCCCCGCTGGTCTGGGACCTCGCCCACGTTGGCAACCAGGAGGAGCTCTGGTTGGTCCGGGACGTGGGCGGGCGCGAACCCGTCCGGCGGGACATCGACGACCTGTACGACGCGTTCAAGCAGCCCCGCCGGGACCGCCCGACGCTGCCGTTGCTGCCCCCGCAGGAGGCCCGCACCTATCTGCTCACCGTCCGGGACAAGGTGCTGGACCTGCTGGACCGGGTCGCGTTCACCGATCGACCGCTGGTCGCCGACGGCTTCGCCTTCGGCATGATCGTGCAGCACGAGCAGCAGCACGACGAGACGATGCTCGCCACCCACCAGCTCCGCGCCGGCCCGGCGGTGCTGCACGCCCCGCCGCCGCCGGAGCCGAGGGCCCGGGTCGACGCCGAGGTGCTGGTGCCGGCCGGTGAGTTCACCATGGGCACCGACACCGACCTGTGGGCGCTGGACAACGAGCGTCCCGCCCACCGGGTCCACCTGCCGGCGTACGTCATCGACGCCACGCCGGTGACCAACGGGCGCTACCGCGAGTTCGTCGCCGACGGCGGATACGACGACCCGCGCTGGTGGAGCCCGGCCGGCTGGCGGCACCGGCGGGAGGCGGGGCTGTCCGCGCCGCTGCACTGGCGACGCGACGGCGACGGCTGGGCCTGTCGGCGGTTCGGGCGGTGGGCGCCGGTACGCGACGACGAGCCGGTGGTGCACGTCTGCTTCCACGAGGCGCAGGCGTACGCCGCCTGGGCCGGCAGGCGGCTGCCGACCGAGGCGGAGTGGGAGAAGGCGGCCCGTTGGGACCCGGCCACCGGCCGTTCCCGTCGCTACCCCTGGGGCGACGACGACCCCACCGCCGAGCACGCCAACCTGGGCCAGCGGCACCTGTGGCCGGCCCCGGTGGGCGCCTACCCGGCCGGCGCCTCGCCGCTGGGCGTGCACCAGCTCATCGGCGACGTGTGGGAGTGGACCTCCAGCACGTTCCGGGGGCACCCCGGCTTCACCGCGTTCCCCTACCGCGAATACTCGGAGGTCTTCTTCGGCGACGAGCACCGGGTGCTGCGCGGCGGGTCGTTCGGCACCGACCGGGCCGCCTGCCGGGGCACCTTCCGCAACTGGGACTTCCCGATCCGGCGGCAGATCTTCAGCGGCTTCCGGTGCGCGCGCGACGCCCGGCCGGAGGAGTCGCAGCCGTGAGGACGGGCCCGCCCGGCGTCGGCCTGGCCGCCGACCGCAGCCCACCGGGCAGACCCATCGGGCCGGGCGGTGCCGGCTGATGTGCCGTCACCTGGCATACCTGGGGCCGCCGGTCACCCTGCGGGAGTTGCTGTTCGACCCGCCGTACTCCCTCGTGCGGCAGTCCTGGGCGCCGCGCGACATGCGCGGCGGCGGGACGATCAACGCCGACGGCTTCGGGGTCGGCTGGTATCCGGGCGACGGCGAACCGGTGCGCTACCGGCGGTCCCAGCCGATCTGGAGCGACCCGACCATCGCCCAGCTCGCCGGGGTCACCTCGGCCGGCGCGGTGTTGGCCGCCGTCCGCTCCGCCACGGTGGGGATGGCGGTGCTCGACGGGGCCGCCGCCCCGTTCGCCGAGGGGCGGTGGCTGTTCAGCCACAACGGGGTGGTCCGGGGCTGGCCCGACTCGATGGTCCCGCTCGCCGCCACCCTGCCCGTACGCGACCTGCTCACCCTCGACGCGACCACCGATTCGGCGCTGCTGTGGGCGTTGGTGCGGCACCGGTTGCGGGCCGGGGTGAAGCCGGCGCGGGCGATTGCCGAGACCGTGACGGCGGCGCTCGGGGCCGCCCCCGGTTCCCGGCTCAACCTGCTGCTCACCGACGGGTGCACCGTGGTGGCCAGCGTGGCCGGGCACGCGCTGTCGGTCCGCGCGACGCCGGCCTCGGTGTTGCTGGCGTCCGAGCCGCACGACGACGACCCCGGCTGGCAGCCGGTGCCGGACGGGCAGCTGGTGGAGGCCACCGCGACGGGGGTACGTGTCCGCGCCCTCGCCGAGGCATGACCGCCGGCAGACAGCGACGTTCGTTCCACCCGACGACGAAGGGGAAGACATGAGCGCGGAGCCGCTGGAGATCCACCTGGAGGAGCAGGACCTGGGCCGTGGCCTGCGGGAGGACGTCCGCGCCGGTTTGACGGCCGAGCCGAAGTGGCTGCCCCCCAAGTGGTTCTACGACGCCCGGGGCAGCGAGCTGTTCGAGGAGATCACCCGGCTGCCGGAGTACTACCCGACCCGGGCCGAACGCGCGGTGCTGGCCGAGCGGGCGGCCTCGATCGCCGAGCTGACCGGGGCGAAGACGCTGATCGAGCTCGGTTCGGGTTCGTCGGAGAAGACCCGGCTGCTGCTGGACGCGTTCACCCGCCGGGGTGGGCTCGGCACGTTCGTGCCGCTGGACGTGTCGGTCAGCGCGCTGCGGCAGTCCACCGCCGAGATCGCCGCCGACTATCCCGGGCTGCGGGTGCGTGGCATCGTGGGCGACTTCACCCGCCACCTGGACCGCCTGCCGACCGGCGGGCGCCGGCTGGTGCTCTTCCTCGGCGGCACCATCGGCAACCTCCTGCCGGCCGAGCGGGCGCGGTTCCTCGCCGCGATGCGGGCCGCGCTGGAGCCGGGGGACTGGCTGCTGCTCGGCACCGATCTGGTCAAGGACCCGGCGGTGGTCGTGCCGGCGTACGACGACGCGGCCGGGGTCACCGCCGAGTTCAACCGCAACGTGCTGCGGGTGGTCAACCGGGAGTTGGGCGCCGACTTCGACCCGCAGGGGTTCGCCCACGTCGCGCTCTGGGATCCGGAGCGGGAGTGGATCGAGATGCGGTTGCGGGCGCGGCGGGCGATGCGGGTCCGGGTGCTCGACCTGGCGGTCACCTTCGCCGAGGGCGAGGAGTTGCGCACGGAGGTGTCGGCGAAGTTCCGGCCCGAGGGGATCGCCACCGAACTCGGCGCGGCCCGCTTCGCCGCCGCCGACTTCTGGACCGACCCGGCCGGACTGTTCGGCGTCACCCTGGCCCGCGCCGAGTGACCGGCGGCCCTCGCCCCGGGTGAGCATCGCCACCCGCCTGGCCCGACCCGGTCGGTGATCGGTTAGGCTGGGCGGCGCGAAGGGGAGTAGCCCCCAATGTCGTGGTCGACACACTGGTGCGTTCCGCATCCGGCCACGCGGCCTCGTAATCCGAGGCGGGCGAGACCTTCGACCCAGGCTGTTGCAGCCGGGTCGAGGGCGCCCCATACCTCCTCCCGGCCTGATCCGGAAGGTTGTCATGGAAGGCTTCCTCGTCGCGCTGGTGGTCAGTTTCGGCGTCATCTTCGTCGCCGAGCTGGGGGACAAGTCCCAGCTGATGGCCCTGACCTTCGCCACCCGCTTCAAGACCGTACCGGTGCTGATCGGGATCACCGTCGCCACCGCCGTGGTGCACCTGGCCTCGGTGGCGATCGGCTACGGGCTCGGTGCCTCACTACCGACGGAATGGATATCGCTCGTCGGGGGCGTGGCGTTCCTCGGCTTCGGGGCGTGGACGCTACGCGGCGACACCCTCACCGAGGCGGAGAAGCGCAAGGCCGAGAAGACCAGCAAGTCCGCCATCGTCGCGGTGTCGGTCGCGTTCTTCCTGGCCGAGCTGGGCGACAAGACCATGCTCGCCACCATCACCCTCGCCACCCAGTACGGCTGGTTCGGCACCTGGCTCGGCTCGACGATCGGCATGGTGGCGGCGGACGCGCTCGCCATCCTGGTCGGGCGGATGCTCGGCAAGCGGCTGCCGGAAAAGACGATCAAGTACGGCGCCGCGGTGCTCTTCGCGATCTGCGGGCTCTGGCTGATCCTGGAGGCCGTCACGCAGCTCACCTGACGCCGACTACCCACCCGCTGGCCGGGTAACGCCAGCGGGTGGGTGTCGAGGAGGTCCTGCGCCACGGCTACCAGGTCCTGGTCACCGCGGTGGAGATCGCCGGCGCGGTGGTCATCTTTGTCGGAGCGGCGTGGGCGGCGCTGCGGTTCGTGGTCGAAGGGCTGCGGCACCGCAGCGCCGCCGTGTTCACCCCGATCCGGCTCTCCCTGGGCCGGTTCCTCACCCTCGGGTTGGAGTTCCAGCTGGCGGCGGACATCCTGCGTACGGCGGTCTCGCCGACCTTCGCCCAGATCGGCCAGCTGGCGGCCATCGCCACCATCCGGACCGCGTTGAACTTCTTCCTGGGTCGGGAGATCCGCCAGGAGCAGCGGCAGGTCCAGGCGGCGGAGCGCGGCGGGTGATCCGTGCCCTGGTCACCGCCACCACCGCCTTCGCCGCCCTGGCCGGGCTGGCGGTGCTGCTCGGCACGGGCTCCTGGCGGTGGGCGATGCGGGTGCTGCTGGATCTGCTCACCGCCGCGGGCCTGCTGCGGCTGGCCGGCGACCAGGGCTGGACGGACCTGGCCGCGGCGGCGGCGATCGTCCTGCTGCGCCGGCTGCTCTGGGCCGCGCTCACCGCCGGCGGGCCGCCCGGGCCAGGCCAGAACCCGCCGTCGCGGCCCCGGACGCGCCCGTCCGGGCCCGGATGATCCGACGGCTGTCCGCCCGGTCAGGCCTCTCCGCGCTGGCCGGACGGACCGTCCGCCCGGTCAGCCCGCTGTGCGCTGACCGGCCCGAACCGTCCGCCCGGTCAGCTCTCCCCGCGCTGGTAGACGTCCGGCACGCCGTCGCGGTCGGCGTCCACCCGTTCCGCCTCGGCGATCCGCCGGTAGGCGGCGTTGCGCCGGACCAGCACGACCGTGGCGAGCAGCGCGGAGATCACCGAGCCGGCCAGCACGGCCGCCTTGACGTTGTCGTCGGCGGCGCTGCCGGGGCCGAACGCGAGTTCGCCGATGAGCAGGGAGACGGTGAACCCGATTCCGGCGAGCAGCGCCACCCCGAGCAGGTCGGACCAGGTGATGTCCTCGTCGAGCCGGGCCCGGGTGAACCGGGCGAGCAGGAGGGTCGAGCCGAAGATCCCGACGGCCTTGCCGAGCACCAGGCCCGCGACGACGCCGATCACGATCGGGTCGGTGACGATCGCGCCCAGGTCTGCGCCGCGCAGCGAGACGCCGGCCGCGAAGAACGCGAATACGGGCACGGCGAACCCGGCGGAGATCGGCCGCCAGCGGTGCTCGAGGTGTTCGGCGAGCCCGTGCCCGGCACTGCCCCTGCCCCGGAGGACGGGCACGGTGAAGCCCAGCAGGACGCCCGCCACGGTGGCGTGCACCCCGGAGGCGTGCATGAGGGCCCACGCGGTCGCCGCCAGCGGGATCAGGGCCCACCACCAGGTTTTGCGCCGCTGTGCGAGCAGGCCGAAGACGGCGATCGGGGCGAGGGAGGCGAGCAACGGCAGGGGGCTGAAGTCGTCGGTGTAGAAGATCGCGATGATGGTGATGGCGAGCAGGTCGTCGACCACCGCGAGGGTGAGCAGGAAGGCCCGCAGGCCCTGCGGCAGGTGGGAGCCGATGACGGCCAGCACAGCCAGGGCGAAGGCGATGTCCGTCGCGGTGGGGATGGCCCACCCCCGTAGCCCGTCGCCGCCGGCGGTGAGGTTGACCGCGACGTAGATCAGGGCGGGCGCCGCCATGCCGCCGATCGCCGCGACCACCGGTAGCGCTGCCCGGCGCGGGTCGCGCAGCTCGCCGGCGACGAACTCGCGCTTGAGCTCCAGCCCGACGACGAAGAAGAAGATCGCCAGCAGGCCGTCGCCGGCCCAGGCGGCCAGGTCCAGGTCCAGGTGCAGGCCCGCCCCGCCCGGCCAGGGCACCCACGCCCCGAGGGCGGTGTAGGCGGACTCCCAGGGCGAGTTGGCCCAGATCAGCGCGATCACCGCGCCGAGCAGCAGGAGACCGCCGCCGACGGTCTCGGTGCGCAGCACGTCGGCCAGGAACCGGGCCTCCGGCCAGGACGTACGCGAGAAGAACCGCCGGGGCGAGCGGGAGTGGTCGGTGTGCGGGGTGCGGGGCGTCATGCGCGGGGTCACCTCGGGTCTCGGGCAGCACAGGTCGACGCCGACCAGGCTTCCCGGCACACCGTCCCCGACCCTATCCAGCAGCGCCGTGACCGGCGAGCCGGGACGGGTGATTGCCGGCGATGTCACCTCCGGTCGGGCTCACCCCGCCACCCCGGACGGCGTACGCCCGTTTGTCCGGTGGTGGGTCGGGCGCAGATGTCAAGGGGTGAAAGTACGTAACTCGGGACATAGGGCGTATGAGTCGCTTTAATGGTTTCACGAGATTAAGTCGACCTTGGGGGTTTTCGTGAAGTTCTTTGGCGTTACCGGCCTGGTACGGAGGCGCGCCTGATGGACCTGTACCGCCAACTCCGCCTCGTGCGCCGGCACTGGTGGATCGTGCTCCTCACGGTCATGGTCGCGCTCGGCGTCACCGCCCTCGTCACCGTCCGGGCACAGCCCCGGTACGTCGCGTCGGTGACTTTCTTCGTCACCACGCCCAGCCAGGGCGTCACGGACGCCTATCAGGGCGGCCTCTTCCTCCAACAGCGCGTCAAGTCCTATGCCGAGCTGCTGACCAGCGACCGCCTCGCGCAGAGCGTGGTCGCCGAGAACCCGGTCGGCCTCACCGCCGAGGAGATCCAGCGTCGGGTCAGCACCTCCACCGAGACCGGCACCGTGCTGCTACGCGCGTCGGTGACCGACACGGACCAGAACCGCGCCCTGAAGGTCACCGAACTGCTCTCCACGAAATTCGTCGAGCTGGTGCAGAAGGTGGAGACGACCCAGGACGGCAAGGCCGGCCCGATCAGGATCGAGGTGGTCAGCGGGCCCCGGGTCACCCCGACGCCC
This sequence comes from Micromonospora peucetia, assembly GCF_900091625.1. Lineage (NCBI taxonomy): Bacteria > Bacillati > Actinomycetota > Actinomycetes > Micromonosporales > Micromonosporaceae > Micromonospora > Micromonospora peucetia. Next base: position 5,180,387 of record NZ_FMIC01000002.1, read on the forward strand.
GTGTCGCCGCAGCCGGTGCGCAACTTCGCCGTCGGGACGCTGCTCGGTCTGCTCGCCGGCGTGGGGCTGGCGATCCTGCGCGGCGTCGCCGACGTCCGCCTGCGCGACGCCGCAGGCCTCCGGCGCACCACCGGCAGTCCGCTGCTCGGCGAGATCCCCTTCGAGAGCACGGCGAAGTCGGAGCCGTTGATCATCGGCGAGGCGGCGAACTCCGCCCGCGCCGAGGCGGTCCGCAAGCTGCGCACCAACCTGCGCTTCGTGGACGTGCACGAGCCCGCCCGGGTGATCGCGGTGACCAGCGCCCTGCAGGGCGAGGGCAAGACCACGCTCTCCTGCAACCTGGCGATCGCCCTGGCCGAGGCCGGCTGGCGGGTGCTGCTGGTCGACGCCGACCTGCGCCGGCCGAAGGTCGCCGACTATCTGGGCCTCGACGCCGGCATCGGGCTCACCGACGTACTGGTCGGCGACGTACAGGTCGGCGACGTGGTGCAGCGCTGGGGCGACAAGTCCCTGCTGGTGCTCCCGAGCGGCTCGGCGCCGCCCAACCCCAGCGAGCTGCTCGGCTCCAAGGCGATGGCGGACCTGCTGCTCGCCCTGCGGGAGTCGGCGGACATCGTCATCATCGACACCGCCCCGCTGCTGGCCGTGACCGACGGCGTGGTGGTGGCCGTGCAGGCCGACGGTGCGCTCCTGGTCTCCCAGCAGGGCCGCACCTCGCGCAGCCAGGTGGCCCAGGCCGCCCGCGCCCTGAACTCGGTCTCCGTCCGACTGCTCGGCTGCGTGCTGAACATGGCCAAGGTGGCCAAGGCGGAGGCGTACCAGTACGAGGCCTACCGGGTGGTCGCCGCGACCGCGACTCCGGACGTGCCGGCCGACCGGGCCCCGGCCGCCCGGCACGCGGAGCGGATCGATGACGTCGTCAGCGACCGTACGCAGGAACTCACCCGGCTGTCCCGATGAGCGCCGCGAGGGGTCGCATCGAACGTTCGATCTCCTCCGCGCAGCGTCGGAAGTCGGCGGACGTCCCGCCGATCGGGTCCCGCAGATCGTCCGCGTCCCCGGTGGCGGGTTGCAGCCGCCCCGGGCGCGGGCGGCGGCCTCGACCGCGGCCCGCAGGGGCCCGTCGGCGGGATCCGTCGTCGGGCCGGCGGCTGCGGCCAACCGGCCGAACTGGCGCAGGGTGAACATCCGGTGCAGCGCGGCCGGCGCGAGCGCGGTGCACACCGAGCGTTGGCGCCGCGTCGCCGTCAGCACCAGCGTCGCCCCGACCAGGTGTTCCGGACGCAACCTGCGGCAGCGGAAGTCGGCGGGGTCCCCGCCGGCCCCCGCGGCCAACTCCGCCGCGTACGGGTGCATCGGCAGGCCGTCGACGGCGTCCGTGCCCGCGCTGGCGACCGTCACCGCACGCCCGGCCAGCAGACGGCGGGCGATGTACTCGGCCATCGGTGAGCGGCACAGGTTGGCGTGGCAGACGAACAACACCCGGTCGACCATGCGGACCCCTCTCGTCGGTGCCGTCGCGGACGGTGGCGCCGCGCCGGCCGCCGGCCGTCGGTGCCGGCCGGGCATGGAGGGGATGTCGGCATCGTACGCGGGCCGAACGCGTCCACGACACGGTGCCGCGCCGATCCGTCCCGTCGGGACGGAGGCGGGTCGGTGAGGATCGGGATCCTGTCGTACCACTTCCCGCCCGAGCCGGCGTTCATCCCGGGCAGCCTCGCCGAGGAACTCGTCGGCCGGGGGCACGAGGTGAAGGTGCTGACCGGCTTCCCCGACTATCCCGGCGGCCATGTCTATCCGGGCTGGCGGCAGCGCTGGCGGTACGAGACCCGCAGCGAGCGGCTGACCGTCCGGCGGGTGCCGCGCTACTCCGCAGGCGAGGGGTCGGTCCGCAGCCGGATGGCCGGGCACCTGTCGTTCGCCGGCAGCGCGACGCTGACCGGGCGGTCGTTCCTGGCCGACGTCGACGCCCTCTACGTCCACCTGCCGCCGGCGAACGCGTTCGCCGCGGCGGGCCTGCTCCGCGTGCTGGGCCGGGTGCCGACCGTCGTGCACGTGCAGGACGTCTGGGCGGAGGACGAGCCGGTCGGGGCCGAGAACGGGCGGTGGGCCGGACGGGTCACCGCCGCGATGGCACGTGCCTACCGGGTCGCCGACGGGATCGCGGTCGCCGCGCCGTCGCTACGTGAGCGGGTCGTCGCCGCTGGCGCCGACCCGGCCCGGGTGCGGGTGGTGCTCAACTGGACCGACGAGCGGATCTTCCATCCCGCCCGGCCCAGCCGCGCGGCCCACCGGCTGGTCCGGCGCGACGAGCGCTGCGTGGTGATGTACGCCGGCACCATCGGCGCCCGGCAGGGCCTGGAAACGGCGGTACGGGCAGCGGCGGCGCTGGACCACACGGTGGACCTCGTACTGGTGGGCTCGGGTGCGGACGAGCGGCGGGTGCGGGGGCTCGCCGCCGAACTGCGCACCGAGAACGTGCGCTTCGTCGAGCGGCGGTCCCCACTGGACATGCCGGACCTGTACGCCGCCGCCGACTACCAGCTCGTCATGCTGCGGGATCTGCCCGAGCTGCGCAGCACCCTGCCGGCGAAGCTCCAGGCGGCGTTCTCCTGCGCCGTACCCGTGGTGGCCTCCGCCGGCGGCGACACCGCCGAGATGGTGGAGCGGGCGCGGGCGGGGCTCTCCTGCCCGCCGGAGGACTGGGCGAGCCTGGCCGACCGGTTCTGGCTGGCCGCCACCATTCCGCCGGCCGCCCGGGCCGACATGGGCCGGCGCGGCCGGGAGGCGTACCTGCGGGAGATGTCGATGTCGGCGGGCGTGGACCGGATCGAACGGCTGCTGCACGAGGCGGCCGGCGTCCGGTGAGCCGCGAGTGAGCCTCGCATTCGGGGCAACTGCGTCATCTCCAGGGGAAAACGATCGTTAGCAGTGCGGAACGGCAACGGAATGAGGTCCGCCGTCCGTTTCCAGGAAGGACGTGTGGTGTGACGGAGAGCGCGAGACGGCGTCGACGGCGTGGTCGTTCCCGCCGGCGACGGCAGCTGCGCCGGGCCCTGCTCGCCACCCTCGTGGTGGGTTCGCTGCTGCTGCTGACCGGCGGCTGGGTGGGCTTCCGGGGCTGGCAGGCCCGCGCCCACCTGCTCAACGCCGCCGGCCTGGCCCGGGAGCTCAGCGCCCAGGTGGTCGGCGGCGACACCGCCAGGGCGCAGCGCACCCTGGCCGCGCTCCAGGAGCAGGCCGGCAGCGCCCGGGCGGCGACCGGCGATCCCGGCTGGTGGGTCGGCCGGCACACCCCGTACGCGGGGGACAACCTGGCAGCCGTCCGGCAGATCTCGGTGGCGATCGACGACCTGGCCCGGCGGGCCTTCCCGCCGCTGCTACGCGCCGACCTGACCAGCCTGGTGCCCACGGGCGGGCGGCTGGACGTGGCCCGGCTGCGGACGCTGTCGTCCGAGCTGACGACGGTCAACGCCACGGTGCAGGGCACCCGGGACAGCCTCGCGACGGTACCCACCGACGGTCTGGCCGGGCAGGTCCGGCAGGCGCTCGCCGACCTGCGGGGCGAGATCGGCCGGCTGGCCGGCCTGACCGCCGCCGCGGACCAGGCCAGCCGGCTGCTTCCGTCGCTGCTGGGCGCCGACGGCCCCCGGACCTACCTGGTGGTCTCCCAGAACCCCGCCGAGCTGCGCGCCACCGGCGGCATGATCGGCGCGTACGCCGCCATCCACGCGGCCGACGGTCGGGTCCGGATGGGACGGCAGGGGACCAGCAGCGCGCTGGGCCGGTTCCAGCCGCCGCTGAAGGTGCCCGCGCAGGTGCGCGCCCTCTGGGCCGACCTGCCCGGGATCTATCCGGCGGACGTCAACCTCACTCCGCACTTCCCGACCGCCGCCGCTCTCTACCGGGAGATGTTCCGGCGGCGTACGGGAACCACCGTGGACGGTGTGCTCGCCGTCGACCCGGTGGTGCTGTCGTACCTGCTGAAGGCCACCGGTCCGGTGATGGTGCCCGGCGGCGTGCCGCTGGCCGCCGAGAAGGTCGTGCAGACGGTGCTCAGCGACAGCTACCAGCGGATGGACAACGCGAAGCAGGACGCCTTCTTCGCCGCCTCCGCCGCCGCCGTGTTCGACGCACTGGTCACGAAGAATGTAGACCCGAAGGCCCTGTTGTCCGCATTTGACCGTGCTGTCACTGAACGCCGGATATTGTTCTGGAGTGCCCGAACCGAGGAACAACGGACGATCGGCGAGAGCCGGATGGCCGGGGTGCTTCCGGAAAAGGACAGCGTGCCGACGGTCGGGGTGTTCCTCAACGACGGCAGCGGCGCGAAGCTCGGCTACTACCTCCGGCCCTCGGCGACCCTGGCGGTCGGCGACTGCCGGCCTGACGGGCGCCGGGAGCTCCGGCTCCGGGTCATCCTGCGCTCGACGGCGCCGAAGTCGGGTCTCAGCGAGTCGGTCCTCGGCCTCGGTCTGGCCGGCGACCCGTACACCGTCCGCACGTTGGTGTCGGTGCACAGCCCGGCCGGCGGGGCGGTGCTCACCGCCCGCCTGGACGGCGCCGAGACGGCGGTGGGCAGCGGCACCGAGCGGCGCCGTCAGGTGACCACCGCGAACGCCGAGGTCGGCCCGGGGGCCTCCCGCACCTTGGAGGTCACCGTGCTGACGGCGACCACCGGGGTCGGCACCGCCGAATTGTGGCTGACCCCCACCGCCACCCCATGGACCACCCAAGTTGTTTCCGCACCAAGCTGTGACCAGTAGGAGGGAACCAATCATGCGGCTATCCCGCATCATCATGGCGCTCACGGTCGGCCTGGCCGTGCTGGCCGCGCCGACCGCAGCGGGGGCGGCGCAACCGCAGCCGACGCCCGGGACCGGTACGCCCCAACCACCGCCCTACGCGCCGGGGCCCGCGACCCTCGCGGTGAGCCCGCCGACCGTCGTGGTCGGCCAGACCGCCACCCTGATCGGCAGCGACTGGACGCCGGGCGGGACGGTTACCATCACCGTCAGCACGTCGCCGCTCGCCGCCGCCGTACCGGGCGCCGACCAGGCACGCCGCAGCAACGGCGAGACGGTCGCGATGGCGCCGGTCTCGTTCCAGCGGGCCCCGCAGCCGAACCCGACGCGCTGGGAGGTCGTGGCCGACGGCGACGGCGAGCACCGCTCGACCTACACGCCGCGTGAGCCCGGCACGTACACCTTCCGGGCCGTCGGCGAGACGCCGGACCAGGTGGCGACCGCGACGCTGACCGTGCTCAAGAAGCACCAGGCGCCGCTGCCCGTCACGGGTGACAGCATGAGCACCCCGTTGAAGTTCGGCGGCGGCCTCGTCGGTGCCGGTGCGGTGCTCCTGCTGCTGTCGCTGGTCTGGCGCAAGCGCCACCGCTTCGGGGTCGGAGCCGCGCGCTGACGGTGAACCCCCTCCGGGCAGGGCCCGGAAACCGCGAAACAGTTGGCGCCCGTCGGACGTGTCCGACGGGCGCCAACTCGTCCCGGTTGCCCGCCGCACCCGGCCGTGCTCGTCGGGGGTGGAGCGACGTGGGCCGGCAGACCGACTGCCTGACCGGGAGCCGGCCGAGCACCTCTCGGCCGGCCGGCGGTGACATGGCACCATGACGGTGTCCTCCGCCGCCGGGGGGCCGGGACACGACATCGATGGAGTCGGGATGACAGGACTGGCCGGCGCGCCGGTGCCGGGGCTGGCGCCGCTGTGGACGCACGACCCGGTGGCCGCCGGTCCCTACCGGCTGGTCGGCCGGCTGGGCGCGGGCGGCCAGGGCGTGGTCTATCTCGGCGAGGACGACCAGGGCCACCAGGTGGCGGTCAAGATGATCAACATGGACCTGAGCGACGCCCGGGCCCGGTCGCAGTTCATGAAGGAGATCGCAGCGGCGCGCCGCGTCGTTCCGTTCTGTACGGCGCAGGTGCTCTTCGCCGATGTGGACGGCGAGCGGCCCTATGTGGTCAGCGAGTTCATCGAGGGCCCCACCCTCTACCGGCACGTCCGCGAGCACGGCCCGGTCGCCGGCAACGCGCTGCACCGGCTGGCCGTCGGCACCGCCACCGCACTCGCCGCGATCCACCGTTCGGACGTCGTGCACTGCGATCTGAAACCGGACAACGTGGTGCTCGGCCGGGACGGCCCCCGGGTGATCGACTTTGGCATCGCCCGTGCCATCGGCGTCACCGAGACGGTGACCAGCCGGGTGATGGGGACCACCGCCTACATGGCCCCGGAGCGGTTCCGCAACGATTCGGTCGGGCCACCCTGCGACGTCTTCGCCTGGGCCGCCACGATCGCGTTCGCCGCCGGTGGCCGGCCACCGTTCGGCAGTGACTCACTCTTCGCGGTGATGCACCGGGTGTTGAACGACCCGCCCGACCTGCCCCCGCTTCCCCCCGGCCTGGACGAGCTGATCCGGCAGTGTTTGGCCAAGGATCCGGCGGACCGGCCGGAGGCCGAGCACGCGCTGATGCGGCTGCTCGGGCAGGACGTCGGGGCGACCGGTCCGCTCCGCCGGGAGACCGTGCTCCAGTTGGGTAACGAGACCGCCGGCGCGCCGACGCCGAACCAGCCGTTGCCGTTGCCCCGTCCCGCTCCGCCGAAAGCCCGCAGACAGCGCCGAAAGCCCGCAGACAGCGCCGAAAGCCCCGCAGACAGCGCCGGAAGCCCCGCCGGCAGCACCGACAGCCCTGACAGCGCCGGAAGCCCCGGCGGCCCTGGCGACACCGTCGCTGTACGGGCCTGTGACACCCGCGCCCGATACTGCCGTCGTGCCGTCCGCCCCGGCGGGCGAGGGCTGGGGGCGGCGGCTCGGCCGTGAGTCGGTCGACGCCGGAGGCATCTCGATCGCGATCTTCCTCGGCTCGGTCGGCGCCGCTGCCGGCTACGTCGCGTCGAGCGCGGCGGACGTGGCCGCGGCGACCGGGGCGATCACGTTCATCGTGGTCTACCTGGTCCGACTGCTGCTCGCGTCGGCATTCGGCGACCGGTCCGACCACCCCTGACCCGGGAGCGCCGGGCCCGGCGCCGCCGGTGGCACCGCACAGATAGGTTGACTGCCATCAGTTGACCGCCGAGGAGGACGTCCACATGGCTCCAGTCCCGTCGAGCACGCGACAGTGGTTGCCGTACACCGCCGCCGTCACCGCGGGGCTGCTGGTCATCGCCGGCACGTTCGTGTTCGTCCGGCAGCGGGACGCGGGCGCCGACCGGCCCCGCGCCGACTGTGCCACCAGGCTGGACGTCAACTCCTCGACCGAGAAGGCGGCGCTGCTGGTCGAGCTGGCCGAGCGGTACAACAGCGGCGACCGGTCGCTCGACGGCGGCGGCTGTGCCCAGGTGCACGTCAGCGCCCTGAACTCGGGCCAGGCCGCCGAGACGCTGGCCGCCGGCTGGAGCGGCACCGGCCTGCCGGAGCCGCAGGTCTGGCTGCCGACGTCGAGCCTGTGGACCGGTCAGCTCCAGTTGCTCGACCAGGCCGCCGGGCGGCCGCCGCAGACCCCGGGCCAGTACCCGTCGATCGCCAACAGCCCGTTGGTCATCGCGATGCCGCAGCCCAAGGGCGAGCTGGTACGCCAGAAGGGGCCGCTGGGCTGGGGGCAGATCCTCGGCCTCTCCGGGCGGACGGGCTGGACGGCGTTCGGCAAGCCGGAGTGGGGCCGCTTCACCTTCGGCAAGGACAACCCGAACCTCTCCACCTCCGGTCTGGCGGCGACCATCGCCACCTACTACGCCGCGGCGAACCGCTCCAGCGACCTGACCCGCTCCGACCTGGCGGACCCGAAGGTGACCCAGTTCGTCCGGCGGATCGAGGCCAACGTGTCGCACTACAGCGACGACTCGGTGGAGCTGCTGCGTGACCTCGCCGAGGCCGACCTGGCCGGCGGTGGCGCCAGCACGGGCGACATGAGCGCCATCGTCATGCAGGAGGAACTGGTCCACCTCTACAACGAGGGCGGACTGAGCCCGCGTCAGGAGGGCCAGGATCGGGGCTCCCGGCCCAAGGTCCCGCTGGTCGCCGTCCACCCGAAGGAGGGCACCTTCAACCTGGACCACCCGTTCGTGGTGCTTCCCTCCGCCGACGAGCGGCAGCGTGCGGCGGCGGACGACTTCCTGAAGTTCCTGACCGAGGACGCCCAGCAGGCGAGCTTCGCCCGTCTCGGCTTCCGGGACCACAAACGCGGGGCCTCGGCGGAGCTGCTCGCCAGCGTCGGCACCGAGCCCACCGGCGGGCTCGACTACTTCGCGCCGCCGAATCCGGCAGTGGTCAAGGCGATGCTGGGCGGCTGGAGCACGCTGCGCAAGAAGGCCAACATCCTGATCGCGCTGGACACCTCCGGGTCGATGGAGGCCCCGATCGGCGACAGCACCCGCTTCCAGGTCGCCGCCGCGGCGGCGACCAAGGGGCTCAAGCTGCTCAACTCCGAGGACCGGGTCGGCCTCTGGTCGTTCTCCTCCGAGACGAAGAAGCGGCTCAAGAGCCCGTATCAGGAGGAGGTCCGGCTCGGCGACTTCGACCAGAATCGGATCAACAGCCGGATCGCCGGTCTGCACGTCGCGGGGGAAACCGCGCTCTACGCGACGATCCGGGCCGCCCACCGGCAGCTGCTCGACCGGTACGACCCGGACCGGATCAATGCCGTCGTCGTGCTGACCGACGGCAAGAACGAGTACCCCCGGGACAACGACCTGGCCCGGCTGCTCGCCGACGTCACCCTGGATCCGGACCGTCCGGTCAAGGTCTTCTGCATCGCCTTCGACGGTGAGTCGGACTTCGCCACGCTGGACCGGATCGCCAAGGCATCGTCGGGCAAGGCGTTCGACGCCAGGAATCCTGCCATGATCGACGAGGCCTTCGTGAAGCTGGTCAGCAGCTTCTGAGCCGCCGGCCGGGTGGCGCCACGCGCCGCCCGCCCGGCCGGCGGGCGGGCCGCTGACGCGGCGGCCCGCCCGGTCAGATCAGGCCGTGCGCCAGCATCGCCTCCGCCACCCGGCGGAACCCGTCGATGTTCGCCCCGGCAACGTAGTCGCCGGGCAGCCCGTATTCCTCGGCGGTGGCCCAGCAGCGGTCATGGACGTCCCGCATGATCCCGCGCAGCCGCTGCTCCGAGTCGGCGAACGTCCACGAGCTCCGGCTGGCGTTCTGCTGCATCTCCAGCGCGCTCACCGCCACCCCGCCGGCGTTGGCCGCCTTGCCCGGCGCGAAGCGCACCCCGGCCCGGCCGAGGATGCGTACCGCCTCCGGCGTGGTGGGCATGTTCGCGCCCTCCACCACCGCGACGCAGCCGCCGGCCACGAGGGCCGCGGCCTCCGCGCCGCCGATCTCGTTCTGCGTCGCGCACGGCAGCGCCAGCTCGCAGGGCACCTCCCAGACGGTACGGCCGGAGACCGCCACCGCGTGCGGCACGTGCCGGGCGTAGTCGTCGAGCCGGGCCCGGCGCTGCTCCTTCAGCTCCCGCAGCAGCTCCAGGTCGATGCCCTTCTCGTCCAGCAGGTAGCCGGACGAGTCGGAGCAGGCGACCACCCGCCCGCCGAGCTGGTGCACCTTCTCGATCGCGTAGATCGCCACGTTGCCGGAGCCGGAGACCACCACCCGCTTGCCGTCCAGGCTGTCCCGGGTCTGGCGGAGCATCTCGTCGGCGAAGAAGACCGCCCCGTAGCCGGTCGCCTCCCGGCGCACCTGCGCGCCCCCGTACGCCAGGCCCTTGCCGGTGATCACCCCCGACTCGTACCGGTTGGTGATCCGCTTGTACTGGCCGAACAGGTAGCCGATCTCCCGGGCGCCGACGCCGATGTCCCCGGCCGGCACGTCGGTCTCCGCGCCGATGTGCCGGTACAGCTCGGTCATGAAGCTCTGGCAGAACCGCATCACCTCCCGGTCCGAACGCCCCTTCGGGTCGAAGTCCGCGCCGCCCTTGCCACCGCCGATCGGCAGCCCGGTCAACGCGTTCTTGAAGATCTGCTCGAAGCCGAGGAACTTCACGATCCCGAGGTAGACCGACGGGTGGAAGCGCAGCCCGCCCTTGAACGGGCCGAGCGCGCTGTTGAACTCCACCCGGAAGCCCCGGTTGACCTGGATCCGGCCACGGTCGTCCTCCCACGGCACCCGGAAGATGACCTGCCGCTCCGGCTCGCAGATCCGCTCGATGATCCGTGCCTCGGTGTACTCGGGGTGCCGGGCAAGCGCCGGGCCGATGCTCTCCAGCACCTCGCGTACCGCCTGGTGGAACTCCGGCTCCCCCGGATTGCGGGCGACCACGCTGGTGAACACCGTCTCCACGGTCTCCGGCATGCCGACACGTCCCTTCGATTGTGCTGGTGGCTCCCTGTTGCTACCACCCGCGACGGGTCATCCGCCAACCGTCCCGGGATACGGACCGTGACCTTCCTTCGCGGGGTGGTGGTCCGCCGGTGGCCCAGCGCGAGGTTACAGGCCGTGACGGTGGTCGCCTGCCACCAGTTCGCAGATCTCCGCCTCCGACCTCGCGGAGAACGGGTCGCGGTGGACGGCGACCGCCTGTCGCGTGTCCTCGGCGACCAGATCGGCGTTGACCTGGGCCGCCACGAACGCGCCGGCCGCCGCGGCGGCACCGACCTGGGCGGCCGGATCGGTGACGTTGCCGGCGACCCACACCCCGGGCACGTCGGTGCGGCCCGTCGCGTCGGACGGGACGTGCTCGCCAACCCCCGCCGGATGTTCCACCGGTCGTAGCCCGAGCGCCGCGAGGAAACCGGCGCGCGCCACCATCCGTGACGAGACGGCCAGCACCTCGCGGCTGACCACCGTGCCGTCGCCCAGCCGTACGCCGGCGAGGCGGTCCCCGACGATCTCCAGGGACGCCACCTCGCCGTCCACCACGCGGATGCCCCGGGCCGCGAGCTGCTCCGCCTGCTCCTCGGTGCGGGGTGGCCCGGTGTGGGAGAAGTACGTGATGTCGGCGCTCCACTGCCGGAACAGCAACGCCTGGTGTACCGACATCGGCCCGCTCGCCAGCACGCCGATGGCCCGGTCGCGGACCTCCCAGCCGTGGCAGTACGGGCAGTGCAGGACGTCCCTGCCCCACCGGGCCCGCAGTCCCGCGACGTCCGGCAGTTCGTCCACCAGCCCGGTGGCCACCAGCAGCCGCCGCGCGAGCACCGTCCGGCTGTCGCCCAGCGTCACCGCGAACCCGCCGTCGGCGCGAGCCACGGCGCGGACCTCGCCGGTCACCACCCGGCCGCCGTAGCCACGGACCTCCGCCCGGCCGCGGTCCAGCAGCTCGGCCGGCCGGATCCCCTCACGGGCCAGCAGTCCGTGTACGCCTCCGGCCGGAGCGTTGCGCGGGGCGCCCGCGTCGATCACCACCACCTTCCGCCGGGCCCGGGCCAGTGTCAGCGCACCGCTCAATCCCGCGGCGCCACCTCCGATCACCACCACGTCGTAGCTGCCGTCCAACTGATCGGTCACCATGACCACCTCCTGCGACCACGATGCGCGGGTGGCGGCCATGGTGGCAAACATTGTTGCCGTAGTGGCAAACTGGCGGCATGGACAACGACCTCGACCAGGCGCTCGGGGCGGTCGGACCCCGGCTGCGCGCGCTGCGCCGACAGCGGGAAACCACCCTGGCCGACCTGTCGGCGGCGACCGGCATCTCGGTGAGCACGCTTTCCCGGTTGGAGGCGGGTGTCCGCCGGCCGACCCTCGAACTGCTGCTTCCGCTGGCCAGGGCACACGGCGTCACGCTCGACGAACTCGTCGACGCCCCATCCACCGGCGACCCGCGCATCCACCTACGGCCGGTCACCCGCCACGGGATGACCATGCTGCCCCTGACCCGCCGGCCCGGCGGCATCCAGGCGTACAAGCTGGTGATCCCGGGTGACGCTCGCCGGGCAGAGCCCGATCCGCAGACCCACGAGGGCTACGAGTGGCTCTACGTCCTCAACGGGCGACTGCGGGTGGTCCTCGGCGACCAGGACCTCGTGCTCACGCCGGGGGAGGCGGCGGAGTTCGACACCCGCGTGCCGCACTGGTTCGGGTCGGCCGACGCCGAGCCGGTCGAGTTCCTCAGCCTCTTCGGCAGGCAGGGCGAACGCGCCCACCTGCGCGCCCGCCCCAAACTCCCACACCTCGGTGATCATGAGGTTGGCGGCACCAGCGGAGATCGACATCGCCGCTAACCTCATGATCAACGCATAGGGGGCCGGGGTGGGGCGGGTGGGGTGGAAGGATGGGGGGATGTGGGGTGAGGTGGCGGGTGTTGTCGTGTTGCCGAGTGGGGCGAGGGTGCGGGGACGGCGGATCGCGGACGAGGCTTCGCCCGCCGACTTCGCCCTCCTGCTGGCGCCCGGGCCGGTGCCCGCCTGGCCGCACCGGCGGATCCGGTGGCCCGACTTCTGGATACCGGTCGACCGGGTGGACGCGATCGAGGCGCTGACCGAGGCGTTACGCCGCGCCCACGACGGCGAGCGGGTGGAGGTGGCCTGCCGGGGCGGCACCGGGCGTACGGGAACGGCGCTGGCGGCGCTGGCGATCCTCGACGGGTTGCCGGCCGAGCGGGCGGTGGACTGGGTACGCGCCAACTACCGGCCACGGGCGGTGGAGACGCCCTGGCAGCGTCGCTGGCTGCGTCGCCTCACCTGACGTCGCCCACCGCCGCCACCGGCCGCCCGCGTCCGTCCGCCGCCCGCCACCGGCCGTCCGCGCGGCCGCACCCCGGCAGGGGGTGCGCCCGCGCGGGCTCGGTGACTCGGTGACCCGGACGACCGGCCGCTGTGTTCCCTTGACCTGGACGACCGGCCGCTGTGCTTCCTTGAGCCGGACGGGACCGTCCGGCGGGCGACTTCAGCGGTCCACGTACTCGCACAGGTGGCGGGCCGTCAGCGTGTCGCCGCGGGCGATCAGGTCGGCCGGCGTGCCGGTGAAGACGATCCGGCCGCCGTCGTGCCCCGCCCCCGGACCGAGGTCGATCAGCCAGTCGGCGTGCGCCATGACCGCCTGGTGGTGCTCGATCACGACGACGGTGTTGCCGGCGTCGACGAGACGGTCCAGCAGGGCGAGCAACTGGTCCACGTCGGCCAGGTGCAGGCCGGTGGTCGGCTCGTCCAGCACGTAGGTGCTGCCGCTGTCGGCCATCCGGATGGCCAGCTTGAGGCGTTGCCGTTCGCCGCCGGAGAGCGTGTTGAGCGGCTGGCCCAGGGTGAGGTAGCTGAGCCCGACGTCGACCAGCCGGTCGAGGATCGCCCGGGCGGGGCCGCCGGGGAAGAAGTCCCGGGCCTCCGAGGCGGACATCGCGAGCACCTCGCTGATGTTCCTGCCCCGCAGCCGGTAGGTGAGCACCTCGTCGGTGAAGCGCCGCCCCTCGCACTGCTCGCAGACCGAGGCGACACCGGCCATCATCGCCAGGTCGGTGTAGACCAGGCCGATGCCCTTGCAGGTCTGGCAGGCGCCCTCGGAGTTGGCGCTGAACAGCGCCGCCTTGACCCCGTTGGCCTTGGCGAAGGCGGTGCGGATCGGGTCCAGCAGACCGGTGTAGGTGGCCGGGTTGCTGCGCCGGGAGCCCCGGATCGGGGACTGGTCGACGACCACCACGCCGTCGCGGCGGTGCAGCGAGCCGTGGATCAGTGAACTCTTGCCGGAGCCGGCCACCCCGGTCACCACGGTCAGCACCCCGAGCGGGATGTCGACGCTGACGTCCCGCAGGTTGTGCAGGTCGGCGTTGCGGATCGACAGTTGGCCGGACGGCCGGCGGACGTGCTCGCGCAGGCGTACCCGGTGGTCGAGGTGCCGGCCGGTGAGGGTGTCGCAGCGGCGCAGGCCGGCGACATCACCGGTGAAGCAGATCCGGCCGCCGGCCGTGCCGGCCCCGGGCCCGAGGTCGACCACGTGGTCGGCGATCGCGATCGTCTCGGGCTTGTGCTCGACGACCAGCACCGTGTTGCCCTTGTCGCGCAGGCGCAGCAGCAGGTCGTTCATCCGGGCGATGTCGTGCGGGTGCAGGCCCACGGTCGGTTCGTCGAAGACGTACGTGACGTCGGAGAGGCTGGAGCCGAGGTGCCGGACCATCTTCACCCGCTGCGCCTCGCCGCCGGAGAGGGTGGCGGACTCGCGGTCCAGGCTGAGGTAGCCCAGGCCGATCTCGACCAGCGAGTCGAGCAGGTCGCACAGGTTGCCGACCAGCGGGGCGACCGACGGTTCGCCGATCGCGCGGACGAACCCGGCCAGGTCGCTGATCTGCATCGCCGAGCATTCCGCGATGTTGCGCCCGTCGATCCGAGCGGACAGCGCCGCCGCGTTGAGCCGGGCGCCGCCGCAGTCGGCGCAGGTGGTGAAGGTGACCGCCCGGTCGACGAACGCACGGATGTGCGCCTGCATCGACTCGCGGTCCTTGGCCAGGTAGAGCCGGCGTACCTTGACCACCAGGCCCTCGTACGTCCAGTTGTTGCTGCCCACCTTGATCTTGGTGGACGGCTTGTGGAGGAAGTCCTCCCACTGTTGCGGCGTGTAGTCCTGGAGCTTGGTGTCAGGGTCGAACAACCCGGAGTTGACGATGGTCTGCCAGTACCACGAGTCGACAGCGAAGTTGGGCACCCTGATCGCGCCGTCGTTGAGCGAACGCTCCACGTCGACCAGTTCGTCGACGTCGAGGTCGGAAACCCGCCCGAGGCCCTCGCAGGTCGGGCACATGCCTTCGGCCAGGTTGAAGCTGAACGCGCCGGCCCCACCCGCGTGCGGGGTGCCGAGCCGGCTGAAGATGATCCGGAGCATCGCGTACGCGTCGGTGGCGGTGCCTACGGTGGAGCGCGAGTTCGCGCCCATCCGCTCCTGGTCGACGACGATGGCCGCGCTCAGGTTGCGCAGCGAGTCGACGTCGGGGCGGCTCAGGTTCGGCATGAACGACTGGAGGAAGGCGCTGTAGGTCTCGTTGATCATTCGCTGCGACTCGGCGGCGATGGTCCCGAAGACCAGGGAGGACTTCCCGGAGCCGGAGACCCCGGTGAAGACGGTCAGCCGGCGCTTGGG
Organism: Micromonospora peucetia; assembly: GCF_900091625.1. Classification (NCBI taxonomy): domain Bacteria; kingdom Bacillati; phylum Actinomycetota; class Actinomycetes; order Micromonosporales; family Micromonosporaceae; genus Micromonospora; species Micromonospora peucetia. The sequence goes on from NZ_FMIC01000002.1 coordinate 5,195,403, forward strand.
GATGTCGACCGAGACGGAGGCGAGGTTGTTCTCCCGGGCTCCGCGTACCTCGATCATGTCGTGACTGTCGGCGGCGGAGCGTGCTGGCTGCTGCATGCGAACCCTTCGCGAGATTGTGGGCGGCGTCCCGCCCGATTGCATCTACGGAGGCCAGGCCGCGTTCAATCGTCTCATTGAAGTGCCCGTGGAGGGTTTCATGTCGTTGACCGGCTGCCACTGCCCGAAGCAGGGGGGAAAGTCTCAAACCACGTGGAGAGGGATAGGGTGGCCCGGTGGGGGAGACGGGACGGTGGCGGGGGGCGGAGGTCGCGGCGACGGCCGGCATCTCCGTCCAGCAGGTCCGCAACTACGTCGACCTCGGTGTGCTGCCACCGGTCGAGCGCACCCCCGCCGGCTACCGCGTCTTCACCGCCGACCACGTGCGGGCGCTGGCTGTTGTCCGGCGGATGGCCGAGGGACACGGCTGGGCGCGTACCCGGGAGGTCATGGTCGCGGTGCACCAGGGCGACCTGGCGGCGGCGCTGGCGGCGCTCGACGCCGGCCACGCCGAGCTGGACCGCGAACGGGCCGACATCCGGCGGGTGCTCGGTGCGTTCGAGACCGTGGTGACCAGTCCGGCTGCCGTCCTGCCGGCGCCCCGGCGCGGGGTCCGCATCGGTGAGGTCGCCGACCTGGTCGGCGTGCACACCCCGCAGCTACGGCTGTGGGAGCAGCGCGGCCTGCTCCGGCCGGTCCGCGAGCGCGGCACCGGCTACCGGGTGTACGACGCGGCCGAGCTGCGTGCCGCGCAGGTCGTCGCGCTGCTGCGCCGGGGAGCGTACCCGTTCGACATCATCGCGGCCGTGCTCGACGAGATGCGCACCACCGGCAGCGCCCAGCGGGTCCACGCGGAGCTGGCCAAGCGGGAGCAGGAGCTGCACCGGCGCAGCCTGCGGCGGCTGCGCGCCTCGGCGGCGCTGCACGACTACCTGCGGCACCGCGACCCGACCCTGCCGGGTTGACTCAGCGCAGCACCAGCAGGTCGAGGTGGTCCACGACGGGGCCGGTCGCCGCGCCGGCCGCGGCCCGGAGCCGGGCCAGGCCGTCGGCGTACTCCTCGTCGGTGATCAACTGGAGCGGGGTGTGGGCCCGGCGGTCGAGGCGCTCGGCGAACTCGGCCAGCGACGCCGCCGTGGTCTGCGCGACCGGCTCGACGGTGCTGACGGTGAACCCGGCCGTGGCGAACACCGCGCGCACCCGGGCCAGGTCCGGGTAGGTCTCCAGGACCCGCACCGCCTCCGGGAACCAACGGAACAGGGCGATCCGCTGGTGCCGCCCGGGGAACGGCGAGCGGATCAGCACCGGCGCGCCCGGCCGGAGCACCCGGCGCAGCTCGCGCGCCGCCGCGTCGAGGTCACCGAGGTGGTGGACCATCGTGGACAGCCACGCGGCGTCCGCCATGGAGTCGCGCAGCGGCAGCGCGACGGCGTCGCCGCCGAGCAGTGGTCGGTGGGTGGCACGGGAACGCATCGCTTCTGCGGGCTCCACCCCCACCACCCGGGCGCCGAACCAGTCGGTGAAGGCGGCAGCCCAGGCGCCGGTGCCGGCTCCGACGTCGAGCAGGGTGGTGCCGGTACGCGGCCGCAGGTGCTGCTGCACCGCGTGCCGCCAGCGGTCCAGGCCGCTGCGCGGCAGCTCCCGGGTCGCGGCGAAGGCCGCCGAGTCGGTGTCGTCATAGGAGATCAGAGCCACGGCCATCACCTCGCCACCGTCGCCGGGGGGTCCGGGCGATCGTTCCCCGGTTTTAGCCGGTGGGGATGCCGGACGCAACGGCTTGTGAGCCAACCGACGCGGCGTGTTCGGCATGACCCGAGGTCAGCAGGATGCCGGCTCGGCGACCCGCCCGTCCCGGGCGGCGGGCTCCGGCTGCGCCGGGGCGAAGAAGGCATCGGCGGCGCGTAACGCGACCGTGTCGTGGAGCACCTCGCCGGGCCGGTTGGCGTGGCCGAGCAACACGCCACCCCACCGCATGTCGAGGTAGTCGGCGCTCAACCGCAGCGTGGCCACCAGCGGATCCGCCTGAGCCTCGTCCTCGTTGCTGAGGACGCTGATCGCCCACATCCGGCGGCCACGCATGCGTTGCCGGAAGTCGACGCCGGGCGTCCGCAGCCAGCCGGACCAGTGGTCGAGGTAGAGCTTGGTGGCGGCGCTGACGCTGTACCAGTAGAGCGGGGAGGCGATCACCAGGTCGGTCGCGGCGAGCGTCTCCGCCAGCAGCAGCCCCTCGTTGCCGGTCGGCTGCGGGTGGCGCTGCTCGTCGTGCCGGATGTCCCGGAAGGGCGTCAGGGGGTGGTCGGCCAGGTGGAGCCAGCGCTGCTCAACACCGGCCGGCAACGAGGCCGCCGCGCGCCGGGCCAGGAGCTCGGTGTTGCCGCCGGAGCGTGAGCTGCCGAGGAGGAAGAGGAAGCGCATGACGACACCGTCCAGGTCCGACTGATCGAGGGGTATCCACGAAGGTATCCGAGTGGATGCCGCTGCCGGCGTCGCGCCAGCCCACCCCGGCGGCAGTGGGTCGGCGGCCAGGTCGACCGACGGGTCAGAGCACCACCGCTGCGAGCACCAGCAGGGCGCACGCCGTCTCGACCAGCCCCACCCGCTTCGGCGTGACCCGGCGCCCGGCGAGCAGGGCCGCCCGGGCCAGCAGCACCGTGAAGAGCACGGCGACCGGCACCGACGCCCAGAGCACGGCGGCGACCGCGGCGACGGCGTGGTAGGTCCACGACACCCACCGGTACCGGACGCTGTCCCGCTCCCGGATCATCGTCTTGACGTGGAGAATGGTGCCGACCAGGTAGCCCAGCACCACGACCGTCACCCCGGCCACGCTGGTCCACGGCACCTCGGCGACCGTGGCTACGACGAGACCGAGCAGCCCGCACTGCGCCACGAAGGCGAGGTCGTTGACGAACGACCGGTCCCGGCGCCAGCGCGCGTAGCCGACGTTCACGGCGGCGAGGGCCGCGTAGAGCGGGGCGTAGGCGAGCGTCGCGGGTCGGGCCACCAGCACCGGGGTGGCGAGCGCGACCGTGGCGAGGCCGTACCCGACGAGCTGCGGTCGTACCCGGCGGAGCCGGCCGGTCTTGACCGCCTGCAACCCGAAGTACGACAGCGGGTACCCGGCGAGCGCGGCCCCGAGCAGGAGCAGGTGCAGCGGGTGCGCGCCGGTGACGGTCAGCGCCGCCAGGACGGGCAGCAGCAGCATCGCCCACGCGCCGTGCTGTGGCGGCACCCAGCCCGACGACCGGGGTCGGCCGGGCGGGTGACCGGGGCCGCCCGCCGTGGGCCGCCCGGCCGGTCCGGCGTACGGGCGGCGACGGTTGGCCGGGACGGTGGTCACGGCCGAGGTGTCACGGTGAGCAGGATGGCGGCGTCCGTGACGGCGTGCAGCGCGTGCCGCAGCGGCGGGATGACCACCAGGTCGCCGGCGTCGCCCTCCCAGGACTCGTCTCCGGCCACCAGACGCACCTGCCCCACGAGCACCTGTAGCGTCGCCTCGCCCGGGCTGTCGTGCTCGTCGAGGGACCGCCCACCCCGGAGGGCGAGCAGGGTCTGCCGCAGCCGACGGTCCCGGCCCGCGTGCAGGGAACGGGCGCTGCGTCCGCTGTCGGCCTTCCGCGCGGCGGCGAGCTGCTCGTCGGCGAGGCGGGTCAGCGAGAGGGCTTCCATGGTCGTCCCTTCGGGTCGGTCTTCTGCGGCGCGAGAGACGGGTCGTCGGCACGGCGTCACTTGTCGCGCAAACCGGAAGATCGTCTACCGCTTTCAGTTCCCAGCTTCCGTCCCCGGTATGCCGGGCGGCAGGGCCGATGGTCCCGGAATCGGGGTGGCGCACGCCGCCGCACGCCGCCGCGCGGGGTCCGGCAGGTCCCCGCGCTGCCGCAGGCGGTCCGGGTGGCCCCCGTATCCCGGGCATGGGGAACCCGGCCCCTACCCCGAACCCCGCCGACTAGGGTGCGGGGCATGAAGGTTCGGCTGCTGGCGGCCGTGGCGACCGCCGTCCTCCTCGGCGCCGGCGCGCCCGTCCCCGCGGCGGCCGGTCCGACCGGTCCCGCCGTCTCCGTCGCGTCCAGGCCGGCCGTCTCCGTCGCGCCCGGGCCGGCCGTCTCCGGGGCACCCGGGCCGGCCGTCTCCGTCGCGCCGGGACCGGCCGTCTCCGGGACACCCGGGCCGGCGGGTGTGACGCCCGCGTCCGGCGTCGTCCCGCCCGCGCCCTGCCCGAAGGCGCCCGCGCCCCGGATGTCCCGGCCGCCCCGCCCGTCGCCGCCGCCGGCCGAGCCGCAGGAGCGGGCCGTCGGCGGCCCGGCGCTGGACACCGCCGGTTTGGTCGTCCCGGCGGGGGCCGCGCGCCCGCCGGCCGTCACCGCGATCTCGTGGCTGGTCGCCGACCTGGACACCGGTCAGGTGCTGGGCGGCTGCGGCCCGCACGAGTACGGCACCCCGGCAAGCGTGCAGAAGCTGCTGCTGGCGGCCACCATGCTGCCCCGACTCGACCCGCAACAGGTCGTTACCGTCACCGACGGGGACATGGACATCGAACCGGGCTCCTCGGCCGTCGGGCTGGTCGCCGGCGGTCGCTACCGGATCGAGACCGTCTGGCTCGGGCTGCTGCTCCAGTCGGGCAACGAGGCGGCCAACGTACTGGCCCGCCTCGGCGGCGGGCCGGACGGAATGGCCGGCGGCGTGCGGGCGATGAACGAGGAGGCGCACCGTCTCGGCGCCCTGCAGACCCACGCGGTCACCCCGTCCGGCCTCGACGGAAAGGGCCAGTTCACCAGCGCGTACGACCTGGCGCTGATCGCCCGGGCCTGCTTCGCCGACCCGACGTTCCGCCGGTACGCGTTGACCGAGGCACACCGTATCCCCGCCCAGCCGGCGCAGCGGACCAAGGGTTTCGAGATCCAGAACGAGAACCAGCTCATCTACCGCTACCCGGGTGCGCTCGGCGGCAAGACCGGCTTCACCGACCTGGCCCGACACACCTACGTCGGGGCGGCGCAGCGGAACGGACGGCGGCTGGTGGTCACGCTGCTCGGCGCCGAGCCGCAGCCCGCGCGGGGCTGGGAGCAGGGCGCCGCCCTGCTCGACTGGGGCTTCTCGCTGCCCCGTGGGGCTGCCGTCGGCCGGCTGGTCGAGCCGGGGGAGTTGACCGCGTCGGCAGCCGCCACGCCGTCCGTGCTCGCCGCCACCGGCGAACCGCGTCCGGCCGCGGCCAGCGGCCCGCTCGAGGACGGGCTGGTCGCGCGGTGGCCGGTGGCCGCGGTCGTGGCGGCGGTGATCGGGTTGCTGGGGGCGGCGCTGCTCTGGCGGCGCCGGGCGGGACGGCGTCGGCCCTCCTGACCGGGCGTGCGGGAGCGACCGGCCCGTGGCCCGCAGGCACGACGCTGAAGCTGAACGGGTGAGGAAGGACCTTTCTTACCCGCCGGCGGCGGGAGCGGATCGACAATCGGTGATGGGGTCCATAGACTCCGGTCTTTCTGGTGTCACGACTCCCGGGAGGATCCCCCGTGTCGAGCGAACCCCCACCGCACCCCGTCCCGCCGTCGATCGCGGCCCGCCGTCGACCGGCCCGTACGCTGAGCCGCCTCGCCGGAGTGGCCCTGGTGGCGGGCGCGCTGATCACCGGCGGTGGCGCCGCCGCGGTCGCCGCGCCTGGCGGGTCCCCGGCCGACGCCGCTGCCGATCCCCGGGTCACGCCGGGCCCGTGTGCCTACACGGAGACGCCCGAGGACCCGGCAGCCCGGCCGGTCCCGCTGCCGCCCGACCCGAGACGCACCCCGGACCGGGGCACCGTGCGAATCACGTTGCGGACCAACCAGGGGCCGATCGGGTTGTCCCTCGACCGGGAGGCGGCTCCCTGCACCGTGCAGAGTTTCCTGCACCTGGTGCGCCACCGCTTCTACGACCGGACCTCCTGCCACCGGCTCACCGCGTACCCGACGCTGCGGGTGCTCCAGTGCGGTGACCCGTCCGGCACCGGCTCCGGTGGCCCCGGCTACCGCTACGCCGACGAACTGCCCACCGACCTGCCGCCGGCGCCGACCGACCCGACCGGGGTGCGCCGGCTCTACGCCCGGGGCACCCTGGCCATGGCCAACGCGGGCCCCGACACCAACGGCAGCCAGTTCTTCCTGGTCCAGTCGGACTCGGCGCTGCGCCCCAACTACACGGTCTTCGGCTCGATCGACGCCGCCGGCCTGGCCACCCTCGACCGGATCGCCGCTGGCGGCATCGCCCCCACCGTCGAGGATCCCGCGCCGGTCGACGGCGCGCCGGCCCTGCCGGTGGACATCAGGCGCGCGGAACGGCACCGCCACCATCACCGCTGAGCCAGCGGCGGCCTCCCTCCCTCCCCCTCCCGCCGCGATCTTGCACTTTGTGTCCGCGATCTGCGGTATATGACGCTTTTGTGGGGGCGGAAACTGCAAGATCGGCGGGGGCGGGGGCGGGGGCGGGGCGGGGCATCGTCCGTCCGTCCGCCGGGCGTTGGCCCGGTCGTTCCGCCGTCCGTCGGGTCGGCCCGGTTGCCCGGGCGGCCCAACGGACGGCGGGGGCCCACATCATGCCCGGCCGGAACTTTCGGAACGCTACCGGGAGCGTCGACGCCGGGCTGCGGCCGTCACGGCCGGCGCGGCGGGGCCGTGCTGTCCCGGGTGACCAGGTGGGTGGCGAGTTCCACCCGGGGGGAGTCGATTCCTTCGCCCTGCGCCAGCCGCAGCACGGTCCGGGCGGCCAGCCGACCCATCTCCACCAGTGGCTGCCGGACGGTGGTCAGCGGCGGTGAGGCCCAGCGGGCCTCGGGCAGGTCGTCGAAGCCCACGACGCTGACGTCGTCGGGGATCCGCAGCCCCCGGCGGCGGACGGCCTCGTAGACGCCGAAGGCCATCTGGTCGCTGGCCGCGAAGATGGCCGTCGGCGGCTCGTCGAGGTCGAGCAGCGCCGTGCCGGCGGCGAAGCCCGAGGCGTGGTAGAAGTCGCCGGGGTGCACCAGTTGGTCCTCCACCGGCGCCCCGGCGGCCTCCAGCGCGGCCCGGTGGCCGTCCAGGCGGGCCCGGCTGCACAGCAGGTGCGTCGGCCCGGCGACGAAGCCGATCCGCCGGTGCCCGAGCGACAGCAGGTGCTCGGTCGCGGCGAGGCCGCCGGCCCAGTTGGTGGCCCCGATGGTCGGCACGTCGGTGGCCGGCACGCCGGCCGGGTCGACGACCACCACGGGCACGTTGAGGCGGCGCAACTGCGCGTGCAACGGCGGGCTCAGGTGCGAGGTCACGAAGATGACGCCGTCGGTGGCCCGGGCCCGCAGGTTCTGCAACCACTGCCGGGCGGCGGTCGACTGGCGGTGTATCGCGGAGACCACCGTGCCGACGCCAGCGCCGTGCCCGACGTCCTCGACCCCTCGGATGATCTCGACCGCCCAGGGGCTGTCCAGGTCGTTGAAGACCAGGTCGACCAGGCCGGCGCGGCTCACCGTGCGGCTGCCGCGTTTCTGGTAGCCGTGCTGGCGCAGCAGTTCCTCCACCCGCTCGCGGGTGTCGGGGGCCACGTCCGAGCGCCCGTTGAGCACCCGCGACACGGTCGGCACCGAGACCCCGGCCTCCCGTGCGATGGCGGTGATGGTGATCCTGCGCCCGTCGTCGCCGTCCACCCGCGTCTCCTTCACCCGGTCGGAAGCCCGACCGTACCCGTCACCCACCGAAAAACGTCCGGAACGGCGGGGCCGCTCCACCGGCCCATCTTGCCCCACGATCGGGGGTTGACGACACGGCAGGTCGGTTCTAGCGTTCGGACAAGTTACGGAAGTATTCCGGAAACTTGTCGGACACCTTTCGGTCGTCGCGCCGGCGGCGACGCCCCCCACCACGCACCCCACCACGAGAGGTTGATCATGACTGTACGCACGCGGCTCGCCCGGGTGGTCGCGCTCGGCGCCGCCCTCGCGCTGGCGCTGCCACTGACCGCCTGCGGCGACGGCGACTCGGCCGCCGGCGGAGACGAGATCCGCATCCTGGTGTACGGCGACGCCACCAACAAGGTCGAGAAACAGCTCGTCGACACGTTCAACAAGACCTCGAAGGTCAAGGCGGTGCTGGACACCATCCCCGGTGCCGACTACCAGACCAAGCTCCAGACCATCATCAACACCAGGCAGGCGCCGGACGTCTTCTTCAACTGGGGCGGCGGCAGCATCACCCCGTTCGTCAAGGCAGACCTGCTGCTGCCGTTGGACGACATGATCGCCAAGGACCCGGGGTTGAAGGACAACTTCCTGCCCTCGGTCTTCAACACCGCCACGGTCGACGGCAAGGCGTACGGGGTGCCGATGCGCGGCACCCAGCCGGTGCTGCTGTTCCACAACAAGAAGGTCCTCGCCGACGCCGGGATCGCCGTGCCGAAGACGTGGGACGACCTGCTTGCTGCGGTGGGTGCCCTCAAGGCCAAGGGGATCACGCCGATCGCGCTCGGCGGCGGCGACCAGTGGCCGACCCAGATGTGGTACCAGTACCTCTACGACCGGGTAGCCGGCCCCGAGTTGTTCGCCAAGGCGCTCGCCGGCGACAAGAGCGCCTGGGAGAGCCCGGAGAGCCGTCGCGCCCTGGAACTGCTGCGGCAGTTGACCGACGCGGGCGCCTTCGGCACCAACTTCGACTCGGTGAAGTTCACCGACGGCGGCTCGCCCGCGCTGCTGGCGGCCGGCAGGGCCGGCTTCGAGCTGATGGGCTCCTGGAACTACTCGACCCACCACGACGCCAACCCGGTGTTCGCGGCCAAGGACCTCGGCTGGAGCGCCTTCCCGAGCGTCCCGGGCGGCAAGGGCGACCCGGGCAACGTGGTCGGCAACACCAACAACTTCTATTCCGTGCTGAAGAAGACCCGGCACCCGGAGGCGGTGGCGGAGTTCCTCAAGCTCCAGTACTCCGACGAGTTCGTCCAGGCCCAGCTGTCCATCGGCAACCTGCCGACCACCACCAACACCGAGAAGTTCCTCGACGGCGCCACCAACCCGGACTACCTGAAGTACCAGTTCACCCTGGTCAAGCAGGCCCCGAACTTCCAGCTCTCCTGGGACCAGGCGTATCCGCCGGCCGCGACCACGACCATCCACCAGGCGGTGCAGCAGCACTGCAACGGCCGGCTGGACGCCGCCGGCTTCATCAAGGCCATGCAGTCCCTGCAGGCGGGCTGACCGCATCATGTCCACCACCCTCGCCGCCCCCACCGTGCCGGAGCAGCGACGGGCCCGACGAAGCCCGGGCGGCCCCGTCCTCAGCCGCCCGGGCTTCGCCTGGGCACTGCCCGCCACCCTGTTCTTCGGGTTCTTCGCGCTCGTCCCGCTGGTCCTCGTGGCCGTGCTCAGCTTCACCAGCTGGGCGGGCCTCGGCTCGCCGGAGTTCGTCGGCCTGGACAACTGGCAGCGACTGGCCCGCGACCCCGTCATGATCAACAGCCTGTGGCTGAGTATCCTGCTCACCGCCCTCGGCGTGCTGGTGCAGACGCCGCTGAGCCTGCTGATCGGCGTGTGGGCGGCCGGGCAGCAGCGCAACCGCGCGGTGCTGTCCGCCATCTTCTTCCTCCCGCTGCTGCTGTCGGCGACGGCGGTGTCGGTGTTGTGGCGGGCGCTGCTCGACCCGAACTTCGGCGTGCCCGGCCAGGCTCCGTGGCTGTTCGGCGACGGGAACCTCTTCGGCAGCCGGGCCGGCGCGATCGCCGTGCTGGTCTTCGTCAGCAGTTGGCAGTTCATCCCGTTCCACGCGCTGATCTACCAGGGTGCGGCCCGCGCCGTGCCGGCGGTCCTCTACCAGGCCGCCGAGGTCGACGGCGCAGGCCGGTGGGGGCAGTTCCGCCACGTCACCCTGCCGCAGCTGCGCAACGCCATGATCACCTCGGTGGTGCTGATGGTCGTCGGCGGGCTGACCACGTTCGACACCGTGCTGATCCTGACCCAGGGCGGCCCGGGCACCGACACCACCATCACCGCCTACCACATGTACGAGCAGGCGTTCCGCAGCTTCGACTTCGGCGCCGGCGCGGCCATCGCCCTGCTCCTCGTCGTCGTCGCCACCGTCATCTCGCTGATCGTGGTCCGGGTCTCCGGCTACGACCGGATGCGCTCCACGATGGAGGGACTGTGAGGCGGCGTCGCCCGAACTGGCTGGCCGGGATCGGCGCCGTGGCCTGGTTGCTCCTGGTCGGCCTGCCGATCTACGTGATGCTGGCGATCAGCGTGCAGACCCGCGAGGGTTACGGCCGCAACGGCCCGATCGCCCTGCCCGGCACCTTCACCCTGGACAACTACACCGGCGCCTTCGACGAGGGCTTCGGCCGGTACCTGCTCAACACCCTGGTGGTGACCACGAGCGTGGTGGCCATCGTGCTGCTGCTCGTGCCGCCACTGGCGTACGCCATCGTGCGCAGCCGCAGCCGGCTCACCTCGCAGGTGTTCCGGCTGTTCCTGCTGGGCCTGGCGATCCCGGCGCAGGCGGTCATCGTGCCGATCTTCTACCTGATCAGCAAGGCCGGGCTCTACGACAACCTGGTCGGCGTCATCCTGCCCACCGCCGCCTTCTCCCTGCCGGTGTGCGCGCTGATCCTCAGCGGCGTCATGCGGGACATCACCTCCGACCTGTACGAGGCGATGGCCATCGACGGCGCCACCCCGGCACGGGTGTTCCTCCGGTTGGTGCTGCCGCTGTCGCGCGGCGGGATCGCCACCATCGCGGTCTTCTCCGCCCTACAGGCGTGGAACGGGTTCCTGTTCCCGCTGATCCTGACCCAGTCCGACTCCACCAAGGTGATCACCCTCGGCCTCTACAACTTCCAGACGCAGTACGGGATCGACATTCCCGGCCTGCTCGCCGCGGTCGTGCTGTCGATGGTGCCCGTCCTGCTCGTCTATCTGTTCGCCCGGCGGGCCCTGGTGCAGGGGCTGATGGGCGTCGGAGGAAAGTGACCGACAACGTGACCCTCGACATCGCCTCCGGCACCGCGATCTGGACCGATCCGACCCTCGACCTCGCGATCCGGGTGGACGCCCTGGTCGCCGCGATGACCCTGCCGGAGAAGGTGGCGCAGCTCTACGGCGTCTGGGTCGGCGCCGCCGCCGACGGGGGTGAGGTCGCGCCGTACCAGCACGAGATGGAGGAGCCGGTCGACCTGGCGGCGCTGCTGGACACCGGTCTCGGCCAGCTGACCCGACCGTTCGGCACCGCCCCGGTCGACCCCGCGCTCGGTGCGCTCTCCCTGCTGCGGACCCAGCAACGGATCGCCGCCGCGAACCGGTTCGGCATCCCGGCGATGGCGCACGAGGAGTGCCTGGCCGGCTTCGCAGCCTGGGGTGCCACCGCGTACCCGGTGCCGCTGTCCTGGGGTGCCACCTTCGACCCGGAGCTGATCGGGCGGATGGCCGCCGCCATCGGCGCCGACCTGCGTCGCGTCGGGGTGCACCAGGGCCTGGCGCCGGTGCTCGACGTGGTGCGCGACGCGCGTTGGGGGCGGGTGGAGGAGACGATCGGCGAGGATCCGTACCTGGTGGGCACCATCGCCACCGCGTATGTCCGGGGTCTGGAGTCCGCCGGCGTGGTGGCCACCCTGAAGCACTTCGCCGGCTACTCGGCCTCCCGGGGCGGCCGGAACCTGGCGCCGGTGTCGATCGGCCCCCGCGAGCGCGCGGACGTGCTGCTGCCGCCGTTCGAGATGGCGGTGCGCGAGGGCGGCGCGCGGTCGGTGATGCACGCCTACACCGACACCGACGGCGTGCCCTCGGCGGCCGACGAGCAGTTGCTGACCGGCCTGCTCCGCGACGCCTGGGGCTTCCCGGGCACGGTGGTGGCCGACTACTTCGGCATCGCCTTCCTACGCACCCTGCACGGGGTGGCCGGCAGTTGGGCGGAGGCGGCCGGGGCCGCCCTCGTCGCCGGGGTGGACGTCGAGCTGCCGACGGTGAAGACGTTCGGCGAGCCGCTGAGGGAGGCGCTCGCGGCCGGCGCGGTGCCGGAGGCGCTGATCGACCGGGCGGTGCGTCGGGTGCTGACCCAGAAGGGGCAGCTCGGCCTCCTCGACGCCGACTGGAACCCGGTGCCGGCGGCGCTGGCCGGTGTCGACCTGGCCGACCCGGACGCGCTGCGCGGCACCGTCGACCTCGATCCGCCGGCCAACCGGGCACTGGCCCGCGAGGTCGCCGAGCGCTCCGTGGTGCTGCTGGCCAACGACGGCACCCTGCCGCTGCGCCCGCCGGCCCGGATCGCGCTTCTCGGCCCGCAGGCGCAGAGCCCCACGGCGGTGCTGGGCTGCTACTCGTTCCCCGCCCACGTCGGCTCCCGACACCCCGACGTGCCCGTCGGCATCGAGTTGCCCACCCTGGCGGCGGCGCTGCGCGCCGAGTTCCCCGACAGCGACGTGGTCACCGTCGCCGGCGTCTCCGTCGACGGCGACGACACCGGCGGGGTTTCCGCGGCGGTCGAGGCGGCGCGGAGCGCGGACGTGGTCATCGCCGCGCTCGGTGACCGGGCGGGACTGTTCGGGCGGGGCACCAGCGGCGAGGGCTGCGACGCCGAGTCGCTGGCCCTGCCGGGGGCGCAGCAGCACCTGCTCGACGCGCTGCTGGAGACCGGCACGCCCGTGGTGGTGACGCTGCTCGCCGGGCGACCGTACGCACTGGGCCGGGCGGTGACCGAGGCGGCGGCGATCGTGCAGGCGTTCTTCCCCGGCGAGGAGGGCACCCCGGCTGTCGCCGGTGTGCTCAGCGGTCGGGTCGCGCCGCAGGGGCGGCTGCCGGTCAGCGTGCCCGGCGGGCCGGGCGCCCAGCCCACCACCTACCTGTCGGCCCGGCTGGGCCAGGCCAGCGACGTCTCCAACATCGACCCGACGCCGGCGTACGGCTTCGGGCACGGCCTGGGCTACACCACGTTCGACTGGTCGCACCTGGTGCTCGACGCGCCGGTCGCGGCGACCGACGGGGAACTGCGGCTGCATTTCACGCTGCGCAACACCGGCTCCCGATGGGGCAGCGAGGTGGTGCAGGTCTACGCCCACGACCCGGTGGCCTCGGTGGTCCAGCCGGTGCAGCGGCTGATCGGCTACCTCCGGGTGCCGCTGCCGGCGGGCGCGGCCTGCCGGGTCGACCTGGCCGTACCGGCCGACCTGTTCTCGTTCACCGGGCGCGACGGGCGACGCGTCGTCGAGCCGGGCGAACTGGAACTGCGGCTCGCGGCGTCCAGCACCGACCACCGGCTCGTGGCGGCGGTCGCGCTGCGCGGCCCCGCCCGGCACGTCGACCACACCCGGCGGCTGCACCCCCGGTTCGCCGTCACGCCGCTGGCCGGGTGAGCGGTGGCGTTCGCCGACACTGTCGCCGGACCGGGCGTCCGACGGCCCGTAGCCTGATAGACAGGGTGCGTGGCCAGGCCGGTCCGGATCCGCCGTCGAGCCCCGGGCACCGCGACCGCCCGGGGGCGGGCCGGCGCCCGGGCGGTCGCGACGGCTGTCGTGATCGTGGCGCTCGCGGCCGGCTGCACCCGACCCGCGCCGTCGCCACCGGCCGCGCCGCCGCCGTCCGTCCCGCCCTCGTCGGCACCAGCGTCCGCCTCGGCGCCGACGCCAGCGTCCTCGGCACCGCCGCCGGGGTCCGCCTCGGCGGCGACGCCGCGCCCGCCGGGCTTCGTCGTCCTCGCCGACGTCGACCCGCGTATCCGGACCGACATCCGGTACGCCACCGTGCACAACTTCGTCGGCCGGCCGGTCGCCGGCTACCCCGAACCGCTCTGCCTGCTCACCCGCCCGGCCGCCGAGGCGCTGCGCCGGGTGCAGGACGCCGCGCTGGCCCGGGGCCGCAGCCTGAAGGTGTACGACTGCTACCGCCCCCGGCGGGCCGCCGACGACTTCGTCAGCTGGGCAAAGCAGCCGGGCGAGCAGCAGATGAAGGCCGAGTTCTATCCCCGGGTGGCGAAGTCGGAACTGTTCGACGAGGGGTACATCGGTGCCCCCACCGCGCACAGCCGGGGCAGCACCGTCGACCTGACCCTGGTCGACGTGCCGACCCCCACCCAGTCCCCGTACGTTCCGGGCCAGCCCCTGGTCTCCTGCACCGCGCCCCGGGGGCAGCGGTTCGCCGACAACAGTGTCGACATGGGCACCGGCTTCGACTGCTTCGACCCGCTCGCGCACACCGACTCGCCGCAGGTCACCGGGGTGGCCCGGGACAACCGGCGGCTGCTGCGGCAGCTGATGACCGACGGCGGCTTCGTCAACTACGACCGCGAGTGGTGGCACTACCGCTACCGCGACGAGCCATGGCCGGACACGTACTTCGACCTGCCGGTGGCCCGCTCCTCGGCCGAGCGGGCGGGCGGTTGAGCGCCGCGCGCGGCGGGAGGCGGCGCGTCACGGGCTGGCGACGTCCGGCATGATCACCTCACGGCGGGGTTCCGAACCGGGCGACCGTCGGACGGCGACCGTGCCGTCGGTGAGGGGGAGTGTGCCGTGGCCGCCGAACGGATCGGACCGCCCGTCACCGGGGACGAGCGCGAGATGCTGCGCGCCTTCCTCGACTACCACCGGGCGACCCTCGCGATGAAGTGCGACGGGCTGAGCGACGAGGACCTGCGCCGTCAGTCGATGCCCCCGTCCACGTTGTCGCTGCTCGGCCTGGTCCGGCACCTGGCGGAGGTGGAGCGGGCCTGGTTCCGCCGCACCATCGACGGCGAGGACGTCCCGCTGGTCTGGTCGGACTCCGGCGATTTCCAGGTGGCGTACGACGCGAGCGGCGCCACCCGCGCCGAGGCGTTCGACGCCTGGCAGCGGGAGGTCGCGTACTCCCGCCGCGTCGAGCGGGAGGCCGCGTCGCTCGACGTGACCGGCCACCACGCCCGGTCCGGCGAGGACGTGTCCCTGCGGCTGGTGATGTTGCACCTGATCCACGAGTACGCCCGCCACAACGGCCACGCCGACCTCCTCCGCGAGGGCATCGACGGCACCGTCGGCGCCTGAACCCACGCTCGACGGTCGACGCCGGGGCGCGACGCTCAGCCGGAGACGCTCAGCCGGCGGGGCGCAGCGGCAGCCAGGCCAGCACGTCCTGGATCTTCGCGTCCCAGTACGCCCAGTCGTGCGCGCCGGGGGAGAAGTCCACGGTGAGCGGGACGCCCCGCTCGCGGGCCGCCGTGACGAAGGTCAGGTTGTCCTCGTACAGGAAGTCCTCGGTGCCGCAGGCGACGTAGAGCGCGGGCCGTTCGGTGCCCGGCGTCCGGTCGAGCAGGGCGATGGTGTCGTCGTCGGTGCCGGTCACCGCGCGCTCGCCGAAGACGGTGTGCCAGACGGCGGGGTCGAGGGGCGCGGTCGGGTGATGGCGGCGGGTCGCCACGTCCAGCGCGCCGGACAGGCTCGCCGCCGCCGCGAACCGGCCCGGTTCGCGCAGCGCCCACTTCACCGCCCCGTAGCCGCCCATCGAGAGCCCGGCGACGAAGGTGTCCTCCCGGCGGGCCGAGAGCCGGAAGAACTCGTGGCACAGCTGCGGCAGTTCGCTGCTGAGGAAGGTCCAGTACCGGTTGCCGTGCTCCTCGTCGGTGTAGAAGCTGCGCCCGACCTGGGGCATCACCACGGCGAGACCGAGCGGCGCGACGTAGCGTTCGATCGAGGTGCGGCGCAGCCAGACGGTGTCGTCGTCGGACAGGCCGTGCAGCAGGTAGAGCACGGGCGGGTCGCCCTCCGGGGCGCTGCCGGTCAGGCCGATCTGCGAGGAGGTCCGCTGCGGCAGGATCACCGTCATCGAGGTGCTCATGCCGAGCGCTTCGGAGTAGAAGTCAGCGCGCATCAGGGCCACGGCCGTCGACCGTAGCGCATCCTCACGTCCGGTAGGCGACCAGCCGGGCGTCGAGGGCGTCGAGGTCGTCGACGAACCACACGTGACCGGACCGGTTCGACTCGTCGACGAGGGCGCGCAGGGCCGAACTGGCCGCGAGATGCCGGGAGATGTCGCCGACGACGACCAGGCGTATCCGGTAGTTGACGAACTTCTGCATGATCTCGCCGGCGAAGCGGGTGCCGAGGGAGAAGAAGGACGGGTCGAGCCGGCTCGTCGGCACCGCCACCACCTCGGCGCCGGCGAAGGCCGCGCCGATCAGGTCCAGCGCGTCCTGCTCGGTGGCCACCGGCGGGCCGGCCGGATCGCACATGAGCACCGGCACCCCGGCCCGCTCCTGGATGACGTCAGGCACCGTCGGCCTCCCCGTCGAGCAGGCCGGTGTCGCCGTCGAGCACGGCGTCCAGCAGGTGCAGCATCTCGGCGGTGGCCGAGGCGCCGCCCAGGATCACGATCTTCATGCGGTGTCGCTCCTCGTCGTGGACGGTCTGGATGCGCAGCGGGTGCGCGGGGTGGTGGGAGGCGTTCGCCGCGGCCAGGACGAGCGTGCCCAGCCGGTCGGCCGCGGCCCGGTCGACGCCGTCGATCTGCACGATGCTCGACACCTCCACGGCCGCGCCGCCGGCGGGGCGGGCGGGTGCCGGCCGACCGGTCAGCGCGTCGAGGTCGGCGCGGGCGATCCGGTACTGCTTGCCGATCCGCACCGCCCTGAGCCGGCCGGCGCGGATGTAGCCGCGCACGGTGCGTACGTGCAGGCCCAGCCGCTCGGCCACTTGCTCTACCGAGTACATTTCCTCACTCATCGTCCCCTAATGTAGTCATGAAAGGGAGCGATAGGGAAGTTGGTTTTACCGCGACCCATCGTTTCGTCAATATCCATTGCGACCACCGTCCGTCCCGCCTACCGTCATCGGCGCAAGGTCAACCGAACGACCCCAGGGGAGTACGCCGTGCCGCAGCGCAACCGCACCGACGCCACATGGCCGACGCCGTGTGGTGGTGCCTTGCTGCCCACGGGCAAACCAGCCTGCGGTCAGCGCCGTCCCGAGCAGGGCCGGCAGCCGGGGTGGCGGCGCGTCTAGCGCCAGCGCGTACGCGCAGCCGCCCACCCCACCGGGGTCCGGGCGGCTTTTTCGTCCCACCCGGACCGGCGCAACCCCATCCCGGCGATGCCCGTCACGACGCCGGCATCCCTTCCGGCCCCGCCACGACTGTCGCGACCGGCCGACGAAACGAGGAGACGACGATGAGTTTCACCCCGCTCGCGGGCACCCGCGCGCCGGTCCGGGTCTGGACCGATCCCTACGGCCTCGAGCCGCAGGCCGCCCAGCAACTGCGCAACATCGGCGCGCTCCCGTGGGTGCAGGGCGTCGCGGTCATGCCGGACGTGCACTTCGGCAAGGGGGCCACGGTCGGCTCGGTCATCGCGATGCGGCAGGCCGTCTCACCGGCAGCGGTCGGCGTCGACATCGGCTGCGGCATGTCGGCGGTCCGCACCTCGCTGACCGCCGCCGACCTGCCGGACGACCTCGCCGGGCTCCGGTCGGCGATCGAGGCCACCATCCCGGTCGGCTTCGCGCAGCGGCAGAAGCCGGTCGACCCGCGCCGGATCCGGGGGGTGGAGCAGGGCGGCTGGGACGACTTCTGGCGCCGGTTCGCCGACCTCGACCGGCGGGTGGCGCAGCTGGAGACCCGGGCCCAGCGGCAGCTGGGCACGCTCGGCGGCGGCAACCACTTCATCGAGGTCTGCCTGGAGCAGGGCGGCGCCGACGAGGGACGGGTGTGGCTGATGCTGCACTCCGGCTCGCGCAACATCGGCAAGGAGCTGGCGGAGCGGCACATCGCCGTCGCCCGGAGGCTGCCGCACAACACCGACCTGCCCGACCGCGACCTGGCGGTGTTCCTCACCGGCACGCCGGAGATGGACGCCTACCGCCGGGACCTGTGGTGGGCGCAGGAGTACGCGCGGCGCAACCGGGCGGTCATGCTCGCCCTGCTCTGCGGGGTGGTGCGGGAGCAGTTCCCGCAGGTGAGCTACGACGAGCCGATCTCCTGCCACCACAACTACGTGGCGGAGGAGAGCTATGACGGCGTGGACGTGCTGGTCACCCGCAAGGGGGCGATCCGGGCCGGTCGGGGGGACCTGGGCATCATCCCGGGGTCGATGGGCACCGGCTCGTACATCGTGCGGGGCAAGGGGAACCCGGACGCGTACTGCTCGGCGTCGCACGGGGCGGGGCGGCGGATGTCGCGGGCGCAGGCCAAGCGGACGTACAACACCGCCGACCTGGCCGCACAGACCGCCGGTGTGGAGTGCCGCAAGGACGCCGGGGTGGTCGACGAGATCCCCGGCGCGTACAAGGACATCACCCAGGTGATGGCGCAGCAGGAGGACCTGGTCGAGGTGGTGGCGCACCTCAAGCAGGTGGTCTGCGTGAAGGGATGACCGTCGGCCCGCCCGGACGGCGGATCCCCCGTCCGGGCCGGCCCGCGATCGATACCCGTAGAGTCGCGCCGTGATCGAGATCGACGTGCAGGTCGACCTGTTCCACCCGGCGGACCGGGTGTGGCACGCATTGACGGATCGCGGTCTGCTCGCCCGGTGGTTCACCGAGGTCGAGCCGATGGCCGGGGCACGCCACCGGCTGCTGCTGTTCACGGCCGGCCTGCCCGGGTTCGACGCCGCCGTCGACGCGGAGGTGACCGACCGTCGGGAGCCGGAGCTGATCGCGTTGCGGTGCCTCGAGGGTGGCCGGCGCAGCCGGCTGGCCTGTGCCGTCGTCCCCACCGCCGAGGGCTGCCGGCTGTCGGTCCGCGAGGTGCTGGAGCACGGCAGTTGGTCCGACGAGCAGCGCGAGCGCCGCGAGGAGTCCTACCGGCAGGCGCTGACCGGGCGGCTGCCCGCCATCCTCGACTGGCTGGCCTTCCGGCAGGTCGACCTGCGTCGGGGCGAGGCGGGGATGACCGCCGAGATGCCGGTGACCGAGGGGTTCGGCGACGAGCCGGTGCCGGCCGGCCGGCACCGCTGGCCGCTGCTGGTCGCGGGGCTGGCCGCTGTCGTGCTGGTGGCCGGGGCGGTGGTGTGGGCGGTGCTGCCGGCCGAGCCGGAGCCCGCCGCCGGCCCGGGCCCGACGCCGTCGCCGACCGCCACGACCACCGCGAGCCGTACGCCGAAGCCGACCGCCTCCGCCGCTCCCACCCGAAGCACCACGTCGCCCACGCCCCGCCCGAGCCGAACGCCCTCGGCGACGCCGTCGCGTACGCCCACCTCGGCCGCACCGTCGGCTTCGGCCGTGGCCGCGCGCTACGAGACCGTGTCGACGCGGCTCATCGGCTACACAGGTGAGGTGGTCCTCGACAATGCCGGCGGCGCGGCGGCGAAGGGCTGGACGGTGGTCGTGACGCTGGCCGAGGGCGGCACGATCACCGACGTCAGCGGGGCCGACTGGCGGCAGGAAGGGCAGGTCGTCACCTTCACCGGGCCGCCCGTGCCGGCCGGCCGCTCGCGGACGTTCACGTTCGCCGTCCGTGACCTCGACCCGATCACCAGGGCGCCCGAGGGCTGCTCGCTGGGTGACGACCCGTGCGCGGGGCTCTGACGCCGCCGGAGGCGTCGCGCGCACCCGGCGTGCCGGGATCGCGCTGTTAGGATGGGCGACGAGTGATCGGGACAGGGAGACCAGACATGGCGGGTGACGACGACATCTCCGGGTGACACCGGGAGGTGCCCGGCCACGGCAGGCGTTTCGACGCGCCGTGGTGACGGTCCGTCGTTTCCTGAATCCCGTCCCTCCGGGCGCCCCGGCGGCGCCCACCTCACCTCAAGGGCTTCCGCATGTCTGATGCGTTCATCGTCTGCTCGCGCCTCTCCTTCTCCTGGCCGGACGACACCCCGGTCTTCGACGGCCTGTCGTTCACCGTGGGCGCCGGTCGTACCGGCCTCGTCGCGCCGAACGGCGCCGGCAAGACCACGCTGCTCAAGCTGATCGCCGGCGAGCACCAACCCACCGGCGGGTCCGTGACCGTCGACGGGGTGCTCGGCTATCTGCCGCAGAGCCTTCCGCTGGCCGGCGACCTGACGGTGGCCGAGGTCATGGGGGTCGCGCCGGTGATCGAGGCGCTGCACGCCATCGAGTCCGGGGACGCCGACGAGGAGCACTTCACCACGATCGGTAACGACTGGGACGTCGAGGAGCGCACCCGCGCCCAACTGGACCGGCTCGGCCTCGACGACGTGGCCCTCACCCGGCCCCTGCACACGCTCAGCGGCGGTCAGGTCGTCTCCCTCGGCCTGGCGGCACAACTGCTGAGGCGGCCCGACGTCCTGCTGCTCGACGAGCCGACCAACAACCTGGACCTCGACGCCCGCCGCAAGCTGCACGCCGTACTGGAGGACTGGACCGGCTGCCTGCTGTTGGTCAGCCACGACCGGGCGCTGCTGGACCGGATGGACCGAATCCTCGAACTCGACCGGAGCGAGGTCCGCTCCTACGGCGGGAACTACACCGCCTACGAGGAAGCGGTAAGCGCCGAGCGGGAGGTCGCCGAGAAGAACATCCGCCACGCCGAGCAGGAGGTCAAGCGGGAGAAGCGGGAGATGCAGCAGGCCCGCGAGCGGGCCGAGCGCCGGGCCGGCAACGCCGCCCGCAACCTCAAGAGCGCCGGCCTGCCGAAGATCTTCGCCGGCACCATGAAGCGGGGCGCCCAGGAGTCGGCGGGCCGGGCGAACGAGACGCACGCCGCGCGGGTCAGCGACGCCAAGGCCCGGCTCGACGAGGCGGGCCGCGCTCTGCGCGAGGAGCAGCGGATCACGCTGGAGTTGCCCGGTACCAACCTCCCGGCCGGACGCACGGTCTTCCACGGCGAGGGGATGCAGGTCCGCTACACCGACCGTGCCCTGTTCGCCGGTGACGGCGTGGACCTCACGATCCGGGGGCCGGAGCGGATCGCGCTCACCGGGCCGAACGGCGCCGGCAAGTCCACCCTGCTGCGGATGGTCAACGGCGACGTGCCACCGGAGGGCGGCCGGACCAGGCGGGCCGACGGCCGGATCGCGTACCTGTCGCAGCGGCTGGACCTGCTGGATCTCGACCGCACGGTGGCGGAGAACCTGGCCGCGTTCGCGCCCGCGATGCCGGAGGCGCAGCGGATGACCCTCCTCGCCCGCTTCCTGTTCCGGGGCGCCCGCGCCCACCTGCCGGTCGGGGCGCTGTCCGGCGGCGAGCGGCTGCGCGCCACCCTGGCCTGCGTGCTGTTCGCCGAACCGGCGCCACAGTTGCTCCTGCTCGACGAGCCGACCAACAACCTGGACCTGGTCAGCGTCGGTCAGTTGGAGAGCGCGCTCGACGCGTACGAGGGCGCGTTCGTGGTGATCAGCCACGACGAACGGTTCCTTGCGGCGATCGGGGTGGACCGTTGGCTGCGGCTCGCCGACGGGCGGCTGCGGGAGACCGGCGCCCCCGCCGGCGTCACGTCGGAGTCGTGACCGGGGACGTCAGCCGGGTGGGGTGAGGGTGACGGGCACCGTGACCACGTGGGTCCGCGTCCCGTCGTCGGCCGATACCTCGTACACCTCGATCGTGCCGGCCTGCTCCCGCGGCACCCGGTAGGTCACGGCGATCCGGTAGTCGCCCCGGCAGCCCGTCCCGCAGGTGGCCGTGGTGAAGGCGGTCGCCACCGCCTGGCCGGCGGCGTCGAGCACCCGGACCGTGACGGTCGCCTCGAACACGTCGGCGCTGCCGGCGACGGTGACCGGGCTGCCGACCCGCTCGCCGATGGCCGGGCCGGTGACCAGGATCGGCGGTAGCAGGTCCGGGTAGTCGCCCCGGCCGAGCGGGGGACCGGCGGCGAAGCGCACCTGCCGAACGGTGGGGAACTGGGTGAGCGTGTAGACCACCTGCGCCTCGCGCAGCCGCCGTGTCGTCGGGTCGCCGCCGGCCGGGGCGGGCGCGACCGTCGCCACGCCGGCGGCGATGCCGGTGACCTCGCCGCCAGCGGGCAGCAGGGTGCTCAGCCCGGTGGCGGCCTCCACCGGCGTCGGCCCGGCGGCCAGCTCGGCCAGCGCCAGGCGGGACGTCGCCACGGTGGCCGGCCGGGTGCGCCGGGTCGGCGCGATCCGCCCGTCCCGGACGTACCACAGCTCAACGGTGACCGTCTCCGGGCGGGCCGGCCCGGCGGTGGTCGACGTGGGCGGGGCCGACGGACCGGGCCCGGCCGGCGGTGGTGGCGGCGTGGTGGGCGGCGCCGTGATGGGCGGCGGCGCCGATGCGACGGGGGTGGTGGCCGGCGGCGGCGCGGTGGGCGCGGGGCCGAGTGAGCCGGACCGGGGCGTGGCGCATCCGGTGGGCAGGAGTGCGGCGGCGAGCAGGGCGGCGACCACGGTAGGCCGGCTCATCCCGCACCGTCCGGGGCCGGCTGTCGTGGCTCGGCCGGCAGGTCCAGGCGGAAACGGGTGAGCACCCCGGGTTCGCTGTGCACGCCCAGCCGCCC
This sequence comes from Micromonospora peucetia, assembly GCF_900091625.1. Classification (NCBI taxonomy): domain Bacteria; kingdom Bacillati; phylum Actinomycetota; class Actinomycetes; order Micromonosporales; family Micromonosporaceae; genus Micromonospora; species Micromonospora peucetia. The sequence continues at coordinate 5,217,775 of NZ_FMIC01000002.1, forward strand.
GCCGAGCAGGTGGGCGTTGTCCCGGGCGATGGCCAGGCCCAGCCCGCTGCCCCGGCCGGAGCGGGCCGGGTCCACCTTGTGGAAGCGGTCGAACAGGCGCGGCAGGTGCGCGGCCGGGATGCCCGGGCCCCGGTCGGTGACCTCGAAGACGACCAGCGGCCCGTCGCCGACCACGCTGGCCCGGATCTCGCCGGCGCCGTGCTCGACCGCGTTGGCGATCAGGTTCGCCAGCACCCGCTCCAACCGGCGCGGGTCGGTGCGCAACGGGACGGGCACGCCGGCGACCAGCACCCGGTCCGACCAACCGCGCGCCGCGACGATCGCCCGCAGCAGGGCGACCGGGTCCACGTCGGCGACGGAGAGCCGTTCCTGCCCGGCGTCCAGCCGGGAGATCTCCATCAGGTCCTCGACCAGCCGGCGCAGCCGGACCACGTCGGCGACCAGCAGCTCCGCCGCGCGTCGCGCGTCGCCCGGCAACTGGTCGAGGTGCTCGCGCAGCAGCGACGCCGCGGCCACCAGGGCGGTCGCGGGGGTACGCAGCTCGTGCGCGACGTCGGCGGTGAACCGCCGCTCCCGGGCCTGGGCGGCGGACAACGCCTCGATCTTGGACTCCAGCGCCTCGGCCATCTCGTTGAACGACGCGGCCCAGACGCTGAACTCGTCGCGTCCCTGCACCGGCAGGCGGGTGTCGAGCAGGCCCTCCGTGAGCGCCCGCGCGGCCCGGCTGGCCCGGCTGACCGGCTCCAGCGTGCGCCGGGCGAGCGTGTGCCCCACCCCGGCGGCGAGCAGCACCACCAGCACCCAGCCGGCCAGCAGCGACGTGCGCAGCTGGTCCAGGCCGGCGGCGAGGTCGTCCTCGACGGTGACGACGTACAGCTCGGCCGTCGAGCCGGGGACACGCCCGCCGACCACGAGCAGCCGGGGCCGGGCCTGCGGCAACGACCGCTCGTACCCGAGCTGTCCGGCCGCGACGGTGGCCCGAAGCCGTGCGCCCAGCGGTGGCGCGTACGTCCGGTGGGAGGGCAGCGCCTCCCCGTCGACGAGCACCACGTGCCGGCCGCTGCCCTCGAAGCTGGTCAGCAGTTCGCCGCGACGCTGGTCGGTCAGTGGCAGGAACTGTCCGGCCAGGACGAGCCGGTAGCGGGCGTCGGCCGCTGCCTGGTGCAGCGAGGCGTCGTAACGGGCCTGCCGCAGCAGCAGCCAGGACCCGCCGGCCAGCAACCCGGCGGAGACGCCGGCGACGAGCACGAACGCGATGGTCAACCGGCGCCGCAGGCGACCCGGCGGTACGGCGCGGCCGGCCATCGCGTACGCCCCCTCAGCCCGGCGAAAGCTTGTAGCCGGCCCCGCGCACGGTCCGTACGAGCCGGGGGTGGGCGGGGTCGTCCTCGACCTTGGCGCGCAGCCGCTGCACCGCCACGTCGACCAGCCGGGAGTCGCCGAGGAAGCCGTGCTGCCACACCCGGTCCAGCAGCAGCTCCCGGGTGAAGACCTGGCCGGGGCGGCGGGCGAGTTCCAGCAGCAGGCGGAACTCGGTGGCGGTCAGCGCGATCTCCCGCCCGCCCTTGCGGGCCACGAAGCTGCCCGGGTCGATCTCCAGCCCACCGACCTCGATGACGGTGGTGCCGACGGGGGCACTCGCGCGGCGCAGCACCGACCGGACCCGGGCCACCAGCTCCGGCAGGTCGAACGGCTTGCGCAGGTAGTCGTCGGCGCCGCACTCCAGGCCGACGACCACGTCGACGGTGTCGGTGCGGGCGGTCAGCATCAGGATCGGCACGCCGCTGGTCCGGCGGATCTCCCGGCAGACCTCGAAGCCGTCCAGGCCGGGGAGCATGACGTCGAGCACGATCAGGTCGGGCGGCCGGGCACGCCAGGCGGCGAGCGCCTCCCGCCCGTCCCGTGCGGTGTCGACCCGGAAACCGGCGCGGCGCAGCCCGAGGGCGGTGACCTCCCGGATGGAGGCATCGTCCTCGACGACCAGCACGCGGCCCTCCACCACCTGAGGGTAGCCCCGCGACCACCCGCGCCGACCTGGCGAAACGGACGGTGTCGGGGGTCCGGCCGGCGCCGGAACCCCGACACCGTGGTGGTCACTGCTGCCACCGGTGCGCCACGTCGAGCACGATCCGGCTGTGTGTGCCGGGGCCGGCCAGCACGGTCACCCGGAACGGCAGGCGGGCTCGCACGCCGACCGCGAAGGTCGTGTAGCCCTCGAAGCTGCCGCCGAACACCACGTCCCGCAGGGTCGGGTGGCGCAGCAGGTTCGCGACGTGCTCGCCGACCCGGTACGGCACGGTGCCGACGTGCCCGTCGTCGTACGCCGGGGCTTGCAGGGAGACCCGCAGCAGCTCGTCGCCGGCGGTGTACGGCGACAGCGGCAGGCCCTCGCCCTCGGTCCAGGTCTCGCCGTAACCGACCGTGTGGCCGCTGACCGGCCCGGCGAACTCGAACACCACCCGGTCGAAGCAGTCGTGCCGCCCGACGCGCACGTCGACCAGCGGCGCGTCGCTCAACGTGCCGGCCGCCTTCGGCGCGCTGCCCCAGGTGATCCCGCAGTACGGCGCCCCGGTCGCCGCCGCCGTGGTGGTCGCCGCCGCGCCGGGGGCGGCACCGGCCATGAGCCCGGCGAGCACCACGACCAGGGCCGTCAGTCCACTTCTGATCTTCATCGTCTTCTCCCGTGATCTCGTTCCTCCGTGGTGACCGGCCTCGTCGCCGGGTCGTCGGATCCACGGTGGAACCGCCGCACGGCAGCAGCTTCGCCGTGCGGTAACGCCCACGTAACGCTGCCGGCCAGCCCGGCGGCGGTCCCGTGCCCGCTGCCTTTGCCGGGGTCGGAAGGCCGGTGGGAGGGCGCTCGGGGCGGGCCGGTATGACGGTTCCGTTATGCCGCATATCGGCGGCCCTCGCTCTAGCATCTACGTACATCGATGACCGGCGGTGGCATGCCGCCGGCCAACTCAGGGAGTGCGTGTATGTTCCGACGACAACTGCTGCGCGCGGCGACCGCCGCGCTGGCGGCGGTGCTGGCCGCGACCGGGATGCAGGTCGCCACCGACACGAGCGCGTCCGCCGCCGCCCGCACCGTCTACTACGACGCGAGCCGGGCCGGTGAGTTCCGCACCAACTTCGACCAGGCCGCAACCATCTGGAACAGCCGGGTCAGCAACGTCCAGCTGGTCGCCCGCACGCCGGGCAACGTCACCATCTACGTCGACAGCGGCTGGCCGCGCGCGCAGGTCAGCGGGCTCGGCTCCGGCCGGGTCTGGATGGGCTGGACCGCCGTCAACCAGGGGTACGACCGCACCCGCATCGCCACCCACGAGCTCGGCCACATCCTCGGCCTGCCCGACCGGCGTACCGGGCTCTGCACCGACCTGATGTCCGGCAGCAGCGCGCCGGTCTCCTGCCGCAACGCGAACCCGAGCGCCGCCGAGGCCGCCAGGGTGAACCAGCTCTTCGCCGGTGGTCTGGCCGCGTCGGAGGTGCCCACCGGCACCTTCTCGTGGAACGACACGGACGACATCTCGCCGCAGGTGGTCAACGGCCGGCCGGCCAGCGAGAACTACCCGTGGATGGTGTACGTCTCCGGCTGCACCGGCACCCTGATCAAGGCCAACTGGGCGGTCACCGCCAAGCACTGCGGCACGCCCTCCTCGGTGCGGGTCGGCAGCGTCAACCGCAGCAGCGGCGGCACCGTCGTCTCGGTGATCCGGGCGGTGAACCACCCGAGCGTCGACGTGAAGCTGCTGCAACTGTCCAGCTCGGTCAGCTACGCCCCGGCGCCGATCCCGACCACCTCCGGCGCGGTCGGCACCGCCACCCGCATCATCGGCTGGGGCCAGACCTGTGCCCCCCGGGGCTGTGGCGGCGCCCCGATCGTCGCGAACGAGCTGGACACCTCGATCGTGGCGGACAGCCGGTGCCTCGGCATCAACGGCCCGTACGAGATCTGCACCAACAACACCAACGGCAACGCGGGCGCCTGCTACGGCGACTCGGGCGGCCCGCAGGTGCGCCGGATCAACGGGGCGTGGGCCCTGATCGGCGCCACCAGCCGGGCCGGCAACAACAACTCCACCTGCGCCACCGGCCCGTCCATCTACGTGGACCTGCCGTCCATCCGGTCCTGGATCAACACCCAGGTCGGCGGCCTGCCGGTCTGACCCACCCTGGTAACGGCACATGACGACAAGGGCCGACCCCCTGTGGGTCGGCCCTTGTCGTAGGTGCTGCGTGTGGTGGGTCAGGAGGTGTAGCCGCGGGTGGCGATCCAGTCGGCGAGGTTGTCGACGCTCATCCGGTAGGAGGCCTGGTTCGGGTCGGCCGAGTCGGAGATCGTCACGGTGTTGCCGTTGTCGCGGTAGCCGACGACGCTGACGTAGTGGCCGCCTTCGAAGGAGTGGGTGGTGCCGTCGGTGTCGGTGGCGGTGCCGGCGATGTTGGCGACCACGGCGTGGCCCTCGTCGACGGCCTTGACGATGTCGGTGCGCAGGGTGTCGGTCTGCTTGTCGTCGGCCTTGGGCTCGCGGATCTCCACGGACCGGTAGGCGTCCTTGCCGCTTTCCTTGTTCAGGACGGGGGTGATGTCGTTGATGGAGTCGGTGCCGGCCTCGGTGGTGCCCATCCGCTTGGCCATGGCGTCGACGTCGATGTTCTTGCCCTGCACGCTCAGCGCGTTGCGGGCGGCGGCGGGGCCGCAGTAGAAGAAGTTCGGCTGGGCCTCGTAGCGGACATCCAGCTCACGCTCGCCGTTCTTGCGGTCCTGGCTGACCGACACCGGCTTGCCCTCGGTGGGGGCGGCGTGGGCGGCGGTGATCGGGCCGGCGATGGCGCCGCCGGTGAAGGCGAGCCCGGCGACGGTCAGGGCGGTCTTGCGGAAGATGTCGGTACGCATGATGACAGCACCTTTCGATCGGGGGTACCCGGACGCACACCAGAGGGGGGCGGGTGCACCACGGGGGTGAGGAAAGGTTCTACGTCAGGCAGGTCCCCGGCGAGGGCCGGAGCGCGTTCCCGGGGATACAACCACCCGGGCAGGCCACACATTCCATCGGCCATGAGCGCCGGGCGGTACTTCGTGGTCCGGGGGATGTAACCACGCCGGCCCGGCTCGCATTCCGCCGACCACCCGGCCGACGAAGGACCGGGTCACGCGGCCACGATGGTTACAACGACCCGGCACCCCGAACCATGCCCACCCGGCCCGTGGCGCCCGCCACCACACCAGTCACGAATCGGACATCGACCCCCGAACCGCCAACAAGGCCCACGCCGGCCGACACGCCTCAGGGGGTGGGCGGCAGGCGGCGTTCGATGGTGACGGTGGTGCCTTCGGCGGTGGAGACCATCCGTACGTCGCCGTATGCGTTCATCAGCGTGGCGCCCCGCCCCCGGTCCATGGCCGGGCGACGGTCCCGCCAGGTGCCGAAGTCGCGCACCGAGATCCGTACCGTGGCGTCGGCCACCCGCAGCCGTACCCGCACCTCGGGGCGGGTCGGGCGTTGGGCGTGCTCGACGGCGTTGTTGACCGCCTCGGAGGCGGCCAGCAGGAGATCCGCCACGGTGTCCGGATCGACGTCCAGGCCTTCCAGCGAGGCCCGCACGTCCCGACGCATCGCGGCAGCCGACGTGGGCTGTGACGGGTACGTCCAGCCGGTGTCCAGCGCGGTCAGGTGATCGGGAGCCGGCCACCGACCCCCGTTGTGCGCCCGGCCCTCGCTCCCGCCGACCGACGGACCGCTGTCCGGCACGGAGGCCGGACCGCCACCCAGGGGCGGTGAGTCGTCCGAAGCGTCTCCCGTGCCCGAGGCACCGTCGCCGGCCCCGGCCGCCGAGCCGGCAGCGGGCTCGAAGGAGCCGCCCGGACCAGGCATCGCGTCGGCTCGGCGGTGCCCACGGGTGCGAACGCCGTGCAGGATCGCCCGGATCCGGGCGATCAGCTCGGCTGCGGTGAAGGGCTTGACGACGTAGTCGTCGGCGCCCAGGTCGAGCCCCTCCACGCTGGCGTCCCCGCCGGCACGCGCGGAGAGCACCACCACCGGCAGCGCCCGGGTGTCGGCCTGCCCGCGCAGCCGACGGACCAGTTCGAAGCCGTCGACGTCGGGCATCATCACGTCGGTGAGCACCAGGTCGGGCTGTTCCCGGCGGATCGCCGCCAGGGCCTGCCGGCCGTCACCGACCGTCTCCACCCGCCAGCCCTGCCCGCCCAGCAACCGGGCCAGGTACGCGCGCATGTCGGCGTTGTCATCGGCGACCAGGATCCGCACGCCCCGCAGCGCGTCCACCGGACCGTACGCCGGCACCGGCGGCCCGGCCGGCGCGGACGCCCCCGCCTGTGCCGGGTCGGTCAGCCAGCCGGTCGTCTCCTGGACGGCGGCCCGGGCCGCGTCACCGACCCCGCCCACGTCGGCAACCGGCCCGGCGGTCCACCCGGTGGTGGACCAGGGCATTGCCACGGTGAACGTCGTCCCCGCCCCGACCTGGCTCTCCACCCGCACGTCGCCGCCTTCGAGGCGGGCCAGCTCGCGGACCAGGGCGAGCCCGATGCCGGTGCCCTCGTGGCTACGCGACCGGGCGCCCTGCACCCGGTGGAAGCGTTCGAAGAGCCGGGTCAGATCCGTCTCGGCGATGCCGATGCCCGTGTCGGCGACGGTCAGCCGCACCTCCTCGTCGTCGGCGGTCAGCGCGACCCGGATCCGGCCGACGAAGGTGTACTTCAGTGCGTTCGACAGCAGGTTGGTGACGATACGTTCCCAGTTGACCGGGTCCACGGAGACCGCGCGGGGCAGCGGCGGGCAGTCGACCTCCAGGCGAAGCCCGGCGCGTTCGACGGCCGCCCGGAAGACGCTGGCCAACTCCGTGGTGAGACCGGCCAGGTCGACCTCGCGAGCCTCGCTGCGCGCCTGTCCGGCCTCCAGGCTGGAGAAGGTGAGCAGGCTGTTGACCAGGGTGAGCAGCCGGGTGGCGTTGCGCCAGGCGGTGTCGACCCGCTCCCGCTGGGTCGCCGGCAGCGGATGCTCGTTGTCGTTGAGGGCGTCGGTCAGCGGGCCGAGCATCAGCGTCAGCGGCGTCCGGAACTCGTGGCTGACGTTGGTGAAGAAACCGGTCTTGACCCGGTCCAGTTCGGCGAGCGCCTCGGCCCGCCGGCGCTCCTGCTCGTACGCCCGCGCGTTGCGCACGGCGACGGCCACCTGCTGGGCCAGCAGCGCGTAGAACGACCGGTACGCCTCGTCCAGCCGTCGGCTCGGGCTGACCCCGACCAGCACCATCCCGAGCTGCTGGTCGGCCTCGACGGAGGGCAGCGGCAGGGCGAGGGCGGTGCGGACCGGGTCGCCCCACGGGCCGGCGGGCAGGGCGAGCCGCTGGTCGAAGCCGGCCAACTCGATCGTCGTGCCGGTGGCGGTGGCCGCCAGCCCCCACTCCAGCTCAGGCCCCCACCCGTGGTTCTGGCCGGTCGGCAGCGTGGCGGGCAGGGCTGCGGCCACGGGCTCGCCGCCGACACAGGCGGCCCGGCGCAGCAGCGCGCCCTCGCGTAGGTAGATCGCGGCGAACGGGACGTCCAGCGGGTACCCGCCGACGGCCTCGGTGAGCCGGGCGCAGGTGCTCTCGACGTCGACGGTCCGCCCGTCGCCGCCGATGGACAGGTCGCGCAGCAGGCGCAGCCGGCGCTCGCCGACGACCTGGTCGGTGACCTCGCTGCACACGGTGAGCACCCCCACCGTGCGTCCCTCGTCGTCGCGGGCGGGGGCGTGCGAGACGCTGAAGTACGCCTCCTCGCGGTAGCCGGCCCGGTCGAGCAGCAGCCGCAGGGCCGGCACCCAGCTGGCGACCCCGGTCGCCATCGCCTCGTCGATCAGAGGGGCCAGCACGTCCCAGCCCTCGGCCAGGGTGACCCGCACGTCGCCGCCGAGGGCACCGGGGTGCTTGGCGCCGATCAGGGCCGAGTACGCGTCGTTGTAGAGCTGGGTGAACCGGTCACCCCACAACAGCAGCATCGGGTAGCGGGAGGAGAGCACCATCCGGACGGCGGCGCGCAGGCTCTGCGGCCAGCCGTCGACCGGGCCGAGCGGGGTGGCGGACCAGTCCAGGCCCGCCATGAGCCGCCCGGTCTCACCACCGTCGGCGAACAGGTCCCCCGTGGGTCGCGTCACCCTCGGTCGCACCTCATCGCAGCCCTCACTTCCGGGCCCCGACGACCCCTGCTGGCATTTCCCGCACATCCTGGCACCCGGCTTCAGCTGCACGTCCGCCGGCACCCCAGCGCGTCTCCGTACCCAGCCGTCCGGGTGTCCACACCTTGACGTGGCAGATCGCCGACCGGTGTCGGTCGACCGCAGTCCCGTCGTCCCGCCGTCGGTGGCGGCTCGTATCCTTTCCGCGAACCTTCGATGGGCTTTCGAGGATTGAAAGGACGCGGTGTGAGCAATCGGGCCGAGACGTTGGAGTTCCAGGCCGAGGCGCGTCAGCTGCTCCAGCTGATGGTCCACTCGATCTATTCGAACAAGGACGTCTTCCTGCGGGAGTTGATCTCGAACGCCTCGGACGCGCTGGACAAGCTGCGGCTGGCGTCGATGGTCGACAAGGAGCTGGAGGTCGACACCTCCGACCTGCACGTCGAGATCGAGGTCGACCGGGCGGCACGCACGCTGACCGTCCGGGACAACGGCGTCGGCATGTCCCGCGACGAGGTGGTCCAGGTGATCGGCACGATCGCCAAGTCGGGAACCGCCGAGCTGCTGCGCAAGCTGCGCGAGTCCTCCGACTCCGGGGCGCGGCAGGAGCTGATCGGCCAGTTCGGGGTGGGCTTCTACGCGGCGTTCATGGTCGCCGACCGGGTGGAGCTGGTGACCCGCCGGGCGGGGGAGAGCGGCGGCACCCGCTGGGAGTCGGCCGGCGAGGGCACCTACTCCGTCGAGTCGGTCGACGAGGCGCCGCAGGGCACTTCGGTGACGCTGCACCTCAAGCCGGCCGACGACGAGGACAACCTGCACGACTACACCGCCGAGTGGACGATCCGGGAGATCGTCAAGCGTTACTCGGACTTCATCGCCTGGCCGATCCGGATGACCGTCGAGCGCCCCGGCGAGGGCGACGAGACCAGCACCGAGACCCAGACGCTCAACTCGATGAAGGCGCTCTGGGCCCGGCCCCGCGACGAGGTCGACGAGGCCGAGTACAACGAGTTCTACAAGCACGTCAGCCGCGACTGGGCCGACCCGCTGGACATCGTGCACATGAGGGGCGAGGGCACCTTCGAGTACGAGGCGTTGCTGTTCATTCCCTCGCACGCGCCGCTGGACCTGTTCTCCCCGCAGGGCCGCCGCGGCGTGCAGCTCTACGTCAAGCGCGTCTTCATCATGGACGACTGCGAAGCGCTCATGCCGAACTACCTGCGCTTCGTCAAGGGTGTCGTGGACGCGCACGACCTGTCGCTGAACATCTCCCGGGAGATCCTCCAGCAGGACCGCCAGATCCAGGTCGTCCGCCGCCGGCTGGTCAAGAAGATCCTGGCCACGGTCAAGGACATGAAGGCCAACCACGCCGAGCGCTACCGGACCTTCTGGACCGAGTTCGGGGCCGTGGTCAAGGAGGGGCTGATCGACGACACGGAGAACCAGGGCACCCTCCTGGAGATCCTGTCGGTCGCCTCCACCAACGACCCGGCCGAGCCCACCGACCTCGCCGGCTACGTCGGGCGGATGAAGGACGGGCAGGCCGACATCTACTACGCCACCGGCGACTCCCGCGCGATGATCGAGAACTCGCCGCACATGGAGGCGTTCCACGCCAAGGGCTACGAGGTACTGCTGCTCACCGACCAGGTCGACGAGGTGTGGATCGAGCGCGTCGGCCAGTACGACGGCAGGACCCTGCGCTCCATCGCCAAGGGCGACGTCGACCTGGACACCGAGGAGGAGAAGAAGGAGGCCGAGGCCGAGCGCGAGCAGCAGCGCAAGGAATTCGCCGACCTGCTCACCTGGATGGGCGTCACCCTCGCCGACTCCGTCAAGGAGGTCCGCCTCTCGTCCCGGCTGACCACCTCGCCCGCCTGTGTAGTCGGCGACGCCCACGACATCACCCCGACGCTGGAGAAGATGTACCGGGCGATGGGGCACGAGGTGCCGGCGGTCAAGCGGATCCTGGAGCTCAACCCCGGGCATCCGCTGGTCACCGGTCTGCGCAAGGCGCACGAGCAGGGCGGTGCCGAGGAGTCGCTGAAGGAGACCGCCGAACTGCTCCACGGCCTGGCGCTGCTCGCCGAGGGCGGAGAGCTGGCCGACCCGTCCCGGTTCACCCGCCTCCTCGCCGACCGTCTGGCTCGCAGCCTGTAGCGCCAACCGCACCGACCGGTCGGCGGGGCGCCATGGTGCGCCCCGCCGACCGGATCTCCCCACTGCGGCGGAATGGAAACCGCGCGGGCTGGGTATCACCGGCGGCCATGAGCGCGAGCACCGTGGTGGGCGACGAACCGGCGACTGCCGTCCGGATGGGCACGGTCGCGGTCGTCGCCCACCGGAAGAAGACCCTCGGCGGCGGCCTCGACGAGCTGCGCGCCGAGCTGGCCGGCGCGGTCGAGCAGCTGATCTGGTACGAGGTGCCGAAGAGCCGCAAGGCGCCGAAGAAGGTCCGCAAGGCGCTGAGGAAGGGCGCCGAGCTGATCTTCGTGTGGGGTGGCGACGGCATGGTGCAGCGCTGCGCCGACGCCCTCGCCGGCTCCGGCACTCCCATGGCCATCGTGCCCGCCGGCACCGCCAACCTCTTCGCCGCCAACCTCGGCATCCCCGAGGACCTGCGCGAGGCTGTCCGGATCGGCCTGCACGGCCCGCGACGCACCCTCGACCTGGGCAGGATCAACGGCGAGCACTTCGCCGTGATGGCCGGCGCCGGCTTCGACGGCGACCTGATCCGGGAGGCCGACCGCGACCTCAAGGGCAGGTTCGGCCGCCTGGCCTACATGTGGACGGGGCTGCGGCACGTACGCGGCGAACTGGTCCACACCCGGATCACCGTCGACGGCGCGGACTGGTTCGACGGCGACGCGAGCTGCGTGCTCTTCGGTAACGTCGGCACCATCACCGGCGGGATCCCCGCCTTCGACGACGCCCGCCCCGACGACGGCTGCCTGGAGATCGGCGTGTCCACCGCCGACGGCGCGGTGGACTGGGCGCGCACCCTGGGTCGGATGGCCGCCGGCCGCTCGGAGGAGTCACCTTTCCTGCGGATCACCCGGGGCCGCAAGATCAAGGTCCGGCTGGCCGCGCCGCGCACGTACGAACTTGACGGCGGCGCCCGTGGGGAGATCACCAGGCTCAAGGTGCGGGTGGTGTCCGGCGCGCTGACCGTCTGCTGCCCCGAAGCCATCTCCTGAGACCGGTCCGCACCGTCCACCGCGTCGGCGGCACCCGCACGCTGGGATACCGTACCCGCGGCGCGGGCCGCACCGCGCCGGGCCGTCGAGCGGTGGGAGGATCGGATGCGCCTGCACGTGGGATGCGCGATGTGGACGCACAAGTCCTGGCAGGGGCGCTTCCTGGAGCACCCGCTGCCGGCCCACGAGCGGCTGCGCGCGTACGCCGGCTGGTGCACCGCGGTGGAGGGGAACACCACCTTCTACGCGACCCCCACCCCGGAGACCGTGGCGTCGTGGGCGCGGCAGACCGACCCCTACTTCCGGTTCGTGCCCAAGCTGCCGAAGGTCGTCACGCACGAACGCCGGCTCACCGGCGCCGACGAGGAACTCAGCGCCTTCCTGGACGCCGTCGAGCCCCTCGGCCCACGGGCCCACGCTCTCTGGATCCAGTTGCCGGGCTCGTTCGGCCCCACCGACGTACCCGCGCTGGCCCGCTTCCTGCGCGGGCTGCCCACCGCCCACCGGTACGCCGCGGAGGTCCGCCACCCCGCGTTCTTCGACGACCCGCGGGCGGCGCGGACGTTGGAGGAGGCGCTCGCCACGGTCGGCGCGGAGTGGATCCCGTTCGACACGACCGCGTTCTTCCGTACCCCGCCGACCAGCGACGCGGAACGGGAGGCGTGGACCAGGAAGCCGCGTACCCCACTGCGTACCCGCGCGCTGACCGACCGGCCGATCGTCCGGTATCTCGGCCGGGACGACCCCGCACGCACGGTCGAGGGCTGGCAGCCGTGGCTCGACGTGGTGACCGGCTGGCTGCGCGAGGGCCGTTCGCCGACCGTGTTCGTGCACACCCCGGACAACGCCGACGCGCCCGACCTCGCCCGCCGGTTCCACGACGAGGTCCGGGTGCGCCTGCCCGAGGTCGAGCCGCTGCCCGAGCCGATGCCGGTCGGGCCGTCGACGCTGTTCTGAACGGATCGGCCCGGGCAGGTTCGGTGCTCCGAGGAGAAGGCCGGCCTACAGGTGGTCCAGGCGGATGAAGACGCGGTCGTGGACCTCCCAGCTGGCGTGCTGGTCCGGGTGGAGTTCGTCGTGGGTCTGCCCCCTCATGATGCCCTGGCCGAACGTGGTGGAGTGCCCGTCGTGCAGGTGCGGGTCGCTGGTGTAGATGCCTCGGGTGCCGTTGTTCCAGGCGATGGTCATCGAGAGTTGCTCGCCCACGACAGTGCCCGTGACGTTGTCGCATCGGACGTTTCCCGAGTGGCTCGCCGTTCCCCAGACGGTCTGCCCGTCCTGATGCAGCCTGACGTGGGCGATGTAGCCGTTGCTCTGCACGATCTTGAGGTCGCCCTCGACGTTGATCGCGCTGGGGCGGGGCGCGTCGGCCGGCTTGATGTCGCCGTCGCCGCCGCCGTCGCGCCGCACCACCAGGTCGGGCTGGCTGAGCATGTCGCGCTGCGCCACCAGGTCCCCGATGCGCACCGGCCGCTCGGCGCGCGAGAAACGGTCCGTCATGGTCACCAGTCCCCTCGGGGGCGACAGCCGCATCGGGTGTCCCGGCGCCAGGTAACCGCCGCCCAGCTACGACGGACGGTATTGAACGGGCGGTGCCGGGCCCAGCGTTCTGTCGGAACCCCGGCTCCGGCCGGGCGCGGCGCTCGGGACGGTGTCGACGGGCGCCACCCGGCGGCGGATCCGGGCCGGCGGGGCGGGCAGTGCGCGCCGGTCGACCTTGCCGTTCGCGGTCGCGGGCAACTCCGGCAGGACCACGTACCGCAGCGGCACCATGTGCTCGGGCAACTGTCGTGCCATGAGGGCGCGCAGCGCGGGTTCGGCCACGGCCGCCGGGTCGGCGTCGCGTTCGGGCACCACGTACGCCACCAGGGTCGCCGCGGCGCCCAGGTCGTCGCGCAGCAGCACGACGCTGTTGGCGACGGGTGGGTGCCGGTTGAGCACCGACTCGATCTCACCGAGCTCCACCCGCTGCCCGCGGATCTTCACCTGCGTGTCGATGCGCCCGCCGTAGTGCAGGTGCCCGTCCGGCGACCACCAGGCCAGGTCGCCGGTGCGGTACACCCGCTGCCGCCATCCGGCGACGTCCACCTCGACGAACCGCTCCGCGGTCAGGTCGGGTCGTCCGGCGTACCCCCGGGCCAGGCAGTCCCCGCCGACGACCAGCTCCCCGGGCCGGCCCAGCGGGGCCAGTTCGCCGCGCTCGTCGAGGACGTACGCGGCGACGTTCGTGATCGGCCGGCCGATGGGTACGGTGTCGTCCGGTTCGGGCCGGCGGCACGGCCAGGCGGTGACGTCGATGGCGGCCTCGGTGGGCCCGTACAGGTTGTGCACCTCGACCTGCGGCAGGGCGGCGGTGAGCTTGTTGACCAGCTTCGGCGGCAGCGCCTCCCCGCTGCAGATCACCCGGCGCAGGCCGGTGCAGCGGCCCAGGCCGGCCTCCTCGACGAAGAGGGCGAGCATGGACGGCACGAAGTGCACCGTCGTCACCGACTCGCGGGCGATGACGTCGACCATCTCCTGCGGGTCGCGGTGCGCCTGCGCCTCGGCCGTGACCAGTGTCGCGCCGGTCATGAACGCCCACAGCAGCTCCCACACCGACACGTCGAAGGTGTACGGCGTCTTCAGCAGCACCACGTCGCCGGGACCGACGCGGTACGCGTCGCGCATCCACACCAGCCGGTTGGCCAACGACAGGTGCGTCATCTGCACGCCCTTGGGTGCCCCGGTGGAGCCGGAGGTGAAGATGACGTACGACAGCCCCCGCACCACCTCCTCGGGTGCCCGGTAGTCGCGCCAGTCGACCGGTGCGGCGGGCAGGTCACCGCCCGCCAGTGGCCGTACGGGCACGGACGGCGTGCCGCCGCAGCCCAACGCGGCCCGCCCCGCCTCGTCGGCGAGTACGAGCACAGCGTCGGCCGCGCCGAGCATGAGGTCCAGCCGCAGGCGCGGGTGGGACGGATCCAGCGGCAGGTACGCCCCGCCGGCCAGCAGGACGCCGAGCACCGCGACCACCATCTCGGGGCTCCGCTCGGCGCACAGCCCGACCACCGACCCGGGGCCCACGCCCTCGGCGCGCAGCCGCCCGGCCAACGCCGCCGCCTCGTCCAGGAGTTGGCGGTAGCTGCGGTCCCGTCCGCCGCCGCGCAGCGCCACGGCGTCGGGGGTGCGCTCCGCCTGGCGGCAGATCGTCTCGTGCACGGGCGTGCGCGGCGCGGGGGTCGGCGCGGGGTTGAAGCCGAGCAGTGTCCCGCGTTCGACCGGGCCGACCAGCGCGGCCTCCCGCACCGGCCGGTCCGGATGGGCGGTGAGCCAGGCGCACAGGGTGTCCAGGCGCTCCCGCAGGTACTCGGGATCGCCGTGGTAGCGGGCGAACCGGACCGGCACCCCGTCCAGGACCGCTGACGCCCCGTCGCCCGTCGTGGGCGCCGCCAGCACGACGTCCACGGATTCGCCCGACGCGGGCCTGTCCGGAGTGGGCCGGTCAGACCCTGGCCCGTCAGGCGCGAGGAGCACTACGGTGGGGTCCGGGTGCAGGCCGCGGGTCTGCTCGCGTACCTCGGTCATGGTGCTGTCCGGGGACACCCGCACCGGGAGGTCGCCGCGCGGGCCGCGCACGACGACGCAGGTCGCGGCCGACAGGCGGTGGCAGAGTACGGCGGCCACCGCCGCCACCAGGTCCAGACCGTCGTGGCCGGTCATGCCGTCACCAGCCCGGCCAGCGTGCGCGGCGTGGGATCGGCCGACAGCGTGTCCACCGGGATGCGCACCCCGAACCTGCGCTGCACCTGGGTGATCATGCGGATGAACAGCAGCGACTCACCGCCGAGGGTGAAGAAGTTCGCGTCCGGTCCGATCTCGGCAGAGCCGAGCATCCTGCCCCACAGCTCCATGATCTCCTTCACCACCTCGTTCTCGCCGTCGCCGGCGGGGGGCGGCGTCGGCTCCTGGGGGTCCGGGGCCGGGCGCGGCGGCGCGGCGTCGAGCCAGTGCCGGGTACGGGCGAACGGGTACGTGGGCAGCGCGACCCGCCGCGCCCCGCTCCCACCACGCACCGAGGCCCAGTCCACGGATGCTCCGGCGGTCCACAGCCCGCCGAGTCCGGCGAGCACGTCGCCGGCGTCCGCCCGCTGGGCCGGCCGGGGTTGCAGGGTGAATGCGGGCACCCGTCGCCCGCTCTGCCGGGCCAAGCCGGTCAGCGTGGTGCCCGGCCCGACCTCGACCAGGACCGGGTCGGGCAGGTCCAGCGCGGTCAGCAGCGCGTCGTGGTAGCGCACGGGGCTGCGCAACTGCGCGGCCCAGTAGCCCTCGGTGCGCGGCAGCCCCTTGCCGAGCAGCGTGCCGTCGACGCTGCTGACCACCGGGACCGTCCGGGGCCGCTGCGCGACGCGGTCGGCCTCGGCGGCGAGCAGCCGCGCCGCGTCGGCCATCATCCGCGAGTGGAAGGCGCGCCGCGCGGGCAACGCCCGGCACTGCACCCCGGCCGCGTCGAGGCGCTCCCGGAACACGGCTAGCTGCGCCACCGGCCCGGCCAACACCGTCAACTCGGGGGCGTTGCGCGCGGCCACGTCGAGGTCGTCCAGGCCCGCCAGCTGCTCCGTCAGGGCGGCCGGCGACGCGAGCACGGCCAGCATCCCGCCCTCGGGCGCGTCCTGCATCAGCCTGCCGCGGGTCGCGACCAGGCGCAGCATGTCGTCGGCGGCCATCTCACCGGCCAGCGCGGCGGCTGCGAACTCGCCGATCGAGTGGCCGACCATCGCGGCCGGGCGTACGCCCCACGACACCAGCAGCCTGCCGAGCGCGAGCTCGTGCAGCGCCAGTGCCGGCTGGGTGACGTCGGTGCGGTGCACGACCCCGTGCGGGTCGTCGTCGACCAGCGCGTCGCGCAGGTCCAGCCCCAGGACCGGGGCCAGCAGCCCCGCCCCGTGGTCGAGGTCCGCCCGGAAGGACGGGTAGCGGTCGTAGAGGCCCCGCGACATGGCGGGGAACTCCGCACCCTGCCCCGGGAACAGGAACACGACGCTCGGCCGGCGGGCGGCCTCGCGGACCGGCGCCCGGCGCAGCCGGACCAGCGCCGCGGGAACGTCGTGCGCGGCGA
Source organism: Micromonospora peucetia (assembly GCF_900091625.1). Classification (NCBI taxonomy): domain Bacteria; kingdom Bacillati; phylum Actinomycetota; class Actinomycetes; order Micromonosporales; family Micromonosporaceae; genus Micromonospora; species Micromonospora peucetia. The sequence continues at coordinate 5,234,244 of NZ_FMIC01000002.1, forward strand.
CCGCGAGCCGGTGTGGGAAGTGCCTGCGGTACGTCTGCGACGTCAGCGCGACGTCGGCGACGGCCAGGTCGGGGCGCTGCCGCAGGTGCTCGCCCAGCTGTGCGGCAGCCTCGCGGACCGCCTCCGGGGCACGCCCGGACAGCACGATCAGCTCGGTGTGACCTTCGGCCGCGCCGGGATCGGGCTCAACCGGCCCGTCGGCCTCCTGGAGCACCACGTGGGCGTTGGTGCCGCCCAGACCGAAGGAGCTGACCGCCGCCCGGCGCGGCCCGTCGGCGTCCCACTGGCGGGCCACACTGTCCACGGTGAACGGGGTCGAGCCGTCGAGCAGCTCGGGCCGGGCCTGCTTGAGGCCGGCCAGTGGCGGGATCTGCCGGAAGTGCAGCGCCAGCGCGGCCTTGATCAGCCCGGTGACCCCGGCCGCCGCGTCGAGGTGGCCGACGTTGGCCTTGACCGAGCCGATCGAGCACGGCTGCTCGCCCCGACGGAACACCTCGGTCAGCGCCGACAGTTCGATCGCGTCGCCGACCTCGGTGGCGGTGCCGTGCGCCTCCAGGTAGCCGACGGTGGCGGGGTCGACGCCGGCGGAGGCGTACGCGCGGGTCAGCACGTCGACCTGCCCGGCGATGCCGGGCGCGGTGTAGCCGACCTTCATGCCGCCGTCGTTGTTCACCGCCGATCCCCTGATCAGGGCGTACACGGGGTCCCCGTCGCGGCGGGCGTCCTCGGCGCGCTTCAGCGCCACCATCGCGACACCGTTGCCGGGGACGGTTCCGGCGGCCGAGGCGTCGAAGGGCCGACACGCCCCGTCGGGCGACATGATGCCCTTCGTCTCGTAGAGGTAGCCGGCCTGTTGCGGCACGGCCACGCAGGCGCCGCCGGCGAGCGCGACGTCGGAGTCGCCGGTACGCAGGCTCTGGCAGGCCAGGTGCACCGCCACCAGCGAGGTCGAGCAGGCGGTCTGCACGGTGATCGCGGGACCGCCCAGGTCCAGCCGGTACGCGACCTTCGCGGCCAGGTGGTCCTTCTCGTTGCCCAGCACGACCGACAGCAGCCCCTGGGTCTCGACCAGGCCGGGCTGCGCGTACACGTGGTTGAGCGCGTAGTAGTTGAACCCGGCGCCGGCGAACACGCCGACCCGGCCGAAGGGCTGCCCGGTGGCCAGCCCGGCGGACTCCAGGGTGGCCCACGCCGTCTGCATCAGCAGCCGGTGCTGCGGGTCCATGGTCTCGGCCTCCCGCGGCGTGATGCCGAAGAAGGCGGCGTCGAACAGGTCCGGGTCGGCCAGCACACCGCGCGCCGGCACGTACGCGGGGTCGTCGAGCCGGTCCGCGGGCACGCCCGCGGCCAGCAGTTCGCCGCGGGTCAGCTCGCTGATCGTGATCTTCCCGGCGACCACGTTGGACCAGTACTCCCAGACGTCGGCGGCGCCCGGGAACCGGCCCGCCATGCCTACGATCGCGATGTCGCCGTTCATGAGGATGCGCCTGCTCCTTCGGTCTGGGTGTGCAGATGCCTGGCCAGCGTCTGGACGGTGGGGAAGCGGTAGAGGTCGGTCAGCGGGATGGTCCGGCCGGCCAGCCGCTCCTGGAGCAGCCGGCGCACGATCGCCAGCCGCAGCGACTCCCCGCCCACGTCGAAGAACGCCTCGTCGACGTCGAAGTCGTCGGTGCCGAGCGCCTCCACCCAGGCCCCCGTCACCAGCTCCTCGAACTCGACCAGCGACGCCGAGCGCTGGGCGGGGATCCGCGCCGACCGTCCCACCACCGCGTCGGCCGGCGTCGCGTCGGCCACCGCGGCGTCGGCGACCACCGCGTCGGCCGGCGGTACCCCGACCGACGTCGCGTCGGCCGGCTGCGGCACGCCGGCCAGCGCGCCCAGGGCCCGCAGGTCGACCTTGCCGTTGCGGTCGAGCGGGAACTCGGCCACCGTCACCCACTGCTGCGGCCGGGCGTAGGGGGCCAGCTCTGCCTCCACCGCCCGGCGTACGCCGGCCACGTCCAGGCCGCCGGGTCCGGGCTTGAGCGCGGCACACAGGCGTACGCCCGTCACCGGGTCGCCGGTGGTGAACACCACCGCGTCGCGCACCCCCGGCTGCGCCCGCAGCCTGCGCTCGACGTCGACCAGCTCGACCCGGTGCCCGGCGATCTTCACCTGACGGTCGTTGCGGCCCAGGAAACGCAGCTGCCCGTCCGCGCCCCAGCGCACCAGGTCCCCGGTGCGGTACAGGCGCACGCCGGGGTCGTCGTGCCGGACGAACGACGCGTCGGTGCGTACGGGGTCGTTGAGGTAGCCGTCGGCGAGCCCGGTGCCCGCCGTGCACAGCTCGCCGACCGCACCCGGCGGGACGGGACGCCCCGACGGATCGACGACGTACAGGTCGGTGCCGTGCACCGGCGTGCCGATCGGCAGCGGGTCCGGCGTCGCGTCGGCGTGGTCGACCGGGTACGTCGTGGTGAACGTGGTGTTCTCGGTGGGGCCGTAGGCGTTGGTGACGCGCAGCCCCGGGCAGGCCCGCAGCACCCGGCGCACGTGCGCCGGGGAGACCACGCCGCCGCCGGTGAACAGCTGCCGCAGCCCGGCGAACGCGTCCGGGCGGTGGTCGGCGACCAGGTGGAACACGCCCGAGGTGAGCCAGGCGTGGGTGATCCCGGCGGTGCGCAGGAACTCGGCCAGGCCGCTCGGTGTCGGTTCCCCGGGCGGGAACACCACCACCGTGTCGCCGTTGGCCAGCGGCACCAGCAGCTCCAACGTGGACGCGTCGAACGCCAGCGGGGACAGCCGTGTGATCCGCATGCCCGCCGGGTCGGCGAACAGGTCGGGATCGTCGGCCAGCCGCAGCACCGCCCGGTGCGGCACCACCACGCCCTTGGGCACCCCGGTGGAGCCCGACGTGAACGAGACGTACGCGGTCCGCGCCGGGTCGGTCGGGGCCGCCCCGACCGGGCGGTCGCCGCCGGTCTGCCCGGCCGGCGCCGGAACGCCCGGGCAGGCCAGGGCGCAGTCGGCGGCGCCCGACCACTCCGGGCCGGGCGCGTCCGCGCCGAGTCGGGCCCGTGGCGCGACGGCGGCGGCGAGGTGTGCCCGCCACTCGCCGGTGGCGTGCTGGTCGACCGCGACGTAGTACGCGCCCAGCCGCAGCACGCCCAGCACCGCCACCGCCTCGGCGGCCGAGCGTGGCAGCTCCAGGATCACCGCGTCGCCGGCGCGCACGCCGCACGCGTGCAGCAGCCCCGCCTGCGCGACCGCGTGCCCGTGCAGCTCACGGTAGGTCAGCGTGCGCCCGGTGTGCGTGTCGACCAGCGCGATCCGCTCGCCCGCGGACTCCGCGTGCGCCGCGAACCGGCTCCACACGTCGTCGGCCGTGTCGTGCGACCCGCCCGCGCCCAGCTCCCGCAGCCGGGCGTGCTGCCCCGCCGAGAGGGTCGTGACGTCGCGCAGGGCGGCGCCCGGAGCGGCGGCCAGCTCCCGCAGCGCGGCCCGGAACGACTCGGCCAGTTCCCCGGCGTCGGCGGCGGTGAGCGCCGAGGTCGCGTACTCCAGGGCGAAGCGCGGCCGGTCCGACCACGACTGTAGGTAGAGCAGCGCGTCGAACACCGCGCCGTGACAGTGGCCCTCGTGCACCCGCCAGCCGCGCCCGCCGACGACCAGCTCGTCGGGCACCAGCTCGTGGTGGGCGGCGAAGCCGAACTGTGCCAGCGGGTTGCGGCCGGGGTCGGTGGCGACACCGAGCCCCGAGACGACCCGCTCGAACGGCACGTCGGCGTCGGCGGCGGCTTCGGCCAGCGACGCGGCGACACCGCGTACGTAGTCCCGCGCGCTGACGTCGTCAGCGGTCGCGCAGCGCACCGGTACGACCCGGGTGCACAGACCCACGATGTCGGCCATGTCCGCCTCGAACCGGCCCGCCGCCGGCACTCCGAGCACCAGGTCGGTCAGGCCCGCCCGGCGGGACGCGGCCAACGCCCACGCCGCCATGGCCACCGACGTCACCGTCACCCGGCAGTGCCGGGCCAGCTCGGTCGCGGCCCGCGTCGTCGCCGCGTCGAGGTGGAAGTGCAGGCGCTCGCCCCGACCGTCGGCCTCGACGACCGGTGGGAGGTCGGTGGGCAGCGCCACCGTCGACGGCGCGCCGTCCAGCCGGGCCGCGATCCGGGTCAGCGCGTCGTCCAGCGCCCCGGACGCCTCCCGCGCGGCCAGCCGCGAGCCGACCCAGTCCGGTGACGGCGCCGCACCCGCCGGACCGGCACCGGCGTAGAACTCGGCGAACTCGCGCCACAGCACCCCGATGCTCCAGCCGTCGCTGATCGTGTGGTGCACCAGCATGGTCAGCAGGTCGCGGCGCCCGGCGCGGGTCAGCACGAAGACGACCGGCGGCTGTTCGAAGGGGCGCAGCAACCGCGCGGCCGAGCGGCCGTACAGGTCGTGCACGGCGCGTACCGGGTCGTCGTCGGGCAGCGTCTGGTGCAGCAGCCGCGGCTCGTACGGCGCGGGCAGCACGATTCGGGCCTGGCGCGGATCGCGGACGAAGCGGGTGCGCAGCGTCTCGTGCCGGGTCGCCAGCTCCCGCAGCGCCGACCGGGTCCGGGCCGCGTCGAGCGGCCCGTCCGCCTCCAGCGTGAACATCAGGTGGTACGGCGCGTCCCGGTCCAGCAGGTGCGCGGCCAGCATGGACCGCTGGCCGGGCAGCAGCTCCAGCTCGGTGGGCCGCCGCGCGGCCACCGGCGGCGCGGTGTCCACGTGCTCCACCGCGCCGGCCAGCGCATGCGCCAGTGGCAGCGCCGACAGCAGCCGGGCGCTGTCCACGTGCGCCCGCAGCTCACGCTGGCCCAGCGAGACCAGGGCGATGGCCTGTAGCGAGGTGCCGCCCAGCGCGACGAACGACTCGGTGCCCGCCGACTCCCGCAGCTGTCCGGGCGGGAGACCGAGCACCCGCGCGGCGAGCGGCGTCCAGTCGGTGAGGTCGGGGGCGGCCATCAGACGGTCTCCGCCACCGGCTCGGCCAGCGGCACCTGACCCGCGACGTCCCGGTCCAGCGGCACCTGACCCGCGACGTCGCGCAGGTCGGCGAAACGGGGGTTCTCCAGCACGTGGCCGAACATCACCGCGAGGTTGAGCTCCTGACGGATCAGGGTGCTCAGCCGCAGCGCGCTGAGCGAGTGGCCGCCGAGGTCGAAGAAGTCGTCGTCGTCATCGACCGTGTCGACGCCGAGCACCTCCATCCACAGCTGCTCGAACTCGCCCACCCAGGTCCGGTCGTCTACGTCGCGCATCAGTGGTGCCTTCCTGTTTCCAGTCGGGTCGCGGGGGCGTCCAGGTAGTGCCGGGTAGCCGCGAAGGGGTAGGTGGGGGCGGGCAGTCGGCGCCGGCCGGTGTCGTGCCCGGGGTCCCAGGCGCCGGCGACACCCAGCTGCCACAGCGCGCCGACGGTGGCCAGCAGCCGAGCGTGCCGGTCGGTGGGCAGCGCGGGCTGCTCCGGGCCCAGGTGTGCGGTGACGCTCGTGCCGACCTCGATCCAGAGCACCTGGTCGAGGTCGGGCGGCGTTGCCGGTCCGGCCGGTCCGGCCGCCTGCGCCCGCCAGTACGCGAGCGCAGCGTGGCCGGTCGGTGGCGCTCCGCCCGGCACGTGGACGGGCAGTTCGGCCGGACCGAGGTGGATGCCGGCACCGTCTGCGCCGCAGACCAGCTCCACCGCGTCCGCGACGGACATGATCCCGGCCACCACCGCGCAGGCCACCGCGCCGATGCCGGCGCCGGCCACGGCACGCGGGGCCACGCCCCGGCTGCGCAGCGACCTGGCCAGGCCGACGCAGGCCAGCAACCGGGTGCAGCACTCCCGTACGGTCTCGTCGAGGTCGCGACCGCGCAGCAGCGCCACACCCTCGTCGACGACCCGGCGGTACACCGGGTCGGCGTCGTAGTTGGGCCGGTTGCCGGTCAGCTCGCCGGCCCCGGTGAGGTGTAGCGCGACACCGCGCGCCCGCGCCTTCGCGTCGACCTGCCGGAGCGTCGGCGGCGAACCGTGCGCTCCGGTCAGGAACGCCGCCCGCCACGGCAGCTCCGCCCGGCCGGTCCGCAGCGTGTACGCGAGATCGGCCAGCTCGCCGGGCGCGGTGCCCGCCACGCAGCCGGCGACCCGGTCCAGGCTGGCCTGCGCCACGACGGCGGTCTTGGCGGAGACCAGGACCAGTTCGGTGACGTGGCGGCGCGGCCGGGGCCGGGCGGGCGGGGCCTCCTCCAGCACGACGTGCGCGTTGGTGCCGCCGATGCCGAAGGCGCTCACCCCGGCCCGGCGTACGCCGTCGATCGGCTGCCAGGGCCGGGCCGCTGTCGGCAGTTCGAACACCGAACCGTCCAGCCGGACCGCCGGGTTGGGCGTGGCGAGGTGGGCGATCGGCGGGATCACCCGGTGCTTCAGCGCCAGCACGGTCTTGATCAGGCCGATCACCCCGGCGGCGGTGTCCAGGTGCCCGACGACCGACTTGGTCGCGCCGAGCGCGCAGGGCGCCCGGTCGGGCCGGTCGCTGTCGAAGACCTGCCGCAGCGCCGCCACCTCGATCGGGTCGCCGAGCGCGGTGCCGGTGCCGTGGGTCTCGACCAGGCCGACGGTGTCCGGGTCGACGTCGGCCACGCTCAGCGCCGCCGAGATCACGTCGGCCTGGCCGGTGGGCCCGGGCGCGGTGAAGCCCGCCTTGCGGGCGCCGTCGTTGTTGACCGCCGAGCCGCGGATCACGGCGTGCACGGTGTCACCGTCGCGCAGCGCGTCGTCGAGTCGCTTGAGCACCACCACGCCGGCTCCGTCGCCGGGCACGGTGCCGTCGGCCGCGGCGTCGAAGGCCCGGCACCGGCCGTCGGCGGAGAAGATCCCGCCGGGCTCGTGCAGGTGCCCGCGCCGCGTCGGCGGGGCCACCGTGGCGCCCCCGGCCAGCGCCACGTCGGCGTCGTACGTCAGCAGCGCCTGCGTCGCCTGGTGCACCGCCACCAGCGATGTGGAGCAGGCGGTCTGCAGCGTCAGCGCCGGGCCCTGGAGGTTCAGCTTGTACGCGATCCGGGTGCCCGCGAAGTCCTTGTCGCTGCCGATGATCAGCCCCAGCCCGCCGGCCGCCTCGACCGCACGTTCGTCGGGCCACACGTTGTCGAGCAGGTAGACGTTCAGGCCGGTGCCGACGTACACCCCGATCCGGTTGCCGTCGGCGGCGACCGGCGGCTGCCCGGCGTGCTCCAGCGCGGCCCAGGCGCACTCCAGCAGGATCCGCTGCTGCGGGTCCATCAGTGCGCTGTCCGACGGCGAGTAGCTGAACAGCCGGTGGTCGAAGCAGTCCGCGTCGCGCAGCACCGCCCGGGCGGGTACGAACTCGGGCCGCTCCACCATGTCCTTGGGCACGCCCCAGCCGAGGAGTTGCTCGCGGGTGAAGAAGGTGACCGCGTCGATCCCGTGGATCACGTGGTGCCAGAACAGGTCCAGGTCACGTTCGGCGCCGGGGACCCGGACGGCCATCCCGACCACGGCCACCGCCGCGCTGTCGTCGGGCTCAGCCACGACGGCCTCCGGTGCTCCGGCGCCGGTCGGCGAGCAGGGCTCGACCCCGGTGGCGCTGCGCCACCCGCGCGTCGGCGACCACCGGGGCCGCCTGCCGCAGGTGCGCCGCGCAGCCGGCGACCGTGCCGGCGCGGAACAGGTCCGTCACGGAGACGTCCAGGCCCTCGTCGGAGAGCCGCTGCTGGAGCGCGATCAGCGCGAAGCTGTGCCCGCCCAGGTCGAAGAAGTTGTCGTGCAGCCCGACGTCGACCCGGTCGAGCACCTCGCTCCAGCAGGCCCGGACGCGTTCCTCCAGCCCGGTGCCGGCGGTGAGCCCGCGCTGCGCAGGCGCGGCGGCGGTGCGCGCGGCCCGGCTGTCGGCCAGCAGGCGGGCGGTGTCCAGCTTGCCGTGCGCGGTGAGCGGGATCGCCGCGACGGTCAGGATCCGCGACGGCACCATGTACGCCGGCAGCGTCGCCCGCACATGGCTGCGCAGCTCGCGTTCGGCGTCCGGGCCGAGCTCGCCGACGACGAAGGCGGCCAGCTCGTCGTTCTCCGCCGCGACGGCGCACGAGCGCACCGCGGGATGGGTCAGGAACGCGCCCTCGACCTCGGCCAGCTCGACGCGGTAGCCGCGCAACTGCACCTGGGTGTCGTTGCGGCCGAGGTACACCAGGTTCCCGTCGAGGCCCCACCTGACCACGTCACCGGTCCGGTACATCACGCCCCCGCCGTACGGGTCGGGCAGGAATCGCGCCTGAGTCAGTTCCGGGTTGTCCACGTAGCCGTGCGCGACGAGCACGCCGCCGCAGTACAGCTCGCCGGGCACGTTGCGGCCGGTCGGGCGCAGGTCGTCGTCGAGGACGTAGCAGCGCCCCGACGGCAGCGGCACCCCGATGGTGCCCTCCCTGATCCGAGGCAGGTCCGCGGTGGGGGCCTCGAAGATCGTGACGTGGATGGTGCCCTCGGTGATGCCGTACATGTTGACGAACACCGTGCGCAGGCCCGGCGCGTCGGCGACCAGCGACGCGACCCGGGACCAGCTCAACGCCTCGCCGCCGAGGACGACGTAGCGGATGGTGGAGACCTCGTCCGCGCCCAGCAGCCGCAGGTAGGGGGGTAGCAGCCGGTAGAGCGCGCCAGGCGTCTGGAACACCACCGTGATGCCCTCGCGGTGCACCAGCGCGGCCAGCCGCTGTCGGTCCATCAGGTCGGCCTGGTCGGCGACGACCAGCCGGCCGCCGGTGCTCAGCGCGCCCCACATCTCCCACACCGAGGCGTCGAACGAGAACGAGCTGGCGGCCAGCCACACGTCGTCGGCGGTGATGTCCAGGCCGGCCGGGGTCGGGTCGTTCAGCGCGTCCAGGCCGCCGTGCCCGACCATGACGCCCTTGGGCGTCCCGGTGGAGCCGGAGGTGTAGATGACGTACGCCTGGTCGTCCGGCCCGGGGAACGTCCGGGCGACCGCAGACACCCCGTCGAGGCTGTGCGCGTCGGCCAGCCGGATGTCGCGGCCCCGCGCCAGCGCACCGGCCACGTCGGCGGTGCCGGCCTCCACCAGCATGAACGGCATGCCGGCGTTGGCCGTGATCAGTTCCAGGCGCTGCTGCGGGTACTCGGGGTCCAGCGGCACGTAGACGCCGCCGAGCTTCCACACGCCCAGGATGGCCGCGACGATCGCGGGGGAGCGGCGCAGCAGCAGTCCGACCCGGTCGCCGCGTCGCACCCCCCGGTCGGCCAGGCCCGCCGCGATCCGCCCGGCCCACCGGTCCAGCTCGGCGTAGGTGACCTCGACGTCCCGGTGGCGTACGGCCACCGCGTCGGGGGTGCGCGTCACGTGCTCGGCGAACCGGCGCAGCACCGACGGGTGCTCGACCGGCTGCTCCGCGACCGGCGGGTTCACCCCCTCGGTCAGCAGCAGCCGCTCGGCTGCGTCCACCATGCACGGCTCGGCGTCCGGCCCGTCGACGACCGACCGAAGGAAGGTCAGGTAGTGCGTGAGCAGCGTCGCGACGGTCTCCCGGGCGAACAGCTCGGTGCTGTACTCGGCCCGCAGGAACGGCGTGGGTGTGGACACGTCGAGGGTCAGGCCCAGGTCGAACTTGGTGACGTCGATCTCGACGTCGACCTCGGTCAGCGTCACCCCGTCGAACTCGGGAAACGCGAACGGGAAGTTCTGCACCGTCAGGGAGGTCTGGAACAGGGGCGCGTGGCTGAGCTGCCGTTCCCCCACGGTGGCCCGCACGATCTGCTCGAACGGCACGTCCTGGTTGGCGAACGCGGCCATGCTGGCCCGGCGGGCCCGCTCGACCAGCTCGGCGAAGCCGGGTCGGCCGGACACGTCGAGCCGGATCGGCAGGGTGTTGACCAGGCAGCCGACGACGCGCTCCTCGGCCTCGTCCATCCGGTTGGCCACCGGCACCCCGATCACCACCTCGTCCTGGCGCGCGTAGCGCGACAGCACCGAGGCGTACGCGGCCAGCGTCACCGCGAACAGCGTCGTGCCCCGTGCCCTGGCCCACCCGGTGAGCCGCTCGACCAGTCGCGGCTCGACGGGGTGGCGCAGCACCGCACCGTCGGCGCTGAGCACGCTCGGCCGGGGAAAGTCGGTGGGCAGCGCGAGCTGCGGGACGTCCCGCAGCTCGGCGCGCCAGAAGTCCAGCCCGGAGCTGTCGCGCTCCCAGGAGTCGCGTTGCCGCCGTGCGTACGCCAGGTACGACTCCGCCGGTTCGGCGTACGCGGCGTCTGATCCGGACACTGCCGCGTGGTACTCGGCGGCGAGGTCCCGCAGCAGCAGGCCTACCGACCAGCCGTCGCAGGCGATGTGGTGCACCAGCACCGCGAGGGTGTGCTCGTCCGGGCCCCAGGAACGCAGGGCGGCGCGCAGCACCGGCCCGTCGCCGAGCTCGAACGGGCGTCGGGCCTGCTCGGCGACCTGGGTGTGCAGGAAGGCGTCCTGGGTGTCCCGGTCGGCCCACGGGCCCGTCCGGACGTCGATGTCAGCGTGCGGGGTGGGCGACACCCGCTGGGTGAGCACGCCGTCGACCAGCGTGAACGTGGTGCGCAGCGCGTCGTGCCGGGCGACCACGCGGATCAGCGCCGTGCGCAGCGCCTCGGGCCGCAACGCGCCGTGCAGGTGGACCGCGAAGGCCACCACGTACGCCGGGTTGCCGGGCTGGAGCTGGTTGAGGAAATAGAGTCTTTCCTGAGCGAAGGAAGCACGACCGGTACGAACCATGGATCGATCGTGCGCCGCGGAACGTCCCGCCCGGCAGAGCGTCCTTACCCGCCCCCGCAGGGAAAACCTCCCGGTCGGGTGCCGGACACCGCGATGCTCGTCCCCGGACGCGCCCCGGCCCCCCGGTCCCACGGGTCAGCCGTCGGACCCAGGGCCGAGCGGGGGGTGGTCTCCGCCGCTGAGACACCAGGCGTAACCGCGGCTTTGCCCGGACGTAGACGCTGCGCCCTTCCGGACCGTAGATACTTGACGGGCCCGGTGCTGGCCTATTTGGAGTCGATGTGTCCTGGCGGGTCGGGTTCGGCTGTCATCGCGTCAAGTGCGGTTTGCCAGGCGGAGTCGCCGGGGTGGAGCTGGCTGCGGAGGTACGCACTGGTGAGCTGGGCGATCGTGGCGACCCGGTTGGGGTTTTCGTCGGTGGTTTCGGCGACGTCGTATCCAGAGACCCCGCCGAGGCCGTGCTCTGCGCCGTACAGGGTAAGCAGGGATTTGGGCCCCGGGGCGAGGTGGTACGGGTCGGCGTGCCAATCCGGGCCCGCGACGGTGAGGAAGGCGGAGTTGTCCTTGTCGCCGACGACCACGAGGGCAGGCGCGGCCATCGCGGAGAAGTCCGTGGTCGTCAGGAACGGGTAGTTCTCGGCCGCGGTCGGGGTGACCGCGTCGCCGCCACGGCCGGTCGCGGCAAGCAGCAGCCCCGCCTTGATCCGCGGGTCGGTCAGGTTCATGAGCGTTCCGTCGTGGGGATCGGTGAGTCGCGTGCCCAGCAGCAGGCTGGCGGTGTGCCCGCCCATGGAGTGCCCGGCCACGGCGACCTTTTCCGGGGCTAGGCGTCCGGCCAGTTGCGGGACGGCGGCTTCGAGGACGTCGAGCTGGTCGAGGATGCGGCTCATGTCCTCGGCCCGCGTCCGCCAGTGCCGCGGGTCGTAACCGCCACCGGGGTTGACGGCGGGATTGTGGCTGAGCGTCCTGGAGTCCAGATGGGTGGGCTGGATGACGGCGAAGCCGTGCGCCGCCCAGTAGTTGGCCAGCGGCGCGTAGCCGTTGAGTGAGGACAGGTGGTGGGAAAAGCCCAGACCGTGTGAGAGCAGGATGATCGGCAAGCTGCTTCCGGTTACGGGAGCGGAGACCCGCACCTGCAGGTCCACGGCGCGGCCGGGAGCGGGTAGCACCACCGGGCTGATCGAGAAGACGGGAGTCGGTGCCGGTTGGCTCATGGCATGCATTCCCTTTCATGGATTCGCTGTCGGCCCTCGGCCGGCTGCGGGTGCGGCGGCGGGAACGCTAACGCTAGACTCGAAGCGGAACGTTGTTCCACAACAATACGGAACATCGTTCCGGTTAGTCAAACGCTGCCTGGAGGGCGACGCGGTCACATGAGTCAGCCTGCGCACATGCCAGCCCGAAGCAGGCGCGCCGATGCGGTGCGCAACGAGCAGGCGCTGCTCGACGCGGCCGCCGCCGTGTTCGTCACCTCTGGCGTGGACGCGCCGATCCGCGAGATCGCCGCCGGGGCAGGCGTCGGAATCGGGACGATCTACCGCCATTTCCCGACTCGGGCAGATCTCGTCGTCGCTGTCTACCGCCACCAGGTGGAAAGCTGCGCCGAAGCAGGCCCGGCTCTGCTGGAAGCAGCCGATTCACCGTTCGCGGCGCTGCGCCAATGGGTCGATCTCTTCGCCGACTTCCTGGTCACCAAGCACGGGCTGGCCAACGCCCTGCAATCGGACGGCGGCGGCTTCCAAGCTCTGCACAAACACTTCCTCGACCGGCTCGTTCCCGTCTGTGCACAGCTACTGCAGGCCGCCGCCGACGCCGACGAGATCAGGCCCGGCATCCACGCCTACGAACTCATGCGCGGGGTCGGCAATCTCTGCATCGGACACGACAGTGACCCACGCTATGACCCACGCCGCCTCATCGAGCTGCTCCTTCAAGGCTTGCAGGGACCACAACAACGCTGACACCGATCGCCCTTGACCGCCGCCGCTGGTGGCGCGGCCGGCCGCCGGCGCCTCTCGCATTTCCGGCGAGCCGTCGCCTCCCGCACCGCCCCGCGCTAGTATTCGCCGCGCCCGAAGGCGGCCAGCTCCGCGGAGTGTCCCGGGTTGCTGACGTACGTCGCTCCGATCGGGGCGGTCACCCGGCACCAGGTGTCGAGCCGTCGCACGTCGATGCGGGCCGCCTCGGCCAGCTCGTCGCGCCGGCGCAGCATCTCCGCGCGGTCCAGGCCCTCCAGCACGTAGTCGACCGCGTCGAAGCACGGGTCGCCGGCGCAGGCCATCGGGTCGATGGCCGCCAGGCCCTTCGCGCCACCGCTGAGCACGTTGCCCAGGTGCAGGTCGCCGTGCAGCAGCACGGTGTCGGTGGGCTCCGCGAACAGGTCGTCGCGTAGCCGCTTCGACTCGGCGAGGTCGGCGCCCCGCTGCGCCGCCGAGTTGAACAGCACGTCGACCCAGTCCTCCAGCCGCCGTGGCGCGGTGGCCGGATCCCCGGCGCCGTGCAGGTCGTTGAGGAATCCGGCGTACTCCCGCGGCGACGGCGGCTGCGGCATCTTCTCCACCAGCGTGCCCGGGTGGATCGACTCGAGCAGCACCGCGCCGCGGGCCGTCGCCAGCACCGCCGGCACCCGCCCGCTGGGCGTGAACTGGCGCAGCATGTCGACCTCCTCCCGCACGGCGTAGCTGTCGGGCGACAGTTTCAGCACCGCCTCGCCCTGCGGGGGCGGCACCGGAACACCACGGAGGAGTTGCCGGACTTGAGCTGGTCGCCGAGGTCGAGCCCCCACTGCGCGACGAGCTCGTCGAGCCGCTCGGTCAGCGTGCCGACCCAGCGCCGCGCCGCCTTGCCGAACCGCGGCTCCAGCCGGTTCGCGATCGCTTCCAGATCCAGGGCCATCCCGCTCACCTTTCCATCGGTTGCGCGCCGGCGTACGCGGCGGAGCTGCCCGCTTGCGGCAGGGGCGCGGCGCCCCGCCCGTTGACCGGCGGGACGCTGCCAGCGGGCGTCGGGTCGGGACCCGACCCGTACGGCCCGACGCGTTCCAGCCTGGCCTTGCGGGCGACCTCGATCGCCTCGTACCGGTCCGACACGTTGAGTTTGCTGAAGATCGTCGAGATGTGGTTGCTGACCGTCTTCGGCGAGAGGTTCAGCCGGGTGGCGATCGCTCCGTTGCGCATGCCGGACGCGATCAGCTCCAGCACCTGTCGCTCGCGCGTCGTGAGCTCCGGGAAGAGTTGCTGGTTGCGCGGCTCCCGGCCGAGCTGCCGGACGATCTGGTCGGCCACCCGGGGGCCGAGGATCATCTCGCCCGTCGCGATGCCCCGGATCGTCCGCACGATGCCGTCGCCCGGGCAGCTCTTGAGAACGTAGCCCCGGGCGCCCGCCCGCATGGCCGCGAAGACTGCCCCCTCGTCCTCGACCGCCGTGAAGACCAGTACCGCGGTCGAGGGCGACATGCGGGCGATCTCCTGCAGCGTCACTCCCACCTGGAACCCCGGCAGCTCGATGTCGAGCACGAGCACGTCGGGGCGCAGCGACGCCGTCGATCTCATCGCCTCCCGTGTGGTGCCCGCCTCGGCGACCACGGTGACCTCGGCCGAGGGGGACAGCAGGGCGTGCAGGCCCCTGCGCACCACCGGCTGGGCGTCGGCCAGCACAACGGTCACGGCGCGGCGTGTTGCGCCGTGCGTGACATCTCCCGGGTCCAGCCTCGTCGTATGAGCCGGTTCCGAGGTCGAGCCAACGCTCACCATCACCACACCCCACTGTTCTGACTGGCACGCGGCGCCCTGCTCTGTTGAGGGCGTCGCAAATCGCCGACCCCTGATCGGCGTGAATATTCTCTGACGGGCGGCAGGACAACGCAAGAACATGGTCGCACCCAAGCCATGTCAATCTTCTGACGTGTTCTTTGCGACCAATTAAATGAAAAGCGTCGAAGGCGATTGTCGGTTTGAATGGAGCACGCCCCGACAGAACGGGAATGCCGGGACGAGGTGCCCGCAGCCCCGCCCTGACGGCCCGCCACACGGCCCTGACCTGCGGCTAGCGTGTGGCGTGCCGGGCGTCCACGGGAGAGATTCCCTGGTGGGCCGGGAAGTCGTCCCGTGCCAGGTCGGCCGAACGCCCTGTCCTGCCCGGCGTTGGCGCCGAGAGTATTGACGGGACCCGCTCCATCACACCAGGATGTGCAAATATGGCGTCGTCCCGATTGATTGATTATTCTTCCCGTTTGGTGCCGACCGATCCGCTACGCAGGAAACTGATCGCGATCCGGCTGGCCGAATCGATCGGCAAGGGAGTCTTCCTCAGCGGCAGCGTCGTCTACTTCACGCTCCGCGTCGGACTCGACGCCAAGCAGGTCGGCCTGGGCCTTTCCGCGGCCGGCCTGTCCGCGTTCATCTCGTCGGTGCTGTTCGGCGTGATCGCCGACCGGGTGGGCGCGCGCCGGCTGCTCGTCATCCTGTTCGCCGCGCTGGCGGTGGGCTTCGGTCTCTACGCCCTGGTGGACAACGCGGCCCACTTCTTCGCCCTGGTGGTCGCCGTCGGCTTCCTCGAGTACGGCACCGGCCCGACCAACGGAGCTCTCATCGGCAACCTCGTGCCCGCCGAGGAACGGGTCAAGCTCAAGGCCATGATGCGGTCGGTGTTCAACATCGGCTTCAGCATCGGCATCGGGGTGGCCGCCGTCGCCGCGCTCAGCCAGCGGCTGCTCGTGCTGATCCCGCTCACCACCGCCGCGTTGATGGCCGGCGCGGCGCTGCTGGTCACCCGCCTGCCCGACGCGCCCTCACGTCCGGTCCCGGTGGGCTTCAAGCGCTTCGCCGCCGTACGCGACCCACGCTTCCTCTGCGTCATCGGCGTCTCGACGGTGCTCGCCTCCCACGTCACCGTCATCCTGGTCACGATGCCGCTGTGGGCGCTCAACCGCACCTCGCTGCCGCACTTCCTGGTCCCGCTGCTGCTCATCTTCAACACGGTGTTCGTCATCCTGTTCCAGGTGCGGGCCAGCCGTGGCGCGGACACCGTGGAGGGTGCCGGCAGGCTCGCCCGGCGCTCCGGCTACTGGCTGGCCGGCGGCTGCGCCGTCATCGCGCTGACCGCCCTGGAAGACAACGTCGTGCTGGTGTGCGTCGCGATCGTCGCCGGGGTGCTGATCCTGTCGGTCGCCGAGGTGATGCAGGCCGCCTCGGGGTGGGGCCTCGCGTTCGGCCTCGCCCCCGAGCACGCGCAGGGCGAGTACCTGGGCGCGTTCGACCTGCACGTGATCACCCAGAACATCATCGGACCGGCCGCGCTGTCGGGCCTGGTCATCGCCTTCGGCTTCTGGGGCTGGCTCGGCATCGCGGTCGCCGCGCTGGTCGCGTCGGCGCTGATCATTCCGGTCGCGCACCGCAGCCAGGCCACCCTCGTCCCCGAGCCGGCCCCCGCCACCAGCCGGTAGACGCCGCCACCGGCAGAGCGGCAACGCGCCTGCCCCGCGCCACCGCCGTCCCGTCGGCCGGGTTCGCGGTGCTGAAACATATTTTCGTTGCCGGCAGGTCAACATGTAGACAATATTCCTCGTTCTGTCTATCGTCAGCACCACTTAGCGATGTCCTTCGATTTGAAAGAGGTCGTCCATGGTGCGCATCAGACGATGGGGCGGCATCGCCGTGGCCCTGCTGGCGACGGAGATCCTGGTCGCGGGCACCGCCGCGCACGCCGCCGCGCCCACGCCGGACCCGGTCCGGGTGAACGTCGAGGACGCGGTGACCGCCAAGCTGGTCGGGCAGGCCCGGGCCACGGCGGAACACGCCGACGAGTCTGACACCCGGGTCACCGTCACCCGCAAGAACAGCCAGTGGGCCTTCGGCACCGCCGTGGCCGTCGCCTCGCACGAGAAGGACCAGCACCCGACCGGCGCGGTCTTCATCGCCCGGGCCGAGGCCGGCACGTGGCGGGTGAACTTCGACGGCGAAGCCGGGTTCAGCGAGCTGGCCGCCGAGTCGCCCCTGGTGAACAAGCAGGAGAAGGCGGTCTTCGCCCGCACCCCGAGCACCATGCAGGCGGGCGGCGACTACCGGACCGGGATGGCACTGCCGTTCGCGGTCGGTCAGACGTGGACGCTGACCGGCGGCCCGCACGGCTGGGGCAGCGGCGCGCCGTACAGCTCGATCGACCTGGCCGGCGGCGACCAGGTGGTCCGCGCGGCGCGGGCCGGTACGGCGTACACGATGTGCACGGGGTGGATCCGGGTGATCCACGACCGGGGCTACTCCACCGACTACTACCACCTGTGGAGCAGCATCTCGGTCAACGGCGCCGCCGTCGGCCAGGGCGCGTACCTGGGCTACACCGGCACCGACGTCACCTGCGGCGGGTCGGCGACCGGCCGGCACGTCCACTTCGGTCTGCGGCAGAACAGCGCGTACGTGCCCATCGCCGGCCACGGCATCGGCAAATGGGAGATCACCAACGGCGCCGGTGCCTACCAGGGCGGCGCGCGGCACGGCTCGGCCTGGGCCGGTGTTGGCGGCGGCCTCTACAACTACGGGGCGCTGGGCTTCAACCAGGCCGTGGTCGACGCCAACGGTGGCGGCACGCTGACCAAGCGGGCCGGGCCCGGCACCGGCTACGCCGTACGTGGATCGGTGGGCGACGGCGCCACGGTCACCGTCTCCTGCTCCGCCAACGGCACCTCGCACACCGGGCGGTACGGCACCACCGCGCTGTGGAACCGGCTGAGCGACGGGACCTGGGTGTCCGACGCCTACCTGTGGACCGGGTTGAACGGGGCGATCAACGGCTGGTGCTGACCGGGCACCGACCAGGCGTTGACGCAGGGGCCTCCGCCACTTCGGCGGGGCCCCTGTGTCGCGCGAGGGTGCCCGCCGGTCAGACCGCCCGCACGACCTGGATGCCCCGGATACGTCAGTCGGGCAGCCCGAACTGAAGCGAGACGTGGACCCGCTCGGTGACCGTGTCCCGCCCGCCGAGGGCGTCGCGGACCCCGGCGGTGAACGCGGCCCTGCCTTCCGGGGAGGGCAGCAGTTCGGGTGACATCGCGGAGAAGACGCCGCCGACCATGTCGTGGACGGTGAGCGGAGCGGCGTACGCCACCGACGACTCCACCACCCGGTAGCCGGCGGCGACGAGGGCGTCCCGGTTGTGCCGGCGGCCGGCGTCGTCGGTCTGGCAGGTCGCGGTGACGGGGTGCCCGAGCAGATCCTCCAGGCATCCGCGCAGTGCCCGGGACCACTCGGCGTCCTGCGACCACAGCGGCGCGCCGTTGGTGATCACGACGACCCCACCTCCGGGGCGCAGCAGCGGCCGGGCGGCCCGGAACAGCGTCTCGCGGTCCATGAAGTGGATCGCGACGGCGACGGACAGGGCGCCGACCGTCCCGTCTCCCAGCAGCCGGCCCAGGGCGGGCAGGTCGCTGTCCGCGCCGAGCAGCCACGCGGCGTTGGCCACCCCCGTGTCGACGGCGGCCCGACGGGCCAACGTCAGCATGTCCGGTTCCGGATCCACGCCGACGACCGCGCCGACCCGGGCGGCGAGCGGCAGGCTCAGTTGGCCGGTCCCGCAGCCGAGGTCGATCACGGTGTCGCCGTTGTCGAGACCGAAGGCCCCGACGACGGCGTCGAGCACCTCCGGCGGGTATCCACGCCGGTGTCTCGCGTAGTAGGTGGCCACCTCGCCGCTGAAGCCCGTTGCCATGCGGCCAGCCTCCGCCGGCCCGGCCCGGAAGGCGAGCGATTCTGCTCAGGGCAGCGTGATTCCGCCGAGCCGTGGGCCACGATGATTCTTCGCGGCGACGGACAGCGGCGGCTACCGGCCGCCCGGCGCGGCAAGCGACCGCGCCCGCCGCCGGAGCGCGTAGAGGATGCCGCTGGCCAGGAACAGGGCGGCGCTGAGCAGCAGCCAGCGGACCAGGAAGGGCTGCTGGTCCTGACCGGTCGCGGCGGCGTAGGTCTCCCGGCCCTGCCTGAGGATGCCGGGGAGGTAGACGAGGAACAACAGCCCGGCGGCCAGCGCCGGCACGCGGAGGTGGTTAAGCAGCGACGGCCCGGACGCCGGCACCGCCGACCGGTTCCGCAGGGCCCGCCGCAGGCCCCGGTCGGCCAACGCGTAGACCGGGAACAGGACCAGGTCGTGGGCGACCGCCGCGCCGACGAACCAGAGCAGCAGGGTGACGGATCCCGGCTCGCCGGCGACCCGGAGGACCACCCATCCGGTGACGGCGAAGCAGCCGGCGAGCAGGAGCAGGTGCCGCGCGCCGGCGCCGTACGCGGTCCGGAACCGGGCCCGAGGCTCAGCCATCGGTACGCGTCCGGAACTCGATCTCGCCGACCCACTTCGTGCAGTGCACCCCGGGCAGGGCGGGCACGATGATCCGGGCCGGGTAGCCATGGTCGAGGGAGAGGTCGGCGCCGTTGACGCCCAGGGCGAGCAGGGAGTCGGGGTCGAGCACCTGGTTGGCCTGGAGGGTCGCCTGGTTGAAGAGTCCCGACTTCTCCAGGGAGCGGACGTGGGCGGAGGCGGGCGTGCCCGCCCCGACGAGGGCGGCGAGGTCGCTCAGGCGTACGCCGGTCCAGGTCTGCACCGTCGACCACCCCTCGACGCAGGCGATCGGCAGCCGGGCGGTGTGCTGGGCCATGGCCAGCAACGCGGCGCGGTCGAGGGCGACCACCCGTTCGCCGGCGCGCAACGTCACCCGCCAGCCCGGTCCGGCGTCGGCGGCCCCGACGCCGGCCGCGGCGGCGGTGCGGTTGACCGGGAAACCGTTCGGTCCCTCGCCCGGCTGCCGGCCCCGGGGCAGCAGCAGAGCGGTACGCCGCCACACCCCGTCGAGGCTCTGCCCGACGGTGAGCGCCCCCAGCAGCAGGGACAGGCCGCCGACCAGGGCGAGGGCCCCGCGCCGGCTGACGGTCGCCGGCCCGGGGTGGCTGGCCACCAAACCGTCCGGGTCCGGCGGCTCGGGTCGGGTGGCGGCGCGCGGGGTGGTCAGCGCGGCGCGCGGGGGGCCCGACCGCAGCGCGGAGAGCATCCGGGGCAGCTTGAGGGCCACGTGCGCGACCAGGGCGGCGGTGAACACCCAGGCGCCGAAGTAGTGGGCGGTGTAGAAGTCGAACCCGAACAGGTACGCGTACTGGATGTCCAGCAGCCCCGTGGCGATCTGGAACAGGATGCCGCCGACCAGCAGGAGCAGGGACAGCCGCTCCAACACCTGCGCCACCGACCGGGCCGGCGGCCAGTCGAACAGCTTCGGAATCACCGACCAGAGTTTCGCCAGCACCACCGGGATCAGCACGATCCCGAGCGTCACGTGCAGCCCCTGGGTGAGGCGGAACAGCCAGGCCGGGCGGGTCGGCCAGTCGAACTGCGGCAGCCGCAGCCAGCCGACGTCGCGAGGCAACGCCTGGCCGAACTGCGGGCCGTAGGCGAGATAGTCGAGCAACCCGGTGATGATCACGAGCGGCAGCGTGGCGAGCAGGACCACCCCGAAGACAGCGGTGAGCCAGGGGCCGCGCAGCGGACTGCGCCACCGGTCGGCGATCCTCGCGAGGCCAGGCGGGGGATGCGCTGCCAGAAAGCGCCACCACCGCCGAGGGAAGCCGGGCGCCGGACGCTGTGTGGTCCCGGCCCGCGTCGGCCGGTCGGAAGGGTTCCCGGCGGGGGTGGCGCTGTCGGTGCCCACCGATCCTCCTCAACGGCTGTCGACGGGATGTCCCCCCGGCCGTGGATTCCTTCTGGGAGTCGCGGGAACACGTCGGGTCGGCAGAGCCGCCCGCGCCAGGCATGGCCGGGCCGCGGCGCCGGTGACGCCCGCGCGGGCCCACTGACCGCAGGGTAGAGGCGGTGCGGGGCACAGGGGTGTGGTTGTGGGATTCCGGCAGTTCATGAACCCCGGGGTACTCCGGGTGGGGCGATGTTTCGAGTTTCTTACGCCTGCCGTGACCCGGCCCGCCACCGCCGTCCGCCGACCTACGCTGAGCGGCATGCGGTTACTGGTCACCGGCGCCGCCGGCTTCATCGGGTCGCAGGTCGTCGACCTGCTCGCCGCCGAGGGGCACGAGGTGGTGGCACTGGACGCGCTGCTACCCCAGGCACACGGGGGAGAGCTGCCCGAATGGTCCCGGCGGCACCATCCCGTGGTCGGTGACGTCCGCGACGCCGAGCTGCTCGACCGGCTCCTGCGCGGGGTCGACGTGGTCTGCCACCAGGCGGCGATGGTCGGCCACGGGCTGGACCCGTCGGACGCTCCGGCGTACGCCAGTCACAACGACTACGGCACGGCGGTCCTGCTCACCGCCATGCACCGGGCCGGTGTGACCCGCCTGGTGCTGGCCAGTTCGATGGTCGTCTACGGCGAGGGACGCTACGAGTGCGCCTCGCACGGGGTCGTCCGTCCCGCCTCCCGCCGCCCCGCCGACCTGGCCGCCGGCCGGTACGACCCGACGTGCCCGCGCTGCGCCGCCGTCCTCACCCCGGCGCTGGTCCCGGAGGACGCCCCGCTGGAGCCACGCAGCACGTACGCCGCCAGCAAACTGGCCCAGGAGCACCTGGCCGGCGCCTGGGCGCGGCAGACCGGCGGAGGTGTGTGGGCGCTGCGTTACCACAACGTCTACGGTCCCCGGATGCCCCGCGACACCCCGTACGCCGGAGTGGCCTCGATCTTCCGGTCCGCGCTGGCCGACGGCCGGCCGCCCCGGGTGCTGGAGGACGGCCGGCAGCGCCGGGACTTCGTGCACGTCACCGACGTGGCGCGGGCCAACCTGCTCGCGCTGGGCACGCCCCCGCCGGGGGAACTGGTGCCGGTCAACATCTGTTCCGGTGCGCCGCGCACCGTCGGCGAGCTTGCCGCCACCCTCGCCACGGCGATGGGCGGGCCGGCGCCGCTGGTCGTCGGCGGCGCCCGGTCGGCCGACGTGCGGCACGTGGTCGCCGACCCCGCCCGGGCGGCCGAACTGCTCGGCTACACCGCGCGGGTCGGGTTCGCCCAGGGGGTCGCGGCCTTCGCGACCGATCCGCTGCGTGAGCCGGCTGCGTTGCCGGCCTGAGCGGTCGCCAGTGCGCTTCAGGAGACCGTCCAGACCAGGTGGCTGACCGCGAGCGCGGTCGCGGCCTGCCCGGCCAGCCACCAGCGGCGCGTGGCCGGGGGCAGGTGGGCGGCGGCGATCAGCAGCCAGCCCACGAACGGCAGCCAGATCCGTTCCACTTCCGCCTTGCTCAGCCCGGACAGGTCCGCCGCGAGCACCACCACTGCCGCGGCCACCGGCAGCAGCACCGTGGGCCCGCCGGCCCGCCCGGCCACGGCCGGCACGGCGAACCGGCGGCGGGCCGGCCCGCGCGGGCCGGTCGGCACGGACCGCGCCACCGCGACAGCGGCCGTCACCGCGCGGCACAGCGCCGGCCCGAGTACCGGGCCGGCGGAGAGCACCAGCGCCGCCAGGTTCGCCCACACCCAGTAGCCGTACGGGCGGTCGGCCGCCCAGCCCTGGTAGTAGCGTTCCACCACGCGCTGATAGCCGTCCCACCACCGGAAGCCGGCGAGCCCGAACGCGGCCACCACCGCCGCGACGCCCGCGAGGCCGGCGCACAGCGCGGCGATCCGGTCCGCCGGCCGCAGGACCAGCACGGCCAGCGCCAGCAGGCCGACCAGGACGAAGCCGTACGACAGGTGCAGCGCGAAGCCCAGCAGCAGCCCGCCGACGGCGGGCGCCACCCGACCGCGTACCGCCAGCAGGGCCAGACCGGCGGCGACCACGCCGGCGAAGATGCCGTCGGCGGAGGCGCCCACCCAGACCGCGCCCGGCAGCAGCACCAGGAACGGCAGGACGGCGCGGGCGGCCCCGCTGGCGCCGAGCGCCCGCAGCGCCACCGGCACCGAGACGGTGACGGTCGCGCCGACCAGTACGCACGCCAGCGCGGCGGCCGTGCCGCCGCCCAGCCCGATCCGGTCCAGCCCGACGAAGACCAGCAGCGCCCCGGGCGGGTGACCCGCGGTGTGGGTGGACCACGAGTCGGGCTGGAAGTCGAGGATCCGGCCGGTGAAACCGGCCAGCATCGCCGGGATGTCGGTGGTCCCGGGCACCTCGTGCAGGTACTCCGCCTGTGGGGTGAGCCGTTCGGTGAGCCCGGCCGACCAGCCGTCCACCAACGCCAGCGACAGCGTCCACGCCGTCGATGCCAGCCAGGCCACGCCGAGCAGCGGGACCCAGCGGGCGGTCCGGGCCCAGCGCACCCCGAGACCGATCACTCCGCCCGCCACCAGCACGGCGGCGGGCGTGCCCCAGCCGGCGTGCGGTTGCCAGGTGGCGTACAGCGGGGCGGCGTCCGCGTGCAGACCCACGCCGCGGGCGTTGAGGACCGCGCCGACCGCCGTGGCGACGGCGACCAGGGCCGCCTCGACGCCCAGCACGGCCAGGTCGAGATGCCGCCGGCGGGTCGACGTCCGACCGGGGGTGTCCGGCGGCGCGGTGGTCGTTCCCATGTTGACCGGACGGTACGGCCTGAGGCCGACCGATGTCAGCCGAACAACCGAACGTAACTGTCTGTTAAAGGCCGACTGGGTACCAAAAAATCGGTATGGCCCGATCTGCCCACCGGGACCCGGGCGGCGTCCTAGCGTCAACGGTATGCCGACACTGATCGACGTGGTGCTGCCGTGCCTGGACGAGGCCGCGGCCCTGCCGGGTGTGCTCACCGCGCTGCCGCCCGGATATCGGGCGATCGTGGTGGACAACGGCTCCCGGGACGGCTCGCCCGAGGTGGCCACCCGGTACGGAGCCCGGGTGGTGCGCGAGCCGCGCCGCGGCTACGGTGCCGCCGTGCACGCCGGGCTGGAGGCGGCCGAGGCGGACCTGGTGTGTGTGCTGGACGCCGACGGCTCCTTCGACCCTGCCGAACTGCCCGCCCTGGTCGCCCCGGTGGCCGACGGAGCCGCCGACCTGACGGTGGGGCGGCGCCGGCCGGTCGTCGCCGGGGTGTGGCCGTGGCACGCCCGCGCCGGTACCGCCCTGATCGCGGCGTTGCTGCGGCAGCGGGGCGTGCCGCTGCGCGACCTAAGCCCGATCCGGGTGGCCCGACGCGACGCGCTGCTCGCGCTCGGCGTCACCGACCGGGCCTTCGGCTACCCGCTCGAGCTGCTGATCCGGGCCGCCGCCGCCGGCTGGCGGATCCACGAGCTGGACGTCAGGTACGCCCCGCGGGCCGCCGGCACCCGGTCCAAGGTGTCCGGCTCGGTCCGCGGAACCCTGCGCGCCACCCGCGACTTCGCCGGGGTGCTGCGCGACGTGGGACGATCGCGATGACCGTGCTGCTGGTGATGGCCAAGGCGCCCGTGCCGGGCGCGGTGAAGACCCGGCTCGGTCCACCGGCCACCCCGGGGCAGGCGGCGCGGCTCGCCGCCGCCGCCCTGCTGGACACCATCGACGCCGCGCGGGCGACGCCTGGCGTGACGGCCGTGCTGGCGTTGTCGGGACGTATCGAGGACGCCGAGGCCGGCGACGAGCTTTCGGCCGCCCTGGTCGGCTGGTCCGTCCTGCCACAGCGGGGCGGCGGGCTCGGCGAGCGGCTCACCAACGCGTACGCGGACGTCGCGGAGTCCTTTCCGGGGCAGGAGGTGGTGCAGGTCGGCATGGACACCCCGCAGCTGACCCCGGCGCGGCTGCGCGCCGCGATCCACCGGCTCGCGTCGACCGACGCGGTGCTCGGCCGCGCCGTCGACGGCGGTTGGTGGGCGCTCGGGCTTCGCGAGCCCCGGCACGCCGTCGCCCTCCGCGACGTGCCGATGTCCACCCCGCAGACCGCGCGACACACCTGGGCGGCGCTCGTCGGGCGAGGGCTGCGGGTCGCGCCCCTGCCCGTCCTGCGCGACGTCGACGTCTGGACGGACGCACTGGCGGTGGCCGCCGAGGCCACGGAAAGCCGGTTCGCTCGCCAGGTCGCGACACTCCGCCCCACCCTCGTTCCCGGCGGCCTCCCGTGACGGTGCGCGCTGCCGGGCAGGCGGCTGGGCCAGGCGATACGGAAGCAGGCGCCGGTTCGACCGGCGGGCCGGGGGACCACCGGGACGAGAGCGCCGCAACCGGCGGCGACGTCTTCGCCGCCGCACTCGCGGCGCGGCCCGGCGGGCACTGGCTCGATCACAGCGACGGCCGGTGTGACCCGCTGCCCGTGCACCGCTGGCAGGGCCCGGCCGAGCCGGCGCTGGCGGACGTCGTCGCCCGGTGCGCCGGCCCGGCGCTGGACGTCGGCTGCGGACCCGGCCGGCTCACCCTCGCGCTCAGCCGGGCCGGGCACGCCGCGGTCGGCGTCGACGTCTCCGCGCGCGCGGTGCGGCTAACCCGGGCACGCGGGGCGGTCGCCGTTCACCAGGACGTCTTCACGCCCCTGCCGGCCGAGGGACGGTGGGCTCACGTCCTGCTGATGGACGGCAACATCGGCATCGGCGGCGATCCGGTCGCGCTGCTCGCCCGGTGCCGGCAGTTGGTCCATGCCCGAGGGACCGTCGTCGTCGAACTCGAACCTCCCGGCCCCGGACTCTGGCGCGGGTACGCCCAGGTGGGGTCCCGCTCACCCGACGGCGAACTGCGGCGCAGCGGGGCGTTCCGGTGGGCGCGGCTGGACACCGTCGCCGTGCACGTCGCCGCCGGGGCGTCCGGGCTGAGGGTTCGGGAAACGTTCGCGGCGGGCCGGCGCTGGTTCGCCGAACTCGCCGCCGGCTGACCCCGGTCAACGGCCCTCACCAGCCTCGCCGGGCGCGGGGCCGGGGAGGCGACCTGCGAACTACCCCGTGGGCGACGCGGCGAGCCCGGTGCAGCCGCGCAGATCCGCGTACTCGCGGAGGATACGGGTCGCGTCCTGCCCGCCCGCGAGTTGGGACTGGCCGGTGCGCCGGGAGATCAGCGCCGGCACCAGCGCCGTCTTCACGATCTCCGCACCGCGCAGGGTCACCCGCAGCACGCCGGTGTCGTTGCTGTACGCGTCGTTCCGCCACCACAGGAAGTTGCCCAGCCCGTACTGGACGAAGGTCCTGCCGATCCAGCCGTCGCCGAGCAGCAGGTGGGCGTGGGTGCCGACGACGATGTCAGCGCCCGCCTGGGCAATCTCGTCGGCGAAAGCGCGCGCCTCGGCGGGCGGGCACGCGGCACCCTCCGTGCCCCAGTGGACGTAGACGACGACCACGTCGGCCCGCTGCCGCGCGGCTCGCACCGCCGCGACCGCACGGGGAAGGTCCCTCGTCATCGCGATGCCGGCCCGGGTCTCCGTGGCCCTCCATTCCGACCACAGCTCGTCGACCTGGCTGAAGGCGAGGAACGCGATGCGCGTACCGCTGACCCGGGTGATCCACGGCGCGTACGCCGCCGCCGCGTCGACACCCGCTCCGACGGCCGGCACCCCGGCGGCCTTCGCCGCGTCGACGGTATCGGCGAGTCCGTCCCGTCCGTAGTCCAGCGTGTGGTTGTTCGCGATCGACACGACGTCGACCCCGGCCGCCCGCACCGCGTCGTAGGTGGTCGTCGGTGCCCGGAACAGGAACTGCTTCGGCTCGGGGGAGCCACGCGTGGTGACCGCGGTCTCCAGGTTCACCATCGTGAGGTCCGCGGCGGACAGCGTCGACGAGATCGGCCCGAACGCGGTCGTCGGGACGTCCAGCAGGCCGGCCGTACGGCCCGCGAAGTGCACGTCACCCGCGAAGGCCAACGTGATCTCGGCGGGCCCGACCGGCGACGAGGGGGCCGCCACCTCGGCGGAGCGGGCCGGCGCACCGGCCGGCGGGTTCGGCCCGGCCGGGCACGCGGTCAGCGCCAGGGTCAGGGTCGCCACCGGCGCGACGAGGGATCGTGACCACCTCACCTCAGGCAGCCTACGGCGCACCGCCTGTCTCCGAGCCCGCTTGGCCGAGTTGGTCGGCACTGCCGTTGCTCGCCGGCAGCCCGATGCGTGGGCGGTCGTCCGTCGCTTCGTCGACGGGCGGGGGGAGACCTGACAGCATGTGTCCATGCGGGGCTGGCGGAAGCACGTCCTGCTCATCGTCTGGGTGGTCCTGCCGGTGACCGCCTGCACGTCCTCACCGGACGCGGACCATGGCCCCCGGCCCTCGCCGGGAGCTGCCACCTCGGTCGGCGCCGCCACCGGTGCGCCGGCCCCGACCGCCGGTGGCCCGGGACAGGTGTCGTGTGCGGACTCGATCGACGCCGCGCCGCAGCCCCCGGACGGATACCGGGTCGTCGTGGGGGACGTGGCGGTACCTACCCGGACGGTTCTGCAGGCGGCGGAATCGGGGGAGGCCGATCCTGCTGCGCGTCTGTTCGCCAAGTGGGGACTGGTGGTGCGGTCCGGCGCGGTGGTCGATCTTCGAGTGGCGCCCGGTTGGGAGGACAGGGCGCGCATCGGCTGGGGCCACTCGGCCGTGCCCGCGGTGAACGTACGCGTGGGCGCCTGCCCGCCGGTCGCCGGTCGGACGCAGTGGCTGGCCTTCGCCGGCGGGACCTGGGTCGCGCAACCGGGCTGCGTACCGGTGGTGGTTCGTTCGGGCGGCGGGCAGGCTCAGGTGCATCTAAGCATCGGCGTGCCGTGCGACGGCGTGGACGGCCGGTACTCCGATGACTGATCTCCGGGTCGCAGTTCCCACCGACAGGCAGATCCGCGCGCTGCACGAGCGCTACGCGCCCACCCCTGAGGCCTTCGATCTCGTCCACACTCACTGTCGGATCGTCTGCGGCCTGGCTGAGCAACTCCTCGACGGTCTGGGGGCGCACGCCCTCGACGTCGAGCTCGTGCGCGCCGGAAGCCTGCTCCACGACATCGGCGTCTACCGCCTGTACGGCCCTTCTGGCGTGCTGGATCAGAAAAACTACGTACGCCACGGCGTCCTCGGCTATGAACTTCTACGCGACCTCGGATTTCCGGAGGCGCTGTGCAGGTTCTGTTCTCATCACACCGGAGTCGGACTGTCGCGCGAGGATGTTCTCCAGCAGGGACTCCCGCTACCGGTCGGCAACTACCTCGCCGAGACCGACGAAGAGCGGTTGGTGATGTACGCCGACAAGTTCCACAGCAAGACGAGCCCGCCGACGTTCGTGAGCGCCAACTCCTACCTGGCCGGCGTGCGGCGTTTCGGCGAAGACAAGGCAACTCGATTCATGTTCATGGTGGCTGAGTTCGGTGAACCAGACCTGGCGGTGCTGGAAGGCGAGTACCAACCCGGTCTGGCGTGACGGTGGGCGTCGGAAATGTCGTACGGCAGGCAACCCGCCGAGGCCCGTGCCGCCGGGGTTCACGACCTCGGTGGCGAGTACACCTGGCCCATTGGCGGTGCGGCCTCGGCCGGCAGCGGCTGGGGCGGGCGGGGGCCCACGTACCGTGAGTCCGGCCGGATGATCTTCGAGTCCTCGGCCTGCTCCAGCACGTTCGCGCACCACCCGATGACCCGGCTGGTCGCGAAGGTGGGGGTGAACATCTCCCGAGGCAGCCCGCACAGGTGCATGACGACGCCGGCGTAGTACTCCACATTGGTGTGCAGTTCGCGGCCCGGCTTCAGCTCCGCCAACAGCGACAGGACCCGCTCCTCGACGGCCGTGGCGAAGTCCACCAGTTCGCCGCCGAGAGATCGGGCGACCCCCTTGAGCATGCGCGACCGGGGGTCCTCCGTGCGGTAGACGGGGTGCCCGAACCCCATGATCCGCTCGCCGTTCAGGATGCGGGCGCGCAGCCACGCGTCGGCCCGGTCCACGGAGCCGATGGCGTCGAGGGTGTCGAGGGCCCGGCTGGGGGCGCCGCCGTGCAGCGGACCGGAGAGCGCGCCGAGGGCGCCGCCGACGCAGGCGTAGATGTCGGCGCCGGTGGAGGCGATGACGCGGGCGGTGAAGGTGGAGGCGTTGAAGCCGTGGTCGACGGTCGCGATCAGGTAGCGCTCGATCGCGCGGGCGTGCGGTGCGGACGGCTCCTCGCCGGTGATCATGTACAGGTAGTTCGCCGCGTGTGACAGGTCGTCGCGCGACTCGATCGGCTCCAGCCCCGCCCGCAGCCGGAACAGGGCGGCCAACAGGCTGGGGGTGAGGGCGCAGAGCGCCATCGCCTGTGCCCGGCGTTCGGCCGGCGAGGTGTCGTACAGCGGGCGGGCCCCGGCGGCGAGGCCGGCGACGGCCAGCGCGGCCCGCAGCCCGCCCATCGGGTCCGGCGACGTCGATGCCGCGGCGATGTCGGGCAGCGCGGCGGCGACGGCGGGCGGGATGTGGCGCAGCGGCGCGATCTCCCGGTGTGCCGCCGTGGGATCGGCGGGCAGGCAGCCGTCGACGAGCAGCGCCCAGACATCCTCCAGCGTGCGGTGCTCGGCCAGGTCGATCGCCGAGTACTGCCGGTAGTGGTAGAAGCCCTCGGCGCCGCGGACGCGGCCGATCGTGGTGTCGGTGACCACGACGCCGGCGAGCCCGCGCGGAACGGTGATGGTGTCAGGCATGCGGGCAGCGTCCCGCCGACGGACGAACACAGTCAATGTTGATCCAGTCAACATGAGACCATGACCACATGTCCGGGGAAAAGCTGCTGACAACCGCCGAGGTGGCACTTCGCCTGCGCGTCAAGCCAGAGACGGTCTACGCGTACGTCAGCCGGGGGTTACTGGCCCGGGTCAAGGTCCCCGGCGAGCGGACCAGCCGGTTCCGGCTGGCCGACGTCGAGCGGCTCGCCGCCCGCACGCAGGCGACCCGGCCGGACCGCGACGCCGCCCCGGCGATGCGGACCGCCACCACCCTGATCGCGTACGGGCGGCTGCACTACCGGGGACTGGATGTCGCGAAGCTGGCGCCGGAGACCCCGTTCGAGGAGATCGCGTACTGGCTGTGGACGGGTGAGCGGCGCCGGGAGACCTTCGCGGCATCCGTGGAGACTCTCGACCGGGCCAGGCTGGCGAGCAGCCACCTGCCCGCCCGGGCCCGACTCTTCGACCGGCTGCCGGTGGTCGTGGCCGTCGCAGCCGCGATGGACCCGCTGCGCTTCGACCTGGCGCCCGCCACGGTGACGGCTCTCGCGCCGGCGTTGTTGTCGACCATGGTCGATGCCCTGCCCGTCGCCGGGCAGGCACCCTCCGACGAGCGTGTCGCCGCCCGCCTGTGGTCGCGGCTGACGGGCACGCCGCCGACCGCGCCCGGTCTCCGGGCGCTCAACGCCGCACTCGTCCTGCTCGCCGACCACGACCTGGCCGCGTCGACCATTGCGGTACGCGTCGCCGCCTCGACCCGGGCGAACCCCTACGCGGCGGTGCTGGCGGGTCTCGGCGCGCTGGACGGACCGATGCACGGGGCGATCGGCAGCGGTGTCCACCGGATGATCGGGGCGGCCCGGCGGGAAGGGGCGCCGGCGGTGATCGCCGAGTGGCTGCGGACCGGCGGCCTGCCCGGGTTCGGGCACCCGCTCTATCCGCAGGGCGACCCGCGGGGCGCCGCCCTGCTCGGTCTCGTCGCGGACCTGCCGGTCGACGGCGACCTGCGGCGGGCCGTCGACGACCTGACCGGCACGGCGGCACGCCGGGACGCCCCGCCGAACGTCGACTTCGCGCTCGGCGTGCTGGCACACGCGACCGGCATGGGGCCCGGCGCCGCCGAGGTGATCTTCTCCGTCGCCCGGACGGCGGGCTGGATCGCGCACGTCAACGAGGAGTACGTCCAGCCGGCCAACCGGTTCCGGTGGAACAGCGGCTACACCGGGCCGGCACCCGCCTCGCCGTGAACCCCGGCACGGCTGGTCCTCGCGGGTGTCCGGTCAGGTGGCGCGACGGCAGCGGTCCCCGAGGGCGCGGATCGCGTCGACCAGTTCCGGAGGACCGGTAACGGTGAAGTCCACGCCGACCGAGGTGACCATCCAGGCCAGGTCGGCGGCCGTATCGGCACCGAGGTGCAGCAGGCAGGTGCCGTCGTCGACGGGCTCCACCGCGCCCATTCCCGGCCACACCAGGTCGGCCACCGTCGCGGCCGGCCGGTGCATGGTGACGGTCGCCCGTACGGCCCACGGGCCGGTGGACAACTGCCGGGACAGGTACCCGGTCACGTCACCGTCGGGCGGCTCCCTCAGGGTGAAGCGTGGCCCGCTCGGGGTGCGGGCGCGCAGCCGGTCGACGCGGAACGTGCGCCAGTCGTCCCGATCGGTGTCCCAGGCGACGAGATACCAGTGCCGGCCCCAGTTGACCAGGGTGTGCGGCTCGACGTCGCGTACCGTCCCGCCGCCCTGGTGGTTGGTGTAGTCGAACCGCAGGCGCTCGCGGCGCGCGGTGGCCTCGGAGATGGCGAGCAGCACGCTCGGGTCGACCCGTGGGCCCCCGTCGGCGACCCGGACGGTGGCCTGTTGCAGGGTGGTGACCCGGTGTCGCAGCCGGGACGGCAGCACCCGTTCCAGCTTGGCCAGCGCGCGCAGCGCGGTCTCCTCGATGCCGGTCACCGAACTGGCCGTGGCGGTGCGCAGGCCGATGGCGACCGCTACCGCCTCGTCGTCGTCGAGCAGCAGCGGCGGCAGGGCCGCGCCGGCGCCCAGCCGGTATCCGGAGATGCCCCGGGTGGCGCGCACCGGATAGCCCAGCTCGCGCAGCCGGTCCACGTCCCGGCGTACGGTGCGGGTGGTCACCCCGAGCCGGCCGGCGAGGTCGGCGCCGGACCAGTCCCGGTACGTCTGCAACAACGACAGCAGTTTCAGCAGGCGAGCCGACGTCTCCAGCACGAGGACAAGGATGCCAGCCGGTTAGGAAGCATCCTGACCTAACCGGCTCCTAATGTCGTCGCCGTGACCGATTCCCGTTCCGAGATCCGCCCCTTCCGCATCGACATTCCCCAGGAGCAGTGGGACGACCTGACCACCCGGCTGGCGAACACCCGCTGGCCCGTGCTGCCCGACGTCGGCTGGAGCCGCGGCGTGCCCGTCGCGTACCTGAAGGGTCTGGCCGAGCACTGGCGCACCGGCTACGACTGGCGGGCCCACGAGGCGGAGCTGAACAGGATCCCGCAGTTCGTCACCGAGATCGACGGGCAGCGGATCCACTTCCTGCACGTCCGCTCGCCCGAGCCGGACGCGACGCCGCTGATGCTGCTGCACGGGTGGCCGGGCTCGATCCTGGAGTTCCTCGACGCCATCGGCCCGCTGACCGACCCGCGCGCACACGGCGGCGACCCGACCGACGCGTTCCACCTCGTCGTGCCGTCCCTGCCCGGGTTCGGGTTCTCCACGCCGCTGGCCGGGCCGGGCTGGGGGAGCGAGACGATGGCCACGGCGATGGTGCGGCTGATGAGCCGGCTCGGCTACGAGCGCTACGGGGTACAGGGCGGGGACACCGGCTCCTGGGTCGCCCCGGCCATCGGCCGGCAGGCCCCGGAGCACGTGCTCGGGGTCCACGTCAACGCGCTGCTCACCTACCCGATCGGCGCCGACGGCGAACTCGACGGGCTCACCGACGCCGAGCAGCGGCGCCTGGCGGCGATGGCGAGCTACAACGACGGCTACCTGCAGATCCAGGCCAAGTCGCCGCACACGCTGGCGTACGGGCTGCACGACTCGCCGGCCGGGCAGCTCGCGTGGATCGCCGAGATGTTCCACCGCCTGACCGACCGCCCCGCCGACGAGCCCCTCGACACCGTCGTCGACACCGACCGGCTGCTCACCAACGTCAGCCTCTACTGGCTGGCCGGCGCGGGCGGATCGGCGGCACAGGTCTACTACGAGGACATCACCGCGAACGCGTGGAGCGACGGGGCGGGCGAGTGGGGCGACACCGGGGCGGACGGCGACGCCGCCGCCAGCTGGTCGGCCCCCGCCGCCGGCACGGTGCCCACCGGCGTGCTGGTGTCGACCGCGAAGGACGTCACGATCCGCCGCTTCGCCGAGCGTGAGCACCGCGTGGTGCACTGGACGGAGCACGACCGGGGCGGGCACTTCTTCGCCCTGGAGCAGCCCCGGCTGTTCACCGAGGACGTGCGCGACTTCTTCCGAAAGGTCCGCTGAGACGGCCAGCCGTGAGCGGCCGGCAGCGCCTACAGCCGGTGCCGGACCCAGACGTTGGGCTCGACGTAGACGGCGTGGTCGTGCGCCACGTCGCAGTGCACCGGCACGAGGGCCCCCGGCACGTGGACCGGCCCGGTGGTGTCGAACGGCAGGCCCGTCCAGCGACGCCAGTCGGCGAGGGTCCCGGTGATCGTCATCGACCTGGCGGCGACGCGCTCGATGTGTCCGCCCGCGCGGACGTGCACCCGCAGCCACGGATCGACCGGCAGGCCGTCCTCGCGGACCTGCGCCGCGTACTGCGTCATCGGCAGTTCGGGCCGGGCGTGCTTGCCGCTCGGGCGGACCGGCGCGACCAGCGTGTCGTAACCCAGTCGGGCGACGGCCTCCCGCATGGCGGCGAGCATCAGGGCGGACAGCCCGGTGCCGCGCCGGTCGGGCCGGACGCAGATCTCCAGCGCCGAGACGATGTTCGTGGCGGTGCCGGTGAGGCGGTTGATGGTGGCCCGCTGGATGACCCGGTCCCAGCCGCCGTCGGGAAGCTCGTCCTCCGTCCAGCGCAACGGTACGGCGTACGCCCGGGCGACGGGGCAGCCGGGATCGGCGGGGTCTACGGCGGCGAACACGAACTCGGGATACAGGTCGTGGGCGACGCCGTAGTACACCGCGCCCATCGGGTCCCACAGCATGAACGGCGGCCAGGCCCCGTCGAAGTCCTTGTCGAGCGGACCGGCGAGGTCGGGGCGGTCCGCCAGGCTCACGATGTCGAGGGTCACGGCGGCACCGTAGAGCGCCGGCCCGGCACGCGCACGTTGTTTTCGGGGCCTGTGCGCCGGGTCACGCGCCCGGATCGAGGCGGCAGCGCAGCGACGCGCCGCCGGGACTCCGGCGCCGCTGGCCGGTACACGGGCGTTCGGTCTATGGTGGCGCCGTGATCGCTCCCGGCCCATTCCGGCAGCCCCGCACCGTGGCCTACCAGGACCTTTCCGTGCAGTCGCGTACGACTGCGGCGGTCGGGCCGCGGACCCACCTGGTCGCGGGCGCGATCACCCGCCGCCCCCTCGTGCCGTCGGTCGCCCTCGCCCGCCGGGGCGCCGTCGCGCCGCCGACCCGGCGGATGCCTCTCCAGCGCCGCCCGCCGCCACCCGGCCGAGATCCACAGGACCGGCACCGGCGGGCGGAGCGCACCAGCGCTCCGCCCCTTCTTTTCATTCCGAGCAGGGAGAAAAACCGATCGTGTACGTCGTGAACAGGCAGGACGAGCTGGGTGTGCTGCGGATCGTCCTGGAGGAGCAGTACGAGCGGCACAGCACCCAGCTGGCGCTGCTGGACCGGCAGGCCCGCCGGATCCGCTCCGACGGCGCCGACCTCGAGGCCGCTTCCGCGTTGACCGCCGCCACCCGACGGGCGCTGGGTGACATCGCCCGGGCGCTGCACTACCTGGAACAGGGCCACTACGGCGGCTGCGAGGGGTGTGACCGCGACATCCCGATCGAAGAGCTGGCGCACCGGCCGTCGACCCGGTTCTGCGCCACCTGCCAGCCCGTGGCTCGCCAGCGCGCTGCCCACAGCCGGCGTACGGCACCCACCATCGGCATCGCCCCGCGTGAGGGCAGCTGGCCGAAGGCCGGAGCACCCTCGTGGAGCGACCGCTGTCGCCACCGGAGCGGCCCCGGGGCATGAGGTGACTGTCTTGCCGGTGCCGACCGGTCCTGTCGCAGGGCCTCCCACAGGCGTAAGCCGTACGCCGGTCGGCAGCGGCGGGTCGGCCGGAGGGGGCGGTCCTCCAGGCGAACTACGGCATCAGGACGATGCGCTCGTCCGTCTCGGCGGTCCACGCTTGCGAGATCTCCGCGAGTGGGATGCGCCGGGCCCGCACCTCGATCGCGCCCTCGGCCACCGCGATGGCCAGCTCCGGCAGTTCTGAGATGAATTCGTGGGGGGAGACGGAGCCGATGCCGCTGCCGATGATCTGTAGCTGGGCGCCGCGCAGGGCGGCGGACGGGACCGGTGCGGAGTCACCGGCGATCGATCCGATCTCGATCCAGATCAGCGGGACGCGGCGGTCGGTGCGAGCGGTGAGCAGCTGGATCATGGCCTGGCCGGTGGGTTCGCCCCAGACGTAGTCGAGAACGACATCGACGTCGGCTGCCTGCTCGATCTGGTCGAACGTGATCACCTCGTCGGCGCCGAGCGCGGGCAGAGTGGCCAGACGCGCGGTGTCGCGGCCGGCGGCGATCACCTCGGCGGCGCCGAATCGCTTGGCGATCTGGATGGCCATCCGTCCGGCGCTGCCTGTGGCACCGAGCACGAGGACCCGCTGGCCCTTCGGGAAGTCGATGCGGCGGCGCAGCGCGACCCATGAGGACATCCCGGGGTTCATCGCGGCGGCGCTCTGCACGGGATCGATGTTGTCCGGCAGGAGAACGCTGCGGCGCGGGTCGATCACGGTTCGTTCGGCGAACGTGCCCAGGGCCGTGTCGTCCAGCACCGCATAGCGAAGTCGCCCCTGGTTGTCGCGCACGACGCCGTCGACGCCGGGAACGAGCGGCAGTACGCCGTTGCTGGAGTAGTGCGAACCGTCGGCCTTTGCCCTCGTCAGGTGGTGCAGTCCGGCCGCGAGAACCTCCACGACCATCTCATTCTCGCCGGTAGCAACCGGTTCGGGGTGCTCGCCGTAGCTCGGCGGGGTGTTCAAGGCGGTGATGACAGCCGCGTGCATGTGGCTCCCCTCGGATGGTTTGTATTACCAACAAGAGTGATGATGGTTGGTATTGCGAACCATGTCAACTAGCATGCGGACATGACTACCGATGCGCCGGCTGGAGTCTCCGCGGACCCTCTCGTGGACGCCCTCGTCCGCAACGCCTTTCAGGTGATGGGCGTGCTCACCCGGGTCGGCGCCGAGCATGACCTGTCATTGACGCAACTGCGGGTCCTTGGCCTGCTGCGCGACCGCAGGCCGCGGATGACCGAGTTGGCCGCGTTCCTCGGCCTGGACAAGTCGACGATGTCCGGCTTGATTGACCGTGCCGAGCGCCGGGGGCTGCTCGCGCGTGGCAAGAGTGCCGAGGACCGCCGAGCCGTTGACGTGTTCCTCACCGCGGTCGGACTTGAGTTGACCGAGCGGCTCTACGGCGAGGTCAGGGCCGCGCTGCTGCCGGCAACCGGCCGGCTGGACCCGGAGCAGCGCCATCGGCTCACCGAACTGATCGAACCGGTCCTCGCTCCTGTCGCTGGCGCCGGGGAGCCCTCGCCGAAGAGAATCCCGGCGCGCTTGGAACTCGCTGCCGACTGACGGTCTTCCAACGAATCGGTCTCTACTGGCGCGAAGGTGAAACAAACGTCCAGTCAGACGCGCCCGGCGCTCCGCACCGCGAGCGGGAGAAGGGCGGCTCGCCCGTTTCCCGCCTGCCAGCCATCAGCTCAGCACTGCTGAACCGGCCCGCCATACTCACCGTCAGCGCAGCGGGTCGAACGGGCGGAGCTCCACGGGCTGCCCGTCGCCGGTGATCTGCGCGGCGAGCAGCTCGCCGGTGAGCGGGCCGAGGGTGATGCCCCACATGCCGTGGCCGCCGGCGGCGAAGACCCGCGGTGACCTGGTCCGCCCGATCAGGGGAAGGCCGTCGGGGGTGCAGGGCCGCGAGCCGACCCACTCGTCGGTGCGGGCATCCAGGTCGGCGCCCCGCAGCAGCGGTCGCGCGGCCTCGGCGATGGCCGAGATGCGACGCCGGTCCAGCGGCGCCTCGGCGCTGCGGAACTCCATCATCCCGGCGACACGCAGCCGGTCGTCCAGCGGCGTGCAGGCCACGCGCTGCGCGGGGAAGTAGACCGGACCGGCCGGCAGGTGCTCGATCGCGACGCTGAAGCTGTATCCGCGGCCGGCCTGCACGACGGTCCGGACGCCGAAGCGCCGGGCCAACTGGCCGAGCCAGGTGCCGGTCGCCAGCACCACCGCGTCGTAGCGCTCGTCGGTGCCGGCGGAGGTCACCACCCGGACCCCGGTCCCCTCGTCGCGGACGTCCACGACGTCCACCCCGGCCACGATCGCCGCGCCCCGGGCGCGGACGGAGTCGGCCAGTGCGTGCACGTACTGCCCGGGGTTGATGTAGCGCTGGTCGTGCAGGCGGATGGCGGCGCCGACGGTGTCCGCCAGCGAGGGCTCCACCTCCCGCGCCTCGGCCCCGGTCAGGACGTCGAACTCGATGCCCTGGCCCGCGGCGTGGATGTGCGCCAGCTCGTCGAGCAGGACCGACCGCTCGGCCTCGGTCCGGTATGCCGCGATGAACGACTTCGCCTCGTGCGTCGGCGCCCCGACCCCGCCGGCCGCCAGCACGTCGAACGCCTCCAACGCCCGCCGGTTCATCGGGATGAAGGCCCGCATCGCGGCCTGCCACTTCGACGGGGTGCTGTGTCGCGCGAAGCCCGCCAGGAACCGCAGGAGCCGGGGGTCCGCGCGCGGCGGCACGTAGACCGGCGAGGACGGGCTCAGGACGGCGCGCAGCCCGTAGCGCAGCACCGCCGGCTCCGGCAGGGGAGTGGTGATGCCGGGAGTGAGCCAGCCCGCGTTGCCCCACGACGCGCCCGCCGCCACTCCCGTACGGTCGAGCACGGTGACCCGGACCCCCCGCTCCTGCAGGAACCAGGCGGTGGCCAGCCCGACCATCCCCGCGCCGACGACGGCGACGTGCTGGGGGGCGGGCACTGACTCGACGGGGGACATGTCGTTTTCTCCTTCAGGGGCAAGCGAGGTTGCGGCC
Organism: Micromonospora peucetia; assembly: GCF_900091625.1. Lineage (NCBI taxonomy): Bacteria > Bacillati > Actinomycetota > Actinomycetes > Micromonosporales > Micromonosporaceae > Micromonospora > Micromonospora peucetia. The sequence goes on from NZ_FMIC01000002.1 coordinate 5,271,733, forward strand.
AATCCTGTCCCCGCCGGGCCGAGAGGTCATTGTTCGTTGCGACCAAGGATCGCCCAGGTGGTTGGCCGGACCGGACAAGACCGAGGCACAATCGGGTCATGCTCACCGTGGCTGGCGTGGTGGACGCGGCCGGCGCCGCGTTGCTCAAGATCGTCGTGGCCGCCGGCGAGGCGGAGGTCCGCGACGTGACCCTCGCCGAACTCGACGACGCCACGACCGGCCAGAGCGGCGACCTCGTCCTCGGTGCGGGCATCTCGACACCGGACCAGGCACTCGCCGTCCTCGCGCGCTGCGACGAGACCGGGGCCGCCGGCCTCGTCCTCAAGCCCCCGCTGGCCGCGCACCCCGGGGTGACGTCGGCCGCCGCCGAACGGCGCCTGACCCTGGTCGAGTTGCAGCGCCACGGCTCCTGGGCGCAGCTCGTCTGGCTGCTGCGCGGGGTGATCGACCGGGCCGTCGCGCCCGGCTCGCCGGAGACCGGGGAGCCCGGCGTGTACGACGAGTTGTTCGCCCTCGCCGACGCGACCGCCGCCGTCGTCGACGCGCCGGTGACGATCGAGGACGCCCAGTCGCGGGTACTCGCCTACTCGTCGCGGCAGGACCGAACCGACCCGGCGCGCGTGTCGACCATCGTCGGACGCCGCGCCCCCGGCAACGTGATCGCCCACTTCCGTTCCCGTGGCGTCTTCCGCAAGCTCGCGACGGGCAGCGAGCTGATCTTCGTACCGCAGGGCCCGGACGGGACGCTGCCCCGGCTCATCGTCCCGATCCGCGCCGGCGGCGAGCTGCTCGGCTCGATCTGGGCCGTTGTCGAGGGCCCGGTGCCGGACGGGCGGCTGCGCGATCTCCAGGGCACCGCGTCCGTGCTGGCCCTGCACCTGCTTCGCCTGCGGGTTCAGGCCGACGTCGCGCGCCGGGTGTCGGCCGACCGTCTGCGGGCCGTCCTGCGGGCCCCCGGCAGGATCGGTCGGGAGGAGCTGGCCCTCTCCGAGGGGCCGTGGCGGGTCGTCGCGCTCGGCGTGGACGGTGGGACGGGGGAGATGGTCGACAACCTCGCCCTGTGGGAGTCGATCACCCGCCGGCACGGCTGGCGCCAGCCGCTGCTCGCCGACGTCGGAGACGTCCTGTTCGCCGTCCTGGTCGACGAGGGAGCCTCGCCCGGGTCCCGGCGGTGGATGGAGAAGCTGATCCACGACGTCGCCGTGCACGACCCCGGGCTGCACGCCGCGTCCGGCGGCGTCGCCCGTGACCTGACGGACCTGCCGCGCTCGCGCGCCGAGGCGGCGGAGCTGCTCGCGTTGCGTGGTCCGGCCGGACCGCGGGGCCCGATGCTGCGGTTCGAGGACCAGTGGGCGGAGGTGGTCGTGCACCGGCTGGTCGGCGCGATGCCGAGCGTCGACCTGCTGGTGGGTGGGCCGCTGCCCGACCTCGTGGCCCACGACCGGGAGCACGGCACCGACTACGTCGCCACGGTCGCCGCCTGGCTCGACCAGCAGGGCGACCCGAAGCGGGCCGCCCGGCAGTTGCACGTACACCCCAACACGCTCCGGTACCGGATGCGCCGGCTCACCGAGGTCGTCCCCGTCGATCTCGGGTCGCCGCGTACCCGACTGGCGTTGCAGATCCAGCTCGCGGCGCTGCGCCCCGCGCCGACCACACCCCGTTCGGCTGGGTAGAAACGCGGGCCGGCCACGCCCCGGTGCCCAGCATCCGGGCCACCGCCTCCGTCGGGCTCGCCCGGTGGACCCCGCAGTCAGGGCATGCCAGGATGTCCGTTCCGGCCGGCAACTCGTCGGACAACAGTTCGTCGTCCATGGGCGGTGGCTGAGGCCGTCACGGGCCGGAGCGTCGAGTCGCTCAGCCGAGGCGGTGGTCGAGGGCGGTGTGGCGACGCCCGGCGCCGACGGTACGGACGGCAGCCGCGAGGGCGCGGCGGGAACCGACCAGGACGACCAGCTTCTTGGCGCGGGTGACGGCCGTGTATAGCAGGTTGCGTTGCAACATCATCCAGGCGCTGGTGGTCAGCGGGATGACGACGGCAGGGTACTCGGAGCCCTGCGAGCGGTGGATCGTCATGGCGTACGCGTGGGCGAGTTCGTCGAGTTCGTCGAAGTCGTAGTCGATGCTCTCGTCCTCGTCGGTGCGTACGGTCAGGGTCTGCTCCTCGGTGCTCAGGGCGGTGACGATGCCGACGGTGCCGTTGAAGACGCCGGCCTGGCCCTTGTCGTAGTTGTTGCGGATCTGGGTGACCTTGTCGCCGACGCGGAACACCCGTCCACCCAGACGTCGCTCGGGTTGCCCGTCGCGGGCCGGCGTGAGCCGCTGCTGGAGCAGTGTGTTCAGGGCCGCCGCACCGGCGGGGCCGCGGTGCATGGGGGCGAGGACCTGGACGTCGCGGCGCGGGTCGAGGCCGAAGCGGGCCGGGATCCGGGTGCAGGCGACGTCGACGGTCAGGGCGGCGGCGGCCTCGGTGTCGTCGCTGGCGAACAGGAAGAAGTCGCTGAGGCCCTGGAGCAGGGGTGGCTTGCCGGCGTTGATGCGGTGGGCGTTGGAGACGACCCCGGACTCCGCGGCCTGGCGGAAGACCTGCGTCAGCCGGACCCGGGGGATGGCCGGGGCGGCGAGCAGGTCCCGCAGGACCTCGCCGGCGCCGACCGAGGGGAGCTGGTCAACGTCCCCGACGAGCAGCAGGTGCGCGCCCGGTGGTACGGCCTTGACGAGCTTGTTGGCCAGGATGAGGTCGAGCATGGAGGCCTCGTCGACGACGAGGAGGTCGACGTCGAGGGGATTGTCCCGGTCGTGGCTGGCCTCTCCGCCGGGGCGTAGCTGTAGCAGTCGGTGCACGGTGGCCGCCGGATGCCCGGTCAGCTCCGACAGTCGCTTCGCGGCGCGGCCCGTCGGCGCGACGAGGGTGACCTTGGCCCTCTTCGCGGCGGCGAGTTCGACGATCGAGCGGACGGTGAAGCTCTTGCCGCAGCCGGGACCGCCGGTCAGCACGGCGACCCTGGAGGTGAGGGCGAGCCGGACCGCCTGTTCCTGCTCGGCGGCGAGGTCGGTGCCGGTGCGGGCCTTCAACCAGGCCAGCGCCCTGCCCCAGTCGACGCCTGTGAAGTGGGGCAGCCGGTCGGCGCGGTCGCGCAGCAGCCGCAGCAGGGATCCGGCCAGGGACTGCTCGGCGCGGTGGAACGGCACCAGGTACACCGATGCCGTCGGCTCGCCGTCCGGTCCGGGCAGCGTCTCGCGGACCACACCCTCCTCGTCGACGAGTTCGTCGAGGCAGGCGGTGACGAGGTCGCCCGGCACGTTGAGGATCTTGGTCGCGTCGGCTACCAGTTGCGGGTGGGGCAGATAGCAGTGCCCGTCGTCGGTGGCCTCGGACAGGGTGTGTTGCAGGCCGGCCTTGACCCGCTGGGGGCTGTCGTGCGGGATCCCGACGGCCTGGGCGATCGTGTCGGCGGTCTTGAACCCGATGCCCCACACGTCGGCTGCCAGCCGGTACGGCTCGTTGCGGACCACGGTGACGGAGGCGTCGCCGTACTTCTTGAAGATCCGCACGGCCAGCGAGGTGGACACGCCGACGCCCTGGAGGAAGAGCATCACCTCCTTGATGGCCTTCTGCTCCTCCCACGCCGCGGAGATCTTCGCGGTGCGTTTCGGTCCCAGGCCGGGCACCTCGACGAGGCGGGCCGGCTCGTCCTCGATGACGCGGAGGGTGTCGAGGCCGAAGTGGGCGACGATCCGTTCGGCGAACACCGGACCGATGCCCTTGACCAGCCCGGAACCGAGGTAGCGGCGGATGCCCTGGATGGTGGCCGGCAGAACCGTGGTGTAGGAGTGCACCTCGAACTGCCGGCCGTACTGCGGGTGCGACGACCACCCTCCGGACAGCCGCAGGCTTTCCCCCGGCTGGGCTCCCAGCAGCGCACCGACCACTGTGAGCAGGTCACCGCCGCGGTCGGTGGACACCCGGGCGACGGTGTAGCCGGTCTCCTCGTTGACGTAGGTCAACCGCTCCAGCACCGCGTCCAACACGGCCGACGGCGGGCGGGTGGCGGCAGTCACCCGCCCATCCTGCCTCCTGCTGAGGCGGGGGCGCCGTCGGCCCAGCCGTCCTGCCGCCACGAACTCCCGGACGGGCCTTCAGGCCCTGGTGCCGGAAACCTTACTGTCGGGTATCCGGGCTGGCGGCGTACCGGCACGATGGCACCGTGACCGAGCCCCAGAACACCACCGCCGAACTGGTTGTGGACGCCGCTCACGCGGCGGTGCGTCGACTCGCCCCCGAGGAACTTCCGATCTTCGACGAGGTGGCCGCCGGCTGGCGACGGCAGCTGTCGAAGGGAGGCCCGACCTGGTCCGTGCCGCAGGGCGGGGTCGGCTTCGGCATCGACGTCACCCTGCTCACCGAACTCGTGCTCCAGGTGGTGGCCGCGGCCGTGGGTGAGGTGCTCGTCCTCGGTGCCACCGCCGCCCGGGTCGGTCTGCTGCGTCGCCGTCGCCGTGAACTGCCTGCCCCGCCCGAGGCCGGACCGGGACTGGATTCCACCCAGGCACGCCGACTGCGGGAGGCGTGTCACCGGCACGCGGTGGCGCTGGGTCTCGATCCCGCCCGGGCGGAACTGCTCGCCGACGCGGCCGTCGGCGCGATGGTCGATCCACCGGACGCATGACCGGGCCAGGTGCCGGCCCAGGCACCCCTCCGGACCGGCTCGGCTGGCTCTACACACTCGTGCTGGCATCCCTGATCAGCGTCGGGATCAGCGCCGGCGGCCTCTACTTCCACGCCGACCGCTCGCTCGCCCGCCCCTGGGCGGTCGCCGTCGACGTCTGCACCCGGGTCCATCCGGCGGAACAGTCGGCTGCCCGCGAGCGTTGTCTGGCCGGGCAGTTCGGCCGGCGCGGAGCGGTCATGGCCACCGGGGCGGGGATCGCGCTGGGCGGGGCGGTGGTGCTCGTCCTGGTACTGCCGCTGACCGACCGGCGCCGGCTTCGTCGCCGGCTCACCCTGCCGGGCGCACAGGAACGGTTCGTCGAGCTCTGCGACCGGAACCGGTTGGTCGGGCGACACCGGCCGAGGTTGGTCGTCGCCGCCCCACCCGTACGGCAGGCGTACACCACCGGTGGCGTGCTCGGCCGGCCGACGGTGGTGCTCCCGGCGGCCGTCGCGGTGGCCCATGCCGACCCGGCGCGGTTCGACCCCGTCGTCGAGCACGAACTCGCGCACGTCCTCGCCCGGGACGTGGCCTGGGCATCGGCCGTCCGGGGCCTGATCTGGCTGCCGGTGCCGGCGGTGCTCGCCGCCGGCCTGCTCGAGGTGGCCTTCTTCGGGCTGAACGCGACCTACCTGGCGGCGCTCGGCCGGACGGCGCTCATCGCGGTGGTGGCCGCGCTGCTGGCTGCCGGGCTGCTGCGGCGACGTGAGCGGGAAGCCGACCGGTATGCCGCCGACGCCGGCCACACCGAGCACCTGGTCGCGCTGCTGGGCACCGGGACCGCTCGGCCGACACGACGGAGTTGGCTGCTCGCCCGGCATCCCGCTCCGGCGGTCCGGGCTGCGGCGCTGGGCCGGCCCGCGGACCCGCCGGGTGGCTGGACCCACGGGCTGGCGGTCGGCGCGGTCGCGATGCTGGCGATGAGCTCCGCTGCCGCCCTCGTGGGTGATCTCTTCCTGACCGGGCAGGCGACCGTCGGGCCGCCCGTCGCGGTCTGTGTCGGCTCCGTCCTGCTGAACCTCGGACTGCTGCCCACGCTGCTCCGCCGGGCCACCGCCGGCGCGGGCGGCTGGTGGCGGCCCGTTCTCGGCGTGGCCACCGGCTTCGCGGGGGCGGCGTTCATCGCCACCGCGCTGCCGGTCCCGGGAAGTTCGGGCGTGACCGCCCGGGCGGACGTGTCGGTCGCGATGCTCGTCGCCGCACTGGCGGGAGCACTCGCCGCCGCGGTGGCCGGGCTGTGCGTGTTGCTGGCGCGACTGGTGGTCGCCCTCCGGCCCGGACCGGCCGGCTGGCGTTCGGCCACGTACCTGGTCGCGGTAGCTGCCGGTGTCGCGGTGCTCTGGCCGTTGCCGGCGCTGGCGTCCGTGCCGACCGATGGCCAGGCGGCCCGCGACTGGCTGGTCTTCGCGCTGCCCCGCACCGGTTGGCCGCTGCTCGCGTTACTGGTCCCGGTGCTGGTCGGCCTGCTGCTCCGCGAGGGCCACCGGCGCCCTGCGTCCCAGCGGGACCGGGGGATCGTGGCGGCGGTCCTGATCGCCGTGCTGATCGGTGCCGGGGCCGCCATCTGGCGGACCGAACTGTTCCCGCCGGACACGCTGGCCGAGGCGAACCGGATGGCCCAACAGCGCTGGCTGCTCTGCGCGCTCACCGGCTGGGCGGTCCTGGTGGTGCTCGCGTTCGGCCGTCATGCCGGTGTCGGCCGGGCGTTGACCGCAGGCTGGCTGGCCGGCACGGCGGCGGCGCTGTCGCAGTACCTGCACGCCCTGCTCACCGGACGGGCGGACGGGCTGGGAACCGTCGAGGCGCACCTGCTGGCACCGCTGGTCTGGCTGGGCTACCTCGTCGCGTTCACCCTCCCGTTCCTGGTGTCCCGACCGCCCGTGCCCGGCCCGGATCCGTCCTCTTCGGACCGGCACCGGTCGGCCGTGCCGGCGGTCGCGATGCTGGCGGCCGCGCTTGCGGTGGCGGTGCTCGGGCCGGGGATCCCCGGGGTGTACGCGCCGGTCCCGGCGGCTCCGAACGGAGCCGCAGCGCCGTCGGCGGTCCCGGCCGTCCCGCCGGTGCCCGACGCCACCCCAGGGCCCGCGCGACCCGGTCCCGGTCGGCTGCTCACCCGTGCGGAGGCCCGCCGGGCGGCCGGTGCGGTGCGGGCGGTGCTGCCGCGGGGCTGGCGGGTGCCGCCCGACCGGGCCGACAGCGGCAGCTCCCGGATCGACCCGTCGGCCTGCCGGCCGCTGGCCATGGACTCCTACCTGGACCGCCTCGGTAAAGCCGAACGGGTTCGGGAGCGGATCCGCTACGCGACGGTACCCGGCCCCACGGCCACCGCGTCGACCGAACTGGTGGTAGAGATCAGGTCCCATGCCGCTCCGGTGCCCGTGTCGGTGCTCGCCGAGGCAGAGTCGTCGCGCCGGGCCTGCCCCCGCTTCACCGCCCGGGGCGCGAACGGCTCGGCCATCCGGTTCGCGGTCGGCGCGAAGCCGCCGCCCACGCTCGGTGAGCAGTCCTGGCGGGTGGACTACCGGCTCACCGCGGGCAGCGGGCAGACCCGGATCACCGGACAATCGGCCTTCGTGATCGTCCGGGCGGGGCACAACCTGGTGACCGTCTATGCCAGCGCCATCGAGGAGCCCCTCGACGAGCGGCTGCTCGGTGCGGCGGTCGAGGCCGCCGTCGCGGGACTGACCGGCTGACGGCGAACCCCAGCGGCTCGTGCCGCCAAAACCGCCCGCTCAACCGCCGCACCACCACGGCGTCGTCGAAGTCGCCAACCCCGCCACGACCGGCACTTCGGCCGTCGGGCGGGTCGACCGATGTGGGCGGCGGGGCAGGATCGGCGATCTGCGGCAGTCCGGTGACCCGACCGGCGATGAGCCACTGCCTGATTCTCCTGATCGAGGTTTCCCGCGCCGCCCGGGTGGAAGACGGGACTGTCGCCGAGAGGAAGGGTCCGCATGTCTGCTGATCGCTATCTGGCAGTCGCCGGTCCGCGCGAGCTACGCGAGGGTGAGGTGTCCCTGGCTGACCCGGGAGCCGGCCGCGTGACGGTCGACATCACGTACACGGGGATCTGCGGCACGGACGTTCACGGGTACACCGATGGGCACATGCTGCCGCCGGCTGTCTTCGGGCACGAGTGGACCGGATCGATCTCGGCAGTGGGCGAGGGCGTGCAGGGGCTGCGGGCCGGCCAGCGGGTGGTCGGCGGCGTGGGGTCGGCGTGTGGTCGTTGTCCCCAGTGCGTCGCCGGGCATGCCCGCAACTGCGACACCGTGTTCGCCGAGGCCAACGGGGTCGACGCCGACGCACCTGACTACGGCGCCTTCGCCACCCGGGTGCAGGTCTCGGCGCGGCGGGTGATACCCGTTCCGGAGAGCCTCTCGGATGTCGAGGCGGCGCTCGTGGAGCCGACCACGGTCACCTTCCACGCCGTACGGCGCGTCGCGGCCGAGTACGGCGCCACCACCGTGGTCCAGGGTGCCGGACCGATCGGGCTGCTCACCGCCCAGAACGCGCGCAACGCCGGAGCCGGACCGATGATCATCTCCGAGCCCTCGCCGGCTCGCCGTGCGCTGGCCGGCAGGCTGGGATTCGCCCATGTGGTCGAGCCGGCCGACCTGCGGACCGCGCTGGACGAGCTCACGGCCGGTCTGGGCGCAGATCTGGTGTACGAGTGCACCGGCGTACCGTCGCTGCTCCAGCCGTCGGCGGAGCTGGTGCGCCGGGGCGGGACGCTCGCGTTGCTGGGCTACCCGCTGGAGAACTCGAGCATCAGCTACGGCGACTGGCAGAGCCGCGAGCTGACCGTGATCGGGTCGCTGGCCTACCACCACGAGGACTTCGTCGGCGCCATACGCGGGATCGCCGCGGGTCGGATCGACGTGGCGGCACTGCACACCGCCACCTTCGGCCTGTCGTCGCTCAGGGATGTTCTCGAAGAACTCGATTCGGGCCGCAGCGAGCACACCAAGGTGCTGATCGACCCGAAGCGGGACGGTCGGGCCTGATCCGGACGGCAGCGCGCCGATGCCGGGCAGGGTGCCGGGTGCAGGCCGGGAGGCCGCGACGAGAGCTCCCGTGGTCGTCGACCAGCGATTGTGGACATGTTCTTCCGCCGGTGGGCAGGATGGGCGCGTGGACATCGAGCCGGTCGACTCGGCGCCCGGGCAGGCGTTTTCGCGGACGATCCTCCGACAGCGCTGGGCGGACCTCACGTTCCTGCACTGGGCGGTCGCGCCGGAGCTCGTCGCGCCCCTGCTGCCCGCCGGCACCCGCCCCGACACCCTCGACGGGGTCAGCCACGTCGGCCTGATCGGCTTCCGCATGGTGGGGCTGGGCCTGGGCCGCGGGCCGGGGGTGCCCTACTTCGGCAGCTTCTGGGAGACGAACGTGCGGCTCTACTCGGTCGACGACACCGGCCGGCGGGCCGTGGTGTTCCGCTCGCTCGACGCGTCGCGGCTGGTCCCGGTGCTGGTCGCCCGGGCGACCCTGCGCCTGCCGTACATGTGGTCGGCGATGCGGCTGGACCGGGACGGTGACCGCTACACCTACCGGTGCCGGCGCCGCTGGCCCGGCCCGGTCGGTGCGACGAGCCGGATGGTGGTGCGGGTGGGGGAGCCGATCGCCGACCCGACCCCGCTGGAGCACTTCGTCACCGCCCGATGGGGGCTGCACACCCGGGCGTACGGGCGCACGCTGCACCTGCTGAACTGGCATCCCCGCTGGCCGCTGCACCGGGCGCAGCTGTTGCACCTGGACGACGAACTGGTCACCGCCGCCGGGCTGCCGGCGCCGATCGGAGCGCCGGCCAGCGTGCTGTATTCCCCCGGCGTCCCCGTCCGGTTCGGCCCACCGGTCCCGCTGCGACGGCCCGGTGGCCGGGCCGAGCCGTCAGGCGCAGCCGGTTGAGAGCGGGCTAGCCGTCCCGCAGAGCTCGCTTCGGCAGCGGACCTGGACGCGTTCTGCCCAAGTCAGGCAGTCGTCATGAACCGCTGACCTTCGGCTGCTGGTGGTCGGTCAACCGGAACCCGACGCCGCGTACCACGTCGATGGCCACACCGGTGCCGAGTTCGTGGAGCTTGCGACGCAGCCGCTTCACCAGGGACTGCACGTCGGCCTTGCGTTCCCGCCCCTCGTCCCGCCAGACCGCGTGGTGAAGTTCGGCGTAGCTCCAGGCCCGGATCGGCTCGGTGGTCAGGCAGGCCAGCAGGTCGTGTTCCAGCCGCGTCAGGCCGATCTCGCGGCCCCGGATGCGGGCCGTCGACCGGGCCGAGTCGATCAGCAGAGTGTCGTCCTCGTTGGCCGTGGTTGTGCCGGCGGGCGCCCCCGCGGAGGGCTCCGAGCCAAGCCGCGGTGAGGCCGAGATCAGTCTGCGCAGCTCGTCGAGGTCGGCGACCAGCAGCAGCGGCGCGACGCCGTCCAGGCGTTCCGCGAGTCGTATCCGCTCGGCTGGCGACGGCGTCACCGCGATCACCAGCGGAAATGGTTCGTCGGCCGGATCTGGTCCGGCCGGCGCAGTGCTTTCGTCGCGTGCCCCCACAGCACCCACCCGCAAACCATGGGCAGTCTCTGCCCATTCTCGTCATGACCGTGACAATCATTGGCAAGCTCTCCGAACGCCGGCCAACGGTTAGTGACAAATTGCTTACGGCAAGTTCTTGATCGTCCTTTCTTGTCGATCATAGTGTCCACACGGGCAGCCAGCGCGACCCGCGCGGTGCCTGGGGGGCATGTAGGGGTCGGTTCCGGTTCAACCGAACGGAGACGAGTCCCTGCACCCTCCACCATGGCTCGTTCCACTCTGGGTCGTTCTGGAGGAGGCACCACCGATGTTCATACGTCCACCCACGAGGCGTTTAGCCAGATCCCTGGTCAGCGCCGGCGCGGCGATGATCCTCGCCGCAACAGCTCTGGCCGCGACCGGTGCAGGCGCACAGGCCGCTCCGTCCGACAAGATCCGGCCGGAACTCACGAAGGAACTCCAGGGCAAGACCGAGGGAGACTTCTGGATCCGCTTCAAGGCCCGGCCGGACTTCGGCCAGGCCACCGCGATCAAGGACTGGGCCAAGCGTGGCACCGCGGTCGCTGACGCGCTGAAGAAGACCGCCGCTGACAGCCAGTCCAAGATCCGGGCTGAGCTCGACGGCTCGGGAACGAAGTACCAGACCTTCTGGGCGACCAACGCGATCAGGGTCAGCGGTGGCTCCCTGGCGATGGCGCAGAACTTCGCCGCGCACGCCGAGGTCGAGGGCCTGTACGCCCCGATCGCCTACAAGGTGCCCGAAGTCAGCAAGGGCACCGACGAGAAGACGGTGAACGCCCTCGAGTGGGGCATCGCGAACATCAACGCCGACGACGTCTGGTCCCAGTACGGCGTCAAGGGCGCCGGCATCACGGTGGCGAACATCGACACCGGGGTCCAGTTCAACCACCCCGCGCTGGTGAACTCCTACCGGGGCAACAACGGTGACGGCACGTTCGACCACAACTACAACTGGTTCAACGCCGCCGGGACCTGTGCCACCGCGCCCTGTGACAGCAACGGTCACGGTACGCACACGATGGGCACGATGGCGGGCTCCGCCGGTGCGAACCAGATCGGCGTCGCGCCCGAGGTCAAGTGGATCGCGGCGAACGGCTGCTGCCCCAACGACGCGGCGCTGGTCACCTCCGGCCAGTGGATGCTCGAGCCGACGGACCTCAACGGCCAGAACGCGGACGCCAGCAAGCGGCCGAACATCATCAACAACTCGTGGGGAACGACCCTGCCCTCCAACGACCCGTTCATGGAGGACGTGACGCTGGCCTGGACCGCGTCGGGCATCTTCGGTGTCTGGTCCAACGGCAACAGCGGATCGGCGTGCCAGACCAGCGGCTCACCGGGCAGCCTGGTCAGCAACTACTCGGCCGGCGCCTACGACGTAAACAACAACATCGCCAGCTTCTCGGCCCGCGGTGCCGGCCAGAACGGCGAGATCAAGCCCAACATCGCGGCGCCCGGTGTGAACGTCCGGTCGAGCATTCCGGGCAGCGGGTACGCCAGCTACAACGGCACCTCGATGGCCGCCCCGCACCTCGCGGGCGCGATCGCGCTGCTGTGGTCCGCCGCACCGGCGCTGGCCGGTGACGTCCCCGCGACCCGGGCGCTGCTCGACAACTCGGCGATCGACAAGGCCGACGCACAGTGCGGCGGCACCGCCGACGACAACAACGTCTTCGGTGAGGGACGGCTGGACGCGCTCGCGCTGCTCAACGCCGCCCCGATCGGCGACACCGGCACCCTGGCCGGCAAGGTCACCGACGCGGCCACCAACGCCCCGATCGCCGGTGCCACGGTGACCCTGACCGGCCCGGCGGACCGCGAGCTGGTCACCGGGGCCGACGGGACGTACTCGTCCCTGCTGCCGGTCGGCGACTACCAGGTCGCCGTGGCGGCGTTCGGCTACCAGGCCAAGACGACGCCGGCAGCGGTCGCCCGCAACGCCACCACGACGATCGACGTGGCCCTGACGGCCGTGCCGAGCGTCACCGTCAGCGGAACCGTCACCGACGGCTCCGGGCACGGCTGGCCGCTCTACGCCAAGGTGACCGTGGAGGGTTCGTCGGGCGTCTCCGACTACACCACGCCCGTCAACGGCCGCTACAGCCTCAAGCTGCCGGCCGGGAGCACGTACAACCTGAAGGTCGAGGCGCAGTACCCGGGCTACCAGACGGCGACCAAGCAGGTCGTCGTCGGCACGGGCAACGCCACCGCCAACGTTGCGGTGCCGGTGCAGACCAACGCCTGCAAGACCGCGCCCGGATACACGTTCGGCTCGGACGGCGAGTACGAGACCTTCGACGGCAGCACCGTGCCGGCCGGTTGGTCCGTGGTGGACCACGCGGCCAGCGGCCAGGTCTGGAAGTTCACGGATGACGGTGCCCGCGGCAACCTGACCGGCGGCACCGGCAACTTCGCGATCATCGACAGCGACGAGTACGGCTCCGGCGGCAAGCAGGACACGTCGCTCGTCAGCCCGGTCGTCGACCTGACCGGCGTCGCGGCACCGGTGATCCGGTTCAACCAGGACTACAACTGGCTGGGCAGCGACCGCGCCGACGTCGACCTCAGCCTCGACGGCGGGACCACGTGGACCAACGTGCTTCGGCAGGCGGCCGACGTCCGCGGTCCGAAGGTGACCGAGGTCGCGATCCCGCAGGCCGCGGGCCAGGCCCAGGCCCGGGTCCGGTTCCGCTACTACGACGCCTCGTACGAGTGGTGGTGGGCGGTCGACAACGTGCTGATCGGCAGCAAGCTCGTCTGCCAGCCGATCGACGGCGGTCTGGTGCTCGGCCACGTCCGCGACAAGAACAACAACGGCTACGTCAACGGCGCCACCGTCACCAGCGACGACCGGCCGACGGAGAAGGCCACCACGGTGGCGACCCCCGACGACCCGGGCCTGGCGGACGGCTTCTACTGGATGTTCTCGTCGCTGACGGACACCCACGGTTTCACCGCGCGGGCCGGCAACTACGTCAGCCAGAGCAAGCAGGTCGACGTCCAGGCAGACTGGGCGACCGCGTCGACCTTCCAGCTGGCGGCCGGCCGCCTGTCGGTCAAGCCGGCCCAGGTCACCGGGACGGTCCGGATGCCCACCGGCAAGGTCACCAAGGCGTTCACGGTGACCAACACCGGCGGGGCCCCGGTCGCGGTCGAGTTCAGTGAGCGCGACGGCGGATTCGAGCTGCTCCGGGCCGACGGGTCCCGGATGAGCAAGCAGGAGGTGCTCGGCTCCCGCGGCGCGCCGGAGCAGCGGCTCGAGGTCCCGACCTCGTTCGCCGCGAAGACGTCCGGCAAGTCGGCAGCGGCGACGTCGGCCGCGGTCGGCCCGCAGGCCGAGCCCTGGACCGACATCGCCGACTACCCGGCGGTCGTGATGGACAACCGGGTGGTGAACCTGGACGGCAAGGTGTACTCCATCGCCGGCGGCACCGGATCGGTGTCCAGCGCGAAGAACTACGCCTACGACCCGATCGCGCAGACCTGGGCGCCGATCGCCGATCTGCCCGGCGCGCGCACCGCCATGACGGTGGGCGTCGTGGATGGGAAGATCATCGCGACTGGTGGCTGGGCGGCGGCCGGCCCTGACGGCACCACCTGGTCGTACGACCCGGCGGCCAACACCTGGACGGAGAAGGCCGACAACCCCGCGCCGCGCTCCGCCGCCGGTCAGGCGGTCGCGGACGGCAAGCTCTACGCCATCGGTGGCTGCACCACGTCGTCCTGCACGCCGATGTCGAACGACGTCGTGCGGTACGACCCGGCCAGCGACAGCTGGGAGACCCTGGCCGACTACCCGAAGTCGGTGGCCTTCGTCTCCTGCGGCGGGATCGACGGCATCGTCTACTGCACCGGAGGCAACGACGGCTCCGCGGCGCAGAAGGCCAGTTACGCCTTCGACCCGGGTGCCAACACCTGGACCGCCATCGCCGACGCGCCGTCCGACAACTGGGCCAGCTCGTTCGCCGTGGCCAACGGCAAGTTCCTCGTCGTCGGTGGCTCGCAGGGCGGCGCCATCACCAACGCGGGCTTCGCCTACGACCCGGCCACCAGCTCGTGGTCCAGCCTGCCGAACGCCAACACGGCACGGTATCGCGGTGGCGCGGCGTGCGGCTTCTACAAGGTCGGCGGCTCGTCCGGTGGCTTCACCGCCACCAACGACAGCGAGGCGCTGCCCGGCTTCGATGAGTGTGCCGCCAGCAGCGCCGACGTCAGCTGGATGACGATCGACAAGACGGCGGCCACCCTGGCGCCGGGCCAGGCTGTCACGGTCAACGTCGGCATGACGGCGAGCGTGGACCAGCCCGGCACCTACACCGCCTCGGTCGCCATCAAGGAGAACACCCCGTACACGGTGGAGCCGGTCGCGGTCACGATGAACGTGCTGCAGCCGACCACCTGGGGCAAGTTGATGGGTACGGTCACCGGGACGAGCTGCCAGGGTGGCAGCTCGCCGATCTCCGGTGCCATCGTCCAGGTCGACTCGTGGGCGATGTCCTGGACCTTCGCCACCGACGCCGAGGGCAAGTACGCCTACTGGATGGACCGCCGGAACAACCCGTTGACGATGATCGTCGCCAAGGACGACTGGAAGCCCCAGACCCGTCAGACGAAGATCAACACCGCCACCCCCACGGTGGAGGACTTCGCGTTGTCACCCGTGCGCTGCTGACACCGGCCGTCAGCTGACAGATCCGGCCCGCCTGGTTTCCGACCAGGCGGGCCGGACCGCGTCCGGCCCGCACCGGATGAGGGTTCGACGGCCGACAGGCTGCGACCCCGGTGGTGCACGTCAGACCCTGATGGCCGTCAGACCTCGGTGGTGCCCGTCAGAGCGGGGCGAGGCGGAAGCCGACCCCGCGGACCGCGTGGATCGTCGCCGAGGCGTTCAACCGGGCGAGCTTGTGCCGCACCCGCCGCACCACCGAGTGCATGTCAGAGCCCCGCCCGAGGTGGACGTTGCCCCAGACCTCGAGGTGCAGCCGCTCGTAGGTCCAGACCTGCCCGGGTGCGCCGAGCAGGCACCGCAGGAAGTCGTGCTCCAGCCGGGTCAACTCGATCTCGCGGTCCAGCCAGCGCAGCACGCGTCGGTCGGAGTCGACGCTCAGGCCGGTCGGCGGAGGTGTCACGGCGCCCTGCGCGGGCTCGGCTGTCACGGCCACCGGGGGCGCGGCCACGGCCACGGGCGCGACGTGGGGCGTCCCGGCCACGTCGAGGAACTTCCGTGCCTGATCGACGCTCGACACGATCAGAAACGCCTCGGTCCCGCCGAGCAGACGCGCGAGCTGCCTGCGTTCGGCCGGCGAGGAGGCGATGCCGATGACCAACGGAGCGACCCCCCTCATTCCCACCCCTTCCGGTTCTCCACCCACTCCGGGACGAATTCCGTCACGACGCCGATCAATCAGCGCACTGACCCTAGTGGTGTCTTGTCTCGCTTCGGTTAAAAACAGTGACACTTTGGCATGGCTGAATTGCTTGCGATTCGCGGGTGGAGCCGGGGTGTCGCCCTTCATGATGGCTTGACCTCATTCGACGGATGTGTTCTCCGGCTGTACGGGTCCAACAACCGACAATGCCCTGGCCGGAGTGATCGGGGCCGCGCGTCAGGTCCGGTGAATCGTCACACCTCGGCACCCGCCGACGGCGGTTCGGTCACCATGTCGACGCTCCCGCGCCCTGCCGGACGGTGCCGGCGGCGAGGCGACGGACCCGGGGCGTACCACGTCGGCCGGTCAGGTCCGGGCGGGCGACCAGCCGGCGGGAACGAGCCGGGCGCCGTCGCCGCCCTCGCCCTGGAACAGGAACCCGTCCCGGTCCGCCGCCACGATCCGATCGACGTAGACGCCCCGACCCTGGCTGGAAGCGTCGGTGCTGCTGCTCCAACGCAGGTGGGTCGCCCGGTCGGGCAGTTCGACCGAGACCTGCCACCAGACCCGGCCGCCGTAGCCGGTGACCGTGCCGTCACTGGCCCACCGCCGGTCCCCCTGGCGTAGCAGCATCCGTCCCGGAGCCCAGGTCGAGCCTCCGTCGGTGGAGACCTCGAACCGGGCACTGTCGTAGCGGGGCTCGGTGTCGTACCAGAGCAGGAAGCTCGCCGTGCCGCCCCGCGCCGCCCGGCGTAGCGGGGCGGTGAGGGTGACCGTCGCGAGGTCGCGCGGGTCTGCCCGCCAGGCCTCGCGCGACCGGGGTCGCACCGGCATCGCCTCGGCGAGATCGCGGGCGACGGCGCGCCGGGCGACGTTGTTGCTGCCCCAGCCGCGATCGGGGTGCACCCGGTTGCTGAGCAGGATGACGAACGAGTGGGAGAGCGGGTCGACGACGATCGACGTCCCGGTGAAGCCGGTGTGCCCGAAGGCCACCGGGGAAGAGAGCCCCGTCATGTACCAGTGCTTGTTGAGCTCGAAGCCCAACCCGCGATCGCTTTCGGGGTAGGCCTGCTCCAGCGGGGCGTTGTGGTTGACCAGCATCGCGCGCACCGTCTCCGGGCGCAGGATCCGTCGCCCGCGGTACTCGCCGCCGTTGAGCAGGGACTGGCAGAGCACGGCCAGGTCCGCCGCGGTGGAGAAGACGCCCGCATGTCCGGCCACGCCGCCCAGCGACCACGCGTTCTCGTCGTGCACCTCACCGTGGACCATGCCCCGTCCGGTGTACGGCTGGTACTCGGTCGCGGCGATCCGCGACCGTCGCTCCGGCCCCGGGTTGTAGCCGGTGTCCGTCATGCCCAGCGGCGCGGTGACGCCGTCCGAGACGAGCGCGGCCAGCGGCCGGCCGGTCACCCGTTCCACCAGCACGCCCAGCGCGATCAGCCCGAGGTCGGAGTAGACGTAGCGGGTACCGGGCTGCACCCCGGGCGCGAGCGGCGTGGCGAGCGCGGCGGCGAACCGCTCCGCCGGCGTCGGGTACCTGCTCCACAGCGGCGTGAAGGCGGGCAGGCCCGAGGTGTGGGTGAGCAGCATCCGTACGGTGACCGCCTCCTTGCCACCGGCTGCGAACTCCGGCACGTACCGGGCGACCGGCGCGTCCAGGTCCACCCGTCCCCGCTCGACCTGCTGCATGGTCACGATGGTGGTGAACAGCTTCGACACCGACGCCAGGTCGAAGATGGTGTCGGGCCGCATCGGGATCTGCTCATCGGCGGGGAGTTCCACCCCGACCAGCCCGGGCGGCGGTCCGACGGCGGCGTATCTCAGCGCGGACCCCACCGCGGCGTGCTGCACGATGACGCCGTCCTTGGCCGCCAGGACCACGGCACCCGAGTAGGCGGGATGGCCGGGGTGGTCCGGCGTCGGGCGCAGGTACGCCGCCAGGTCGGCGGGCAGCCGATCCACGTGTTCGGGGAGTAGCCCGGCCTCGCGGGCGTGGCCGGGCCGCAGCGTGTCGTGCCGGAAGTGGATGTCGGCGGGCGTGACGGCCGGCGGTGCCGATCCGGCTGGCGGCGGCGCGGCCCCGGCGCCGGCCTGGACGGGCAGCGGTGTGAGGGTGGTCGACAGTGTGGCCACCAGGACGGTCGCGGTAAAGAGTCGGGCCTTCATCGATGACGACCTCTCAGTCCGGATGGCTGAAACTTAGCTACGCATCGATGAATCGTCAAGAAGGTTTGCTACAGGTCGGGGAACCGGGACGACCTGACGAACGCGCTCTCCCGAATGGAACCCGCGGGACGCGGGCGGTGTCATGAAATCGTCCCCACCGGAGGTATCCCTGAACGACGAAGAACTGGTCGCCCGCGCCGGAGCGGGCGACCTGGAAGCCTATGAGTTCCTGGTCGCCCGGCACACCGCATCCGCATACCGGACGGCGGTGCTGCTCGGGTGCGGGTTCGGACGCGGAGGACGTCGTCCAGGAGGCGTTCGTGAAAGGACACCGCACACTCTCGCGCTACCGGGGAGAGTCGTCGTTCCGGTCGTGGCTGATGGCGATCGTGGCCAACGAGACCCGCAACCTGCACCGGTCGCGCGGCCGGCGCGACGGGCTCGCTGCCGCCGGTCGACGAGGCAGCCCCCACGGCGGGGCCGGTGGCACCGTCCCGCCGTGGGGGCTGGGCGTCACTCGCCGACGATCACCAGTTGGGTGGAGTTGTCCGGGAGGCCGGCCATGCTGACCCGGCTGCCCTTCGCCCCACTGGTGGTGCCGACACCCGCGACTGTCCGGAACTCCGACCACGCACCCGTCGCCGCCCGGACCCGGTGGTGGATCTGGTTGTCCGCGCCGACGATCGTCACCTGCGACGTGCCGTTGGGTAGCCCGGCGACGGTGACGTCCTTCGCCACGGCGGGCGTGCTGGTGCCGGCTCCGTTGAGCGGCTGGAACTCCGACCACGAGCCGTTCGCCTGGCGGATACGGTGGTGCAGTTGGCCGCCCGACCCGGCGATGACGACCTGGGACGACCCGTCGGGCAGCCCGGCGATGGCAACCGCGCTGCCCTTGGCGGTGGTGGTCGTGCCGGTGCCGGTGAGCGGTCGGAACTCGGTCCAGGTGCCGTCGGCGTGCCGGCCGCGGTGGTAGATGCCGTCGTCCATGCCGACGATGAGGACCTGCGCCGAGTTGTCCGGCTGTCCGGAGATCGCGACGTCCCGCGCCCCGGCCGCGCTCGTGGTTCCGTACCCGTTGAGGCGCCCCCACCCGGTCCAGTTGCCGTCGGTGTTACGGACCCGGTGGTAGACCGTGTCGTCCGTGCCGATCATCACGACCTGGGTGGTGCCGTTGGGCAGGGCCGCGATCGCGACCCGCTTCCCCTGGGCGGGACTGGTCGTGCCCATCCCGTTGAGTGGTTGGAACTCGGTCCAGGTGCCGTTCGCGTGCCGGCCACGGTGGTAGATCCGGTTGTCCGCGCCGACGATGACCACCTGGGCGGTGCCGTCGGCGAGCCCGGCGACGGCCACGTCCTTGGCGTCTCCCGGCAGCGGCGTCTGGTAACCGTTCAATGCGCCGAAGCCGCTCCACGACCCGTTCGCCGCCCGCACCTGGTGGAACATCGGCCCGGCCCCGGCCGGCTGCGCCCCGGGCGAGGTGAAGATCCGCACCGCGCCGATGAAGTCCGAGCTGCCGCTCTGCGCGCGGGTGCGCACGGTCAGGCCGGGGGAGGGCGCCTCCACGATGGCGTTCTGCCCCAGGTACATGGCGACGTGGTAGATGCCGGCGGCGGTGCCGTTGTCGCTGTAGTAGATGAGGTCACCGGGGAGCATCGCGGACCAGCTGAAGACCCTCGGCCAGCCCTCCGCCTGCGCCCGCGCCCACTGGGCACGGGTGCTCCCGGCGCCGAGGATGTCGCGGCCGGTAGCCCGGGCGTACGCGTACCGCACCAGGCCGGAGCAGTCGAAGCCGCCCCCGGTGGCCCCGGGGCTGCTGCCGTGCCCACCGCCCCAGACGTACGGGACGCCGAGCTGGGAACAGGCATGATGGATGGCGGTCTGGGCCTGCGGTGCGGCCCCGGAGGCCAACACGCCACAGGCGGGCGCGGCCTTCGCCGGGGCGGCCACCAGCAGGGAGGCCGCCAGGACGACGAGCGCGGCCAGCGTACGCAGGTAGGTGAGCCGCCAGCGGGCGGTCGGGTGGGGGAGGGCGGGTGGAGACATGACCACTCCTTGCATCGGTGGGCTCGGGCGGGGCCGGCTCGCATTGTGCGGGACCGCGACGGCTGCGGAACAGATCGCTCTTCGTAGATACACTTTCGTCGACGGGTGCGGGGCCGGGACGTGCCATCACGGGAATGGTCAGTCGCTTCGCCTGGGCGTTGGCCTGGTTGTCGGCGGCCTCGGCCTTGAGCGCCCGGTAGTAGCGCCCCGGATGCCGGTCGAGCGGCTTCGGAAATGTTGCAACGGATGTCAAGACATCGATCTACTGTGGCGTTTCGGTGAAACTCGACGGTCCGTGCCGCTGCCACCGACGTCGATACCCGCGCCGGCTGCGTACGCATTGCGGTGACGACCGCGAACCGCCCGCGCCGCGAGGGCGCCTCAGGCGGCCCGGTCGAGGGTTCGCACAGCTTTGCCGGGGCACCGGAGCGCATGGCAGGATATCGACCATGACAAGCGACGAGCAGGTGAAAGCCAGCCATCGGAACACCCCGACGAGCGACGAATTCCGCGCTTTCATCGCCTCCGGTTGGGCCCGTCCGGAGGCGGCGCCTGTCCCGCGCGTGGAGGTCGCCGACCACGCGGCCCGCCGCCGGGCGGCCTTGTCACGGCGGTTCCCGGGCGAGCGCCTCATCATCCCCGCCGGCGGCCTCAAGGTGCGCAGCAACGACACGGACTACACCTTCCGGCCGCACACGGCCTTCGCCTGGCTGACCGGGCTCGGGTTCGACAGCGAGCCCGACAGCGTCCTGGTGATGGATCCGAAACCCGACGGCCACGAGGCGATCCTGTTCTTCCGGCCGCTGGCCCCGCGCGACAGCGAGGAGTTCTTCGCCGACTCCCGGTTCGGCGAGTTCTGGGTCGGGCCCCGCCCCACCATGAGCGAGGTCGAGCAGCGGCTGGGCATCGGCACCCGACACGTCGACTCGCTCCCGGACATCCTGGCCAAGGACGCCGGCGCGACTGTCGTACGCGTCGTGCGCGGGGCCGACAGCGAGCTCGCCCGGCTCGTCGACGAGACCCGGGCCCAGGCGGAGGCGTCCGCGCCGGTGACGCAACAGCACGAGGCGGATGAGGAACTGGCCCGCCATCTCTCGGGGATGCGACTACTCAAGGACGAGTGGGAGGTGGGCGAGATGCGCAAGGCGATCGCCGCCACCCACCGTGGCTTCGACGCGATCATCGCCGGGCTGCCCGAGGCCGTCGGCAAGGAGCGCGGCGAGCGGTGGGTCGAGGGCCTCTTCGGCCTGTACGCCCGGCACGACGGCAACGGGATCGGCTACGAGACCATCTGCGCGTCCGGCGACCACGCCAACACCATCCACTGGACGAAGAACACCGGGCCGGTCCGCGACGGCGACCTCATCCTGGTCGACGCCGGGGTCGAGGTCGACTCCCTCTACACCGCCGACATCACGCGCACCCTCCCGGTGACCGGTCGCTTCACCGACGTGCAGCGCAAGATCTACGAGGCGGTCCTGGAGGCGCAGGAGGCCGGCCTGGCGGCGGTGAAGCCGGGCAACAGGTTCAGCGACATCCACGCCGCCGCCAACGTGGTCATCGCCCGGCGGCTGCACGAGTGGGGGCTGCTGCCGGAGGGGGTGACCATCGAGCAGACCCTGGACCGCGAGCGTGGCGGCTGGCACCGGCGGTGGATGGTCCACGGCACGTCCCACCACCTCGGCATGGACGTGCACGACTGCCAGATGCTGCTGCGTGAGGAATACAACGACGGCGAACTGAAGCCCGGGATGATCCTCACCGTCGAGCCCGGCCTGTACTTCAAGGCGGACGACCTGCTGGCGCCGGAGGAGTTCCGCGGCATCGGCGTCCGCATCGAGGACAACGTGCTGGTCACCGAGGACGGTCACGAGAACCTCTCGTCGGCCATGCCGCGTACCGCCGACGACGTCGAGGCCTGGATCGACCGGGTGCGCTCCGCCTGAGCCGTCGGCGGCCGTCGGGCACCGGGATCCGGTGCCCGACGGCCGTCGGTCAGCCGCCGTGGAAGGTGCAGCCGATCTTCGCGCCGCCGGCCATGCTGACCACCCCGACCTCCGGGTCGGTGCTGCCGCGGACGAGGCAGCCGGCATACCCGTCCTCGTCGACGACGTCGCGGTCGGCCAGATAGATCCCCCAGTTGAGATAGAGCTCCTGTACGCCGCCGACCCCGTCGGGAAACGGCTCGGCGGTGGGCTGGACCCGGCGTTGCAGCACGTACGGGCCGTCCATCGCAGAGTCGAGCCGGGCCTGCCACTCGGCCTCGCCCACCGTCCAGCCGGCGAGGACTCCGTTGCCGCCGTGCAGCAGCGTCGGCTTCAGGATCAGCTCGTCCCGCCGGGCCCGGGCGTAGGCGAGCAGGTCGACCTCGGCCCCCTCGGGATCGGTGCCGCGCGGTCGCACGTGCCGGGTCCACGGCAGGATCCGGTCGATGCAGGCCAGCTCGTCGGCGTCGAACAGGCCCCGGTGCCGATCGTCGGAGAGCATGGCCAGGGTGCCCTTGTTGCCGTAGAGCTCGGCGTCCAGGCGGCTGAACAGGCCGACCTTCTCCTGCTCCACGGCGGCCAGCAGCGGTTCCACCTGCGCCTCCACTGCCGGGTCGGCGAGGTCCTCGGGCAGGAAATATCGCAGGACGACGTCGACGGCGCGGCCCGCCACCGTCGGCCGGCCGTTCGGGTATGTGAACTGGCCGAGGTGGCAGCCGATCCCCTCGACCCCGTACCCGGTCAGCATCTCGGCGAGCACCTCGAGCCGGGACCCCACGATCGGGTAGTTCTCCGTGGTGTCCACCACGGCGACGACCGGTGGCCGGTCCGTGGGGATCATCGCGGCGCACTCCGCGTACATCGTCCGCACGATGCAGCCCAGCGTGTCCTGGTACCCGAGCCGGTGCTGCTCCACGAACTCCCGCAGCGGGGGGTACGCCAGCATCGCCCGGTTGATGTCGGCACTCTCGAAGCCGCCGAGCGCGCTGGTGACGTTGAATTCGAGCAGGCGGAATCCCGCGCCGTCGTGGTAGAGGTCGGCGCGGCCCAGCGGGACGAGCGACCCGGCGCGGGCGCCGCGCGTGATCAGCGCCGTCTGCCGGGGATCCATGCCGACGGCCTCGGCCAGTGCGGTGAGGTCTCCGTCGAAGACCCGCTCCGGCAGGGCACGCAGCAGGTCGTAGACCGTGCGCAGGTCCCGGGCGACGGTCCGGCATTCGGTCTCACCGAGGAAGGCCGGGCCGTTCATGAACCGGTCCCGGTACGGCTCGAGGGTGGCCGACTCCCGGGCGGCGGCGGTCGGGTCGTCCGTCGACGCACTCCGGGCGAGTTGCCCGACGTACGTGCGGCCCAGTGCCGACCTGCTCAACACGGGCGGGTGGCTGGTCGTCATGGAGTGTCCTTTCGGGCGGATGGCACGTCCGGTCCGGGGCGGGCGGGGGTGCGGCGGCGAGCTTTGTCGGCGACGAGGCCGACGATTCGTTCCATTTCCTTTCGATCTGTCGGCCCACCACCGCCGCCGCCGATTCGACCGGACAGTCTGGAATTGTCAGCAGGGTGGAACTGACGAAGATGGTCGCAAATTGGCGCGACGGCGTCGACGGCGCAGTGTCGCCGGTGCGGCACGACGGATCTGTGACCTGACGCGGAAGGGGCCCGGGTTGCGGGGAGGGCGCGGAACGGGGCGGGTGGACGACCCGCCCAAGGGGTGTCAAAGTGCCGCAACCTGGCCGACGGGCAGGTCGGCATGCTCCACCATCGGCAGTTCTGTGACCGTTTGCGCTCCAGCATGGACTGTCGTGAGAGTGACGTAACAGCCCGGTCCACTTCCGGTGACCATCTGATAGCTTCGATGCCGGCGAGCCGCTGCGGCTGACGGGAGCGCAACGGCAGCATTGGTTGTCGTGCATGCAGACGGGAGCTTCTTCGGTTGTTACGTCGAGACTTCTGAGATCAAGCTGTATGTCCGATTGTTGCTCGACGACGTGGCAATTCCAGCCGAACGGAATCCGCCGACCTGCTCCCGGCCACGAGGTGTCCCGACACCCGCCCGGCGTACCCGCCTCCCGGCGACCCACCGATCGCGACGTCCCTGAGGGGCGGCAGCGCCGCTGTGGGCGTCGCGCGCGTCGTCCGGACACCGAGCCCAGGCTCGGCACGGCTGGTCAGCCCCGGCGGCGACGCCGACCCCGCGCACCCGGTCCCGGTGGTGCCGGCACGGAGTTCCACCCGGGCCGCTGCCGGTCCCGCAGCGCACATCGAATGGTGAGGACGACGTACATGAGAACCTACGATCCGGACACCGCGAGCCACGCGACCCGCACCCGCCGATCCTCCGCCCAGCGGTCGCGGACCGACCGGCTCCGGCGCCGTGGAGGCACGCCTTGAGTCTCACCGTGGACGTGACCGACGCCGAGGCCCGGTTCGCCGAGCCCGCCTCCGTCGCCGTCATCGGCACCGGGGCGATCGGCCAGGACCTGATCAGCAAGATCCACCGTTCTCCCTCGTTGGACTGCCGCCTGGTGGCCGGGCGCAACCCGGCCTCGGCCGGCCTGCGGCACGCCGAGCAGTTCGGCTACCCCGTCACCGCCGCCGGGATCGACGCCGTGCTGGCGGCGGGCGATCCGTTCGACGTCGTGTTCGACGCCACCAACGCGGCGTCCCACCTGCGCCACTGGGCGCTGCTGGAGCCGCTGGGCACGCTGGTGGTCGACCTGACGCCCAGCCGGGTGGGCCAGATGGTGGTGCCGACCGTCACCGGGGTGGGAGCGACGACCGGGCGCAACATCAACCTGATCAGCTGCGGCGGCCAGGCGTCCATCCCGGTCGCGCACGCGCTCGCGAACCGCTTTCCGGTGACCTACATCGAGGTCGTCTCGACGGTGGCCAGCGACGTCGCTGGCCGCGGCACGCGACTGAACCTCGACGAGTACGTGGCGACCACCCGGCACGCCATCACGACGTTCTCCGGCGTGTCCGACGTCAAGGCGATCCTCAACATCAGTCCGGCGGTGCCGCCGGCGACCTTCCGGACGGCCGTGCACGCGCGGATTCCCGGCGCCGACGTCGCCGCGGTGCGCGCGGCGGTCGAGGGGGTGGCCGAGCAGGTGCGCTCCTTCGCCCCCGGTTACGCGGTGACCGCCTGCACCGTGGTCGACGACCGGGTGACCGTCGCCCTCCAGGTCACCGCCCACAGTGACGTCCTGCCCGGGTACGCCGGCAATCTCGACATCATCAACTCGGCCGCCATCCTGGTCGCCGAGCAGCACGCGGCCCGGCTGGGCCGGACCGCCCGCACGGAGGCGGCCCGATGAGAAGCGTCGTGATCCACGACCCGACCCTGCGCGACGGCCAGCACGCCGTCCGCCACCAGCTCGGGGCGGTCGCCCTGCGCCGGTACGCGGAGGCGGCGGACGCGGCGCGGATCCCGGTGGTGGAGGTCGGTCACGGCAACGGTCTCGGCGCGTCGTCCCTCCAGGTCGGCCAGGCCGCGGTGAGCGACGACGAGATGCTGTCGACGGTCCGGCAGGCGCTGCGGCACAGCCGGATGGGCGTGTTCATGCTGCCGGGCTGGGGCACCTCCGACGACCTGCGGCGGGCCATCGGCCACGGCGCCGACGTCGTCCGCATCGGTGTGCACGCCACCGAGACATCGCTGGCGGAGCGTCACCTGGAGGTCCTGCGCGAGGCCGGCGCCGAGGCGCACTGCGTGCTGATGATGAGTCACATGGCGTCCCCCGACGAGCTGGCCGAGCACGCCGCGCAGGCCGTCGGGTACGGCGCGCAGGCGGTGGGGATCATGGACTCCGCGGGCCACTTCCTGCCCGCCGACGTCACCGCGCGGATCGGTGCGATCGCCGCGGCGGTCGACACGCCGGTGATCTTCCACGGCCACGACAACCTCGGCATGGCCGTCGCCAACTCGGTGGCCGCGGCGGAGGCCGGCGCCCGGATCATCGACGGGTGCGCGCGGGGCTTCGGCGCCGGGGCGGGAAACACCCAGCTCGAGGTGCTCGTGCCGGTGCTGGAGCGCAGCGGATTCACGACCGGCATCGACCTGTACGCGCTCCTGGACGCCGCCGACCTCGCGGAGCGCGAGCTCATGCCCGCGCCACCGGTGACCGCCTCGATGACCATCGTGAGCGGCCTGGCGGGGGTGTTCTCGGGATTCAAGCACCGGGTGCTCGAACTCTCCACCCGCGCCGGTGTCGACGCGCGTGACGTGTTCTTCGAACTGGGCCGGCGGCAGGCCATCGCCGGCCAGGAGGACCTGATCGTGGACGTGGTGGCGGAGTTGAGTGCCCGCAGGGCCACCACGTGACCGGCCGCGCACCGCGGCCTTCAGCAGTGAGGAAAGGCGACATGGGAGTTTCGGACGCAGTGTCCAGGGCGAACGGGTCGGCGGGTGTCCCCGTCGCCCGCATGACGTTCGACGAGTTCATGGCCGTCGGCCCCGGCGGCCTCTTCAAGGCCGACGTGCCCGTGGTGATCGCGCTGCCGGGCGACGTGCAGGGGCTCGGCCGCGACGGCGTGGCGGCCCGGCTGGCCGACCTGACCGTCACCCTGTTCACCGAGCCTGGCGACAAGAACCATCCGGGACGCTGGGAGACCCGGGACATCAGGCTCCGCGACTTCTTCGCCGACGAGCGTCACCTGAACAGCCCGGACACCTGGCACCGGGTGGTGTCCAACATCCGCAACAGCCCGGCCGACGTGAACGCCGTCATCGGCTTCGACGCGGACAGGTTCTTCGGCTACGGCGACACGTTGTACGCGGCGAACCTGTGGATCAGCCACCGCGGCGTGTTCACCAAGAACCACTTCGACGAGTTCGAGAACTTCAACATCGCGTTGGAGGGCCGCAAGCGGTTCATCATTGCCCCGCCCGGCTCCCGTGAGTACTACCCGCGCTCGGTGTTGCGCGGGTTCGGGGACAAGTCCCAGGTGTTCGACCTGGACAACGTCGACCTGGCGCGCTTCCCGAGGCTGGCGCCCAAGCTCGCCCAGCGCCGTGACTTCGTCCTCGAACCGGGCCACATGCTCTACCTGCCGCTCGGCTGGTGGCACCAGGCCGAGTCGCTGGACGAGATGAACATCAACGTCAATTTCTGGCTGAAGTCGAAGAAGCTCCTCCGTAGGCCGCACGCGCTCGGCGTCGCGATGTACACGTACGCCTACCGGAGGGTCAAGGGTGTCTACAGCTACAAGCCCACCGAGGTGAACTCCTGATGAGCGACCGCAAGACCATCACCCCCACCCACCGCTACCGCAACAACGACAAGCTCATCGGGGTGGGAAACACCTTCTGGAACATGTCCGAGGAGCACGGGGTCGCCGGCATCGTCGGCGACCTCTCCGACGGCGTGTTCCGGATGGCCGACGGCCACGAGTTCGTCAACTTCACCGTCTGCTCCTACCTGGACCTGGACACCCACCCCAAGGTGATCGACGGGGCCGTCGCCGCGCTGCGCCGCTTCGGGGTGCTGGACCACTGCATCCCACGCACCCGGGTCCAGACGTCGGTGCTGCTGGAGCTGGAGGAGTCGCTGGGTGAGCTGTTCGACGCGATGGTGATCAGTGCGATCTCCACGGCGGCGGCCAGCACCGGCCTGCTGCCGCTGATCGCGTCGGGGCACCTCGGCAACGGCACCCGACCGCTGATGGTCTTCGACAAGAACGCCCATGTGTCGTTGGCCAACGCCAAGCCGAGCTGCGCCGACGAGACCGAGGTCGTCACCTGCCGCCACCACGACCTCAACTACCTCGAGGACATGTGCCGCAGCTACGAGCGGGTCTGCTACGTGGTGGACGGCTCGGACAGCCTCGGCGGCTACGCGCCGGTCGAGGAACTGGCCGAACTGCAGGACAGGTACAACCTCCTGGTCTTCTACGACGACTCGCACTCGCTGTCCGCGTACGGCGAGCGCGGCATCGGCTACGTCCGTACGCACTGCCCGGTGCGCGACGACCGGACCATCACCGTCGCGACCCTGAGCAAGGGTTTCGGGGCGGGCGGCACGGCGATCCTGCTCGACGGCTTCCCGAAGGAGACGCGGCGGATCATCGAACGCTTCGCGGGCCCGCTGGGCTACTCACAGAAGATGAACGCCGCCGCGGTTGGTGCCGCGCTCGCCTCGGCCGAGATCCACCGCACCGAGGAACTCACCCGGTTGCAGGGACGGCTGCGATCCAACATCGCGCTGTTCGACTCGCTGCTCGCCACCGAGCAGTCCGGCAGCACGTACCCGATCCGGGTGGTGCCGATGAACGACGAGACCGTCGTCCAGGCGGCCCAACAGGTCTTCGCGGCCGGGTTCTACACCTCGCCGGTGTTCTTCCCGATCGTCGCCCGCGGCACCGCCGGACTGCGGGTGATGCTGCGCGCGGGCCAGACCGAGGAGCAGATCACCAGGCTGTGCTCCGTGCTCGTCGAGGCGGGTGCCCGCCCGGCCGCCGCGCTGCCCGAGCCGGTGACCCGGTGACCGGCGCCGCGCGGGCGGTCCCGCGCAGCATCCTGTACACCCCGGCGCTGTCGCTGGACCGGGTCGTGAAGGCCTGGTCCTACGACGCGGACGTCCACCTGATCGACCTGGAGGATTCCGTACCGGCGGCCGACAAGCCGGCCGCACGCGCCGTGTGCCGGGCCGCGCTGGAGAAGGCTCCACGGCCGGAGAACGTCGCGGTACGCATCAACGAGTTGGGCAGCGTCGCGGCGGTGCAGGACCTGATGACCCTCACGGAGTCTCCGGTGCGGCCCGGCATCGTCATGATGACGATGGTGACCTCGGCGGCCGAGGTGGCCCTGCTGCGGCAGATCCTGGCCTCGGCGGGCGCGCATCCGGAGATCTACGTGACGGTGGAGACCGTGGAGGCGGTCGCCCAGATCGACGCGATCGCCGGGGCGAGCGACGGGCTGGTCCTCGGCTCGGCGGATTTGGCCGCCACGCTCGGGGTCGAGATCACCTGGGAGGCCATGCTGGCCGCCCGGCAGTCGATGGCGCTGGCCTGCGCGCGACACGGCACCGCCTGCATCGACACCGCCAACTTCCGGCTCGCCGAGCCGGCCGTCCTGGCGCGGGAGACCGCCCGGGTGCGGGCGCTCGGCTTCCACGGCAAGGCGACGGTGCATCCGGGCGAGCTCGACGAGATCAACCGGGTACTGCGCCCCCAGGCTGACGACCTGCGACTGGCGCGCAGGGTGGCCGAGGCCGTACGGGCGGCGAACGGCGGGATCGCCGTGCTGGACGGGAACATGGTCGGCCCGCCGTTCGCCCGGATGGCCCGCGCCACGGTGGCCCGAGAGGACGCCTGGGCCGCCCGGTTCGGCACCGAAGGAGCTGCCGGATGACCGGGCCGGTGACGCTCGGCGCCGCGCAGATGGCGGGTACGCCTCAGCTGGTGCGGGTGATCGACGTGCTGGGCGAGATGTTCGCGGACCTGGCCGCCGGCCGGACCAACTCCCCGGCGCGAACCGTTATCGAGCACGGTCCCCAACGGGTCCTGCTGGTCAGCCCCGCGGTCTGGGAGCGGCGCGGGGTGGGCAGCGTCAAGATCACCACGCTCACCCCCGACAACCCCGACCGTGGGCTGCCGCTGATCCACGGGATCGTCGCGCTGACGGACCTGACCACCGGGCAGATCACGGCCCTGCTGGACGGTGCCGAGCTGACCGCCGTACGCACCGGCGCGGTCGCCGCCCTGGCGACCCGCTGGTGCACCGCCGACGACGCCGAGGACCTCGCGGTGATCGGCGCGGGGGTGCAGGCCCGGGCCCTGGTGCGCGCGGTGTCGGCGGTGCGCCGGATTCGCACCGTCCGGGTGTTCTCCCGGACCCGGAGCAGGGCGGAGCAGTTCGCCGACTGGGTGCGTGACGCGGTGCCCCACCCGGTGCACGTCAGCGTCGGCGACAGCGCGAAGGCCGCCGTCGCCGACGCGGCGATCATCTGCACGGCGACCTCGACCAGCGACAACACACCGCTGGTCGAGGCGGACTGGGTGGCACCCGGAGCGCACGTCAACGTGATCGGCGGCACCCACCCGGACGCGATCGAACTGGACCCCGCCCTCCTGGCCGGGGCCATGGCGGTCGTCGAGGACCGGACCGCGGCGCTGGAGGGCGCCGGCGAGGTGCGGGCCGCCCTGGCCGCCGGTCTGATCGGCGTGGACGACCTGCACGAGTTGGGCGCGCTGGTCACCGGCGAGGTCCGGGTGGGGGGTCGGACCTCCGTCCTGCGTACCGTCGGAATGGCCATCGAGGACACGGCCGCCGCGGTGGCGCTGTACGAGGGAGCGGCGGCCGTGGCGTAGGTCAGGAGGAGCTCTCCCGGCAGCGGACCATGAAGGAACGCTCGAAGACGATGACGGTCTCGCCGGTGGACTTCGTGCCCGTCGTCTCCACCGTGATGATGCCCTGTCCGGGCCGGGACCGGCTCAGCCGCCTGTCGAGGATCCGGCTGGTGGCGTACAACGTGTCCCCGACGAAGACCGGCTCGCGCAGGCGGACCTTGTCCCAGCCCAGGTTGGCCACCGCCCGGGCCGACAGGGCCTGCACCGTCATGCCGCCGACCAGGCACAGGGTGATCCCGCTGTTGACGAGCACGCGGCCGTACTCGCTGCCCGCGCCGTAGTGCTCGTCGAAGTGCAGCGGGTGCTGGTTCATGGTGAGCAGGGTCAGCCAGGTGTTGTCGGTCTCCGAGATGGTGCGGCCCGGCCAGTGCCGGATCACCATGCCGGGCTCGAAGTCCTCGTAGTCCCCGCCGTGTTCCTCGCGGTACTCGTTGCCCTGGACATGACGCAGCGTCATCGACGACTCTCCCGTCTCGCTCGTGGACGAACCGGCGCGGTCCACGTCGGACGTGAATGTTAGTCTATGTCGATCATCGTTTCGGAGATGCCGGCCCGCGGCGAGCACGCTCGGGCGGCCGGCCCGACGTGCGACTCCGGGGAGCGTCAGATGACCGTGCGCGAGGATGTCGACCACACCGGGCTGGCCGGGCATCCGTGGTTCGGCGCCCACCAGGTGACGCCGGCCGCACCCGTGGAGACGATCCGCCAGATGCTCCGCCACGAGCTGCGGGACACCGGCTGGCCCTACCAGCGGCTGCTGCCCGCGGCGCCGATGGCCATCCCGCGCGCCTCGTCCGCCGAGATTTTCCGGGCAGCCGCCGCGCTGGTCGACCTGCTCCGCCGCACCGCCCTCGAAACGGCGCCCACCACGGCGGGCCGGCTGGCGGCCTACCGCATGCCGCAGAGCGAGAACCAGCTGTTCGTGCGGGATCCGTTCGTCGAGGAACGCTACCCGGACTGCGTGGTGCGGCCGGACGTCGTCATCGGGCCGGACGGGCCCCAGTTCCTGGAGTTCAACGTCAGCGGTGCGCTCGGCGGCGTGGTGGAGACGCACTGCCGCCTCGAGGTGTGGCGCAGGCTGCACGCCGATGCCGAGGGTCGGACCCCGTTCAGCTCCCCCGACCCGTTCGCCGTGCGCGCCGAGATGTACCGGTCGCTCTGCACCGAGCTGGGGCTGGCGCCCCGGGTGGCCATCGCCGGCAGCGCCCGGGTCGACGGCGTGCGCAGCCGCTATTTCCAGCTGGAGGCCGACTATCTCAACAACCACGGCCTGACCGCGCGGTTCTTCGAGCCGGAGGAGCTGCCGGAGGCGTGGGACTGCCCGCCCCACCTGCGCTACCCGATCGGGCTGCGCAACTTCACCATCCCGGACTGGCTGGACGCCGGCCTCGACACCACATACGTGCAGGACGCGCTGGACAACGGCTGCCTGTTGGTGGGCACCCAGACGTCGACCTTCATGCACAGCAAGCTGACCGTGGGCCTGCTGTCGGAGGGCCGGCCCTGGATGAGCGCGGCCGACCGGAGCCTCGTCGACAGGTACGTGCCGTGGACGCGGATCCTCACGGACCGCCGGACCGGTCGCGAGGGCCGCGAGGTCGAGCTGCTCCCGTTCGTCGTGGCGAACCGGGACCTGCTGGTGCTCAAGGCGGGTCTGGGCGAGAGCGGCAAGCAGGTGGTCATCGGCCGCGAGGTCGACCAGGCGACGTGGGAGTCGGCCGTCGACGAGGCCGCCGCCGAGGGCACCAGCGTGGTGCAGGACTTCGTGGCGCCGCGGACCTGCCGGGTCGCGCTCGTCGCCGATGGTGCCGACGAGCCGCACTACGCCGAGGTCGCTCCGGTGATCGGGCCGCTGCTGTTCGGCGGACGTCCGGCGGGCCTGTTCTGCCGCTACTACGGCGACGGCTCCGCCGGCATCGTCAGCGCCCGGGGGAGCGACAGCAGCTCCGACAACTGCATGGTGGCCGTCTGACCGCAGGGCGCGTCGTGACACCTGGTCCAGGCCGGTGCCGGCGCCGGGTGCGCTGCCGACAGCAGTCAGCCCGGACACGGACACCTGTGGGTGGAGGCGGCCGGCCGCCCACGCTCGTTCACGGGGCAGCGGTGTGCGGTGCCTGCGAGCGAGGGGGGCTCGTGGGAGGCTCATGGGCTGGCAGGATGGGCCCATGGACGGACGACTGGAGGGCGCGGGCTCACCACGAGAGTCCCGTCGCGACTACTGGGGTGCGGTGCTGGACGCACCCGACGCGGTGGCGCTGGCACGGTTCTACACAGAGTTGCTCGGCTGGGAGACCACGAGGGAGGAACCGGGCTGGGCCACCATTGCGCCGCCCGACGGCGTGGCCTATCTGGGCTTCCAGACCGCCGTCGGATATGTGCCGCCGGTGTGGCCGCCGGCCGAGGGCCGGCAACAGATGATGGTGCATCTCGACTTCGAGGTCACCGACCTCGCCGCAGCCGTCGCGCATGCGCTCGACCTCGGCGCACGAAAGGCCGGACACCAGCCCCAGGACGATGTCCGGGTGATGCTGGATCCGGCCGGGCACCCGTTCTGCCTCTACGTGTCCGACGGGGCGGACCCTGCTCCGTGAACGGGTTGCCGCCCCCGATCGGCCCCTCCCGGGCCTCGGCGTGCCGCCACCCGCCGTCGGGGTCGGCGACCGGACCGCGACGCTGAACGAGTCCGCGCCGAACGCCTTGCGCCCGGTGATGATGTACTTGCCGCCCTTGCGGGCGGCCACGGTGAGCGTGGCGTTCCACGACGCCCGGCTCGGTGGAGACACCGTCCATGATCAGGTCGGAACCTCGTGGACGAGGCCCGCGTGGCGTGTTCCGGCCCGTGCTTCCGAGGGCGGCGGTTCGTGGTCGCTCTCCGTTCCGCATCGGCGTGGCCGCGTGTTGCTGTAAGCAACTTTCATGCCTGGTGCCAATCGGTGTAGACAAATGCCGGCTCGACGGATCAGGATTGCTCGATAGATCAATAGATACGCGTAGGTGTCTGGCAGCAGGAGGCACGCGGTGGCGCTGCGTAGCAAGCTCGCTCATGTTCTGATCGTGGCGATGGTGTGGGGAGCACTCGGCGTCCCCGATGTGGCCGCCGCGGCGCCGAGCAGCGCCTCGACGGACGGCCGGGTCTCGTTGCGGGACGGCATCCCGGCCGGGCAACAGGCCACGGCTGCGATCGGCACCAGAACCGGGCCGGCCGCCGCGCTGGTCGGCGAGAAACCGCAGCGCCCGAAGGTCGCCCCGGAGGTGACCGAGGCCGCCGCCGACGGCAACGGCAGGGTCGGCGTCATCATCCGGCTGCGCGATCAGGTGAACCTGTCCACGGTGGCCCATCAGGCACGCGACGCGGTCGCCGCGTCCGGCGAGGCGGAGTCGCGCGGCCGGACCGTCGTCAAGGCGTTGCAGGCCAAGGCGGCCACGACCCAGGGTGGGGTTCGCAACCTGCTGGCACGTGCCGGCGCGACCAGGGTGCGGCCGTACTGGGTGTTCAACGGCTTCTCGGCGTCCGTGCCGGCGTCCGCGCTGGAGCAACTCGCCGCGAGTCCCGAGGTGGAGAGCGTCGCGCTGGACGAGCAGTACACGCTGCCGGAGACGACGCCGGGTGCGCCGCGCCTGCCGACCTGGGGCCTGGAGAAGGTACGCGCCACCGACGTGTGGGCCGACCACGGCTTCACCGGTGAGGGCGTGGTCGTCGGGATCATGGACGGCGGGGTCGACGGTGGACACCCGGCGCTGGCCGGCAGCTACCGGGGTCGCGACGGCGACCACGCGCACAGCTGGTTCGCCGCCACCGGCGAGAACTATCCGACGCCGGCCGACGGTGGTGGGCACGGTACGCACGTGGCCGGCACCATCGTCGGCGCCCCACCGGGCGACGTGACCGGCGTGGCTCCCGGTGCCGAGTGGATCGCCGTCAAGATCTTCAACGACGCCGGCCGGGCCAGCACATCGGGCATCCACGCCGGGTTCGAGTGGATGCTCGCCCCGGGCGGCGATCCGAGCAAGGCACCCGACGTGGTGAACAACTCGTGGGGCTCGGACGACACCTACGCCACCGAGTTCTGGGAGGACGTCAACGCCTGGGTGGCGGCCGGCATCTTCCCGAACTTCGCCGCCGGTAACAATGGACCCGGTCCACTGACCGTCGGCTCGCCCGCGAGCTTCCCGCAGACGTTCGCGGTCGGCGCCACCGACATCAACGACCAGATCGCCTCGTTCAGCAGCCGCGGGTCGGCCACCTGGGACGGCGTCGCGCACGTCAAGCCCCAGGTGAGCGCGCCCGGCCAGGACATCTACTCGACCTGGCCGCGGGCGCTGGATCCGGACGGTTACCACACCATCAGCGGCACCAGCATGGCCACGCCGCACGTCACCGGCGTCATCGCGCTGCTGCTCTCGGCCAAGCCGGGCCTGTCCGTGGACGCCATCCGCGAGCTGCTGACCTCCACGGCGCGGACCGAACCGCACATGGGCAGGTTGCCCAACAACGACTACGGCGTCGGTATCGCCGACGCGCGCGCGGCGGTCGTCGCGGCCCGCTTCAGCGGCACCGTCAGCGGCACGATCCGCGGCCCCCAGGGCCCGCTCGGTGCCACCGTCAGCATTTCCGAACTGGGCGTGAGCACCACCGCCGACCCGGTGACCGGCTTCTACGACCTGCGGGTCAAGGCCGGCACGTGGACCGTCCGGTTCGCCGACTACGGCTCGGTGCCGCGGGAATCGCGGGTCACCGTGACCGCGGACGGTCAGCACAAGCTGGACGTGACCCTCGCCGCCGCGGCCGTACACGACGTCTCCGGCACCGTGCGTGCCGCCGACGGCCCGCCGCTCGCCGACGCGGAGATCAGGTTCGGCGGTACGCCGGTGGCGCCCGTCTACACGGGCCCCGACGGACGGTTCGCGGCGCGGATCGCGGCCGGGACGTACCCGATGTCGGCGCAGCTGACCGGCTACGCGCGGCAGTCGGCCGAGAAGACCATCTCCGGCGGCACCACGATCGACTTCTCGTTGACCCCGCTGAACGTGGACTCGGCGCCCGAGTGGCGGGAGTACCAGAACAACCCGCGGCGCACCGGGCAGTCGGCCGAGCCGCTGACGCCCGAGGCGCTGACCCGGCGCTGGCAGGTCGACCTGCCGGGCGGGCAGGCCGTGTTCAGCTCGCCGGTGCTGGCCGGCGAGCGGATCTTCCTGGTCACCGAGGACGGCCAACTGCACTCCCGTGCCGTCAGCAACGGCGTCGAGCTGTGGCGGTTCAGGGGCGGCGGCGCGATGCGCGGCACCCCGGCGGTCGCCGGCGGCAAGGTGTACGTCGGCGGCGGCGACAACCAGGTGTTCTACGCGCTCGACGCGGGCACCGGAGCGCCGGTCTGGACGTACCCGACCGGGGATCGGCTGACCTACACCACGCCGACGGTCGTCGGTGACACCGTCTACTTCGGCACCGGTTGGGGCGAGGGCAACGGCGGCTGGGTGTACGCCCTGGACGCGCAGACCGGCGCGTTGCGCTGGCGCTCGTTCATCGGCGGGCAGATCTACTTCGCCCCGACGGTCGCGAACGGCACCGTCTTCGCCGGCAGCTTCGACGCGCGTCGGCTGGTCGCGCTGGACGCCGCCACCGGCGCGGAGAAGTGGGCCCTGACCCGCAACGCCGACTCGTTCGCCGCGATGCCGACCCACGCCGACGGTGTGCTCTACGTGGGCACCAGCAACTTCGACACGGGCGCGGGCAGCCTGCTCGCCGTCGACGCGAGCACCGGTGCCGTGCGCTGGGAGGCCAGCGGGCACGGCGACGCCTCCGGCAGCGCCCCGAACGTCCACGGCGACCTGGTCATCGCCGGATCGCACAGCAGGTCGGCGGTCGCGGCGTACGACCGGACCAGCGGCGCCCGGCGGTGGATCACCGGGGCCGGCTCGGCGGTGAGCAGCGCGATGGTGCTCGCGGACGGCGTCGTCATCGGCGGATCGCAGCTGGACCGCCGGGCCTGGGCGCTGGACGCCTACACCGGGAAACTGCGCTGGGAAGCGACGGTGTCGGACAACGTGCTTGCCGCCCCGGCGTTCGCCGACGGCAAGCTGGTCGTCGCCGCCCGCAACGGGCAGCTCTCGATGTTCGAGGCGCCGGGCACCATCACCGGCACGGTAACCGGTCCCGACGGGGCCAGGCTGGCCGCCACCGCGCGGATCGGGCAGACGGGTGCGTCGAGTCAGACCGATCCGGCCACCGGCGTGTTCACGCTGCCCCACCGGGCCGGTAGCTGGCGGCTGGACGTCTCGGCGTACGGGTACGCCGCAACCAGCAGGAACGTGGCGGTCCGGCCCGGTCGTACCGTCACCGTCGACACCACCCTCCAGCCGATCGGCACCGGCTCGCTCGCCGGCACCGTGCGCGACGAGTCGGGCGTACCCCTGGCCGGAGTGACCGTCGCCCTCACCGGCACCCCGGTGCCCACCACGGTCACCGACGACTCCGGGCGGTACGAGTTCGGGGCCGTCGCGGCGGGCACCTACGAGCTGCGGGTGACCCGCAACGGATACGCGCCGTTCCAGAAGTCCGTCGCGGTCGCCCCCGGCGAGCGCACCGTCGCCGACGCCACCGTGCAGCGGTACCAGATCGCGGTCACCGGGGACTACCAGGGCATCCTGACCGGACTGCTGACGGCGAAGGGCTACCGGGTCGAGGCGACGACGGTGGCGGCGATCGCCGACCGGGCGGGCGACTACCGGCTCGTGGTGGCGAACGGGGCGAACGACGACCCGGGCGCGGAGGTGTTCAAGCGGTTCCTGGCGAACGCGGACACGGCCGGCACCAGCGTCATCTTCCTGGACACCTGGGCCGGCGCCTACGGCTCGCTGACGCATCTGTCCCAGTACACGGGCGATCCGCAGACCGTCGGCACGGGCTACGACAAGGGCGAGGTGAGCGTCATCGCCCGGGCCGGGCACCCGCTCACCACGGGCCTACCGGTCGGCGCGCAGACCGCGCTGCTCGACAAGAACCGCGAGTACGCCTGGTTCGCCGGCTACGGCGGTCGGTCGGTCGCGGATCTGCACGTCGGGACGCTGGAGGTCGCCGGGTCAACCATCGGCTACCAGCCGCGGACCCCCGACAGCGTGCACGTGCTGCTTTCAGCCAACGGCGTGAGCCCGTGGGCCGGGCCGGGCAACGGCTGGCAGCCGGCGGCGTACACGGTCTTCGACAACGCGGTCTCGTACGCCCTGGGCGCCACCTTCGGCACGGCGGCCGGTCGGGTCACCGACGCGAACGGGGCGCCGCTGTCGGCCACGGTGACCGTGGCCGGGGACAAGGCCACCACCGCGGCGGACGGCTCGTACTCCGTGCTGCTGCCCGCGGGTGAGCACACCCTGCGGGTCGAGGCTCCCGGCTTCACCACCCGCGAGGTCACGGTCCGGGTGACGGAGCGCGGCACCGTCACCACCGATTTGAGCCTGCTCACCTCGGGTTCGGGCACGGTCACCGGTGTGGTGCGCAGCGGCGACACCCTCGTCGCCGGTGCCACCGTCACCGTGGCCGGCGTCGACCGGTCCGCGACCAGCGCCGCCGACGGGCGGTTCACCATCTCCGACGTCCCCGGCGGCACGTACTCGCTGCGGGCGA
Organism: Micromonospora peucetia; assembly: GCF_900091625.1. NCBI lineage: Bacteria > Bacillati > Actinomycetota > Actinomycetes > Micromonosporales > Micromonosporaceae > Micromonospora > Micromonospora peucetia. The sequence continues at coordinate 5,309,517 of NZ_FMIC01000002.1, forward strand.
CCGCGACCGGCTACGTCCCAGCATCGGTGGCCGGCACGGTGGTCGTCGACGGCCAGGTGACGACGACCGACGTCGAACTGACCCGTTCGACCCGGGTCGCGGTCGTCGGGGACGCCCGGGACGCGGTCGCCGCCGAGCTGACCACGTTCCTGAACGCCAACCACCTGACGGCCACCGCCACCGGCTGGGAGGCGGTGGACCAGCTCGATCGCTACGACGTGGTGGTGTTCAACACCCCGAGCAACCCGGGCAGGGCCGCGTTCCTGGCCGCGCTCGGCAAGCTGGATGCGGCCGGGGTGTCGGGTGTCTTCATCGAGGGCGCGACCAGCGCCGCCAGCGGGGCCGGGCTGCTCCGTACCCATCTTGGCAACCCGACCGGCCGGTCGTTCGAGTCCACGGACGGGTACCCGATGCTGTACCCGACCGACGCGACGCACCCGGTGTTCGCCGGTGTCAGCACACCGCTGCGCATCATGGTCGCCGACGAGTGGGCCGGCTACTACACCGGACATACCGGATTCAACCTGGCCGACTTCGGCACCAGCACCAGCGGTGTGCTCGGCGGTGGCGTCTCGTACGAGCCGCGCACGGCGACCAGCGTCCGGCTGCTGCTCTCCGGGCTGTCGGCCAGCAGCCTCGCCAGCCCGTCGAACGGCTGGAGCGTCGACGGCAAGCGGGTGTTCCTCAACGCCGTCGGATGGGCCGCCGCGCCCAGACTGGCGGGGTACGACGCCGAGATCACCGGCGTCGACGGTCAGGGCGTGGCCGGGCTCAGCGCCCGGATCGTCGAGACCAACACCGCCGCCCAGGTCAGCGACACCGGCCGGATCTCCCTCGCGCACCCGGCGGGCACCTACACCCTCGAGGTGAAGGCGTTCGGCTACCAGACCCACACCCGGCAGGTGACGTTGACCGCAGGCAAGGTCGAGGACGTCCAGATCGCCCTCACCTCGGGGGAGGTCGGCACGATCACCGGCACGGTCACCGACCGGCAGACCGGTGCGGCCCTGGCCGGCGCCACGGTCCAGCTGGACGGTGCGCCGCGCACCACGGTCACCGGCCCCGACGGCCGGTTCAGCCTGACGGAGGTGGAGGCCGGACGGTACGCGGTGCGGGTCAGCGCGGCCGGTCACGTACGCCAGGTCTTCCCGGACGTCGTGGTGACCAAGGGCGCGGGCACCGCCCTGGCCCTCGGGCTGCGGCCGTCGCCCAAGGTCGCCGTGCTCGGCGACCACGAGGGCCGGGCGAAGGCGCACCTGGCCGGATGGGGTTACCAGGCCGCGGACCTGGCCTGGACCGACGTCTCGGCGGTGGGGAACTACGACCTGGTCCTGGCCAACCTGGCGGCGAATTCGGGCACTGACCCCGGCGCCGCCGGGTGGGCCGCGTTCGAGGACGCCATCGTCCGGGCCGACGTGCCGGTCGTCTGGCTGGACCAGTACGGCCGCGGCGCGATCAAGTACCTGACCAGGTACGACGGCGACCCGCAGGTCCGCGCCGAGGACCGGCTCGACGGCCCGACGCAGGCGAAGGTGCTCGCCGACCACCCCCTCACGGCCGGGTTCCCGGCCGGGTCCACGGTGCCGCTGACCGCCGACAACGCCGAGTACAGCTACTTCACCGGGTTTTCCGGGGTGACGGTGGCGAACCTGGTCACCGGAGCCCAGGGCGAGCGCGGTGGCACCATCGGCTACCGGGGCCGGTCCGCCGGCTCGGTGGACGTGCTGCTCTCCACCATGTCGATCAGCACCTACGGCTACCCGGCCACCGCCGACCAGCCGGCAAAGAACTGGACCCCGCAGACGGAGCTGCTGTTCCACAACGCCCTGCGGTACGCGCTGGACGCCCCGCCGCTGGCGGCGACCGTGCGCGGCACGGTCCGGTCCAGCGCGACGGGTGAACCGACCGCGAGCACCGTCACGGTGGTCGAGACCGGTGCGACGGCGACGGTCCGGGCCGGTGACGGCAGCTATGCGCTGCCGTTGCAGCCGGGCACCTGGACGCTTCGGGTGGGCACCTTCGGCCACCAGGACGTCGAGCGCTCCGTGACCGTCGTCGGGGGCGACACCCCGACCGTGGACATCACGCTGCCGGTCGCTGCCAGCGGCACGATCGAGGGCACCGTGCGGACCGCCGAGGGCGCCCCGGTCGCCGGGGCGGCGGTGACCGTGGAGGGCACCCCGCTCTCCGGGGCCACCGGGGCGGGCGGCACCTACCGGATCGCCGGCGTACCGACCGGCAGCCACTCGCTGCGGATCCACGCCGAGGGGTACGGCATCGCGCAGCGGCCGGTGACCGTCCAGTCCGAACAGCGCGTCGTGGTCGACGTGGAACTCGCGGCGGCCCGGGTGCTGGCCGTGGCCGGCGACTCGGCCAAGGGCGAGATCGCCGCCCTGCTGTCCGCCGACGGGCACCTCGTCCGGAACTGGAACTGGGCCGACATCCACCTGCACGTCCCGGAACTGGGCAAGGTCGACGCGGTGGTCCTCAACGGACAGTCCCCGTCGCCGACCGCGGCCGAGCTGAACGCGTTCCTGACGGCCGCGGCCGAAGCCGAGGTGTCCGTCATCATGGCCGGACAGTGGGGTTCCGGCGCCGTCCGGGCGGCCCGTACGGCCCGCAATGATCCGAGCGGCGTCACCGACGGCTTCACCGACGACGGGATGGCCATCACCTACACGCCGTCGGCGCCGCACCCCATCTTCGCCGGATTCGAGGTCGGCAAGCCGATCCCGCTGATGCGCAACCCGCAGGGCAACGCGCAGCAGTGGCAGTGGTTCTCCGGCTACTCGGGCGAGACCATCGCCAGCATCGGTGAGGAGAACACCGGTGACCTCGGCGGCGGGGTGGGCGTCAAGTTCACCTCCCCGTCCAGCGTGGAGATCCTGCTCGCGGGGCTTGCCTCCGGCTCGTACGGCAGGCCCGGTGACCGGTGGACGCCGGAGGCCGTGGGGATCTACCTGAACGCGGTGAAGTGGGCGCTGGACGCGAGCCAGGGTGGGCTCGTCGGCACCGTGACCGGCGACGGAGCACCGCTGGCCGGAGCGGAGGTACGCGTCGTCGAGGCCGGCCTCACCACCAGGACCGGCGCGGACGGTACGTTCCGGCTCGGAATGCCGGGCGGGACCTACACGGTCCAGGTCAGCGCGCTCGGATTCGTCCGGCACGAGGCCACGGTGACGGTGAAGACGGGTGAGACGCTCACGCTGCCGGTGGCGATGGTCCCGGTGCCACGCGGGAGCATCTCGGGCACCGTCACCGACACCGACGGTACGGCGATCGCCGGGGCCCGCCTGGTGGCGAGCGGCCCGACCGCCGGTGAGGCGATCTCGGACGCCGACGGGCGGTACACGCTCGCCGGCCTGATCCCCGGCGACTACCAGCTCGTCGTCGACGCCAAGCACCACCTGACGGGGTCCGCCAAGGCGACGGTGGTGGCCGACCAGGCTGCCACGGTGGCGGTCCGGCTGAAGCCCACCGACGTCGCGGTGCTCGGTGACGTCGGTGGGGCACTGACCGGTTTCCTGCGCGGCGAGGGCGTCGCCGCGGAGGCGAACGACTGGTCGGGGACGTTGACCAGGCTGCCGGCGTACCGGGTGGTCGTGGTCAACGGGGGAGACCCGACGGAGCAGGAGTTCGACGCGCTGGTCTCGGCCGCGGACGCCGCCGAGGTGAGCCTGGTCTTCACCGGCACCTGGGGTGCGGCCAACGGCGGCATCCGGCTGCTGGAACGGTACGGCGACGGGGCGGTCACGGTGGGCGGGCAGGGCTACCGCAACGGGCCCGTGGGGCTGGTCGGATTCGACCGGAAGCACCCGGTGTTCGCCGGCATCGCCGACCCGGCGGCGATCGTGGCCCCGGACGGCTACTGGAGCGATCTGGCCAGCTACTCCGGGACCTACCTGGCGAACCTGTCGGTCGGCGGCGCGGAGGGCAACTCCGGCAAGGGCGTCGCGGTGGCGTACGACTTCCGCACTGCCCGGAGTATGCATCTGCTGGTCAGCGTCGGCGCGGTGAGCACGCTGATGGGCCCCGGCCACGGCTGGACGGAGGACACCGGACGGCTGGTGCGCAACGCGGTCGCCTGGGCCGGGGACGCGGTGCAGGCGGTGCCGGCGCGGCCCGTGCTGACCGCCCCGGTGACGAAGGTGTCGGCGGAAACCGTCACCCTCACCGGCTCGGCCGAGTTCCGGTCCACGGTCGACATCCGGCGCAACGGTGTCCCGGTGGGCACGGCGGTGACCGGCCGGGACGGGCGGTACGCCGTCGAGGTGCCGTTGCGCCCCGGTGCCAACCGGTTCACCGCGGTGGCGACCAACCACGCCGGGGCGTCGGCGTCGTCGAGGCAGGTCACGGTGATCCGCTACACGGGCCGGTTCACCTTCGCCGGCCTGAACGGAAACGGGACCACGGTGGCCTTCGTCGAGTTTCTCGACGGCACCCGAGGCCCGGTCCGGGTGGATGACGGGGTGACCCTGGTGCTGCGGGACACCAACGGTGCGGTGGTCCGCGAGCAGCCGATGGAATGGGACCGCAGGGGAGAGCGGTACACGACGAGGCTCACGAAGCTGCCGAAGGGTGAGTACACCGTGCAGGTACGGGCCACCGTTGACGGCTGGCCGATCCCGTTGGACGGGGGGAAGATCACCCGGGGTTAGCGTCGCGGGCGCACCCACCCCCGACCGTGGCCGCCTGTCCGGGTCCTCATCCGGACAGGCGGTCGACGACCTCAGCGGTGGTGACCACCTCGCCGAACAGGCCAAACGTCTCCAGGCTCACCCGGTGCGCCTCGTCGGTCGCGGCGGTGCACGCGTCGGAGACGACCACCGGCCGGTAGCCGAGGTTGACCGCCTCGAAGAGGGTGCCGGTGACGGAGAGGTTGGTGGCGACGCCGGTGAACAGGACGGTGTCCACGTTCCTGCGTCGCAGGACGGTGTCCAACTCACTGCCGAAGAAACCGGTGAGCCGGACGTGGGTGATCACGATGTCGCCGGCCTCCGGCGCGAGTTCGTCGATGATCCGGGTCTTCGGCGTGCCCTCGAGGAAGGCCTGTCGCTCCTGGATCATGGCGAAGCTCGGCGCGTTGGGGATGAGAGCCGGGTAGCCGGGTTGGTGGGCGACCCGGGTGTAGACGACGAGGCCGCCGCTGGCGCGCACCGCCGTGGCGACCCGCGCCGCGTACGAGGCGACGCGGTGTCGGGACACCTGTTCGGCGAAGAACGGACCGAACACCCCGTCGGGACTGACGACCTCGTGCTGCCAGTGGACGCCGACGACGGCGGTCCGCAGCGGGTCCAGTTCTCGCATCGTCCCTCCCGTCACGGGCCGGAGAGCTGCTGTGGCGCCGGCTGGTAGCCGCGTCCGCCCGAGCCGGCAGGCCCTCTGCCGTACGCGTCGAGGCGCCCCCACCGCCCGGGGATGTCGAGCAGCGCCACGTAGTCGAGGTTAGCGGGCAGGACGGGCCTGATCACGAGGTCTTCGCCGACCGGGCGCAGCCCGAGCATCGTTCGCAACAGCAGCAGGGTGGCACCGGCGGACCACGCCTGCGGGCTGCACGCGGTGGGATAGTTGACCGGATACTTGGTCTCGGCCCGGCTGTAGCCGGCGAACGCCTCGGGCAGCCGGCCGTCGTAGAAGACCGCCGCGTCCAGGATCCCGGCGGCGATCCGGGCCGCCTCGTCGGCGTATCCGTAACGGCGCAGGCCCCAGGCGATGAACGAGTTGTCGAACGGCCAGATGGTTCCGTTGTGGTACCCGATCGGGTTGTAGCGGCCCGCGCCCTCGGCCAGCGTACGCACCCCCCAGCCGCTGAACAGGGCGGGCGACATCAGGTGCCGCACCAGGGCGGACGCCTTCGACTCGTCGACGATGCCGCTCCACAGCAGGTGGCCGATGTTGGACGACAGGGCGTCCACCTGCCGGCCGTCGCCGTCCAGCGCGAGGGCCATGTACCCGCCGTCGGCGATCCAGAAGTCGCGGTTGAAGCGCCGCTTGAGGTCGGCGGCCTCCCGTTCCAGCCGGTCCGCGTACCGCGGGTCGTTCCAGACCGTCCGGGCGAGCCGGGCGGTGCGCATCTTCGCGTCGTACGCGTAACCCTGCAATTCGCAGGTCGCCCTGGGGAAGCCGGGCAGCCGTCCGTCGTGGTACGAGATGCCGTCCCAGGAGTCCTTCCAGCACTGGTTCTCCAGGCCGTTGCGGGTGTTGCGCCGTTCGTAGGAGATGTAGCCGGTGCCGGTCAGGTCGGCGTAGTCGTCGATCCAGTCGATCGCCGCCCGCGCCTGCTGCTCGACGGAGCGGACGAGCCCGGTGTCGCCGGTCCAGCGTTCGTACTCGTCGAGCAGCACCAGGAACAGGGGAGTGGCGTCGGCGCTGCCGAAGTAGGGGGTGTGCGGCGTCTCCTCGAACACGCTCAGCTCCCCGTACCGCATCTCGTGCAGGATCCGGCCGGGCTCCTCCTCCCGGAAGTCGTCGACCCGACTGCCCTGACGGAACGCGAGCACCCGGAGCGTGGTGGCGGCGAGTTCGGGCACGAACGGCAGCGCCTGGAGGCTGGTGAGGATGCTGTCCCGGCCGAACAGGCTCATGAACCAGGGCAGCCCGGCGGCCGGCACGCTCCTGTCCTCGGCGAGGAAGGGGCTGAACCGCAGCGCGGCCAGGTCGATCAGGCTCCGCCGGTACGCGCCGCGCAGGGGCTCCCAGCCGGACTCCAGCCGGGGCGCCTCCGCCAGCCATCCGGTGAGCCGGCGTTCCTTGTCGAGGGAGCCCGTCACCCGCCCCGGGATCGTGAGCCGCTCCAGCCCTCTCGGCATCGGCAGGTCCGGCTCGGCGGTCAGTCTGGTCCGCCACCGGCTGTGCGGTTCGAGGTGGACGGTGAGCGTCAACCCCTCGTCGTCGACCTCCACCGGCGTCGTCGCCGAGACGATCGTCTCCCGCCTGAACCGTTCCCGCTCGTAGCCGAGGATGAGGCGCCCGTCGTCGACGCGCCGGTAGTGCCGGCCCTTCTTGCGGGCCGTCGCGTCCTTGACCTCGAAGACGTCCGCGAAGTCGGCGTCCACCTCGACCCTGACGGTCAGGTCGACCGGCTGACTGTCGTGGTTGATGATGGTCAGTTCCTCGTGCAGGCCGGCGGCGAGCGTGTGCACCCGACGCACCGAGAGCGTGCTGTTGACGTAGACGTCCTGGTGGCCGGGGACCAGGTAGAACCGGTTCTCGAAGTAGTGGATGTCGTCGATGGCGAGGGTGCTCAGCCGCTCCCCGTCGATCGTCAGCACCCACTTCGACAGCAGCCGCGTGTCGTGGGCGAACAGTCCGAGCGGGGTGTCGGGTGACGCGTCGATGTCGCCGACGCGGTCACAGACCATGAAGGTCGTGCCGTCCAGGATGCCCACCTGGTCGTCATCCATGGTCACCTCCCCGACGTCGGGACCCCCGGGACGTGGGCGGCGGCGGGAACAGTTTCCGGACCGTCGCGAAGATCCGGGGGCTGCCCGCCACGGCGGCCTCGCCGCGCAGCACGGTGGTCAGGAAGTACGCCTCGCCGCTGGCGATCCGGTCGAACACGGCCCCGTCCGCCTCGACGACCGCGTCTCCGCCGGTCGCCTGTTTCGACACCGTGATGTCGCCCCTGTCGATGGCGACCAGCCAGTGGTCGGTCCGGCCGTCGCGGCTGATGTCGAAGCGCACGCTGCCCTCGTCGATCGCCGTCAGGCGACGGTCGTGTCCCCGGCGCGCGAGGCCGTCGAAGAACTCCTGGGTGGCATCCGCCATCGCGACCTCCTCACCGGCCACCACATTTCCCCCGAATCGCGGCTTCCGCCTCACCCCGAAGGGGTGAACTTCGCCGGCTCTCCGCCGTCCGGGAGACAGGGGCAGAACCGGCGTCGGACCGCCGCTGTGACGCGTGGGACGGCCGGCGGACATCGCCCGGTCGGCCGGCACCGCCACTAGCCTGGGACCTGATGGATTCCATCCAGGCAACGCTGCTCCTCGTCGCCGGTGTCGCCACGGGCGCCTTCAACGCGGTCGCGGGCGGCGGATCCCTGATCGCCTTCTCGGCGCTCATGGGTGTCGGCGTGCCACCGCTGACCGCCAAACTGACCAGCACGGTCTCCGTGTTTCCCGGCAACGTGGCGAGCGTCGTGGGCGGGCGCCGGGACCTGCCGCCCCGGGCAGACGCCCGGCGCGTCCTGCCCGCGGCGGTCCTCGGCGGCGTCGCCGGGTCCGTGCTGCTGCTGGTGACGCCCACCCGTGTCTTCGACGTGATCGTGCCGTTCCTGGTGATCGCCGCCTCGGCCGTTCTCGGCCTGCAGGACCGACTGGACGGGCTGGTCCGGCGCTCCGCCCTGCGGCACGGACGGGAACACCCGGCGGCCCTGCAGGCGTCCATCGCCCTGGGCGGCGTCTACGGCGGTTACGTCGGTGCAGGGTTCGGCATCGTCCTGGTTGCCACCCTGGCGCTGCTGCAGCCCGAACCGCTCACCAGGATGGTCGCCCTGAAGAACCTGCTGTCGGCAGTCATCTCATTCGTGGCCGTCGTGCTCTTCGTCTTCTTCGGCACCGTCAACTGGGCGGCAGTGGGAATCCTGGCCCCGGCGACCGTCGTCGGCGGCTACGCCGGGGCACGCCTGCTCCGCAGGCTGCCCGGCGGCCTGCTCAGGGCGGTGGTCGTCACGTTCGGGGTGCTCTTCGGGCTGGTCCTACTGGGCCGCAACGTCCTGTAGGCCGGGAACGGCGGCGGCCCCGCCGCCGGGCGTGCGTCGATTCCGACGCGCGCCCGACAGCGGGGCCATGTCCTACCGGTCAGCGTACGGAGACCTGGCGGGCGAGTGCCGCACCGCCGGCCTCGAAGGCGGCCAGGACGGAGCTGGGCGTGCCACCGGCGGCCGGCACCAGGACGGTCACCGCACTGCCGGAACGTACCTGCACCGTGCGCTCACCGAGCGACCGGTCGCCGTCCCAGGTGTGCAGGTACACCTTGCCGGCGCGGTCGGCCCGGACGGTGACCTGCACGCCGCCGGCCACCTTGCGTTGGCCGGTCAGCTTCAGCGCCCGCTCGGGCAGCCGGGCGACGGCGGCCGGAGCAACCCCGTCCACCGCCGACTGCGCGATGGTCTGCGGGCTGTGCACGCTGCGGGCCGAGGTGTCCGGGAAGACCGGGGCGCTCGGCTGCCGCTGGGCCGGGGTGAGGCCGGGCAGGGTGACCAGGCCGTAGCGGTACGGGTCGGCCCGGACGCCGGTGAAGGTGGACCAGCCCAGCCGGGACTGGGAGCTGAGGTCCTGGGTGTCCGAGTCGTACACCAGCACGTTGAAGCCCATCCGGGCCGGGTCGATCGCGTCGGGCAGCACCGCGAACGGGATCCGCGCCTCGAGGGTGTACCCGGTGTACGGCGCGGTGACCTTGCTGACGACGGTCATCCCCGGGGCGGTCGTGGCGCCCGGCCCCTGCCGGTTGTCGGCGTCGCGCTGCCAGCACGGCGGGTCGCCGTTGGCGGGGTCGTCGGTGACCGGGAAGATGCCGGCCTTGAACACGGTGGAGGTGTCCGTCGAGTTCCCCTTCGGGTCCACGATGATCTCCACGCTGTCGGTGCGTCGCTGCCGCTTGCAGTCCTGCGGCACCACCTTCTTGCCGAGCACGTCGTCGGTCACCTGCACGTACACGAGGAGCGCGTCATCGGTCCAGGCGATCCGGCCGGTGGCCGAGGCGTCCTGCGGCGTGGTGGCCTGCCCCTCCCAGATCCGGGACAGGTCCAGTTCCTCGCCGGTGTACTCGCCGGGGGAGGCCACCCCGTCGACGGCGTGGTCGTGCCCGGCGCGCGGGACCTCGCTGGTCGGCACGATCTCCAGGGCACCGGTCTCGACGGTGCTGCCGGCGGCGCTGGTGGTGGTGATGGTGATCCCGTAGTCGCCGTTCGTGCCGCCCTCGTTTGCGGTCGGCAGGCTGGCGTCGGCGGTGACGTTGAAGGTGACCGCCCCGGTCGCGCCCGGTGCCAGGTCGGCGTAGCTCTTGGTCGCCGCGTCGGCGGTGAAGCCGGCCGGCAGGCCGAGGGCGACCGTTCCGCTCTGGGCGGTTTCGCCGTGGTTGCGCAGGTCCACCCGGACCGACCGGCTCTGGCCGGAGCCGACGGTGAGCACCGGCTTGATCAGGGTGTCCAGCTGCGGGTAGCCGCTGTCGCCGGCCCAGCTGCGGAACAGCCCCACCTCGGGCAGCGGCTCCAGGGTGCCGCGCACGTCGGCGACCACCCGGACCGCGCGGTCGGTGCGGCCGGCGCCCTGGCCGGTGGTCAGGGACGCGCCGACGAGGTGCTGCTGGTTGGTGTCGGCGCCGGCGGGGACGGTCACGGTGAAGGTGACGGTCCGCTCCTTGCCGGCCGGTACGGCGCCGCGCAGCGCGCCGGAACCGGTGGCGGTCCAGCCCTGCGGCAGCCGCAGGGAGACCCGCGGCGCGGTGAGCGCCCGGTTGCCCGGCGCCCGTACGTGCGCGGTGACCTCGACGGTCTGGCCGGGGGCGAGGTCGAACCGGTCGGCGGTCAGGTAGAGCTCGCTGCCTCGGGGCAGCGCGCCGGCCGCCGGGGGCAGCACCGAACCGCGCAGGATCGCCTCGGGGGAGGTGTCCGCCGGGTCGTACGGAACACGGCTGTCGACCAGGGTGTAGAAGTCGCAGCGGATCTTCGCGGGGTCGGTGGGGGCGGCGGCGCTGCCGGCCCAGCCCTGGCTGACGTACTCCCGGCGGGCCTCGACCTCGACCTCGGCCCAGGTCTTGCCGTCAGCGCTGCGGGTGCCCTCCCAGACGCCGAACACCTGGTCGGTCGGGACGGTCGGCACGAAGCCGGTGGCGCACTGCGGCCCGGTCGACGAGCTGCCGGTGCCACCGGTACGCAGGAACTTGGCCGCCCGGAACGGCTTCAGCCCCTCCTTGGTGACCTGCTCGGGGAAGGCCTTCGGGTCGGCGGCGGCGTGGAACGCCTCGGCGGCGAACCGGGCGGCCTGCTGGTGGTTGCCGTGGTTGCCGGGGGTGGGCGACGGGTTCATCGTCATGATGATCTCGGGCCGGGTCTGCCGGATCACCCGGACGATCTGCCCCAGCGTGTCGTCGTGTCCCCAGATCTGCTCGGACAGGGGCGCGGACGCGGTGTACCAGAAGTCGACGCGGTCGAGGTTGTACAGGTTCTCCACCCCGGCGCGGCCGATCGCGGTGCGCTCCTCGCGCTCCCGGATGATGCCTAGCGGCGGGCCCTCCTCCAGGCCGACGGCGTTGCCGCCGCCCTCGCCACGGGTGATGGTGACGACGCCGGCCTTGGCGCCGTGCTTCTCCTTCCACTGGCCGAGGGTGGCGAGGCTGCCGGCCTCGTCGTCGGGGTGGGCGCTGACGAAGAGGACGTCGAGGTCGACGGTGTCGGTCGGCCGGGCGTCGGTGGGGGCGGCGAGGGCGACGGCCGGTGTCCCGGACAGGGCCAGGGCGAGCGCCGTTGGTAGCAGGAACGCCTTGAGACGCATGCAGATCCTTTCGCTGGACGCGAAGTCCGCGCAGCGGCCGGCGACGTCGGACGCGGGGGCGTCGACGTGGGGTCGCGGTCGGACGGTGAGAGGGCGGTCAGGGGGCGTCGGCACAGGGGGCGCCGGCGTCACCGGGGTACGCAGTGGAACGGAGATCCGTACACACTGGAAGGCCTTCGCCCGGTGACGCTAGGGACCGGCGCGGGGGCCGTCAATGCTTTGCAAGGTCTTTCTTAATTTGCGGAAGAAATTAACTCGCCGTCGACGGGAGTGCTGCCGGTCGTGAGGGCTGCCCGTCCGCTGGCCCCGCAGCTCTCACGGAGAGGGCGTTTCTGCTGCTCATCGAGGAGCTCGCAAGGTAACGAGACGGTTTCGTTACTTGACTCAATAGTTCGTTCGCCGTAGGAAGGAAGTGTGACTGACGTGGTGACGCCACCAACGAGCCCGGTGAGCCGGGAGCGGTCGAAGGAGATCAAGCGGTTGTCCGTGATCTCCACCGCCCGCCAGGTGCGGGTGCTCTCCCGCGCCGAGCTGACCGAGCTCACCGGGCTGAGCCCCGCCACGCTCACCCCGCTCGTGCGCGAGTTGATCGCCGAGGGGTACCTCATCGAGCGCGGCCCCGGGACCTCCCGTACCGGCCGGCCACGGGCGATGTTGGAGTTCAACCCCCGGGCCGAGCTGGTCGCCGCGGTCTCCCTGGAGCCGTCCCGGATCAGCTGCGAGATCGCCGACAGCGACGGCGCCGTCATCGCCCACCGCGCGGTCCGGCTCGCCGGCGACATCGTCGACACCATCTGCCGCTCGGTGCCGGAGCTCGCCGGCGACGGGCTGCCGGCGCTGCGCGGGGTGGCCATCGCCGCTCCCGGCATCTCCACCGGCGGCGCCGTCCGCCTGGCCCCCTCGGTCGGCCTCGTCGAGGGGCGGCCGGTGGGGGAGTCGGTGCAACGGCGGCTCGGGGTGCCGGTGGTGGTGGACAACGACGTGAACCTGATGGCGGCCGGCGAGCACGCCGTCGGCGCGGGCAGCGACGTCGCCGACCTGCTGCTGCTGCACGTGGCCGACGGCATCGGCGCTGGCCTGGTGCTCGACGGGCAGGTCCGGCGGGGCTCCGGTGGGGCCGCCGGGGAGGTCGGCTTCCTGCCCCTGGACCCGACCGACCGGGGCCACGACGGGATCGGCCCGTTCGAGGCCCGCTGGTCGGAGAACGCCATCGCCGAGCGGATGGTGGCGATGGCCCCCGGGCGGCGGCCGGACTCGCCCGTCGCCGACCTGGTGGCGTTGGCCGCCGCCGACGCACGGGCTGCCGCGTACCTGGACGACGTGCTCGCGGCCTGGTCGCGGCTGATCGTCTCCTGCGTCTGCGTCGCCGATCCCGGGCGGGTGCTGCTCAGCGGGGCGGCTGCCCAGCTCGACGACGCCGCCGTCGACCGGCTCCAGGCGCTGGTCGCCGCCGCCGCGCCGAGCACCACCGAGGTACGGCGGGCGGTGCTCGGCGACCGGGCGGTACTGCACGGGGCGGTCAGCTACGCCCTCTCCGCGGCCGCCGCCGGAATGCCCACCCTGCTGCCGACCCCCTGACCACACACCACGCACACCGTAGTTCCCCCCACACCCCTCGGAGGTACCCCATGAGACGTCGACTTCTCCTCGCCGGTGCGCTCGCCACCGTGCTCGCCGCCGGCACCGCCTGCGGCGGCGGTGGCGGCGGTGGCGACGACACGGCCGGCGGCGCGAGCGCCGAGAAGCTGACCATCTACACGGCCCGCGACAAGAAGGTCTCCACCTACGTCGTGGACCAGTTCACCGCCAAGTACCCCGAGTACAAGGGCAAGGTCGAGATCCTCAACCTGGGCGCCCAGGAGATCCTGGAGCGGGTCCGGGCCGAGAAGGCCAACCCGCAGGCCGACGTCTGGTGGGGCGGCACCCAGCAGGGGCTCTCCGCCGGCGCCGGCGAGGACCTGCTGGCCTCCTGGCAGCCGGCGTTCGCCAGCAAGATGGACCCGAAGTACAAGGACGCCGAGGGCCGCTGGTTCGGGGAGATCCTGCTTCCCGAGGTCATCATGTACAACAACAAGGCGCTCACCCCGGAGCAGGCCCCGAAGGACTGGGACGACCTGCTGAAGCCGGAGTGGAAGGACAAGATCATCATTCGGGACGTGGCCGCGTCCGGCACGATGCGGTCGATCTACGCGTCGATGATCGTGCGGCAGTCCCCGGACGGCAGCAACCCGCAGCCCGGCTACGACTGGCTCAAGAAGCTCGACGCCAACACCGGCGCGTACGCGGCCAACCCGACCGACCTCTACCTGAAGCTCTCCCGCCAGCAGGGCACGATCAGCGCCTGGAACCTGCAGGACGTCCTGCTGCAGGCCAACCAGTCGAACATGCCGTTCGGCTACGTGATGCCGGCCTCCGGCGCCCCGGTGCTGGTCGACGGCATTGCCGCGGTCAAGGGCGGCAACACCACCGGCGCGCAGAAGTTCATGGAGTTCCTCTTCGACGACAAGCTCCGCGCCGACCTGGCCAAGGACTACTACCAGATCCCGGCCGTGGACATCGCCGAGAAGCCGGAGTGGCTGGCCCAGCTCGGTCTCAAGCCGCTGGACGTCAACTGGGACGTCATCGGCAAGAACGAGACCGAGTGGATCAACCACTGGAACAGCCAGATCAAGAACAAGGGCTGACCGCCGGGCGCGGGGACGGACCGTCCCCGCGCCCGTGCCCCCCTGCCATGACCGACCAGGTCCGGTACCGCCTGAAGGAGAGGACCTTATGATCGATGTCACGCTGGAGTCGGTGAGCAAGCGCTTCGCGCGCGGCGGCGACACCGCGGCCGTGGACGACGTCGACATCACCATCGCCGCCGGGGAGTTCTTCACGCTGCTCGGCCCGAGCGGCTGCGGCAAGACCACCACCCTGCGGATGGTGGCGGGGTTCTACTTCCCCACCTCCGGCCGGATCCGGTTCGGCACCGAGGACGTCACCCGGCGCCCGCCGAACAAGCGCGACACCGGCATGGTGTTCCAGAACTACGCGCTCTTCCCGCACATGAGCGTCGCGCAGAACGTCGCGTACGGCCTGAAGATCCGCAAGGTCGGCCGGGTCGAGTCGCGGCGGCGGGTCGAGGAGGCGCTCGGGCAGGTGCACCTCGCCGGCTACGGCGACCGGCGCATCGACGAGCTCTCCGGCGGCCAGCAGCAGCGCGTCGCCCTGGCCCGGGCGCTGGTGATCCGGCCCCGCACCCTGCTGCTCGACGAGCCGCTGTCCAACCTCGACGCCAAGCTGCGCGAGGAGACCCGGGTCGAGATCCGCCGCATCCAGCGCGAGGCCGGCACCACCTCCATCTACGTCACGCACGACCAGGCCGAGGCGATGGCCATGTCGGACCGGATCGCGGTGATGGAGTCCGGCCGGGTGCAGCAGATCGGCGCCCCGCAGGAGATCTACCACCAGCCGGCCACCAGCTTCGTGGCCCGCTTCATCGGGCGCAGCAACGTGCTCAGCCTGCCGGTGCTCACCGCCGCCGAGCAGTCCGTCACCGTCGGGCTGCCCGCCGGTGGCGAGATCACCGCTCCCGCGCCCACCGGGCACGGCCTGCGCCAGGGCGACACCGCGCTGGTGTCCGTCCGTCCCGAGCATCTCGGGCTGACCTCGGCCACCGAGGCGGGCGCGCTGCCGGGCCGGGTCACCGAGGTGGAGTTCACCGGCATGGCCACCAACCTCGTGGTCGACGTGGCCGGCGAGCCGGTGCAGGTCGCCGCGATCGACGTGCCGGCCGGGATCGCCGCCGGCGATCAGGTCGGGCTGCGGCTGAACCGGGAGCGGATGTGGGTGGTGCGGCCGTGAGCACCATCCCCGCCACCCCCGGCCCGGCCACCACCGCCCCGGTCACCGGGGAGCCGACGCCGCCGGGTGGCTCGCGCCGCCGGTTCGCCGACCGGTTCTCCGGCGGCACCGGCTCCCGCTGGTTCCCGTACGTCCTGGTCTTCCCGCTCGCCCTGATCCTCTTCGGGTACGTGGTGCAGCCGATGTTCGCCACCTTCGCCGAGAGCGTCGGCGTGGACGGGGTGGAGAACTACGGCAGCTTCGTCACCGGCGGCGGGGTCGCCCGGTCGTCCCTGGTCACCTCGCTGATCATCTCCGCCGCCAGCGTGCTGCTCTGCGGGATCGTCGGCGTGGCGATGGCCTTCCTGCTCAAGCGCTTCTCGTTCCCCGGCCGCAAGCTGATCGAGGCGATCATCCTGGTACCGGCGGCGCTGCCGCCGCTGATCGGGGCGATCTCGTTCCAACTGCTCTACAGCGAGACCGGCATCCTGCCGCGCGGCCTGCAACAGCTCTTCGGCACCGAGAACCCGGTGCTGCCGTTCAGCGGCATCGCCGGAGTGCTGATCGTGCACACGTTCACCATGTACCCGTACTTCTACCTGTCCGCCTCGGCCGCGCTGTCCGGGATGGACCCGTCGGTGGAGGAGGCGGCGTACAACCTGGGCGCCGGCCGGGTCCGGGTGTGGCGCACGGTGCTGCTGCCGATGCTCACCCCGGCGTTGGTCTCCGCCTCGCTGCTGGTGTTCATGACCTCGCTGGCGTCGTACACCGCCCCGCTGCTGTTCGGTGTGGACCAGACGATGACCATGCAGATCTACATCAACCGCACCAACGGCGACCTGCCGATGGCCTCCACGTACGCCTCGGTGCTCGGCGTGGTCTCGGTGCTGTTCCTGCTCGGCATGCGCTGGTACGAGGGGCGGCGCAGCTACCGCTCCCAGTCCAAGGGCGTCGCCGCGCACCGGCGCGAGATCACCAACCCGCTCGGCAAGTGGCTCGCCCTGACCGCGTCGATCCTGGCCACCGCCGTCCTGCTCGCCCCGGTGGCGACCATCGCCCTGGTCGCGTTCTCGGCGGACGGCTCGTGGACCACCGAGGTCATCCCGGCGGCGTACACCATGCAGAACTTCGTCACGATCTTCTCCGATCCGGCGGCGTTCCAGCCGATCCTCAACTCGCTGCAGATGAGCCTGCTCGCGACCGTCGCGTGCGTCGTCGTCGGCGTGCTCATCGCGTACGCGGTGCGGCGGCTGAACTTCCGCGGCCGGGGTCTGCTGGACGTGGCGGTCATGCTGGCCTGGGCGCTGCCCGGCACGGTGGTGGCGATCAACCTGATCTCGGCGTTCAGCACCGGCAACGCGTTCAGCTTCGGGCAGGTGCTGATCGGCACCTTCTGGATCATGCCGCTGGCGTACTTCGTCCGGTTCCTGCCGCTGGTGTTCCGGTCCAGCTCGGCGACCCTGGCGCAGATCGACCCGTCGCTGGAGGAGGCCGCGCGCAACCTGGGCGCATCATGGTGGCGGGCGTTCGGCACGGTCACCCTGCGGCTGATGCTGCCCGGTGTGGTGGCCGGCGCGCTGCTCGCCTTCGTGCACGGCGTCGGCGAGTTCGTCGCCTCGGTGCTCATCTACACCTCCGACACCGCGCCGATCTCCGTCGAGATCAACAACCGGATGTACTCGTTCGAGATCGGCACCGCCGCCGCGTACGGCATGCTCCAGGTGGTCCTGATCTTCGTGGTGATGGTGGTCTCCGGTCGCCTGGAGGGCGGCCGGCGTTCCAGTCGGGAGGCGGCGAAGTGGACGGCGTGAGCGCGGCCTGGCCGACTGGCGGCGGACTGGTCCCGGCCGCCCGGATCCCCGGCGGGGAGTTGGCGGCGGTCGCCGAGGCGGCGGACTTCGCCGTGCTGCCCGTCGGCGCGGTCGAGTGGCACGGCCCGCACCTGCCGCTCGGCACCGACCTGATCCTCGCCGAGGGCTTCGCCGCCGAGAGCGCGATCGGCGGCGACAGGGCGGTGCCGTCCGGCGGCGGCACCCCGGACGGCACCGCGACCCCGGCCGGCGGGCCGGGCCCGCGCGGGGTGCTCTTCCCCGCCGTGCCGTACGCCGCCTGCCCCGGCCAGACCCGGCCGTGGCCCGGCACCGTGGCGATCCGGCCCGAGATCGCGGTCGGATACCTCGCCGACGTCATCGAGGGCATCGTGGCTGCCGGGTTCCCCCGGCTGCTGATCGTCAACGGACACGACGCCAACATGTCCACCGTCCGGGCCGCCATGGAGTGGGTCTCCGGACGGCGCACGGCGAGCCTGTTGCTGGTCAACTGGTTCCAGCTGGTCACCCCCGCCGAGACCGGCGAGCTGTACGGGCCGCTGCCGGCGCGCGGCCACGGCGGCGCGTACGAGACCTCCGGGGTGCTCGGCTTCGACCCCGGCGCGGTCCGCCTCGACGCGGTCGCCGACCTGCCGCCGAAGCCGAAACTGCCGGTGACCCACCCGTACGTGCTGGTGGAGTCCCGGCCCGACCCGTGGCAGGGCTGGTCCGGGCACATCTCGCTGGCCGGCGAGGAGGCCGGTCGGCAGGTCCGGCAGCTGGCCGGTACCCGGCTGCGCGAGGTCGTCGCAGCCTGGGTGGCCGCCCCGCCGCCCGCCCCGCCGACCGACGCCCCGCTGCCGACCGACGCCCCGCTGTCGGCCCCCGCCCCGCTGCCCACCGACGCGCCGGCCCGACCGGCCGGCGGACCCGAGCCCGAGGAGGCGCCGTGACCGTCGAGCGTGGACTGGACGTCGTCGACTTCCACCTGCACTTCCGCATCGGCGCCGACGAGACGATCCAGGCCTGCGAGCACGCTGCCGGGATGCACCCCGGCGGCGAGCACGAGCGCGCCGTGCGGGCCGCCGGCTCCGCCCCGTACGCGACCCGGTGGCGGCAGGCGTGGGCCTTCCCCGACCCGGAGCCGCCCGCCCCGCGCTGGCAGGACGAGGCGGACCGGTGGGCCGAGGAACTGCGCGCGGTCAACGTGCGCCGAGCCGTCTTCGTCACCGGCGGCGGCAACGACACCGTCGCCGACGTGGTGGACCGCCACCCCGACCTGCTGCTCGGCTTCGCCCACCACGACCCGTACGGGACGGGCGCCGCCGCCGAGCTGGAGCGCGCGGTCGTCGAGCGCGGACTGCACGGGCTGAAGCTCTTCGCCCCGCTGCTGCGCGGCCCGCTCGACGACGAGGCCCTCGACCCGCTGTGGGCCACCGCCCAGCGCCTCGGCGTGCCGGTGCTGATCCACATCGGTCACTACGGCAGTGCCGGGGGTCTGTCCCACGGCCGCTACGGCGGCCCCGACGAGCTGGCCCGGATGGCCCGACGCTTCCCCGAGCTGGCCGTGGTGGTGCCGCACTTCGGCGTCCAGCACGTGCAGGACCTGCTCTTCGCCGCCTGGGGCTGCCCGAACATCCACGTCGACACCTCCGGGTCGAACCAGTGGGTGCGCTGGATGCCGTACAAACTGACGCTGGAGGAGCTTTTCCGGCGCTGCTACGAGACCATCGGTCCACACCGGATCGTGTTCGGCAGCGACTCGTCGTGGTTCCCGCGCGGTTACGTCACCCGCTACCTCGACGACCAGTTGCGGATCTGCCGCGAGCTGGGGCTGCCCGACGACCACCTACGCGCGATCTTCGCCGGGAACGCCGAGCGCCTGCTCGGCCTGCACGACTGACCGGCTGACGCCCGGGCGCGGCGCGCGGCGCCACGCCCGGCACGGAAGGAAGTAGAGACCGTCATGAGCACACCCGCGCTGACCACCTACCAGCGGCACCACCTCCGGCCGACCTACGACCACCACGTCGGGTACCTCTTCCCGGCGATGGTGCGGGCCAGCCAGGCCCACGTGGTGATGCTGACCGAGCAGGGCCTGGTCCCCGCCGACCGGGGCGCCCGGCTGCTGCGCGGGCTGGCCGAACTGCGCGCCGACACTGCCCCGGCGCCCGAGTTCGACGGCACCTTCGAGGACACCTACTACCTGATGGAGAAGCGGCTGGCGCAGGCGTGCGGCATCCCCACCTCCGACCTGGACGTGCAGATGGCCCGCAGCCGCAACGACCTCGACGCCGGGGTGTTCCGGATGCTGCTGCGTGACCAGCTTCTCGGCGTCCTCGACCGGGTGCTCGCCGCCGGCACGACCGCCCTGGACTCCGCGCACCGGTACGCCGACGTGGTGATCACCGGCTACACCCACCGCCGGCCGGCGCAGCCCACCACCATCGGGCACGCCCTCGCCGGCTATGCCGAGGCGCTCGCCGGGGAGGCCGTCGGCTACGCCGAGCTGATCGACGCCCTCA
The DNA here is from genome assembly GCF_900091625.1 of Micromonospora peucetia. Taxonomy (NCBI): domain Bacteria; kingdom Bacillati; phylum Actinomycetota; class Actinomycetes; order Micromonosporales; family Micromonosporaceae; genus Micromonospora; species Micromonospora peucetia. The sequence continues at coordinate 5,329,168 of NZ_FMIC01000002.1, forward strand.
ACACCTCGCCGCTGGGCTCCTGCGCCTTCGCCGGCACCGACCTGGACATCGCCCCCGCCCGGGTGGCCGAGCTGCTCGGCTTCGACGGCCTGGTCACCAACTCCTACGAGGCGGTGGCCGGCGCCGACCACCTCGTACGGGTCGGCACCCTCAACGCCCAGGCGCTCGCGACCGGCGCCCGGCTGGCCCGCACCCTGATGGACTGGCTGACCTGGCGCTGGGTGACCACGCCCGGCGACTTCACCCAGGGCAGCAGCATCATGCCGCAGAAGCGCAACCCGGTGGTGCTGGAGCACCTCGTCTCGATGGCCGGCGCCACCGCCGCCGACGCCGCCTCGGTGCTCAACAACGTTGGCGCCGCCTGGTGGGAGGACTCCAACAACGCCACCACCGACGTGCAGGTGCGGCTCTGGGACAGCAACGACCGCACCGACCGGTTCTTCGCCCTGCTCGGCGGCTTCCTCGCCGAGATCGAGCCGCTGGAGCCGCCGTCGGCCGAGGAGATCGTCGCCTCCGGCGCCACCACCACCGCCGCGGCCGACGCGCTGACCCGGCACGGGGTGCCGTTCCGGGCCGCCCACTCGGTGGTCGGGCGGTTGGTGCGGGGTGGCGCCCCGGGCACCTGGACCGCGCAGACCGTCCGGGCCGCGGCTGAGGGGATCGCCGACGGGCTCGACGACTCCGCCGTCGCCGACCTGATCGCCGCCGCCGTACGCCCGGAGCTGGTGCTCGACCGGGCCCAGGTCGACGGTCCCGGCGCGGACGCGGTGCGGGCCCAGGTGGCGGTGCTGCGGGGCACCTTCGACACCGTCGCCGGCCGGCTGGCCGCCGTCCGTGCCCGCCTCGCCGCCGCCGACGAGGCACTGGACGCGGTCGCCGCGCAGGGGGCCGCTCGATGAGCGCGCGGGACGTGTCGGTCCGGGTCGCGAGGGTGGCCCGGTGAGCGTACGGCTGGCCGGCCGGGCCGCCCAGTCCACGTCGCCGGCCGGTGGCGCGGGCGTGCTGCTCGGGATCGACTTCGGCGGCACCAAGATGGCGGTCGGGGTGGCCGACGGGGAGGGCCGGCTGCTGGCCCGCGAGCGGGTCCCGACGTACGCCGAGCGGGGTGCCCCGCAGGCCCTGGACCGGGCGCTGGCGCTGGCCGCGAAGCTGGTGGGGGAGGTCGGCGCGCCGGTCGCGGCGGCCGGCATCGCCTCGCCCGGCGTGGTCCGCTCCGACGGCATCGACCTGGCCCCGAACGTGCCCGGCTGGGACGGGCTGCGCCTCGCCGACGCGGTCCGCGACCGGCTGACGGTGCCGGCGGTGGCGGTCGACAACGACCTCAACGCCGCCGCCCTGGCCGAGCTGCGGCTCGGCGCGCTCCGCGACGCCGACCCCGGCCTGGTGGTCGGGATCGGCACCGGGGTGGCGGCGGCGGTCACGGTCCGTGGGTCCGTGCTGGCCGGGCACCACGGCGCGGCCGGCGAGATCGGGTACGCCGTGACCGGCGGCCCGTGGCCGGGAACCATGCTGGAGCTGGACTTCTCCGGCCGGGCGCTGGACGGGCTCGCCGACTCGCTCGGGGTGTCGGGCGGGGCGCGGGGACTGGCCGCCGCCGCCGAGCGTCCCGGCCCGGCCCGGGACGCGCTGGCCGCCCGGGTGGACGAGCTGGCCCGGCACCTGATCACCTGCTGCCTGCTGCTCGATCCGCAGCGGGTGGTGCTGGTCGGTGGGGTGGCCGGCAACGCGCTGATCCGTGGCCTGCTGGGGGAGCGGATGGCGGCGGTCCTGCCGTACCCGCCGGAGGTGGTGTTGTCGCGCTTCGCCGACGACGCCGCGTTGCTCGGCGCGGTCATCCTCGCCGGTGAGGCGGTCCCGACGTCCCGTTGACCGGCCGGGTCTTTGCAAATGCTTGCAAGCCGCGAAGCCGACGATCCACTGCGGATCGTCGGCTTCGCGGTATTTGAGGAGTATGGGGTAGCCCTGCCGGGCGTCATGCCATTGTTGCCATGAAATTTCGAGAAGTTTGCTGCAAGGTATTGCAGAGGTTGCCAGCAATCGAGCATTGTCTTTGCTACGCGGACGGCCGTCCCTTCTCGTCAATGCCTCTTCGTCCCCGGAAGAAGGTCTCTCTGCCATGGCTCGATCGAAACCGCCCCTGCGCGTCCGTATCCTTCGCCTGCTCCTCGCCGTCGCCGTCGTCGCGTCCGGCGTCACCCCCGCCGTGGTCACCGCCGCCGCGCCCGCCCACGCCGCCGTCGCGCTCAACGACAGCGAGGTGACGGCCAACCTGTGGGAATGGAACTGGAACTCGGTCGCCGCGGCCTGCACCAACCACCTCGGCCCGGCGGGCTACGGCGCGGTCCAGGTCGCGCCGCCCCAGGAGTCGGTCAGCCTGCCCAACAGCGCCGACGGGGTGCACCCCTGGTACGAGGTGTACCAGCCGGTGTCGTACAAGCTGGAGAGCCGGTTCGGCAACCGTCAGCAGTTCGCCGCCATGGTCACCGCGTGCCACGGCGCCGGTGTCCGCGTCTACGTCGACGCGGTGGTCAACCACATGGCCGGCGTCAACAACGCCCCCGGCACCGTCGGCTACGCGGGCACCACCTTCACCGGCTACGACTACCCGGCCGTGCCCTACGGCAACGGTGACTTCCACCGCCCCGGCGACAACTGCCCGACCTCGGGCGGCATCAACGACTGGAACAACGAGTCCCAGGTGACCAGCTGCGAGCTGCTGGCCCTGTCGGACCTGTACACCGAGAAGGAACAGGTCCGCAACAAGATCGCCGCCTTTCTCAACGACCTGATCGGCCTGGGCGTCGACGGGTTCCGCGTCGACGCGATCAAGCACGTCAAGAAGGCGGACTTCGCGGCCATCCTCAGCAAGCTGAACAACACCGTCGCGGAGAACAGGCGTCCGTACGTCGCCCAGGAGATCTTCGACGGCGCCTCGAACGACGCGCTCAAGGCCCGCGCCTTCATCGGCAACGGCGACGTCCTCGACTTCGCCTACGCCAAGGGACTCAGGTCCAGCTTCCAGGGCTCGATCGCCAACCTCGCCAACATCGGGAGCTGGAACCTCGACGCGCCCAGCGCCAACGTCTTCGCCATGGTCACCAACCACGATCTCGAACGCGACGGGGTGGTGCTGTCCTACAAGAACGGCACCGACTACACCCTGGCCAACTACTTCGCGCTGGCCTACCCGCACGGTAAGCCCTCGGTCTACGACAGCTTCACCTGGTCCAACCGCAACCAGTCGCCGCCGGCCACCGGAAGCGGTCACGTGACCGACACCGCCTGCGGCGGAAACTGGACCTGCCTGACCCAGTCGACCGGGATCAAGGGCATGGTCGGCTGGGCCAACACCGCCCGGGCCGTCAAGAGCATCTCGGACTTCACCGTCGTCAACAGCAACGTCATCGGCTTCCACCGGGGCGACCGCGGCTGGATCGGCATCAACGACTCCGGCTCGGCCAGCACCGCCCAGTTCGTCACCGGCCTCGCCGACGGCGCGTACTGCGACGTCATCTCCGGTGCCGCCACGGCCGCCGGGTGCACCGGCACCACGGTCACCGTGACCGGCGGCCGGGCCAGCGTCACCATCCCGGCCAACGGCGCGGTCGCGCTGCACGCCAACGCCCGGGGCGGCCCCGCCGTCAAGATCGCCACCACGTTCACCGCCACGGCTCCGCTGCCCGCCGACCGGACGCTGCACCTCGTGGGCAACACCCCGGCGCTCGGCAACGGCGACCCGGCCACCTCGGTGCCGCTCACCCGTAACGCCGACGGCACCTGGACCGCGACCGTCGACCTGCCCGCCGCCACCGCCATCTCCTACCGCTACCTGGCCAAGAGCGGAACGACCGTGGTCGAGCAGGAGGCTGTCAGCCGCACCTTCACCACCCCGGCCGGCGGAACGGCCACCCGGATCGACACGTACGTGCCCGGGCCCGTCGGTGACACCGTCGCCACCACCTTCACCGTCACCGCCACCGTGACCGCCGGCCAGGAGGTCTATGTGGTCGGCAGCGTCCCGGAGTTGGGCACCTGGGCGCCGGCGAGCGCGGTGCGGCTGCCGGCCGAGGGCGGGGTGTTCCGCGGCGTGGTCGACCTGCCCAAGTCCGCCGCCGTGGAGTACAAGTTCATCAAGAAGACCGCGGCCGGCGGCGTGACCTGGGAATCCGGCGCGAACCGTGCCCTCACCACCCCGGCGGGCGGCAGCCACACCGTCACCGAGACCTTCCGCGGCGACACCGCCGGACCGGTCGCCGTCTCCTTCCACGCCACCGCCACCACCAACTACGGCCAGAACGTGTACGTCGTCGGCAACCTCCCCGCCCTCGGCGGCTGGAACCCCGCGAACGCCGTCGCGCTGTCCCCGGCCGACTACCCGATCTGGCGGGCCACCGTCAGCCTGCCGCCGAACACGAGCGTCGAGTACAAGTACCTGAAGAAGAACCCCGACGGCTCCGTCACCTGGGAATCCGGCGGCAACCGGACCTTCACCACCCCGGCCGGCGGTACCAACCCCCGCACCGACACCTGGCGCTGACCCGCCGACGGCCGGCCCCCGCCCCCGGGGGCCGGCCACCCGGGCGCCCACCGCCGTCCCGGTCCACCGGCGGAAGATCCGGGATCACAAACGAGGCCGAGGACGCCTACGGGGAGCGGTACGACGCGGTGGTCCACGCCTCCGAGCATTCGATCGGTCTGCTCTATCTGTGCCACCTCGGCTGCGCGCTGCGGGAGACGCTGGTGGTCACCGGCCCGCAGCGGGGCCGGATCTGGGCCGACGACACCGCCGAGAGCGGCGGGTTCCGGCCGCTGCGCGACGACGACGGCACGCCGCTCGGCTTCGCCCGCTGGTACCGGCGCTGGCTGGAAGCGGCGGAAGTGTCACAGGACGCGGCTAGCGTGCGGGCATGACCGCCCCCGCAGACGTGCCACCCGAGTTCCTCGACCGCCTGCGGCCGATCTGTCGCGAGCTGCCGGAGAGCTACGAGGAGCCGGCCTGGGTGGGTGTGCGCTGGCGGATCCGTAAGCGGACCTTCGCCCACGTGCTCACCGTCGACCCCGACCACCAGATGGCATACGCGCGTGCCGTCGCGACCGACGAGCCGACCTGTGTGCTGACGTTCCGGTCGCCCGTCGACGAGCTCCACGCGCTGGTGGCCGGCGGCCACCCGTTCTACAAGCCCGGCTGGGGCGCCGACGTGCTGGGCATGGTCCTCGGTGACGGCGTCGACTGGGCGGAGATCGGCGAGCTGCTCACTGAGAGTTACTGTCTGTTGGCCCCGAAGAAGCTGGCCGCCCAGGTGGCGGGGCCAGCCGGACTCTGCTGCTGACCTTTGATCCCGAGGCGGATCTGAGCATGGGCTGGGACGATTACGCCGGCCAGGAGGCGCTCTACCACGACGTTCCCGAAGACCTGGTTCGCCTGGTACGGGACCGTCCGGCGAACAAACCACTGGGCAACGTCAAGGATGTGACGACCGGCCGGACGATCCACTGGGCCTGCGGCGTGTTCTGGTTCGACGGCGAGCAGTGGCGAGTCGCCGAAGGCCTGCTGGACCACTGCGACCAGACCGGCATCGACCCGATGATGGGCTCCGAGTTCGTCTACTGCCTGGACGCCTACCGCTTCGGCAAGGACTTCCTCACCCCGGAGGCTGTCGTCGCGGACCCGGGGTCCGACTGGTTCATCGACGCTGACGAGGGTGACGAGCTGGCCGCCGTCCAGGAGATGTTCGCTCGCTACAGCTGACCCGAGCGACAGGATCCGCGGGACATCTAGGCCGCCGACGCGGTCCGCGGGTGCGGCCGGGTGCGCTGCGTCGGCCCGGCGGCGGGTAGGCCGGCCCGACCCTGGCTGTCGGCCTGCCCCACGGCGGGCGACGACTGCCGGGGCTCGGCCTGGGCCATTCGCAGCGCGCGCTGGGCGTTGTTCCAGGGCGGGCAGGGCCAGGTCTGACCTGCGCAGAGCAGGCTGTGACAGCCGCCGTCCCCGTCCGGTTCATGGGCGTCGGCCACGTCCAGGGCGAGCTTCCACAGCAACGGGTCGGTCACCTCGTCGGGCCGGTCGGCCTGGCGGTCGTACCGTTCGATGGTGGCGTCGGACACGAGTTTGATCCCCCCTTGAGCGCAGGTGCGATCCTCACCTTCTCCAGTTTCCACGCAGGTGAAACCTCGGCGCCCCTTCCAGAGTGCGTGGCGAGATCGCGGTCAGGCCAGGTCGAGCTGCACGGTGGCGATCTCCCAGGCCCGCATCGGCAGGCGGACGGCTCCGTCGCCCTCGACGGCCAGCGGGTCGCCCGGTCGGCCGAGCAGATCCGCGCGCCATGCCCCGCGCAGCCCCGGGGCGTCGATGACGGCGGTGGTGTCCGCCGGCGTCTGCGCGACCAACCGTACCTCGGTGCGGCCGTCGCGGTCCCGGACGCTGGTCAGCACGACCCCGGGGCCGTCGACCGCCAGTCCCACGGTCGGGGCCGGTAGCGCGACGGTCGGCTCGGCGGTGCCGGGGAAGGACAGCGGCTCGTGCCGGTACGCCTCGGCGGCCTCCAGCACCCCGGCCTCGTGCCAGCTGCCCCGGAACGGCAGCACCGCCAGCTCGACGGCGTGTACGCCGCGACACTGCGCCAGGGGTGTGGGCAGCTGCGGACCGGCCGGCTCGTCGCGCAGGGCGTGCCGGTTGCGCGACAGCATCCCGATCGCCCGCAGCACGGTGACTGCCAGTTCCCGGCCGGAGTCGGTCAGCTCGTACTCGGTCGGCTGGGTCAGCAGGACGGCGAGCGAGCCGTCCGGGCCGCCCGCGGCCACGAACCCGGACGCCGGGAACGTGGGCAGCGGGACCTCCCCGCCGCCACCCTCCGCGCTCAGCCCTCGCGCGACCACGGCGAACTGGCCCTCGGCGTACGAGGTGTCGGCCGGCGACGGCAGCGGCAGGTGCAGCCGGACCCGGTGGTCGTCGCAGCGGTTGTCGAACTCGACCCTCAGCCGGACGAATTGCTCACCGGAGCGCACCTCGACCCGCGTGGTGACGGTGGTCGGTTCGCGGTCCACGGCGCGCGAGCCCGCGTCGACGTCGGCGCCCGCCGGCCAGCGGTACTCGCGGACCACGTCGAGGACGGCGACCAGCGGCCCGTCGTGGCGGACCACGGTCCGCACCGCCCGGGGCTTGTCGACCAGCTCGTCGGCGGCCGGTGGGGCGAAGTTGTAGCTGTCACCCACGTCGCCGCCGTCGACGATCCGGCCCACCCCGTCCACGCCGACGCCGTCGGGGGTGGACAGCCGCAGCGTGCCGTCTTCGGCGACGTCCACCCGCAGCAGCCCGTTGTCGACGCTGCGGCCGGTCACCATCACCGGCGCGGGCACCGCTGCGGCGACCGGCGGGGGCACCGCTGCGGCGGACGGCGGTAGCGCCAACGGCCGCACCGCGGCGTGCCCGAGCGCGGGCAGGTCCACCAGCGCGGCGACGGTGGCCCGGGCGGCGGCGACGATGAGCACCCGCCACCGGTCGGGCTGCCCGGCGGCGGCCAGCGCCAGCCGGACGTCCTCGACGTCGAAGGCCGGGTCGCCGTGCCGGGCAACCTGAAAGGTGAGGGTGGCGTCGGCGGCGGACACCGACCAGGCGGTGATCTCCTGACCGTAGAGTTCGCGGCCGTGCACCCGGGCGAGGACGCCCGGCAGGTCGGCCGCCGGCACCACGTCGTCGGCGAGCAGCGTGCGGGCCCGGTCGAGGACCTGCGCGGCCACCGTGCGGCCGTCGGCGTCGACCAGCCCCACCGCGCCGTCGGGCGGCGTCTCCACGTCCAGGCGCACCAGGGTGGTGCGGGGCGCCGGGGTGGGGTTGAACAGCAGGTGGCCGTCCCGGGGCACGGTGGTGGCCAGCCGCGCGCCGACCAGGTCGCAGACCGCCCGGCCGAGCTGGTCGGCCTCGGCGAGGCGGGCGGAGACCTGCTCGGCGGTCTCGTCGCAGCCGCACCCGGTCACCGAGTCGTGGCAACTGGCGTCGATCAGCCGGGTCCAGGCCATGTCGAGGAAGCGCTGTACGGAGGTGTCGTGCGCCAGCGCGGCGAGGGGCTCGGCGTACCGTTCGACCCGCCGCTCGGCGCGGCCCATCGCCTGCTTGAGGTGGCCGCGTACGGAGATCACGCCGGGCAGGATGTTGGCCCGGGCGTGCGAGCGCAGCTCACCGGCCACGACGGGCAGCCCGTCGACGCCGGTCGGCTGGCTGGCGAAGTACTCGGCGAGCGTGCCGAGCCGAAGCCGGGTGTCGTCGAGACCGGCGGCGGCGAGCAGGTCGGGGGCCTCCGGCGCCGGGGCGGCGTGGTCGGCGCCGTACATGGCCAGCACCGGGGTGTCGTCGCCGGCCGGACGCCACGCCCCGAGCCGGGCGGCGAGATCGGCGGCCCGCCGGGTGACCAGCGCCGCGTCGTCCATCAGCCCGGCCGCGTTGCCGTAGCCGCCCGGCAGGTACTCGGTGCGTACGGCGGTGCCGTCCGGGGACTGCCAGGCGAAGGCGTGTGTGTGCACGCGTTGCGGGACGCCGCGGAACAGGCAGGCGTGGGCGAGCCCCGCGCCGGCCAGGATCTGCGGCATCTGGGCGATGTGGCCGAACATGTCGGGCAGGTAGCCGACCGGCATGGCGCCGCCCAGTTCGGCGCTGCGGTTCAGCCCGCGTTCGAGGTTGCGCACGATGTTCTCGCCGGAGCAGAGGAACTCGTCGAGCAGGATCTGCCACGGGCCGACGGCCAGCCGTCCGGCGTGGACCAGGGCGACCACCTGCTCCCGCCGCTCGGGGCGGACCTCCAGGTAGTCGTCGACGGCGGCGAGCTGCCCGTCCAGGGTGAACCGCTGGCGCGGGTCGCGCTCCATCCGGTCGAACACCTCGTCGAGCAGCGCCACCAGCCGCAGGCGGAACCGCTGGAACGGCTCGTACCACTCCCGGTCCCAGTGGGTGTGTGGCACCACGATGATCTCGGTAGGTCGCGCCATCAGCCCGCCGCCTCTCCGCCGATCGCCGCCCCGGTCAGCTCACCGTAGCGGCGTACCACCTGTTGACTGGTCCTCAGGTCGGCCGCGCCCCCGGCGATGCCGGTCAGCGGCGGCACGCCCCCGGTGACCATCGCGTGGAACGCGACCAGTTCCTGTTCGAACGCCTCGGTCACCGACCGGTACGCCGCCCGCCGCTCGCCGCCGCCGTGGTGGTCCACCACGGTCAGCGTGGTGGGCGCGTTCAGCAGGTACGGCGACGGGAACACCAGCTCCAGCGAGCCGTGCGCGTGGTGCAGGGTGACCGTTTCCCGGTAGGCCGGGTACCCGGGCAGGTTGAGCCACCGGATGCCGTAGCGGGCACCGTTGGGCAGCCGCCCGCTGATCTCCACCGACGGCTCGACCGGACCGTCCGGCGTGAGCGGCCAGGTCGCGACGTGCTCCACGGTGGCCGGTGCCCCGGTGAACAGCCGCAGCAGCGACAGGTCGTGCGAGACGCTGTTGATCAGGATCTGGTAGAGGGTGCGGGCGCCGGGGTCGGCGCCCACGGCGGCGTCGAGCAGGCGTGCGCCGGCGCCGGAGAGCCGGACCACCTCCTCGGCCGGCACGTCGGCGGGGGCCGGCGGCAGGTTGGCGAACCGCAGCTGCCGGTCGCCGCCGGCGTGCAGCACGGTCACCTCCACCGCGTGCACCCGCTCCGGGCCGCCGAGCTCCGCCAGCAGCCGCGCGGCCTCGGCCACCGCCGGGTCGTACTGCTTCATGTAGCCGACCATCAGTGCCGCGCCGCCGGTGCCCAGCCCGGTCAGCCGGGCCGTCTCGGCGAGGGTGTACGCGAGCGGCTTCTCGCACAGCACCGGTACGCCCGCGCGCAGCGCCAACTCGGCGAGGTCGCCGTGCGAGCCGGAGGTCGCCAGCAGCACCGCGTCGCAGCCGCCGTCGGTCACCATCCGGGCCGCGTCGGCGTACCGGCGTTCGGGGTCGACGCCGTAGCGGTGGCCCGTCTCGGCCAGCCGCGACGGGGACAGGTCGGCCAGCGCGACGATCTCGAACAGGTCCCCGCGCCGTCGCAGCAGCGGCAGGTGCGCCGTGTGGGCGATGATGCCCAGCCCGGCCACCGCGATCCTGATCCGCTTGGCCGGCCCGCTCATCGCAACGCCTCGGTGAGCCACCGCCGGTTGGCGCGCTGGTCGGCGCGGATCCGGTCGAGGTCCCGGTCGGCCGCGGGCGCGTCCTGCTCGATCACCAGCCAGCCGGTGTAGCCGACGGTGTCGAGGGCGGCGAGCACCCCGGCGAGGTCGACGTCGCCCGTGCCCAACGGACAGAAGCCACCGGCGGCCACCACGTCCACCAGGCCGCCGCCGGCCGCCCGCACCCGGTGGTGGGCGGCGAGGTCGGCGTCCTTCAGGTGCACCTGGCCGATCCGCCCGGCCCACCGGCGGACCGCCGCGACCGGGTCGCCGCCGGCCAGCAGCAGATGCCCGGTGTCCAGGCAGACCGCGATATCGGTCAGCTCCAGCAGCCGGTCGGCCTCCGCCTCGGTCTCCACGTCGGTGCCCAGGTGGTAGTGGAACACCGGCTCCAGGCCGCGGTCACGGCAGCGGTCGGCGGCCTGTTGCACCCGGGCGGCGAAGTCCGGCCAGGCCGCTGCGGGCAGCGCCGACGCCAGGTCCGGCGGGGTGCCCGGACGGGCCATCCGGGCCGGGTTGGCAGGGCAGGCCAACGTCGGCCGGGGCGCGAACCGGGGATCGTCCGTCGACACGGCGGTGAACACGTCCAGCGCCGCGTCGAGCTGGGCCAGGTCCTCGGCGTACCCGTCCGGGTCGGCGAACCGCAGGTCGACCCAGCCGCCGGCGAGCCCGACGCCGGTGGCGGCCAACCGCCGGGCCAGGGACTGCCCGGTGCCGAGGTAGCCGATCGGTCCGGAGTCGATCCCGGCATACCCGTCCCCGACCAGGTCCGCGAGCAGCTCGTCGGGCCCGACGAGCGGGCCGGCAGGCTGGTAGATGCCGTAGTTGACGGGTGCGCCGGCCACCCGGGTGCGTCCGGTCAGCTGCACAGTGCGATCACCTCCATGCGGTGGGACTCCAGGACGTACGGTCCGTCGCCGGCCGGCAGCAGGCACCGGTCGCCGCGCACCAGCCGGTGCCGCCCGTCGGCGTCGGCCAGTAGCGCGCCGTCCGCGTCGAGGGCCAGCAGCTCGTCGCCGAGCCGCAGCAGCAGCGGCCCGGCGGGGTCGGCGGAGACGGCGGTACGCCCGCCGCGCAGAGCGTCCAGCACGGCGGCTTCGGGCGGGCCGTCGCCGTCGGCGAGCACCCAGGTGGTGGGGGCGCCGGGCAGCGCGTCGCCGCCGAGGTGGTGGAAGTCGCTGCCACCGACCGGCACGACGTCCGGCCGCCACGCCTGTGCCCAGGCCAGCGGGGCGCCCCAGGTGCGGTCCCACCAGCCGGAGTGCCACACCTCCACCAGCCGGGTACGGGCCGTCAGCGGCTGGCGCCACGCGCAGTCGGCGGCCAGCGGGTGGTTCACGGACATCAGCCCGCCGGCCCGTTCCGCCGTGGCCGACCACTCGTCGGGGGGCCGGCGGAAATCGACCCAGCCCACCGGGCCGAACACGTTGGCGTGCCCCCGGTCGGTGGTCACCTCCTGGCCGGGCAGCAGCGTGACGCCGTAGCGGGCCGAGGCGTCCGGCAGCCACGGGTGGTGGCTGACGGTGTTGTGGTCGGTCACGGCGAGGAAGTCCAACCCCCGGGAGGCGGACAGCGCGGCCAACTCGTCGATGGTGAGCGCGCCGTCGCTGTGCACGGTGTGCGTGTGCAGGTCGCCGGCGAGCCACCGCCGGCCGTCGACGTCGGGGAGCTTCCGGCCGGGCGGCCGGTCGGGGCGTGGCGGGGCCGCCGGCGGCTCGGGTGCCGGCGGGGCGGTGCTGCTGGTGGTGGCGGTGACCTCGTACTCCAGCCCGTCGGGCGGGATCCGGTGCAGCCGCAGCAACACCTGCCACTCGCCGGGTTCCAGCTCGCCCGGCAGGTAGCCGGGGGTGGCCCAACCGGCGGTGACGGTGTAGCTGTCGCGGGCGCCGCCCGACCAGCCCCGGAAGCCGTCCGGCCCGACACAGCCGAGGTCCAGCACCCCGGCGTGGCGCGGGTAGTCGAGTCGTACGGTGAGCGCGGCCGTGCCCGGCGCGACGGTGACCGGCAGGGCCCGCAGCACGTCGTCGGCGCGGTTCTGGAGCGTCCACCTGCCCCGGTGGGTGACCACGATCATCCCCCCACCGCGGCGCCGGCGCGCGGGGCCGGGGCGGCGGCGACGGCGACCAGATTCCCGTCGCGGTAGAGCAGGGACCGGCCGGGGCGGGGCACCACCCAGCCGGTGTCGCCGGGTTCGGGTTCGCTGCCCTCCGCGACGACGACCTGCACGCTGGTCCCGGCGGCCTCGGCCGCGCCGCCCGCCGCTGCGGCGGAGCTGCCGGCGTGTCCCGTGCCGGCCGGGGCACCGTCGTCGGCGGCCGTCTCGTCCGGCACGTCCAGGGAGACCAGCGAGAAGCTGCCCAGGTTCTCGACGACGACGACCTGCCCGGTGAGCGCGCCGGGGACCGGGGTGGGGGAGTAGTCGAGGTACTCGGGGCGGACGCCGTAGACCAGGCTCTCCCCGTCGGTCACCTGGGCGTGGGCGCCCTCGGGCAGCGGCAGCCGCACCCCCGCCACGTGCAGTTCGTCGCCGCGCACCGTGGCGTCGACGAGGTTCATCGGGGTGGAGCCGATGAATCCGGCGACGAAGGTGTTGGCCGGCCGGCGGAACACCTCGGTGGGGGTGCCGACCTGGCGGATCCGGCCGCCCTCCATGACGGCGATCCGGTCGGCCAGCGCCAGCGCCTCGGCCTGGTCGTGGGTGACGAAGACGGTGGTGACGCCGAGTTCGCGTTGCAGCCGCTTGAGGAAGGTCCGCGCCTCCAGCCGGAGCCGGGCGTCGAGGTTGGACAGCGGCTCGTCGAGCAGGAAGACCTGCGGGTGGCAGGCCATCGCGCGGGCGAGCGCCACGCGCTGCTGCTGGCCGCCGGAGAGCTGCCCCGGACGCCGCTCCAGCAGGGCCGACAGCCCCAGCTCGTCGGCGGTCTCGGCGGCCTTCGCGGCACGGCTGCGCCGGTCCACCTTCTTGATCCGCAGCGGGTAGGCGATGTTCTCCTGCACGGTCATGTGCGGGAAGAGCGCGTAGTCCTGGAAGACCATCGCCACGTCCCGCTTGCCGGGCGGCAGGTTGGTGACGTCGCGGTCGTCGATGCGTACGCTGCCGCCGGAGGCGACCTCCAGCCCGGCGATGGTGCGCAGCAGGGTGGTCTTGCCGCAGCCGGACGGGCCGAGCAGGGCGAAGAACTCACCGTCGGCGATCTCCAGGTCGAGGGCGTCCAGGGCCTGAACCCCGCCGGGGTAGACCTTGGTCAATTCGCGCATCGTGATGGCGGACATCAGCGCTTGATCCCTCCGTGGAAGCGGAATCCGTACCGGCTGCTGACGAAGACGAACATGAGCGCCACCGGCAGCGAGTAGAGCAGCGAGAAGGTGGAGAGCAGGCGCAGGTCGGCCTGGCCGCCCTCGGTGTAGAGGGTGTACATGATCACCGCGGCGGGTGCCTTGTCCGGGCCGCGCAGCAGCAGGAACGGCACCAGGAAGTTGCCCCAGACGTTGGCGACGGCCCACACCCCGACGGTGGCCAGCCCGGGTCGCACCACGGGCACCACGATGTGCCACATGATCTGCAACGGGCTGGCGCCGAAGACCCGCGCCGACTCCTCGTAGGACGTCGGGGTGGAGTCCATGAAGTCCTTGAGGATGAAGATCGCCGCGGGCAGCAGGCCGCCGCTGAGGATCAGGATGACGCCGAGCCGGGAGTCGATCAGGTTGAGCCGGAAGGCCAGCTCGAACAGCGGCACCATGGTGGCCGTGCCGGTCACGATGGACGACAGCAGCAGGAGCCCGTAGAGCAGCGCGTCGCGGCCGGGCACCCGGACCCGGCTCAGCGCGTACGCGGCCAGCGCCGCGAACGTGACCACCAGCCCCGCGGTGCCGCCGGCCAGGTAGACGGAGTTGAGCAGTGACTTCAGCGCGTACGGGTTGTCCAGCAGGGCGCGGAAGTTGTCGAGGGTGAAGTCCGGCAGCGAGGCGGCGATGGTCGGGGAGTCGTCGAAGGGGGCGGTAGCGAGCCACAACAGCGGCAGCGCGAAGAACCCGAGGACGGCGCAGAGGAAGGTGTAGCGGCCGATGCGGGCGAGCACGTGGCGTACCGCGATGGTGGGCCGCTCGCCGGTCGGCTCGGTGGTGGACGCGGGCCGCGCCGCGGTGGTGGTCACGCCGGCTCCTTCCGCCGGCCCAGCATGCGCAGGTAGACCAGCGCGATGACCAGGTTGATCAGCAGCATGACGAACGAGATCGCGGCGCCGAAGCCCAGCTCGCCGCCGGAGAGCGCCACCTTGTAGACGTAGACCGGCAGGATCTCCGAGTGTTGCTCGGGGCCGCCGGCGGTGATGAGGAAGGGTGCGAAGTCGTTGAACGTCCAGAGGCTGATCAGCAGCAGGTTGGTCAGCACGTGCCCGCGGATGCGGGGGAAGACCACGTCGCGCAGTTGCTGCCAGGTCGACGCGCCGGCCAGCCGGGCGGTCTCCAGGTGCGAGCGGGGGACGTTCTCCAGCGCGGCGGCGTAGAGCATCATCGAGAACGCCGTGCCGCGCCAGGTGTTGAAGATGATGATCGACAGCATCGGGTAGTCGAGCAGCCAGGCCATTCCGGGGATGCCGAGCAGCGCGTTGAGGGTGCCGGCGTCCCGGTCGAGCAGGGCGATCCACAGGAACGCGACCACCGAGCTGGGCAGGATCCAGGACAGCAGCACGAATCCCTCGACCAGCCGGCGCAGCGGGCCGCGGCGGTCGCGTAGCGCGAAGGCGATGGCGAAGCCCAACCCGGCCTGGCCGATGACCGCCGAGCCGAGGACGAACTGCAGGGTCAGCACGAGGGAGGTCTGGAACCGCTCGTCGCCCAGCGCCCGGGTGTAGTTGTCGAGGCCGACCAGCTCCGGGTGGGCGGCGGCCAGGCCGGTCAGCCGGTAGTTGGTGACGCCCAGGTAGAGCGTCCAGGCGGCCGGCACCACGAGGAAGACCAGGATGAGCACCATGGCGGGGACGAGGAACCCGGTCGCCCGGGCCCGGCCCAGCCCGGCGGCGTCGGGGGCCGGGGAGGCGCCCGTGACCGGGCGCGCCCCCTCGACCACCTCGTCAGGAGGTGACGTTGCCTGGACCACCGACAAACCCCTCGACCTTCTTCCGGTACGCCGAGGCCGCCGCCTCGACGCCCTTGCCCGCTGCCGCGTCGGCGGTGGCCTCCTGGAGTGCCACGGAGACCTGCGGGTAGACCGCCAGCGGCGGCCGGTACGCGGTGATCGGCAGCACCTTCTCGGCGACGAAGTTGAGCATCGGATCGCCGGCGAGGACCTCCTTGTTGACGTCGGTGCGGGCGGTGATCCGGGCGGCGCCCGCGAGCTCGGCCTTGACCGCCTCCGCCGAGTGCATGAACGCCAGCAGCTCGAACGCCTGCGACGGGTACTTGGAGTTGGGGTTCAGCACCCGCACGCCGCCGCCGGACATGCTGACGAAGTCCTGTCCGCGGATGCCTGCGCCCGGCTGCTTGGCGGGGATCAGCGCGTACCCGACGGTGGTGTCCCGATCGGCCATCTTGGCGATGCCGTCCTTCGGGTGCACGACGCCGCGCCAGAAGTAGTCGCCCTCGGCAAGGATGCCGATCTTGCCGGCGGCGAACTCCTGGAAGGACTTGTCGCGTCCCTTGGCCTCCTGTTGGAGCTTGGGGTCGCCCAGCCCGCCACCGTAGATCTTGGCGTAGAGGTCGAGCGTGTCCCGTACCGGCTGGCTGGCGCCGGCCCACTTGCCGTCGGCGAAGATCTCGCCGCCGGCACCGGCCAGCATCGGCAGGGCACCCTGCATCGAGGTCGCCTCGCCCATCGCCGTGCCGGCGTTGAGCTGGATCGGGGTCACCCCGGGCAGCGCCTTGAGCTTGGCGCCGGCGTCGAGGATCTCCTGCCAGCTCCTCGGCTGCCAGTCGGCGGGCAGGCCGGCCTGGGCGAAGAGCTTCTTGTTGTAGTAGAGGACGCGGCCGTCGGTGCCGAGTGGGATGCCGTACCGCTTCTCCTCGAAGGAGCCGAGGCCCTGCACGGTCTCAGGGATCTGCGACCAGCCCTCCCAGGAGTCCACCTCGGCGCCGGCCACCTCCGACAACGGCTTGAGGTATCCGGCCTGGACGAACTCGCCGACCCAGATGCCGTCCACGGCGATGACGTCGGCGCCGCCCTTGGACCGCAGGTCGAGGGCGAGTTTGGTCTTGTACTGCTCGTCGTCGACGCCGTTGGGCACGAACGTCACCTTGGCGGTGACGCCCTTGGCCTTCTGGGCCTCGACGAACCGGGGGATGACCCACTTCTCGATCCACTCCGCGCCGGCGGCGTTCTTGCCACCGGCGATGGCATTGGCGGAGACGGTGAGGGTGATGTTCTTGGCGTCCTTACCGGCGGGCTCGTCCGAGCCGCCGCAGGCCGTGGCGGTGAGGGCGACGGCGGTGAGCGCGGCGAGCACGCCCGCCGCGCGTCTCGGTCTGGCTGACATGGGCTGCTTCCCCTTCGCAAGAAGAGACTCGCGGATCGCCCGCCGGCCGCACGTCCGCCGCCGGCGGTATCTGCGGCCACAATGTCATGACAGCCTTACGACGTAAATACCTGTCACTGAAATGAGCGTGAAACATTCACCCTCACCGCTCGGCGACAGTGACCTCCAGGGAGTAGCGGCTGGCCCGGTAGATGTGCGCGCCGTGCTCGACGTGGTGGCCCTGGTCGTCGTACGCGGTGCGGGTCATCGTGAGCAGCGGCGCACCCCGCCGCTCACCGAGCATCCGGGCCTCGGCGGTCGTCGCGGCCCGCGCCCCGATCCGCTGGTGCGCGCCCCGGATCCGCCGGCCGCCGGCCCGCAGGATCGCGTAGAGGCCGCCGGCCTGCAACGCGTCCACGCTCAGGCGCACCGGGCCCGTCGGCAGCCAGTTCTCCATCACCGCCAGCGGCTCCCCGTCGGAGAACCGCAGCCGGCGCAGGTGCTGCACCTCGCTGCCGGCGGGCAAGCCGAGCGCGGCGGCCACCTCGGTGGGGCAGGGCACGGTGGTCAGCTCCAACACCGAGGTGGACGGTTGCTGTCCGGCCCGCAGCAGGTCGTCGTGCAGGCTGGTCAGCTCGACCGCCCGGCGGACCTCGCCGCGCACCACTTGGGTGCCCACCCCACGGTGGCGCACGATCAGTCCCTTGTCGACCAGTTGCTGGATGGCCTGCCGCACCGTCGGGCGGGACAGTCCCAGCCGGTCGGCGAGCCGCATCTCGCTGTCCAGGCGATCTCCCGGGGCCAGCTCGCCGCGCTGGATCGCCGCGGCGAGCTGCTCCGCGACCTGGAAGTAGAGCGGGACCGGGCTGCTGCGGTCGACCGCGATCTCGGGGCCGGTCACGGAAACCTCCTCGCTTCGGCGGAGCGGGATCGGGCGTGCTGGTGGGCGCCACTGTACCGAAACGGTCACCGAGCGCATAGGGAGGTTGTCATGACAACACATTGACACAACTCACCATGCACTGTTACCAATCAGGGACAGGATCGAGCCGGTGGGCACGCCGACGCCGGCCGGGACGAAGGGCGCCGCATGCTCGACGTGCTCACCATCGGCCGGATCGGCATGGACGACAGCCACGCCCGAGTGGTCAACAGCCTTCGGAACCGGAACCGTCGGGCTTCCGCACCGAAAGGAGAAGACCGGTGAGCATCGAGTACGAGGCGTTGACCCGCACCCGCGCACACCGGCCGCAGGCGATCGCCGAAGCCGCCGCCGGCCGCACCCGCCGACCCTGGCCCGAGCCCGGGCGGCCACTGTTCGTCATCGCCGCCGACCACCCCGCCCGTGGCTCCCTGGGCGTACGCGACCGGCCGATGGCCATGGCCGGGCGGGCCGACCTGCTGGACCGGCTGCGCCTGGCGCTGTCCCGGCCCGGCGTCGACGGCGTGCTCGGCACCCCGGACGTCCTGGAGGACCTGCTGCTGCTCGGGGCGTTGGAGAACCGTCTCGCCATCGGCTCGATGAACCGTGGCGGCCTCGCCGGCGCCGCGTTCGAACTCGACGACCGGTTCACCGCGTACGACGCCGACAGCATCGCCGCGATGCGCTACGACGGCGGCAAGATGCTGTGCCGCATCGATCCGGCCGACCCGGGCAGCGCGTCGACCCTGCACGCCTGCGCCCGGGCGGTCACCGCCCTGGCCGCCCACCGCACCGTCGCCCTGGTCGAGCCGCTGTGGGTGACGCGCGACGGGGGCCGGGTGAACGTCGACCTGCACCCGGAGGCGGTGATCAGGGGTGTCAGCGTCGGACAGGACCTCGGGGCCACCTCCGCGTACACCTGGCTGAAGCTGCCGGCGATCGACGAGATGGAGCGGGTGATGGCCGCGACCACCCTGCCGGTGCTGCTGCTCGGCGGCGACCCGGTGGAGGCGCCGGACCTGGTGTACGCGCGGTGGGAGCGGGCGCTGCGGCTGCCCGGCGTGCGCGGCCTGGTCGTCGGCCGGGCCCTGCTCTATCCGCCGGACGACGACGTCGCCGCCGCCGTGGATATCGCCGGGTCGCTGCTGTCCACCGGGCAGGCGGCGTGAGGATCCCCGGCACGGCTGGATCCGGGGCAGTCGGGCCGACCAGACGATCGACCCGCGACTGCCGCTGACCCGGCCCGCGACTGGCTGCCCGCCGGCCGCTGCTGGTGGCCGGCGGCGGCGTGATCTACAGCGGGGCCACCGACGCGCTGCGCCGCTTCGTCGAGGAGCACGGCGTGCCGCTCGCGGAGACCCAGGCCGTCTGCCCGGTGCGCGCTCATCCTGTCAGGTGTTCGATCTGGATCGTCAAAGGTCGAGGACGCCGACGGTCTCGCCACCGCTCTGCTCGCCGGTCGGCCGGAAGCCCAGCTTCAGGTAGAACTTCTCCGGTCCTCCGGCGCGGGGCTCCCAGGTGACGTACGCCTGGGTGCCGCCGCGCGCGCGGATCTCCTCGGACACGGCTTCGACGGCGAAGCGACCGTAGCCGCGGCCCTGGGCGCCGGCAGCGATGTTCAGCCGCCAGAGGCCGGAGCGCAGGTCGTTGGCGTTGCGGTCGGGACTCCACGGGATGTCGAGGAAAGCCATCAGAAAACCGACCAGCCGGACGTCGTCATAGATCAGCCTCGGCCAGGCGTGGTCTGAGAATACGTACGCCTCGGCGAGCGACTTGACCACTGGCGAGACCAGATCCTCCTGATCGGGGCGCACGGACAGTGCCAGAGCCGCCTCGTAGTTCTTAGGGGTGATCCTCTCCAGCCGCATGCTGCGGACGATAGCGGGCGGGTCTCAGATCCAGCGACCGGATTCCGCGCGAAGTCATCGTCGAGCTGACGTACGTGCCATGGGCCCGGAGTTGCGGCGTTGGCAAGCTCCTCGATCTCGGCGAGATCCTCGTCGGTCATCGGTTCGAGGTTGTCCAACAGGCGGCGAACCCCTCGCGTTCGATCGGGCGTCTGTTGGCCGGGCGGGGCCGCAGGAACCGGCGAACCCACCTGCGCCCCGCCCGAATAGGCAACTGCCGTTGCGATAGTAAGGAAGGGTCCCCTGCTATATGGAATCCGATAGCAGGGGACCCTTCCTTACCCACAGCGTTGCTGCCTTTCCGCGTTGCCGTGTCAGACGCGGGTGATGCGGATCGCGTCGGCGATCACGTAGCCGGTGTTACCGGACCACCGGCTGACACCCACCTTGTTGGCGTCCCCGGCGGCCAGGGTGAAGTTGCCCAGCGAGCGCCATCCGCCACCGTTGGCTGTCTGGTTCATGTGGACCGTCTGGTTGCCGCTGCTGGTCGCCACGATGTACGGCGTGGTGGTGTTGTAGCCGGCGACGGCCGGGTACCAGACCTCCACCCGGTAGGTGGCGGTGGCCGGGATGTTCACCTTGTACCAGGCGGTGTCGCTGGCCGCGACCGGGTTGGCGTACCGGTAGTCGGCGCCGTAGCGCTGCGCCGAGTACGTCGAGGTGGCCCAATTGGCGCTCGCGATGAACCGCCCGGCGGTGGTGTTGTCCACGATGGTCGACCAGGAGGTCGGCGGAGGCGTGGTGGTGCCCGTGACGAGCTGCATGTAGTAGGTCCAGTTCCAGTTCGGACCCGGATCGGTGTGCGTGGCTCCCGGCACCTGGTTGTGGCCGATGATGTTGTTGCGGGTCTTCGGGATGCCGTACTTGTCGCACAGGAATCGCGTCAGCGCGGCCGACGACCGGTACATCGCGTCGGTGTACCAGGAGGCGTTGTTGACGTAGCCCTCGTGCTCCAGACCGATCGACTGGGTGTTGTAGGTCCAGTTGCCGGCGTGCCAGGCGACGTCCTTGTCCCGCACCATCTGAGTCACCGCGCCGTCGGAGGAACGGAGCAGGTAGTGCGCGCTGGTGCCGGCGGCTGCGTTCTGGAACCAGCTGATCGAGCCGGAGTAGCTGCCCTGCATGGTGTGGATGATGATGTAGTTGATCGGGTACGCCGACTCGCGGCTGGAGACCGTGTAGTTGGACGAGTTCGCCGGCACCCAGGCCGCCGGGCCGTAGTCGGTGCTCTGGATGCCGATGTCGGCGGTGCCCAGCGGCGCCACGGCGGCGTAGTCGCCCCGCTGGGGCGCGACCGGACGGCCGTCCACGGCGACCTGGCCGGTGGCGGTGGTCGCGTTGAACCCGCTGGCGAGCAGGTCGTACACGGCGTCGGCGTACAGCCGGGCGGTGGCCTTGTCCGACGAGCCGCCGTAGCGGGCGATCAGGCCGTACCACTGGTTGACGTCGTCGCGCTGCGCCGCGGTGAGCCCGGCCTGATCGGCGTACGAGCGGAGCACCGCCGCCGCGCCGGCGACGTTCGCCGCGTCCCGGGTGCGTAGTTCGGTGCGGTCCAGTCGAGCCCGGCGCACCGCCTCGTCGAGGGTCCGCACCTTCGGGTTGCTGGTCAGGTGCATCACGCCGTACCCGCCGGAGGCGCTGGGCTCGCCGTTGTGGTTGTCCAGCCGGGTCTCCGCGTACCCGAGCGCGGCGAGCAGGTCGCGCGGCACGTCGGATCGGGCCGCCGCCTGGTCGAAGGCGGCGGCGAGCGTCCCCGCGCCCTGCTGCGGCGCGGCCTGGGCTGGCTGGCCGGTCAGGCCGATCATCAGGACTATTGCGCCACCGAGCAGTTGGCTCACCCGACGCGAGGGTCTCCGAACAGTCACTGTCACTCCTCGTCGACTTGCAAGGGCGACTGTGATCATGTCGCCCGGGTCGCCGCACCATATAGCGCGACAGCTGTCTATGTCGAGACCTTGCATCGGGATTGATGGTGTTGAAGAATTCCTTCACATGCGCCCGACCCGCCCCACCGTTCAGCCGAGGATCGGCGCTACCCGCCGCACCCCACACGCCTGCTCCGGCGCATCCGCAGCGTGGCGACTGCGGCAACTGTCAGCATGACCGCCAGGACTGGCCCACCTGCCATGATCATCAGGCCCGCTCCGATGTTGGCGCCGATTCCCCCGGCGGTCAGCACCCGCCAGGCGAAGCCGACGAGGACGCCGGCCGCGACAAGTGGCAGCAGCACCCGCCACCATCGGGGATCGAGGCGGTGGCGTGACATGGCCCAGACCAGCCCGGCAACCGCAGCGATGGCGCCGACGCACGCCAGGGCGCCGAAGATGCGATCCCCCGCTGGACCAAGGCTCACCGGCCGGATCGCGTAGTCCAAATCGGCGCCCTCGGCGGCGAGTTGCCGGGCCTCGTCGTTGGTCAGGTCGCCGATGAGCCACCAGGACGCTACCGGTGTGCAGAGAACCAGGACGAGCGCTGTGATCGGAAACGTCATTCGGCGCTGCTTCGTCATGTCTGTTGCCTTCTCCCCGTGAGCTTGCCCAAGCTGCTCGGGTAAGTATGTGGGCGGCATTCAGGTTGGGCTTGGGCACACCCACTCAGCACTGGTCTGCACAAGTGACCCCGCGGCTATCGCTCGGCCTGGTGCCGCTGGTAGTGGCGGGCCACCCGGGCGCGGTTGCCGCAGGACGGCTTGCACCACTGCTGGCGCGAGTGCTCCCTGACGAAGTACCGCACGCAGCGCGGCGCCGAGCCGTACCCGCGGCTCCGCCGGGCCGGCGTGCCGGGTGAGCGTCGGTGCCGCGCCGTCCGGCCAGTCCAGGCGGGGGTTGGTGGGCAGCCGCGCGGCGGCGTCGTTGAGGTGGCGTACCGCGTCCGCCGGGGCGAGCAGCGACGAATGATCGGCCCGGCTGGGCGAGGCCGGCGCGACTGCCCGGGCGAGGAGTGTGCGTACCGCGCGGCGCAGCGGTTCGGCCTGCTCGTGGTGTCCGTCGCTCGGCCACGGCCATCCCGCCCACAGCCGGAGGACCTCAGGCGGCGGACGAGACATCGACAGGGATTGACAGATCACTTCGTGCGCACTGAGGATGGCCTCACCGGACACCACCACCTCTCTTCCACCAGGTCGTGACGCCGCAGACATGGCGCGCGACCGACAGAAGGGTCGACAGATGCGTGATTCCTCAGGTCCCCGGTGGCGACGCCGCCTTCCCGTCCCCGCCGCGCTGGCCGCCGCCACGGTCGTGGTGTTGCTGGTCAGCCCGGCCTCGGCCGTCATTCCCGCCGCCGAGCCCTCCGTCGAACTCGTCCGGGTCGCCGACGAGGAGGCGAACGTCGTCGAGGTGCTGCTCGCCGGCACTGCCCAACTGGATGCCCTCGTCGCCACCGGCGTCGACCTCGACCACCACGTCACCCGCACCGAGGACGGCGTCGTCGCGCACGCGGTCGTCACCGCCACCGAGGCCACGGCGCTGACCAGGGCGGGCTTCACCCTCGGCAAGGTGTTGCACCGTCCGGCCGACGCCAGGGCCCGGGTGGCGGAACGCGAGGCGACCATCGCCGGGCACGTCGCGCAGAACCGGGAGTTCGCCGCCGCCACGTTCGGCCCGGCCGCGTCGGCCGCCTCCGATGTCAAGATCATCAGAGCGGACTGGTACACCTCCGGGACGGACCAGATCCTCTCCGTCGAGGCGAAGTGGGCGCAGGGCCAGACAGCCGCCGACACCCTCACCGTCGAGCGGGACAGCGGCCCGGGCACCGCCATCGGCTCCGGCGGGACGCAGACCATCTCCCGCTTCGTCGACGCCGGCGTCTACCTCTACCACCGGGGCGCCGCGAATGTGACCAGCCGGCCCGACCGGATCCGGATCACCAGCCCGACCGGTGATGTCGCCGTCGCGAAGGTCCGGGAGTGGCTGCCCACCCCCGGCAGCGGCCCCGAGGGCCCGGGCTACCAGAAGGACTTCGTCACCAGTTACCTGACCCCCACCGAGCTGTACGCGCGGATCCACCAGCTCGCGGCCCAGTTCCCGAGGCTGGCCCAGGTCGTGGAGCTGCCGCACAAGACCAACGGCTACCGGCGGCACGCCCAGGCGGTGCTCGGCGCCGCCACCGACAGCCGCGTCGCGGTGGACTCCCTGGCCTGGGGCCATGAGGGTGGCAACGACATTTCCGTGGAACTCGCCGACCCGGGCACGGCGAACGCGCCGCTGTCGGTGGCTGTCACCGGCCGGGCCGTCCGGGTCACCCTCGGCACCGACGCCGCCGGCACGGTCACCAGCACGGCCGCCCAGGTCGTCGCGGCACTCAACGCCGACGCCGGGACGCTGCTACGGGCGTACGCCTATCGGGGCAGCCCGGGCACCGGCGTGGTCGCGCCGGCCGCGCGGACCCCGCTCACCGACGGGTTGAGCGCCCCGGCGAGCGTCTCGCGCGACCCGCACCCGGTGTACGCCATCCGGATCGGCAAACACCGGGACGGCTCGAAGCTCGGTGTGCTCGCCTACGCCCAGGAACACGCCCGCGAGTGGGTCCCGCCGTTGGTGACCGTCGAGACCGCCGAGCGGCTGCTGCGCAACTACGCCCACGACCGGCGGACCCGGGAACTGCTGGACAACCTCGACATCTGGATCGCCCCGTCGGTCAACCCCGACGGCGGTCACTACTCCTTCTACGACTTCAACTCCCAGCGCAAGAACATGACCAACCACTGCCCGACGACCGGGGCGGCCGACTTCCTGGCCCGCAACTCCTGGGGCGTGGACAACAACCGCAACTACACGGAGTACAGCCTCTTCGACGGCTACTCGGGGGCGTCGTCGAGCTGCACCAGCGGCACGTACGCCGGCCCGAGCGAGCTGTCCGAGCCGGAGAACCGTAACCTGGACTGGCTGGCCTCCCGCCCGAACATCAAGTTCTCGATGAACCTGCACTCCTCGGGCAACTACTTCATGTGGTCGCCGGGGGCGTACGCGCTGCCCGGCCGGGTCTCCGCGCCCCGACCGACGCTCGCCGAGGAGTCGGCCTTCTGGGGTGCCTCGTCGCGGATCCTGGCCGCCATCAAACGGCACCGCAACATGGCGGTCACCCCGGCCCGCACCGGCCCCATCTCCGACGTGCTCTACTCGGCGGCCGGCAACTCCGGCGACATGCTCTGGTACAAGTACGGCATCTACGCCTGGAACTTCGAGGTCGGCACCTCCTTCCAACCGGAGTGGGACGAGGCGCACGAGGAGGCGATGGAGTTCGCCAACGGCCTCGTCGAGATGCTGCGGGTGGCGCGGGACTTCGCCAAGGACAAGACCCGGCCGCGCAGCACGCTGACAGTCGCGCCGAGCGCGACACCCGGCATGGTGGACGTGACCTTCTCCACCAGCGAACCGGCGGCCGTCTTCTACACCGTCGACCGGGCCGCCCCGACGTACGCGTCCACCCTCTACGGCTCGGCGGGCATCCGGGAGGGCGGAGAGACGCTGACCGTCCCGGCGGGCACGAGGGTCCACTGGTTCTCGGTGGACTCGGCGGGCAACGTCGAGAACAACTACCGCCCCGACGGCAACGGCCGCAACTACCGCAAGGGCACGGCCGTCCTGCCGAGGCACTGACCGCGCGTCGGGTCGACGGGTGGTGCCCCCGGACCGGGGGCACCACCCGCCCTACGGGCTCAGCCCGGCAGCAGCGGCATCTCCAGGCCGGGATCCCGGCCGAGCAGCACCGCCCGGGTGAGCGCCGCCGACCCGAACGTGGACGAGACGTTCGTCGGTGGTGTCAGCCGAGGGGTTGGCGCGGGCAGCGGACGGTGCCGATCATCTATCGGTCTGACACCCAGTGCGTCTCAGCCGGCCACGAGCCCGTCCGGACGATATGTTCCACAGCCATCAATGCCGAGTCGAACGGCACGGTTTCTCCGTTCGGATACTCATCGTCCTGCCCATTCGCAAGCGCGTATCCATCGCCGAACTCCTCTGGATCCTCAGCCTCGGGGTCGACAGCGTGTTCGCCGGGATCACCAACGCCTTCAAGAAGCATCACCATCACGCGCTCGGTGTTGGTCACGAACGCCAGCGACCGACCAGAGGAACTGGTCAGCCATGTCTCGCGTTGGTCGTCATCGACTCGGCGACGAAGGACCGATACCACGTCGCCCGGCGCCAAAACGCCCACCCGGCCCTCTACTGTCCACGTCTCATCCATAAGCACCCCAGGTCCTGCATCATTCTGGCTGAGGCTGGCACACCCAGCGCATCGAAATCCTAGAAGCGCCGCTAGTGCAACCAATCAGATACCTGGAACACATGTTCGTGCGGAGCCCGGTGAGGACGGCACTGACCTGACCGAACGCGGCCCGACGAGTGGCCTACAGCTCGTCGAACGGGCGGGCGTAGCTGAACTCGCCCCGGATCGACGGCCGCCAGGCGCCCAGCGGGCGCGCCATGAAGTACTGCGACCCCCACGGCTGCGGCGGGGTGACGCCGAGGTCGACCGCCGGGCGGAACCCGAAGCGCGGGTAGTAGTCGGGATGCCCGAGCAGCACCACCAGGGCCTCGTCGCGGGCGTCGGCCGCGCCGAGCACCGCGTGCATCAACGCGGAGCCGACTCCCCGCCGCTGCCACGCCGGCAGCACGCCGAGCGGCCCCAACCCCAGCGCGACCGGCTCGCCGGCGATCTGCCCCCGGGTGCACACCACGTGCCCGACCAGCCACCCGTCGTCGTCGGCAACGACGAGGGAGAGGGCCGGCAGCCAGCCGACGTCCGCCCGCAGCGCGTCCACCAACCCCGCCTCGACGGGTACGGCGTCCGGCTTCTCGGGGTCGGCGAAGGCGGCGAGGTGCACCGCCCGGATGGCGTCGACGTCGGCGGGGGTCTCGCGTCTGATCAGCACCGGGCGACGATAGGCGGGGCAGCCGCCACGGCGCGCGCCATTATCGGCGCCGCCCACTCACCCCGTCGACCGCCGGCGCCGGGCGCGGGTGGCGACGATCCGGTGCACCGCCACCAGCGGCAGCACCCCGACGGGGTACCAGGCGAGATCGACCGGATCGAACTGCACCCCGAGCACGAGTCGCGCCAGCAGGCTGCGCGCCGACAGCGCCGCCGGTATACCGGTCAGCTGCGACATCTCGACGGCCCAGCAGAAGGCGATCGCGATCGCGCCGGCCGCCGGTGGCGACAGGCGCGGCCGGAGGAACAACACCCCGGCCCAGACCATGGACGCGTACAGCGCGGTGCCGGAGTGCTGTTCGAGGCCGCCGCCGGCCGCCGCGCGGACGACGAGGGCGACGATCAGGAAGAGGGTGGCCGCGGCGAGCATCATGACCCGGCACCGCCGAGGGGTGATCGACATTCCGGCGATGCTAGGTGTTTTCCCCGGTGGTGGCGAAGGACTACATCCGTGTCTGGGCGTACTCGTGCAGCACCTTCAGCCGTAGGTTGCCGGGAATCTCGCGCACCGACCCGTCCAGCAGCGCCGGGCGCCGTTAGCGCCAGGAAGGAGGTCAGGGCATCGCGGTCGGCGAGGGCGGGGCGGTGCCGCCCTGCGGGGCCTCCGCCGTCATCAGCCGGACGATCTGCGCCCGGTCGGCGGCGGACGGCAGTCCCCACTCGGGACGGTAGCCGTACACCTCGTGCAGCGGGTGGGAGGCGGTCCGGCCGCCGAGGACCTCGATCGCGTCGGTGTCGATCAGGCCCGGGTGCTCGACGCCGCACGCCTCGGCGACCTTGACCAGGTCCCGGCGCAGCGTACGGATGTAGTTCGCCGCGCGGACCGACTTCGAGGCCGGGTCCACACCCCGGGCGAGCCACGGGTTCTGGGTGGCGACGCCGGTGGGGCAGGTGTCGGTGTGGCACTTCTGGGCCTGGATGCAGCCGATCGCCAGCATCGCCTCCCGGCCGACGTTGACCATGTCGCAGCCGAGCGCGAACGCCACCACCGCGTTGTCGGGCAGGCCGAGCTTGCCGGCGCCGACGAACACCACCCGCTCGTGCAGGTCGCGCTCGGCGAAGACCTTGTAGACCCGGGCGAAGCCCTGCTGGAACGGCAGCGACACCGAGTCGGTGAAGATCAGCGGTGCGGCGCCGGTGCCGCCCTCGCCGCCGTCGACGGTGACGAAGTCGACCCCGCGTCCGGTGTCGCGCATCAGGGTGGTCAGTTCCTCCCAGAAGCCCAGGTCTCCCACCGCGGACTTGATGCCGACCGGCAGGCCGGTCTCCGCGGCGAGTAGTTCCACCCAGTCCAGCAGGCTGTCGCAGTCGGAGAACTCGGCGTGCCGGGACGGGCTGACGCAGTCGCGCCCCTGCGGGATGCCCCGGGTCGCGGCGATCTCGGCGGAGACCTTGGCCGCCGGCAGCAGGCCGCCGAGGCTGGGTTTCGCGCCCTGGCTGAGCTTGATCTCCAGCGCCCGCACCGGCGCGTCGGCGACCAGTTCCTTGAGCCGCTCCAGGCTGAACCGGCCATGTTCGTCGCGGCAGCCGAAGTAGGCGGTGCCGAGCTGGAAGACCAGGTCACCGCCCTTGCGGTGGTACGGCGACAGCCCGCCCTCGCCGGTGTTCTGCAGGCAGCCGGCCAGGGCCGCGCCCCGGTTGAGCGCCTCGACGGCGTTGCCGGACAACGATCCGAAGCTCATCCCGGAGATGTTCACCATCGACTCGGGCCGGAACGCGCGGGCCCGGCCCCGGGCGGCGCCGAGCACCTTCGCGCAGGGCAGCCGCACGTCGTGCCCGGCGTCCGGTGCCGACGGCGGGATGGTCCGACCGAAGGTGCGGTGCTTGATGATCGGATATCCGGGGGTGAACTCGATGTCGTTGTCGGTCCCGAAGCCGAAGTAGTTGTTCTGCTGCTTCGCCGACGCGTACACCCAGCGGCGCTGGTCGCGGGTGAACGGCCGCTCCTCGTTGTTGCCGGCGACGATGTACTGACGTAGCTCCGGCCCGATGGCCTCCAGCAGGTACCGGGCCCGACCGAGGACCGGGAAGGTACGCAGCAAGGCGTGGTCGCGCTGGATCAGGTCGCGCGCGGCGAGGGCCGCGACGGCGGCGACTGCGGCGGCGGGTACGGCTCGGCTTGCCCACTTCATACCCGCCACTCTTTCCGCGATCGTCCTGCGCCAAACGGGCCGGTGTGCGGATCAGTGCCGCGTCGGGAGACGGTGGACGACCAGCAGGGCGATGTCGTCGGTCGGCTGCTCGGCGCCGAGGGCGCCCATCACCGTGGCGCAGACCTCCTCGGCCGGCGCCGGCCGGACCGTCTCGACGAGCTGATCGAGGCCGACGTCGATGACCTCGTGGCGGCGTTCGACGAGGCCGTCGGTGAAGCAGACCAGCACCGCGCCCGGCGGGAAGTCCACCTCCGTGTGGTGCCGGGCCGGCGGTCGGCGACCCGTGCCGAGCGGGGGGTCGGCGTGGACCGGGACGGGTGTGCCCGGCTGGCCTGGCACGGCGAGGACGGGGCGCAGGTGCCCGGCGGCGGAGAGCCGGATGCGGGCCCGGTCGGGGGAGATCATGGCGTAGAGCGCCGTGGTGAGGTTCCCGGCCTCGAAGTGGCCGACCTTACGGTCGAGGAGCGTCAACGCCTCCGCCGGGTCGTCGCAGACCAGCGCGTAGGCGCGCAGCGCGCTGCGGATTCGCCCCATGATCACGGCGGACTTCAGGCCGTGGCCCGACACGTCGCCGATGACCAGGCCCAGCCAGCCCGAGGGCAGGGTGAACACGTCGTACCAGTCGCCGCCGATCCCGGCGACGTGCCCGGGCACGTACCGGGCGGCCAGGTCCAGGCCCGGCACGTCGGGCAGTTGGGTGGGCAGCAGGCTGCGTTGCAGGGCGAGGGCGGCGTTGTGGTCGAGGTTGTGGGACCGGGTGAGGTTGGCCTGGCTGGCCCGGTCGGCGACCAGCTCCAGCAGGCGGACGTCGTCGGCGGTGAATCCGCGGTGACGCAGTGTGCCTACGTGCAGTACGCCGATCAGCTCGCCCCGGGCGAACATCGGCACGCCGAGCAGCGACCGCAGCCCCATCGCCAGCAGGACCGGGTTGACCACGGCGTCGGAGGTGACCTCCTCGATGACCACCGGCCGTCGGGTCAGGGCGATCCGGCCGGCGAACCCGCGGCCGACGGAGATGCGGAAACCCCGCCGGACCTCCTCCTCCAGTCCTTTGGCAGCGGTGGCCACGAGCTGCTGCGCGTGCGTGTCCAGCAGGAGGATGGCCGCCGTGTCGACTTCGAGCAGGTCCCGGACCCGGTCGAGGAGTTCGTCGAACAGGTCGGCCGCGTCGAGGCGGGACAGCGTCGCGTCGGTCACCGCCTTGATGCGACGCAACCGTTCGTCGTCCTGGACGAGCCCCCGGTCGGCCACGACAGGATCCTAGTCCCGTCGGCTGCGTCCGCCGCCCTCCGCGCTGCGTCGGCTGGTCCCGCCGGCCCTCGCGTCCGATCCGGCCGGAGGACCCCCGCCGGCTGATCTTGGCCGGCTGGGTCGGGCCAATCCGGACCAGCCGGATCAGCCAATCAGGACCGGCGTCGGGTCGCCGACGCCTGGAGCGTGGGCCGGCGGATCACCGCGATCCGGTCGCCCCGGGCGCGCAGCGACGTACGCCCGCCGCGCCCACGCCGTACGGTCAGGTCGATGGTGTGACCGCCGACCCGTACGCCCTCCAGCGTGAGGTCCGGCAGCCACTCCGGCAGGTGCGGGTCGACGAAGATCGTCCGCAGCGGCGCGGCCGGGCGCAGCGCCAGCAGCGCCTGGACCAGCGCGACGACCGCGCTGGCGGACCAGGCCTGCGGGGAACAGGAGTCCGGGTAGACGCCGGGGTGCGGGTGGGCGTCGTCGCGGGGCAGGCCGCTGAGCACCTCCGGCAGGCGGTGCTCCGTGAAGAGCGCCGCCGCGGCGAACATCCCCTCCGCGAGCCGGTGCAGGTGCTCCCAGCAGCCGTACCGGGCCAGCCCCAGGCCGATCGTGCCCGCCTCCACCGGCCAGACGCTGCCCCGGTGATAGCTGAAGGGGTTGTACGCCGGGTGTGCCGAGGACAGGGTGCGTACACCCCAGCCGCTGAACATGTCGGGGGCGAGCAGCCGGTCGGCGACCAGGGGCGCGAGGCGGGCGGGCACGATCCCGGTCGCCAGCAGGTGCCCGTCGTTGGAGTTGACCGAGCGGACCTGCCGCTTGTCCGGCCCCAGCGCCATCGCGTGACAACTCCGCTCCGGCATCCAGTAGGCGCGGTGGAAGCGGCGCCGCAGCGCGGCGGCCCGGCGCACCAGGCCGGCGCCGAAGGCGGGATGGCCGGTCGCGGCGAACACCACCCCGGCGTGCCGCAGCGCGGCGTACCAGTACGCCTGCAACTCGCTGGTCGCGATCGGGTTCGGCACCACCTCGCCGTGCTCGTCGACGATGGCGGTGTCGGAGTCCTTCCAGCCCTGGTTCTTCAGGCCGGCGGGGGACCGGCGGTGGTATTCGAGGAAGCCGTCCAGGTCGAGGTCGCCGTACCGGTCGATCCAGGCCAGGACGCGGCGCGCGGTCGGCAGCAGGTCCCGCACCGTGTCGAGGTCCCCGGTCCAGGCCAGGTACTGGCCGAGGAAGATCAGGAAGTCCGGTGCGGTCGACCAGTCGCCGTGGTAGCCGGCGAACGGGTCGATGCCGAGTGCGGACACCGGGCCCCGCCGGGCCTCGTGCAGCGGCTTGCCGGGTTCCTCGTCGCGCCAGTCGTCGATGCGCCGCCCGAGGTGGTGGGCGTTGAGCCGCAGGCTGTCCGCCAGCATCGTCGGCCCGGCGAGCAGGGCCTGCCACGACGCGGTCATCGTGTCGCGGCCGAATATCTCCTGGTAGATCGGCAGGCCGGCGATCGGTGCCGTCGGCCCGTCCGGTTCGCCCAGCGGCAGCACGGACAGGTCTTCGACCGCGCACCGCCAGGCGGCGGTGACGTCGAAGTTGCTGCTGTGCAGCTGTGCGAGTTCGCGGGCGAGGGTGCCCCGGGCGTGCGCGGCGGCGTCGTCCGGCTCGGCGAAGGTCGGCGGTGGCGCGACAAGGCGCTGCCCGTCGAAGACGGGTTCGACGAGGAGTTCCACCCGGCAGGATCCCCGGGGCGGCACGGCGAGGTCGACCGTCAGGGTGTCGTCGGCGTACCGGACGGGCAGGTCGGTTCGGACGGGGATCGCCACCGCCCGGTCGAGGCCGTCACACCGGTAGGTCAGGCGGAGCTCCCGGTCCCGGTCGTCCCAACTCGCGTCGACCGGGCCGGACTGCACTCGGCGGCCGGTCTCGGCCTCGCTGGTGTCGGCGAAGTCGGCGGCGAGCTGGATCCGCAGCCGCAGGTCCAGCGGCACCTCCGCGTAGCTGACCACGGTCAGCCGGGTGCGCAGTCCCTCGCCGACGAAGCGCTCCACCAGCAGGTAGGCCGCGCGCGAGGGCAGCGTCTCGCCGTCGCCGAGGGCGGCGTACGAGAGTTGGGCGTGCCCGGCCACGTTGGCCGTGCTGAACGGGACGGGCTCGCGGCCGTCCACGCTGACGCGTTCGGTGCTGAGCACCCGGGTGTTGCGGGCGAAGAAGCCCTGCGGGTCGACGCCGGTGATCCGGCCACGGACGTCGGTGACCAGCGTGCTCCAGCCACTCGCCACGTACAGCAGGTCCGGGCGGACGCGCAGGTTCCGGACCCGGGTCATCGCGGCCGGGGCGGGTTCGGGCCGGGGCGGGCGCGACCGGGCCGGGAGTGCGCAGGTGTCGAGAGCATCGGGCACACCCCCTGGCCGGCGGCTGCGGGCCGGGGCACACCAGCCCCGGCCCGTCGGGACACCGGTCCCTACCCGCTCGTGCCGCTGCTACACCTGTCAGCCCTGCGGCTGCTGGGCGATGTTCACCATCCAGCCGATGCCGAAGCGGTCGACGCACATGCCGAACTCGTCGCCCCACATCTGCTTCTCCAGCGGCACGGTCACGGTGCCGCCCTCGGTGAGCTTCTGCCAGTAGCCGCGCAGGTCGTCGGCGTCGTCGCCGCTGAGACTCACGGAGACGTTGTTGCCGGGATCGTGCTCCATGCCGGGCGCGGTGTCCGAGCCCATCAGGGTGAAGCCCCGGTCGGTCTCCAGCATCGCGTGCATGATCTTGTCGGTCAGCGCGGGATCGTCGGTGCCCATCGAGCCGAACGTGTCCATCGACAGCGAACCGCCGAACACGCGGTGGTAGAACTCCATCGCCTCCCGCGCGCTGCCCGGGAAGCTGAAGTACGGGTTGAGTCGCGACGCCACAGCACCCTCCTCCGGTCGTGAGAGCGCCATCGTCGCAGACCAGAGGGCTGGTGCGAGTCAGGTACGACCGCGTTTCGCCGGCCCGTCGGAGATGGTCCGTCCCACGGGCCGGCGGCGGTGGTCAGTGGCGGAACGACCGGCGTACGACGCCGCCGACGATCGCACACCAGGTGTCGACGTCCAGCTTGCCGTGGGCCGGCAGGCCGTGCCGCCGCTGGACGTCCTTGACGGCCATCTTCGTCGGGTGGTCGTACTCGCCGGTGACGGTGACCTCGGAACGGCCCTGGAAGTTCAGCAGGAACTGCACGGCGGTGACCGGCAGGCCGGTGGCGTCCTTGCCCAGTTCCGGCACCAGGGTCTCCCAGGTGGGCGCGGTGAGGGTGGCGTCGACGTCGACCGGGATGCCGTTGCGGTACTGCCAGTCCTGCACCGCCGCGACGGTGGCGGCGTCGAAGACGCTGTTGATCGGCACGGTGTAGCCACGGTGGGCCAGCAGGTACTGCACCACCCGGACACTGGGGGAGCCGACGAAGCGCCACAGGTCCGGCCAGCGGCGGGCCGGCACGTCGGCGAGGTCGGTGCCGAGCGACTCGAAGACCCGGCGGCGCAGGGTGGGGAACTGCCCGTAGAAGGAGGCGCCGGGGCACAGCGTGGTGCGGAAGTCCCAGTGGCCGAAGATGTCGTGGGCGTGCAGCCCGTACCGCCGGCAGATGGTCGCGCAGAGCGTGACCAGCGAGTCCAGCAGCGCCTCCGGTGGGGTCTCGGTGACGTACGTGCCCTCGTTCTCGATGCCGATGGCCCGGCCGTTCTCGCCCGGGCAGTGCGCCGAGATCATCTGCCGGTCGCCGGCCCGCAGCCGCTCCAGGCTGCCCCGGCGGCCCTCCATGACGTAGCCGCCGCGGCTGATGGTGAAGTGCTGGCCGGTGTCGGACCAGCCGTTGCCGTCCATGTGCAGGTTCTGGCAGTCGCGGGCCAGCTTGATTCCCTGCGCCTCGGAGTAGTCGGTGACGTTCGGGAACGCCATGTGGTGCACGATGATCTTGTTGGTGGGGATGGCGCTGACCGCCAGCGGGTCCTTCGGCGGGCGCGCGCCCCACTCGTCGCAGCTGTAGATCCAGTCCAGGTCGGTGCCGGGGTCCGCCTGCGCGGTGCCCGGAAGGGCGAGCTGGCTGCCGACGACCGCGACCGTGGCGGCGCCGAGGCCGGCCCGCAGCAGGGTCCGGCGGTCCAGTGCGGAGTTCTCGACGTGCATGGCATCTCCTCTGCGGCCGGGCAGGCGGCTGAGGAGCCCCGAGGTGAAAAGGAGCGCCAACAGTCGCATGTGCAGTGGAGGATATTGCCAAGGCGCCGGGCCGCGCCAGAGTCCGGCCCACGCCGATGCGGAGGGGCTTTCAGAGCACCTGGGACAGGAAGCGGCGCAGCCGGGGGTGCTCCGCCCGCTCGAAGACCGCGGCCGGCTCGCCGGCCTCCAGCACCACGCCGCGATCCATGAACGCGACGGTGTCGGCGACCTCGCGGGCGAACCCCATCTCGTGGGTGACCACCACCATCGTCATGCCGCCGGCGGACAACTCGGCCATCAGCCCCAGCACGCCCTTCACCAGCTCCGGGTCCAGCGCGGAGGTCGCCTCGTCGAAGAGCATCACCTGCGGGCGCAACGCCAGCGCGCGGGCGATCGCGACCCGCTGCTGCTGCCCGCCGGACAGGTGCGCCGGTCGGGCGTCGGCCTTGGCCGCCAGGCCCACCAGCTCCAGGTGGTCGCGGGCGAGGGCCACCGCCTCGTCCTCACCGAGCTTGCGGATCCGGCGCAGCGCGAGGGTGATGTTGCGCAGCACGCTCATGTGCGGAAAGAGGTTGAACTGCTGGAAGACCATGCCGACCCGCTGCCGCAGGGCGTCCGGGTCGTCGCCCAGCACGCTGCGCCCGTCGAGCAGCACGTCGCCGCGGTCGGGCTCGATCAGCCGGTTGATGGTGCGCAGCAGGGTGGACTTGCCCGACCCGGACGGACCGATCACGCAGGCCGTCGCCCCGCGCGCCACATCCAGGTCCACCCCGCGCAGCACCCGGTGCGCCCCGAAGGCCAGGTGCACGTCCCGGACGCTGAGGCTCACCGAGGTCGTCGTGTCGATGCTCATCGCTGGTTTCCTCCCGCCGCGCCCGGCAGTGCCAGGTCGAGGTCGTCATCGGCGTCGTCGGGCGCGGCAGCCTGCCGGCCGTGCCGCAGCCGCCGGTCGATCCAGTTGACGACGTGTGTCAGCGGCACAGTCAGCACCAGGTAGCAGAGCCCGGCCAGCAGTAGCGCCGACTGGTTGCCGGTGTTCGCCGCATAGTCCTGCCCGATCCGGAACAGTTCCCGCTGGCTGGCCAGCAGGCCGAGGAAGTAGACCAGGCTGGAGTCCTTGATCAGCGCGATCAGCTGGTTCACCCAGGCCGGCAGCACCCGCCGGATGCCCTGCGGCACGATCACCAGGCGCATCGCCTCGCCCCAGGACAGGCCCAGCGCCCGGGCCCCCTCCAGCTGGGTGGCCTCCACCGACTGGATGCCGGAGCGGAAGATCTCGCCGATGTAGGCCGCCGCGATCAGCGACAGCGCCAGGATGCCCAGCGGATACGGGTTGGGCCCCCACACCTGCATGCCCAGCGGTGCCAGCCCGACGCCGATGAGCAGGATCGTCGCCGCGGCCGGCAGGCCGCGGAACACGTCGGTGTAGACCCGCGCCGGCCACCGCAACCATCGGGTACGCGAGATGCCCGCGACGGCCAGTGCCATGCCCAGCACCGAGCCGAGCAGGGCGGCGGAGATCGCCAGGATCAGCGTGTTGGGCAGCCCCACCGTCAGCATCTCGGGCAGCGCCTCGCGCATGGAGTCCCAGTCGAAGAAGGTCTCCCACAGGGTGCTCAACGGATCCATCGTCTCTCCTACCGCCCCGCTCGCTCGTCGTCCGTACGTGTCAGGAGGTGGCCGACGCCGCCGGCACCGGGACCGTGCCGCTGCCCGGCTTGAAGTCGGCCGGGATCGAGCGGCCCGGGTAGTACTGGGCCTGCAGGCGGCTCCACGTGCCGTCCGCGATCACCTCGTCGAGGCCCTTGTCGAGCGCCTCGCGCAGCTTGTCGTTGCCCTTGGCGAACGCGTACGCCGTGGGCGCCGGGCTGAGCAGCTTGGCCGCCACGGTGATCTTGCCGCTGCTGTCGGCGGCCGACTTGTCGCCGATCTCGGCGGGGGCGATCCAGGCGTCGGCGGTGCCGGCCTTGAGCTGGTTGATCGCGCCGTTGTAGTCGGGCACCCGGACCGGGTCGAGCCCCTCGCCGGTGGCGTAGTCGTCCTGGACGGTGCCCTGCACGACCACGACCCGCTTGCCGGTGAGCTGGTCGAAGCCGGTGATCGACGAGCCGGCCGGCACGTCGAGTCCGAAGTGGCCGAAGTCGTAGCCGTTGCCGAAGTCGACCGTCTTCTTCCGCGCCTCGGTGATGGTGATCGAGGAGCTGCCGACGTCGAACTTGCGGTTGTTGACCTGGGAGAGCAGGGCGGAGAAGTCGGTGCCGACGAACTCCACCTTCAGGCCGACCTTCGCGGCGACCGCGGTGAGCAGGTCGTTGTCGAAGCCGGTGAACTTGCCGTCCTTGAGATAGACGTTCGGCGGGGCGTCGGTGAGCGTGCCGGTACGCAGCACGCCCGCCTGGAGCAGGTTGTACGGGTTGTCGGCCGTGCCGGCCGCGTCGTCGCCGCACGCGGTCAGGGCGGTGGCGGCGAGGACGGCGGCCACGCCGAGGGCGGCGGCCCGGGTCACAGAAGAAAGGATTCGCACAGGTGTCTCCGAATGAGGTGTTCCGGCGGCGGGCACAGGCGTGCGGCGCCGGCGGGACGCCCGGTGGGCGTACCGCTGGGAAAGTGGTGCCTGGAAGAGGGGAGTGGCGCGCCTAGCGCGGGTCGCCGGGGCGACAGGAGGTGGCGCAGACCCGCATCATGTCGATGTGGCGACGCCGGATCAGGGCCGGCGACGTCAGGGCCACGGCGGGGACCGCCGGTGGAACGCAGATGCGAAAGGACATGGCTCTCCCTCGGTCGCTGTCGACCTGGGAACCAGGCCGCGCTTGCACCGGAGCCGCTCCGGTGCCTGGTCTTCACCCGGGGCACCCCTGCGCGGACGAGGGTTGCCGGCCAGCGAGCCGGGGCTTGACGCTGGCGCTCATGACCTGTTGACGAGGCTAGCCCCGCCACGGGGGGCCGTCCAGCCGCTATGACCACGCTCACGCGGACCCCCGTGCAGGTCAGCGTCACTCCTCGACCGCCCCGCCGACGTGCCGCGGGGGCCGGTACGCCTCCAGGAGCACGTCCACGCTCGGCGCCAGCGTCAGGTCTAGACTTTCCACCGTGATCGCGCTGCACGTCGTCGCCGCCGCGTACGGCCGCTGGATCACCCCGGAACTTCCGTTGTACGGCGACGACCACGAACGCTCCGACTTCGCTCCCTGACCGGCCCGGTGCTCCGTCGACCTCCGGTCCACCTCCGCCACGATCCGGGAGCGCCCAGTCATGCCCGTGCCCGATGACACCGAACTCGTACCGCCCGCCGACCGTTCGTCGGGCGGCGGGCGACCCACCGACGCCGACCCCACCGACACCTCCGCCCTCGCGGTGCTCCGGGCGCCACAGACCGCCCGGGTCCTGGCGGCCAGCCTGCTCGGCCGGATCCCGCTCGGCGCGGCCCCCCTGGCCCTGCTGGTGTTCGCCCGGGAGACGATGACGCTGACCGTGGCCGGGCTGCTGGTCGCCGCGTTCACCGCCGGCACCGCGGTGGGTCAGCCGATGCTCGCCCGGATGGCGGACCGCTGGCGGCAGCCGCCGGTGCTGTGGCTGGCCGTGACGGCGTCGACGATCGGCTTCGCGCTCACCGCCGCGCACGTCAACCTGCCGGTGACCGTCTTCGCCGCCGCCCTGGCCGGAGCGGGCGCACCGCCGTTCGAGTCGTGCCTGCGGGTGCTCTGGCGCGGCCTTCTCCCCGCGCACCGGGTGCAGACCGCGTACACCCTGGACATCGCCGTGCAGGAGACCATCTTCATTCTCGGTCCGGTGGTCACGCTCGCCGCCGTGGGCCTGGTCGGTCCGGCCGGCGGTCTGGCCGCCGCCGCGTTCTTCCAGGCCGCCGGCACCGTCTGGTTCGCCACGACCGACGCGGTCCGGCGTTGGCGGGGCGAGCCGGCGGTACGACACTGGGCCGGGCCGCTGCGGGCCGGCCGGCTCCGGCTGGTTCTCGGGGCACTGGTGCTGGTCGGCGCGGCGGTGGGCAGCGTGACCGTCGCCGCGACCGGCTACGCCGAGTCGGCCGGGGCCCGGTCCTGGGCGGGCTGGCTGCTCGCCGCGCAGGCCACCGGGGCGCTGATCGGTGGCCTGATCTTCGTACGCTTCGGCGGACTGCGCCGCTACGCCACCCTGCCCCGCGTGGTCGGGGTCTTCGCCCTCGGCTACCTGCCCCTGCTACTCACTCCGGCCCCGGCTGTGATGCTGGTGCTGATGGCGGTCAGCGGACTCGCGCTCCCGGCACTGCTGACCATCGCCTTCGTCGCGCTCGACGACCTTGCGCCCGCCGGCACGGTGGCCGAGGCGTTCGCCTGGGCGGCGACGGCCTTCTCGGTCGGCAGCGCGGGTGGCGCGGCAGCGGCCGGGGCGCTGCTGGACGCCACGGGGGAGGTGACTGTCGGCTTCCTGATCGCCCCGCTGAGCGCCGCCGCGGCCTGTGGGATCGCGCTGACGGGTGCCCGCACCCTCGGCCGGGGCGGGTCTGCGGGATGAGCGACGAGAACAAGATGATCGCCGGCTCCGGGACTACTTCGCGACAGGCCGGGAAAGGGCCGGCCTGGTAGAGCCGTCCGGATCGGGGGTCCCGTGGAAGCCGTCGTGATCGGCGTGGTGATCGTGATCCTGTTCCTGGCGCTCGTCGGCGCGCTGAGCATCCGGCTGGTGCAGCAGTACCAGCGCGGCATCGTCTTCCGCTTCGGCCGGGTGCTGACGCCGGTCCGGGAACCCGGCCTGCGGCTGATCGTGCCGGTCGCCGACCGGATGGTCCGGGTCAGCATGCAGACGACCGTGATCGGCGTGCCCCCGCAGGGGGCGATCACCCGGGACAACGTCACCCTCACCGTCGACGCGGTGGTCTACTACCGGGTCGTCGACCCGGTGAAGGCGCTGGTCAACGTCCACGACTACCCCTCGGCCGTGCTCCAAGTGGCGCAGACCGCCCTGCGCTCGGTGATCGGCAAGGCCGACCTGGACACCCTGCTGGGCGACCGGGAGCGGATCAACGCCGAGCTGAAGGCGGTCATCGACGCGCCCACGGAGAAGCCCTGGGGGCTGCTGATCGAGCGGGTCGAGGTCAAGGACGTCGCGTTGCCCGAGGGGATGAAACGGTCGATGTCCCGTCAGGCTGAGGCGGAACGCGAACGCCGCGCCCGGGTGATCGCCGCCGATGGCGAGTACCAGGCGTCCCGCCGGCTCGCCGACGCGTCCCGGGCGATGGCGGGCACCCCGGGGGCGTACCAGTTGCGGCTGTTGCAGACCGTGGTGGACGTGGCGGCGGAGAAGAACAGCACCCTGGTGATGCCGTTCCCGGTGGAGCTGCTGCGCTTCTTCGACAAGTTCACCCGCGACACCGAGCCCCCGGCGGCGGAGCGCCCGCCAGTGGCAGAGCGCCCGCAGGCCGGGCGGACGGAACCGGGCGTGCCGGCGACCGGCGATGGCCACCGAGGCCCGTTGACCTGACCACGGCCGGGGCGGGGCTGCCCACGGGCCGTACCCTGAGCCAGCCGCGGCGCGGGTGCGCGGCGGGCTTGCCCTCAGGTGGTACGAGTGTCATGTGTCCGTAACCGACCATGCCGCCACCCGCCGGAACGTCCCGGACGTCCGGGGGCCGGAAGTAGCCGTTGCGCCGATGGGCGCACCCGATCCCGCGACCACAATGTCCACCGGAGGCGGCCCCACCGCCTCCGGGACGGGTAGGTGAACGCGTGACCGGCTGGCAGGTCTCCGGCTACCGCCCGGTGCGGCAGCTCGGCGCCGGCGCGTCCGGCCGGGTGGACCTCGCGGTGCACGACGCGACCGGCACACCGGTCGCGATCAAGTACCTCACCGGCGGGATCGGCGACGACCCGTCGTTCCGTGGCGCGTTCCGCGCCGAGGCCCGGTTGCTGGCCGAGATCGACGACCCGCACGTCTCCCGTCTCTACGAGTACGTCGAGTCGCCCACCGGGGCGGCGATCGTCATGGAGTTGGTCAACGGCGTGTCGCTGCGGCAGATGCTGCGCGCGCACGGGCCGACGGCCCCGGAGTCGGCGCTCTGCGTCCTCAAGGGATCGCTGGCCGGGCTCGGCGCGGCGCACGCCCGGGGCGTCGTGCACCGCGACTACAAGCCGGAGAACGTGCTGGTCACCGCCGAGGGCACCAGCAAGCTGGCCGACTTCGGTATCGCCATGCCGGTGGGTGGCAGCTCGGGGGTCAGTGTCACCGGCACCCCCCGTTACATGGCACCCGAGCAGTGGACGGGCGCGCCGGCCAGCCCGGCCTGCGACATCTACGCCGCCACCGCGACCTTCTACGAGTGCCTCACCGGGCAGCCGCCCTACGACGGGCGGGACCTGCTCACCCTGCGCCAGCAGCATGCCCACGCGTCGATTCCCACCGACCCGGCCCCCGCGCCGGTGCACGACCTGTTGCGGCACGGCATGGCCAAGCAGCCGGCCGAGCGACCACAACCCGCCCAGGTCTTCCTCGCCCTGCTGGAGCAGGTCGCGGCCGAGGTGTACGGGGACCGGTGGGAGGAGCGCGGCCTGCGTGAGCTGGCCCGACGGGCGGCCCTGCTCGCTGCCCTCTTCCCGTTCCCGGACGGCACCGGCGGCGCGACCAGCCTGGCCAGCACGACGTTCGGTGCGGGCACCAACCGGTGGACGTGGCTGCGCGCCGGCAGGGCCCGGGCGGCGCTGGTCGGCGGCGGGCTGGCCGCGGCGCTGCTCCTCGGCGGGGCCGGCCTGAGCTACGCCGCCCGCGACGAGCCGCTGCCCGCCGCCGCGCCGGCCGCGCCGGAGGCGACGACCGGTCCGACCGGCGAGCCGTCCGTGTCGGCCGCCGAGCCGCCCACGGCGACGTCCACCCCGACTCCCACCCCGACTCCCTCCGCCGAGCCAACCGCGACGACGACGGCGGCACCTGATCCCGTCGGCACCGGCGAGCCGCCGACGTCTTCGGCCCCCGCCCCGCCGACCCCGTCGACCAGCACCAGCCCGCCACCACCGGCGGACACCGTCGCCCCGTCCGTCGGCCGGGTCACGGCCAGCCCGACCGATCTGGATCCCAAGGGCTGCCCGTACGGACCCACGTCCAGCACCGTCTCCGCGATCGTTTCCGACGACCGTACGACGGTGGGGAAGCTGAGGGTGAGCGCCCGGTACACCCTGGACGGTCGCACCGCCGAGGTGGCGATGACGTCCGATGGGCGCGGGGTGTTCCGGGGCGTCCTGGGCGAGCTGTCCCGGCCGGCGAGCAGCATCCGGATACCGGTTCGGGTCGTCGCCGTCGACGAGGCCGGCAACGCCTCGCCCGAGGGCTCACCGGTCTACCTGACGCTGCGCTCCTTCTGCACCCCGGGCTGAGCCCGGACACCCGATGCCGACCACGACGACGGAGGGCGGGCCGCCGTGACCCAGCCGAACGATCCGACCGAGGCGCTGCCCACCCACCGGCTGCCGGCCGGCGATGCACCGACGATGCCCCCGGCCTCGGCCGACGCCACCGTGCACCTGACCGCCGGGGAGCCAACGGCACCTCTGGCCACGGAGGAGGCCACCGTGTACCTGGCGGCCAACGAGCCCACGGCGCCCCTGCCCTCCGCTGACGCCACCGTGTACCTGGCCGCCGGGGATCCGACCATGCGCCTGGCCGCCGGTGAGGCGACCGTCCACCTGACCGCCGGTGAGCCCACGGCGCACCTGGCCCGCGGCGAGCCGACGATGCCGGGGCACGCCCCGGGCGGTCAGACCGGCGCGGGATGGACGGCGTACCCGGCCTCGGGGGAGCGGACCACCCCGGCGGCTGTCGACACCGGGCGAACCGTCGGGCCCGGGCGTACTGTCGGGGCCGGGGTGGGGTCCCCCTTCGCCGGGCCGGTGGGCGGGGAGGTGCGGTTCGGGCCGGGCGTGCCCACGACGCCACCGCCGGCGCCCGCGTGGCCGGCACCGCCGCCACGGCGGCGCTCGGCGTGGCGCACGGTGACGTCGGTGCTGTCCACCCTGCTGACCGTCGCGCTACTCGCCGTCGTAGGCCTCTATCTCTGGCAGCGGATCAGTCCACTGGAGGTCACCGGGGTGACGGTGGCGGTTCCCCGGCCGGCCGGGGACCGGTGCGACGTCACCGTCGACGTGGTGGCCACCGTGTCGACCAACGGCCGGGCGGGGCAGATCCGCTATCAGTGGCTGCGCACCGGCAGCGCGCCCGGAAGCCTGCTGACCGAACGGGTCGGGCGTGGGCAGCGCACCGTCGAGCTGACGCTGCGCTGGTCCTTCAGCGGTGTGGGCAGCACGACCGAGGCCGCCACCGTCAACATCACCTCACCGTCCCCGGTGCAGGCCCAGACCCCGGTGTCCTACGACTGCCGGCGCCGCTGACCGGTGTTTCCCGGGTCGCCGCCGGGGGTAGGTCGGGCCGGACGAACCCGGATGCGGTGTGGAGGATTTCCGATGAGAGACAACTTCGGCGACGCGGTGGGGGACGCCCTTCGGTCGGTGATGCTGTTCCTGCCGAAGGCCGTCGCCTTCGTGGCCATCCTGGTGGCCGGCTGGCTGATCGCCAAGGCCGTGCTGAAGATCGTGGACAAGGTGCTGGAACGGGTGGGCTTCGACCGTGCCGTGGAGCGCGGCGGGATCCGCCGGGCCCTGGCCCGCTCCCGGTACGACGCCAGTGACATCGTCGCCAAGCTCGCCTACTACGGAGTGCTGCTGGTGACCCTCCAGCTGGCCTTC
Organism: Micromonospora peucetia; assembly: GCF_900091625.1. Classification (NCBI taxonomy): domain Bacteria; kingdom Bacillati; phylum Actinomycetota; class Actinomycetes; order Micromonosporales; family Micromonosporaceae; genus Micromonospora; species Micromonospora peucetia. The sequence goes on from NZ_FMIC01000002.1 coordinate 5,371,836, forward strand.
GGCATCTGGGGACCGAACCCGATCTCCGACCTGATCGCCGGCGTGATCGCCTGGCTGCCGCGGGCCTTCGTCGCGATCGTCATAGTCGTGGTCGCCGCGGCCATCGCCAACGCGGTGAAGGACATCATCAGCGGCGCCCTGGGCGGGCTGTCGTACGGCCGGATCCTGGCCACCATCGCTTCCGTGTTCATCCTCGGCCTGGGCGTCATCGCGGCGCTCAACCAGGTCGGCGTCGCCACCGCGGTCACCACTCCGGTGCTGATCGCGGTGCTGGCCACCGTGGGCGGCATCCTCGTCGTCGGGGTGGGCGGCGGGTTGGTCCGTCCGATGCAGAGCCGCTGGGAGTCGTGGCTGACCCGGGCCGAGCGGGAGTCGCAGTTGATCGCCACGCACGCCCGCGCCTACCAGGCCGGACGCCGTGACAGCGAGGCCCACCTCGTCGCACCCGCCACGAACGACGGCGACCCGGACGCGACCCAGGTGGTTTCCGGCCCCCGCGTCGGCCCCGATCCGGATGCGACCCAGGTGGTCTCCGGCCCGCGCGTCGACGCCGACCCGACCGTGCCCGTGCCACGGCAGGGTGACCCGGACGCCACCCAGGTCACCTCGCACGACGCCACCGTCGGAGCCCGGCCGGTCGGCGAGGACAGCGAGGCCACCATGGTCATCCCGCCGCTGGACGGCGAGCGGCACCGCCGCTGACCAGGCCGCCGTCGGGGTGGGATCCGCAGCGGATCCCACCCCGACGCGTGTCCGGTAAAGGGTGTGACCGTCCTGGCCGGCGCGGCTACTATCGCCGGCATGACCTGGCGATGTTGATGCACTGCTAGGGACCACTGCCGTGGGCCGCCGCGGTCGCCGTACATCCGGCGTCCGCTTCGTCCCCACCGGAAGGTCCCATGACTGTCCACTCTCCGCGCGTGTCCGACGCGCGCGCCCGCCGGCTGGCGGCCACCCTCTACGGGTACGCGTTCCTCACCGAACTGGTCCTGCTCTACCCGCTGTACGCGCTGCTGTTCAGCGACACCGGCCTGTCGGTGTGGCAGATCTCGTCGTTGTTCGTGATCTGGTCGGCCGCCAGCATCCTGCTGGAAGTGCCCTCCGGCGCGTTCGCCGACGCGGTCTCCCGGCGGCTGCTGCTCAGCCTCGCACCGGTGGTCACCGCCGCCGGCTTCGCTCTCTGGGTGCTCGTGCCCTCGTACCCTGCGTTCGCCGTCGGGTTCGTGCTCTGGGGCGCCGGCGGGGCGCTCGCCTCGGGCGCGCTGGAGGCGCTGGTCTTCACCGAACTCGACCGCCTCGGCGCCGCCGGCCGGTACGCCCGCGTCATCGGTCGGGCGAAGACCGCCGGAACCCTCGGTGTGCTCACCTCGATCCTGCTGGCCGGACCCGTGTACGCGGCCGGCGGCTACCTGGCCGTCGGTGTGGCCAGCGTGTTCGCCTGCCTGCTCGCCGCCGCCCTCGCCACCCGACTTCCGGAACACCGCCGGCCAGCACCCGCCGATGTCGCCACCGCCACCCGGCTGCCGGAATACCACCGAACCGCTCCCGCTCCCGCTGACGCCGTGCCTGCCTGCGTCGACGCCGTGCCTGCCTGTGCTGACGCCGTGCTCGCCTGTGCTGCGCCCGCCCCCGCCCCCGCCGGGCCTGCCTGCGCCGCCGGTGTGGTCGACGGGGGGCCGGAGCGGACCGGGCGCGACGTCGGGGCGGACGACGACGAGGACCTCGGTTGGTGGGCGAGCCTGCGTGCCGGGTTCGCCGAGATCCACGCCGACCGGGCCGTACGCGCGGCCGTGCTGCTGGTCGCGGTCGTCGCGGCCGTGTGGGGAGCCCTGGACGAGTACACCCCCCTGCTGGCCCGGGACACCGGCGTCGGCGAGGCGACCGTGCCGCTGCTGCTCCTGCTCACCTGGGTCGGGGTGGGCGTGGGAGGTCTGCTGGCCCCGATGGGGGAGCGGCTGACCGTCAGGGGGTACGCCGGGCTGCTGGCGCTGTCGGCCCTGGCCCTGGCCGCCGGGGCGCTGCTCGTCCGGCCGGTCGGCTTCGTGCTGGTCGGGGCCGCGTTCTGCGGCTTCCAGCTCGCCACCGTGCTCGCCGACGCCCGGTTGCAGGCCCGGATCACCGGTGGCAGCCGGGCCACGGTGACATCGCTGGCCGGGATGGCCACGGACGTGACGATCATCGGGGTGTACGGCGGGTACGGCCTGCTGGCCACCGGGGCCGGCAACGGGGTCGCCTTCGCGGTGGCCGCGGTGCCGTACCTGATCGTCGCGCTGCTCCTGGTGATCACGTGTACGGGTCCAGCCCGGCCCCGCCGCCGGTGACCAGCAGCAGGCCGGTCAGCTCGCGTACCCGCCCCCACCGCCCGGTCCGCCCTCACCCGCGACGGTCCACCCTCACCCGCGACGGTCCGCCCTCACCCGCGACGGTCCGCCCTCACCCGCGACGGTCCGCCCTCACCCGCGAGGGTCCGCCGCCACCTGCGGCCTCAGCCCGCGAGGGTCCGCCGCCACCTGCGGCCTCAGCCCGCGAGGGTCCGCCGCCACCTGCGGCCTCAGCCCGCGAGGGTCCGCCGCCACCTGCGGCCTCAGCCCGCGAGGGTCCGCCGCCACCTGCGGCCTCAGCCCGCGAGGGTCCGCCGCCACCTGCGGCCTCAGCCCGCGAGGGTCCGCCGCCACCTGCGGCCTCAGCCCGCGATCTTGCACTTTCTGCCCCGGCAAAGGGGGCATTCGCCGCATCTAGGGGGCCCAAAGTGCAAGATCGCGGGAGAACCAGGCGAGGGCGAGGCGAGGGAGGGCGAGAGCGGGGAGGGGGAGAGGGCTGGGCTGGGCTGGGCTGGGGCGGGTCAGGTGGTGGTGGTCTCGCCGGTCTGCTCCCAGATCGAGCTCATCTCGTTGAACGCCTGCTCCATGAGTTGCACCATGGCCCGCCGGGCGCGCTCGCCGTCGCGCCGCTGGATCGCCTGGGCGACTTCGGCGTGCAACTGGAGGGCCTGCTCGTGCGGGTGGTGCGGCATCAGGTGGTGCTGGTGCCGGCCGGTGAGCACCTCCGCGATCAGGTCCTGCAACCGGACGAACATCTCGTTGCCGGAGGCGACCAGGATCCGCCGGTGGAATTCTATGTCGAGATCGAGGAAGCGCTCCTCGTCGCCGGCCTTGCCGGCGGCCCACATCTTCGCCGCGAGCCCGACGAGGTCGCTCGCCTCGTCGTGGCCGACCCGGCTGGCGGCGAGCCAGGCGGCATGCGGCTCGACGGCGGTGCGCAGCTCGGTGATCGAGCGGAGCTGGACGATGCGCCCGGCCGAGGCGAGCCGCCAGCGGATCACCTGCGGATCGAAGACGTTCCAGGCTTCCGCGGGGCGGATCATGACCCCGACGCGGCGACGGGTCTCTATGAACCCGATCGAGGCGAGCACCCGCAGCACCTCGCGGACGACCGAGCGGGACACGGCGTACCGGTCGACCAGCTCGTCGATGTTGAGGACCGATCCGGGTGTCAGCTCCCCGCCGCAGATGGCCGTGCCGAGGCGGTCGAGGACCTGTGCGTGCAGCCCAGCCTCGACAGGGGCGAGTTGGGCGGCGGCAACCCCTGGAGAGGACGAGTTCACAAGACGGAGCATATCAGTTGGATGTACTACTTGTATAAGTCTGCTTTTTCGGCCTAGCATCCCGAAGTTAAGCGGATGTAAAACGCGAGGTGGCGGCCCACCCGACCGGGCGGCGGCCACGGCCACGGCATAAGGAGTGATGGACGTGAGACGTCGAGCGGTTATCGGGACTTCCCTGGGGATGGTCGTCGCCCTCGGCCTGTCGGCCTGTGGTGGCGGCGGGGACGACGCCAGTAGTTCGAACACCGTGCGCGTGACGCTGGTGAACCACGTCTGGTCGGAGAACATCAAGAAGGCCCTGCCGGAGTTCGAGAAGCAGTCGGGCCTGAAGGTGGAGGTCACCCAGCTCGGTGAGGACCAGCTCTCCGACCAGTACAACGTCAAGCTGAACGCCGGGTCCACCGACCTGGACGTGATGATGTACCGGCCGTTGCAGGAGGGGAAGCTGTTCGGCAAGAACAAGTACCTCGCCGACCTGACCGAGAAGAGCAAGTCGGACAGCGCGTTCGAGGTTGGTGACTTCCAGTCCGGACCGGTGCAGGCCACCACGTACGAGGACAAGATGGTCGGCGTGCCGATCATCACCGAGCAGGAGGTCCTCTACTACCGCAAGGACCTGCTGGAGAAGTCTGGCTTCACCGCCCCGCCGAAGACGCTCGATGAGCTCAAGGCGCAGGCGGCGAAGGTCGAGGCGGACAACCCGGGCGTGGCGGGCTTCGTGTCCCGTACCGGCAAGTCGGCCGCCGTCACCCAGTTCTCCAGCTTCCTCTACAGCTTCGGCGGCGACTTCGTCGATGCCAACGGCAAGGCCGCGGTCAACTCCGAGCAGGCCAAGCAGGCGTACGCCTACTACGGCGGGCTGCTGCGGGAGCACGGACCGCAGAACATCAGCACCGACATGAGCTGGTCCGAGGCGATGGCGATCTTCACCCAGGGCAAGGCGGCCTTCTACACCGAGGCCAACTCGCTCTACAAGAACGCCACCGACCCGGCCAAGTCCAAGGTCTCCGACACCGTCGGGTTCGCGGCCTTCCCGGCCGGCCCGGCCGGCTCGAAGCCGTACAACATCCCCTCCTGGGCGCTCGGCGTGAACGAGTCGTCCAAGAACCAGGACAACGCCTGGAAGTTCATCCAGTGGGCGGCTGGCAAGGAGCAGGCGCTGGCGCAGCAGAAGGCCGGTGTTCCCAGCGCCCGTACGTCTGTCTGGGAGAACCCGGAGGGTGCGGCGACCTACCCGAAGGACCTCGCCGAGGCCACCACGGTCAGCACCGCCAACGGCGTGGGCCACGACCGTCCGCTGGTCGTGAAGGTCGCCCAGGCACGGGAGATCGTCGGTCAGCCGATCGTCGACGCGATCACCGGCAAGGACCCGGCCGCCTCGGCGGACGCCGCCAACGAGGCGTTCCAGAAGTTCCTCGACGACGAGGCGAAGTAGTCCGAAGCGCAGGTGGCGGAGCCGACCGGCTCCGCCACCCCGCGTCGGGACCCTGGCCCTGACCCCTCCGGAGACCCCATGTCAGCCGTCACCACACCAGTCAAGAGATCGCCCGAGGCCCGTCCGGCATCCCCGGAGACGTCAGCCTGGTCGCGCTGGGCCAACGAGCACCGCAAGTGGCTCTTCGCGACACCCGCCATGTTGTTCGTCGCCGTGCTGATCGTCTTCCCGGTGGCGTGGACCGGGTACCTGAGCCTGACCGACGCCGAGGGCTCGGTGCGCGCCGAGAGCAGTTTCATCGGCTTCCAGAACTACCTCGACGTGCTCGGCGACACCGACCGGTTCTGGCCGGCCGTGTGGCGCACCGGCCTCTTCACGGGCGTCGTGCTCTTCTTCGAGGTCGTGCTCGGCATGGCGATCGCCCTGCTGCTGTGGCGGCCGTTCCGCGGTGAGAAGTGGGTCCGGGTCGCGATCCTCCTGCCGCTGGTGGCCACCCCGGTCGCGGTCGGCATGATGTGGCGACTGATCTTCGATCCCAACATCGGCATGGCCAACCAGTTGCTCGGCTGGGTCGGGATCGACCCCCAGCCCTGGCTGTCGGGGCAGAACTCCGCCCTGCCGACGACCATGTTCATCGACATCTGGCAGTGGACGCCGATGGTCGTGCTGATCCTGCTCGCCGGCCTGACGTCGCTGTCGGACGAGCCGCAGGAGGCGGCGCTCATCGACGGCGCCAGCACCTGGCAGCGGTTCCGGCACGTCACCCTGCCGCTGCTGATGCCCACCGTGATCGTCGCGATCCTGCTGCGCGGTATCGACGCCCTGAAGACCTTCGACATCCTCTACGCCACCAAGGGCCGCGGCGGCGGGTCGTTCCACGAGGTGGAAACCCTCAACGTGTACGCCTACGGGCTCAGCTTCGACTACAACGACTACGGCGTCTCATCGACAGTCCTCATCATCTTCTTCCTGATCATCATCGGGGTGATGTGGGCCCTGACCTACCGCAAGAAGGGGATGAACCGATGAAGCTGCGCAGGCCGTACAAGGTCTTCCGGACGGTGGCTCTCGTCCTTGTGGTGTTGTCGCTGGTCGCGCCGCTGGTCTGGATGGTCGCCGCGTCGTTGAAGACGAACGTCGACATCTACGACACCGAGAAGGCGTTCGTCTTCTCCCCGACGTTCGACAACTACTCCAACGTGCTCCAGCAGGCGAACTACATCCAGTTCATCGGCAACAGCCTCTGGGTGGCGTTCGCGGCCACCGTGCTCTCGCTCCTGCTCGGGGTGCCCGCCGCGTACTCGATGAGCCGCTTCAACATGAAGAAGTCCGCGCTCGTCGTGCTCATGGCGCGGGTCATCCCCGGCGTCTCGCTGCTGGTGCCCTGGTACTACGTGTTCTCGAACCTGCAGATGGTCGGCGGGTTCACCCCGCTGATCCTCAGCCACATGTTCGTGTCGCTGCCGCTGATCGTCTACATCATGATGGGCTACTTCGACGGCCTGCCGACCGAGCTCGAGGAGGCGGCGCTCGTCGACGGGCTGACCCACATCGGCGCGTTCCGGCGGATCACCCTGCCGCTGTCGGTGCCCGGCATCGCCACCGCCGGCATCCTGTCGTTCATCTTCTCCTGGAACAACTTCATGTTCGCCCTGGTGCTGTCCGGGGCCGACACCAAGACGCTCCCGGTGGCGATCTTCGACTTCGTCGGCTACGCCAGCATCGACTGGGGCGGCCTGATGGCGGCGGCCACCGTGGTCACCCTGCCGATCATGCTGATCGCCCTGTTCGTGCAGAAGTACGTCGTCTCCGGCCTCACCGCCGGCGCGACGAAGGGATGAGGAAACCATGACCACGATCGCACGGGTGGAGACCTTCCTCGTCGCGCCGCGCTGGCTGTTCGTCCGGGTCGAGACGTCCTCCGGGATCGTCGGCTGGGGCGAGGCGACCTGCGAGGGCCGGTCCGAGACCGTCCGCACCGCCGTCGAGCAGCTCAGCGAGCTGCTCGTCGGCCGGGACGCGCTGCGGATCGAGGACCACTGGCAGGTCATGACGAAGGGCGCGTTCTACCGGGGCGGGCCGATCCTGGCCAGCGCCGTGGCCGGGCTCGACCAGGCGCTGTGGGACATCGCCGGCAAGCACTTCGGCGCGCCGGTGCACCAGCTGCTCGGCGGCCCGGTCCGGGACCGGATCCGGGTCTACGGCTGGGTCGGCGGCGACGAGCCGAGCGAGGTCCGCGACCAGATCAGCGCCGCCGTCGCCACGGGCCTGACCGCGGTGAAGATGAACGCCTCCGGCCGGATGAGCGCGGTCGCGTCCGTCGCCGAACTCGACGGCGTGGTGCAGCGGGTGGCCGCCGCCCGCGAGGTGCTCGGCGACGAGCGGGACGTGGCGGTCGACTTCCACGGCCGGTTCACCCTCGCCAGCGCCCGCCGGGTCGCCCCGCTGCTCGAGCCTTACCGGCCGTTCTTCCTGGAGGAGCCGGTGGCCCCGGAGAACTCGCACCTCATCGGCGAGTTCGTCCGCTCCACCACCACGCCGGTGTCGACGGGGGAGCGGCTCTACAACCGGCAGGAGTTCCTGCCGGTGCTCCAGGCCGGCATCGCGGTGGCCCAGCCGGACCTCTCGCACGCCGGCGGCATCACCGAGGTCCGCAAGATCGCCGCGCTGGCCGAGGTGTACGACGTGCAGCTCGCCCCGCACTGCCCGCTCGGGCCGATCGCCCTGGCGGCCTGCCTCCAGGTCGGCTTCGCCACGCCCAACTACCTGATCCAGGAACAGAGCATCGGCATCCACTACAACCTCGGCGCCGAGCTGCTCGACTACTGCCTCGACAAGACCCCGCTGACCTTCGTCGACGGGTACGTCGAGCGGCTCACGGCACCCGGCCTCGGCATCGAGATCGACGAACACGCCGTACGGACGGCGGACAAGCGCGGACACGCGTGGCGCAGCCCCACGTGGCGACACCGCGACGGCTCCTACGCGGAATGGTGACCACGATGACCGTCAACCTCACCGTCGAACTGACCGACGCCCGCATCCTCGCCATCATCCGGGGCGCCGACACCGCCGCTGCCGTGGCCGCGGGCACCGCGCTGCTCCAGGAGGGCGTACGCGTCGTGGAGGTGGCCCTCACCACGCCGGACGCCACGCGGGTGATCGAGGCGCTGCGCGCGGCGGCCCCCGCCGGGTCGCTGGTCGGGGCCGGCACGGTGCTCACCACCGCCGACGTCGCCGACGTGGCCGCCGCAGGCGCGCAGTTCGTGGTGACGCCGGCCGTGGTCGAGTCGATCGCCGAGGCGGCGCGTCGCGGCCTCCCGGTCGCCGCCGGGGCGTTCACCCCGACCGAGGCGTACACCGCGATGCGGATGGGGGCGTCGGTGGTCAAGCTGTTCCCGGCGGCGGTCGGGGGACCGGCGTACCTCAGGGCGGTGCGCGATCCCTTCCCGGACATCCCGTTCGTCGCGGTCGGCGGCGTCGGCCTGGACGACGTGCCCGGCTACTTCCGGGCCGGCGCGATCGCGGTCGGCCTCGGCGGCCCCCTGGTCGGTGACGCCGCCTCCGGCGGCGACCTGGACGCCCTGCGGGCGCGGGCGCGCACCTACCTCGCCGCCGTGCGGGAGTCGGCCGGATCATGACCGCACCGGACCTGCTCACCGTCGGCGAGGCCCTGGTGTCGCTGCGCTCGGCCGGCCCGCTCGCCGCCGGGGGGCCGCTGACCATGCACCTGGCCGGCGCCGAGTCCAACGTGGCGGTCGGGGTGGCCCGGCTGGGCCACCGCGCCGCCTGGGCCGGCCGGGTGGGCGCCGACGAGTTCGGCGAGTACGTGCTGCGGCAGCTGCGCGCCGAGGGCGTCGCCGTCGACGGCGTGAGCCGGGACCCCGACCGGCCGACCGGCCTGATGTTCCTGGAGCGGCGCACCGCCGACCTGACCCGGGTGCAGTACCACCGGGCCGGCTCGGCCGGCTCCGCGCTCGACGTCGAGGACCTGCGGGCTCCGCTGACCGCCGGCGCGCGGATGCTGCACCTGACCGGGATCACCCCGGCGCTGTCCGACACCGCCCGCGCGGCCACCCGGTGGGCGGCCGAGGCCGCCGCCGGGGCGGGCATCCCGGTGTGCCTCGACGTCAACCACCGGGCCCGCCTCTGGTCCCGTGCCGCCGCCCGCGAGGCGCTCACCCCGCTGGCGGGGTACGCCTCGATCGTCATCGCCTCCACCGACGAGCTGGACCTGGTCGGCGACCCGGGGGCCGACGAGTCCACCGTCGTGGCCGAGCTGTTCCGGCGGGGCGTGGACACGGTCCTGGTCAAGCTGGGCGCCGACGGTGCCCGTGCGCACGCCCGCGACGGCGTCCGGCACACCGGGGCGCTGACCGTGACCGCCGTCGACACCGTCGGCGCCGGGGACGCGTTCACCGCGGGCTATCTGTCCGGCTGGTTCGACGGGCTCGACCTGGCCGGTCGGCTGCGCCGCGCGGCCACCCTCGGCGCCTTCGCGGTCTCCAGCCCCGGCGACTGGGAAGGGTTGCCGCGCCGCGCCGAACTGTCCCTTCTCGACGGCCACGAGGCCGGAAGCGTCATCCGTTAGCAGCCCGAGCACCCTGAAGGAAGAGAGGCACCCCGTGAAGATCGTCGCAGCTGACGTCATCGTTTCCAGCCCCGACCGCAACTTCGTCACCCTCAAGATCACCACCGACGACGGCATCACCGGCCTGGGCGACGGCACCCTCAACGGACGGGAACTCTCGGTCGCCTCGTACCTGCGCGACCACGTCGTACCGCTGCTGATCGGCCGGGACGCGCACCGCATCGAGGACGCCTGGCAGTTCCTCTACCGCTCGGCGTACTGGCGACGCGGGCCGGTCACCATGGCCGCCATCGCGGCGGTCGACGTGGCCCTGTGGGACATCAAGGCCAAGGCCGCCGGGATGCCGCTGTACCAGCTGCTGGGCGGGGCGTCGCGCACCGGCATCATGGCCTACGGCCACGCCTCCGGCCGGGACCTGCCGGAGCTGTTCGACTCGATCCGCCGGCACCTCGACCTCGGCTTCCGCTCCATCCGGGTGCAGACCTCGGTGCCGGGGATCAACGCCGTGTACGGCGTCGCCGCGCAGCCCAGCGCCGACGGCAAGCGGTACGACTACGAGCCGGCGCAGCGCACCCCGCTGCCCGCCGAGGAGGACTGGGACACCCGCTCCTACCTGCGGCACCTGCCCGGCGTGTTCGAGGCGGTCCGCGGCGAGTTCGGCCCGGAACTGCCGCTGCTGCACGACGGCCACCACCGGATGACCCCGATCCAGGCCGCCAAGCTCGGCAAGGCGCTGGAGCCGTACGACCTGTTCTGGCTGGAGGACTGCACCCCGGCCGAGAACCAGGAGGCGCTGCGGCTGGTCCGCCAGCACACCACCACCCCGCTGGCGATCGGCGAGATCTTCAACACGGTCTGGGACTACCAGACGCTCATCCGGGAGCAGTTGATCGACTACGTCCGCTCCGCCGTCACCCACACCGGCGGCATCACGGCCATGCGCAAGCTGCTCGACTTCGCCGCCCAGTACCAGATCAAGTCCGGCATCCACGGCCCGACCGACATCTCGCCGGTCGGCATGGCCGCCGCGCTGCACCTGGACCTGGCCATCCACAACTTCGGCATCCAGGAGTTCATGCAGCACGGGGCGCTCACCAACGAGGTGTTCCGGCAGTCGTTCACCTTCACCGACGGCTACCTGCACCCGGGGGAGCAGCCCGGGCTCGGAGTCGAGCTGGACGAGGAGGCCGCCGCGAAGTTCCCGTACGTGCCGGCCTACCTGCCGTTCAACCGGCTCCAGGACGGGACCGTCCATGACTGGTGAGGGCGCGTCCCCGACGCGGCACGTCGTCGTGATGGGGGTGTCCGGGGCCGGCAAGACCACCGTGGCCCTGGGGATCGCCACCCGCACCGGGCTGATCTTCGCGGAGGCGGACGAGTTCCACTCGCCGGCCAACGTCGCGAGCATGCGCGCCGGCGTGCCGCTGGACGACGGCGCGCGCCTGCCCTGGCTGCGCGACCTGGCCGGGTGGATGGCCGACCGCGCCGCCGACGGCGTGTCGACGGTGCTGGCCTGTTCGGCGCTGCGGCGGTCCTACCGTGACGTGCTGCGCGAGGGGCCGCCGAGCGTCGAGTTCGTCCACCTGGACGGCTCGGCCGAGGTGATCCGGGAGCGGATGGCCCGGCGCGCCGGGCACTACATGCCGGCGAGCCTGCTGGAGTCGCAGCTGGCCACCCTGGAGCAGCCCCATCCGGACGAGTCGGTGCTGGTGCTCGACGTGTCGCTGACGCCGGACGAGCTCGTCTCGGCGGCGATCGACCGGCTCGGCCTGTCGACCGGCGTCGCCGCGAACGGATGACCGGGTCCCGGTCGCGGTGCCCCGGCACCACGACCGGGCCCGCACGCCGGCCATGCTGGTCACGGCGCCGGCACCCCCGTCAGCCGGGCAGCCCGTCGAGGTAGACCCAGCGGCCGTCCTCGCGGACGAACCGGCTGCGCTCGGCCTGCGTTCCCGGGTGGCCGCCGGCCCGGTGGTGGGCCCGGAACTCGACGGCGCCGGTGGCGTCGAAAAGCCCACCCCGGTCGGTGTCGACGATCTCCAGTCCCGTCCAGCGCTGGCCGGGGTCGAGGTCGAGTTGGCGTGGCCGGGTCGAGGAGTGCCAACTGCGCAGCAGGTACCCGGTGTCGCCGACGGCGAAGGCGCTGTAGCGCGAGCGCATCAGCGCCTCGGCGGTCGCCGCGTCCGCCTCGCCACGGTGCAGCCGCCCGCAACATCCGGCGTACGGCTGGCCGGAGCCACAGGGGCAGGGCCCGTCCCGGTCGTCGGCCGCCCTCCGGCGGGATCGCTTCACCACCGGCCCATTCTGGCCGACGGCCTGAGGTGACCGGCGTCCGGGCGGGTCAGCGGGCGCTCGTCCGGGGCGTACGCCGGCTGCCGAACGACTCCATGGTCGTCGCCTTGCGGGCCGGGGTCTTCGAGGCCGCGCCGGCGCGGGTCGCGGCGGACTTCGCCACCTTCTTGGCGGGCGCCTTCTTCGCCGGCGCGGCCGTGGCCGGCGCCTTGCCGGCGCGGGCCGGCGCCGCCGTGGCCGAGGTGTCCTTCTTCCGGGCCACCCGGGCGGTCGTCGGAGTGGGCTTCCCACCCGGGGACCTGGCCGCGGTCGCCCCGGTGGCCCGCTTCGTGGCCGTCGCCACCTTCTTCGCCGCCGCCGTCCGCTTCATCGGGGCCTTGCGCGCCCCGGTGGCCTTCCTGGCCCGTCCTGCGTCCGCCATCGTCGCTCCTCGCCGAATCGGCCCTGGGCGCACGGTCTTCCCCCGGCCCCGGCGGTCAAACACCGGGGCCGACGCGACGCGGGATCGCCGGCCTCGCGCCGGTCAGGTCCCGGCCGCCGGTTTGTACGCGCGGATCAGCTCCCAGCCGCCGGGCAGCACCGCCACCCGGTCGAAGCCGACCTCCTTGAGTAGGCCGGTGTAGAACTCGACCTCGCGCAGCCGGCTCACGCAACTGTCGACCCCGATCAGGAAGTAGCTCCAGAAGAACTGCACGGCCAGCCGGTCCGGGGTGCGGAACTCCTCGCAGATCAGCAGCATCCCGCCCGGCTCCAGGGCCGCGTACGCCTTCTCGACCAGCCGTCGGGCGACCTCGTTCGGCCAGTCGTGCAGCACCCGGACGAACGCCAGCGCGTCGTAGCCCGACGGCAACGGCTCGGCCAGGAAGTCACCGCCGACGAAGCCCAGCCGGTCCGGGTGCCCTCCTCGGATCCGGGTGGCCGCCACCAGCGGTGCCACGGCAGGCAGGTTGTACACGTCGACCCGCAGCCCCGGGGCGTCGTCGAGGACGTGCGCGGCGAGCGTGCCGTCACCGCCGCCGACGTCCAGCAGGCGCCGCCGACCCGGCCACAGCCGGTCGGCGTTGCGGTGCACCGCCTCGATCACCGGGCCGAGCCCGACTGCCATGCTGCGCTCGAAGGCGGCGGTCTGCTCGTCGGTCCTCGGTGGCCAGGTGAAGTCGTCGTCGCCCATGCTGACCTCGCCGCGCAGGCTCTCGCCCAGCCGGCCGTGCAGCCGCCGCCAGGGGTAGCGGTCCCGGTCACGTTCGACGGCGTCCGGGCCGACCACCGCCGTGACGGCGTCCCGGAGCCCGGGCACGGCCCGGTACGTGGCCGCGGCGATGTCGTCACCCGGCTCGCTGCGCTCGACGAAGCCGAGGCTCTCCAGGCAGTCGAGGAACTTGTAGAGCCGCAGCGGCCGTACCTCGAACCGCCCGGCGAGCTCGCCGAGGCGGGCCGGCCCCGGCTCCAGCGCGTCGAGCAGACCCATGCCGAGCGCGGTCTCCAGCACGTCCATGGCCTTGGGCCCGTTGGCCAGCAGGCTCATCAGCGCCCGCGGTGACAGCGTGACGTTCACCGGCCCAGCTCCTCTTCCAGCGCGTCCATGAACGCGTCGATCTCCGCAAGGGTGTTGTAGACGTGCGGGCCGACCCGCAGGTAGCCCCGCCAGCTACAGACCATGTCCCGCGCGGCCAGCCGCCGCTTGACCGCCTCGCCGTCGGCGACGTCCAGGCACACCACGCCGCCGCGCCGGTGCGGCTCGACCGGGCTGACCACGTCGATGCCGGCTGCCGCCGCCCGGTCCAGGATCCGCCGGGTGCAGGCGAGCGAGTGCCGGCGGATCGCGGCGACGCCCACCCCGGCCAGCAGGTCCAGGCCGACCTGGGAGACCAGCGAGGTGAGCGGGAACGGTGTTCCGCCGGCGAACCGCCGCGCGCCGGGCGCCCAGCCGGTCGACGGCTGGAAGGTGAGCGCCCGGTCGCCGGCCTGCCAGCCGGTGGCCGCCGGTTCCAGCCGGGTCGCCAACTCCGGGCGGACGTACAGGAAGGCGGTGCCGACCCCGCACAGCCACTTGTGCGCGCCGCCGAGGACGACGTCGACGCCGAGCGCCGTCACGTCCAGCGGCACGACCCCCACGCTCTGGAAGGCGTCGACGACCACCAGGGCGCCGACGTCGTGGGCCCGCCGCACCAGCCGGGACAGGTCGATGGTGGCGCCGGAGGAGAAGCTGGCGTGCGGGACGCACACCAGCAGCGTCCGCTCGTCGATACGCGCCTCGAGGGCGTCCTCGTCGAAGCGGGGACCTCCCGACCTGACGACGTCGGGCCGGGCGCCGTAGCGGCGGAACGCGTTGAAGATGAACGGCACGGTCGGGTACTCCAGGTCGGTGGTGACGACCCGGTCGCGCGGCGCGCGGTAGTCGAAACAGGACGCCACCCGGGCGAGTAGCGTGCTCAGGTTCGCGTCGGTGACGACACTGCCCGGGGGTGCGCCGATGAGGGCGGCGACCGAGTCGGCGTACCGGTCGAGGCCGACGTGCCAGTCCTGCCAGACCTCGTCGCGCCAGCCACGCAGCGTCTCCCAGTAGCCGGTGAGCACGTGTTCCGCGTCTCTCGGCACCGCGCCGGTGGAGTTGTTGTTCAGGTAGACGCAGGTGCTCAGCAGCGGAAACTCGGCGCGCAGGGCGGCCTGCGCGGTGGCGTCGAGGCATTCGGCGGTGTCGGGGCCGTAGGCCGGGTGGGGCGGGCTCACGAGGGGGCGCCTCCGGTCGGGTCGGTGGTCCGCGATGAAATCGGATCGTGGGTTACGGAGGTGAAGACCGGGATGGACCGGACGGCGGCCAGGTAGGGCGTGCCCTCCGTGTAGCCGGTGCCGGGGCGGGGGCCGAGCATCCGGGTCGCCAGCCGGTGGTGGGTCCGCCGCCACTGGTGCACGGCTGTGGCGAACCCGCGCATCGCCTGTTCCACCAGGTCACCGTCCGGGCCGGTGAGCAGGCCGTCGCGTACCGCCGCCCGGAACGCCTCGTCGACCGACGGCTGACCGGCGCGCACCCGGTCGCGGACCTCCGGCACCTGGTGGTAGGCGGGCGACTCCAGCCGCGGCCCCTCGGGGGTGCGGCACAGCGACTCCACCAGCTTGTAGGAGCGGGACTGGATGGCGCTCGCCCCCTCGGTGTACTGGCGAAACGTCCGGAACGCCGCCGGCTGCATGGTGGCCAGCAGCGAGAACAGCGGCCCGGCGGCGGTGAGCTGCCCGCAGGCGTACGCCAGCCGGTCGGCGGCCTGTCGCGCCTGGCCGGCGGAGAGGGCGGCGATCGTGGCGCGCAGTTCGTCGGCGAGCCCCGCGAAGAGGCTCTCGTACGCCTGGAGCACCCGGATGAACAGGTACTCGTCGTGCGACACGTAGACCGGCAGCATGCTCAGCCGCAGGGCCAGCTCACCGGCGGGGTCGAGTCCGGCGGCGAGGTCCCGCAGTGTCGCCGGCGCCGCCGGTTCCCGGTCGTGGACCGCCCCGGCCAGGCCCAGCCGGGTGAGGGCGGGCGACGCGGCCCGCACGCCCAGCCGGCAGCGCTTGGCCACCACCTCCCGGCTCGGACGGTCCTGCGGCAGCAGGTCGGTGGCGTCGGCCCCGGCGGCCAGTTCGAACGCCAGCGCGTCGGCGACCAGGCGGACGAGCAGCTGGTCGCGGCCCCGGCGCGCGCTGTCGGCTCCGGCGACCGGCCCGTCGCCGTCGCCGTGCCCGTCGTCCTCCCGGCCCGGTCCGTCGTCCTCACCGCAGGGCAGTCGGAGCAGGCGCAGCGCCAGGTAGCTGCGGTAGTCGTACCGGCCGTCCCACTTGTCGAGCGCGACGTCGAGGAAGTCACGCAGCAGCCGGACCGCGGGCGCCGGCGGGCCGGCCGCCGGTACGGTCACCTGGGTCCGGATCTGGTCGAGCAGGGCGAGAAGTTCCTTTTCGACGAAGTGTTTACCGACCCGGTGAAACTCCGCCAGCACCTCGGAATAGGGAAAATTGTCGGCCTCGGCGGTGCCCGACAGCCAACTCGTCAGTTCACGCACGAACCGCACCTCGACATTTCGCCCAGGGTCGACCACGTGCGGCGAGAAGGATTGTGAATTCCGGGTGGGCGGAGATTGACGGGCCCGGTCGGCATGGGAGCGGTCACTTTCACCTGCGGGCCGACTTCGTGCCGGCCTGCCCCAGTTCGGGAAAGAAGCGGTGCCCGATGAGCTTGGCGAGCATCGTCGCCTCGGTGCCGTCGGCGGCGTGACCTCCGACGCGCAGGGCGACCTGGTAGTGCCGAGCCCGCCACAGCGACACCCGCTCGTCCCACTCCGTCATCGCTTCGGCGAGCAGGTGGACGGGCTCCGTCGGGTCAGCTCCGGGCAGCGCCGCCAGGGTGGTTCCGCGTGCGGCGAGGTGGTCGGTGAAGGCCCGGCCGAGCTGCCGGCTCGCGGCCTGCACCCGCCGCCAGCCGGGGGACTCGGCGCCGGAACCCTTGCCCAGCGCCGGCTGCATGGCCTGGAAGTCGGCCGGGGAGAGGTATCGGAACATCTCCAACTGGTCGGTGACCAGCCGTACCCCGAGCGTCGCCCGGGCCAGCAGCGGCGTGGCCGCCGCGAGCTTGCCGGCGTGGACCCGGGCGACCGCCTCGGTCAGCTCGGCCGCCGCGAGCTTCAGCCACAGCTCGGTGGACTGGTGTACCACCTGGAAGAGCAACTCGTCGCGGTGGATCATCTCCTCCGGGCTGCGTTGCAGGTCGAGCAGCGTGTCCGTACGCATGTAGCGCGCATAGTCCGTGGCACCGTCGCCAGGCAACACAGGTGAGTGGTCCCGCTTCACGGAATTGTCCCCTTCGGTCAGCGTCGCTGTATCGGGAACCGACGGTCCCGACAGCGCGTGCGGCGGCCATTATGCAACGACGAAAGGCAATGTGTCACGCCTTGGTTGCTGGCCGTGCCTGAATCCGAAAGGGGAGGTTTCCGCCGCTTTCTACGATGCGCAAAGATGGCGGGATAGCATATTGATCAACGCCGGTCAATAGCGGCGAATGGCTGACACGTCACACCGCCGACGGCGCTCGACCGTGGTCACGTCGCATCGGGACGGCGGGGAACGGCGAGGCCCGTGGCGGGAGCGGGGGGTGCAGGCCCACCCCCGCCACGGCGTCATCCCCGCAGCAGCGGCAGCACCCGGCGGCCGAGCAGGTCGACACCGCCGGTCGGGGTCAGACCGTGCGGGGTGCCGAACTCCACCCGGGTCGCCCCGGCGTCGAACACCGCCGCGGCCTGCGCCGCGACGTGTTCGGGGGTGCCGGAGAAGGCGAACAGGTCGAGCAGGTCCCCACCGATCAGCGCGCCGGCAAGGTCGTGTTCCTGGCGGGCGACATGCGCCTGGATCCGCGACAGCAGCTCCGGGTCGATGTCGACGTTCGGGTCGAGGGCGGCGACCACGGCGAGGTACATGGCCACCTCCGTACGGGCCACCCGACGGGCCAGGGCGCCGTCCTCGTCCACCACGGTCACGGCGCCGAGCACCACACCGACCGGGTCACCGGCCCGGCCGGCGGGCGTGGCGTCGTCCAGCCAGGCCCGCATCGTCTTGGCCATCGCCGGGTTGGCCGACCCGCCGACCTTGATCTCCGAGGCGAACGCGGCGGCCGTCCGGGCGGTCTGCTGACCCCAGGTGCCCACCAGGACGGGCACGTCGGCGCGGACCGGGGCGTAGCGCAGCGCGGTGCCGGGCGCCACGGTGAACTCCCGGCCCTGGAAACCCCGGTCGTCGCGGGACAGCAGCAGCCGGACCACGTCGACGGTCTCGGTGATCCGCCGCAGCGGCCGGGCCTGCGCCACCCCGACCTGGTCCAGCCAGGTGCCCCGGGCCAGCCCGAGGTAGGCCCGCCCGTTCGACGCCAGGTCCAGCGCCGCGACCTGCCCGGCGATCTCCACCGGATGCATGGTGAACGGGTTGAGGCAGGCCGACCCGAGCCGGATCCGCCGAGTGTGCCGCGCGGCCACCAACAGCGGGAAGAACGGCGGCTGGTACATCAGGTCACCGAAGACCGACAGCACGTCGAAACCGTGCCGCTCGGCGAGTTCGGCCAGCGCTGCGTACTCGTCGGCGCTCTTGTCGGACTGGAGTCCGATGCCGACCAGCCGGCGTCCGTCGTCGGTGCTCACGTCAGTTCTCCAGTCGGAATCTGTCGCCGGGCGGTCCGCTCGATGCGCAGGATGACCCGCTCGTCCGGATCCGGGCAGGCCACGTGGCAGTCCCGGGCCAGCCAGTCCTCCGGCGGCAACGGGCGCTGCTTGGCCGGCAACAACGGCAGGCACGCCGCGAGGGCGTAGAGGCAGAAGTGCCGGCCGGCGGGGATGGTGAGCCGGCTCGACTCGGTCAGGTCGATGTGGTCGCCCGGCTGGAGGCCGCAGACGGAGCGACCCTCGATCCGCTCCACCACGACCCGCAGGTCGTACAGGTCGGTGACCGGTTCCTCGGCGCTCATCGGAGGGCCTCCGCGTGGTGGTGCACGATCCGCCAGCCCCGCTCGTCGCGGCGCAGCACGTCCGTCACCCGGAAACAGTCGTCCGGCTGCCCGGCCGCGTACCGGGCCCGCAGGACGTAGCGGACCAGGCCGGTGTCGTTCCACGCCTCGGCCCGGAACTGCTCGGGGGCGACCGAGGTCGGGGGCGCGGTCGTTCCCCGGCCGGCCGCCCGGCGGTCCCGCAGGTCGTCCAGGGCGGCCAGCCCGTCCAGCAGGCCGGGCGCGTCGGACTCCCAGATCGTCAGTTCGGGGTGCAGCCGGGCGTCGAACGCCGCCCGGTCGCCCAACGACCGGTACATGTCGGTGATGGCGGCGGTGAGATCGTCAACGGTCATCGGGGGCTCGCTTCCGGTCGGGGCGGACGGGGGTGTCGCGGGTCAGGAGAGTTCGGCGAGGCGGGCGCGCAGCGGGTCGAGCCCCATCGGCCCGAGCCGCAGGGCCCGCTGGTGGAACCGCTTGCGGTCGAACCCGGCGCCCTCGCGCCGTTCGGCCTCCCGGCGGGCCTGCTGCCAGAGCCGAGCCCCGGCCTTGAAGGCCAACGCCTGCGCCGGCCAGCCCAGGTACCGGTCGACCTCGAACCGCGCGGTCGCCGGGTCCAGCCCGGCGACGCGGATCAGGAAGTCCACGGCCAGCTCGGGGGTCCACCGGCGCGCGTCGGTGAAGCCGGTCCCGGCCGGGATCGGCACGTCCAGGTGCAGGCCGAGGTCGATGACCACCCGGGCGGCGCGCCACATCTGCCCGTCGAGCATCCCGAGCCGCTCGGCGGGGCCGGCGTAGAGGCCGAGCTCGTCGGCGAGGCGTTCGGCGTAGTGCGCCCAGCCCTCGGCGTACCCGTGTACCTGGCACAGCGACCGCTGCCAGGGGTGCAGGTCGGCGGTGGTGAGGGTGATCGCGTGCTGGAGGTGGTGCCCGGGCAGGCCCTCGTGGCAGAGCGTCCCGACGTGCCGCCACACCGGCACCGTCGCCTCGCCGGGGGGCGTCGACCACCAGATCCCGCCCGGGCGGGTCAACCTCGCGTCGGGCGGGGTGTAGTACATGACCCCGGAGGCGGCGGGGCTGATCCGGCACACCACCCGGCGGGTGGCGGCCGGGATGTCGAAGTGCGGGCCGTCCAGGGTGTCGGTGAGCTGCTCGGTGCGCTCCCGCAGCCACCGCTCCAGGTCGGGCCCGACCGGCATTCGTCCGGCGGGGTCGGCGTCCAGTGCGGCCCGTGCGCCCGCCACGTCCGGGTACCCGAGCTCGGCGGCGACCACGCGCTGCTCGGCGGCGGTGCGGGCCAGTTCCTCCCAGCCGTACGCGTACAGCTCGTCCAGGTCGACCGTCGCGCCGAGGAAGCTGCGCGCGGTGACGGCGTACAGGTCGCGGCCGACGCCGTCGACCTCGGTGGCCCGGGGCGCCAGCTCGGTACGCAGGAACGCGGCGAAGTCCGCCGTCGCGGCGGCGGCCGACCGGGCCCCGGCGGCCAGCTCGCCGGCCAGCGGCCCGTCCGGGCACCCGGCCACCAGCCGGCCGTAGAAGTCGTCGGAGGTGACCCAGGCGGTGCACTGGTCGGCGGCCGCCAGCACCTGCCGGCGGGCGACGAGGTGCCCCCGCCCGGCCGAGTGGCGCAGCGTCTCGGCGTACTGGCCGAGGGCCGTGGGCACCCGGCGCAGGTGCGCGGCGACGACCGCCCAGTCCTGCGCGGTGTCGCGGGGCAGGTTGTCGAAGACCTGCCGGACCAGGTGCACCGGCGTCGCCAGCGGGGCCAGCAGCCGGGTGGTGAAGCCCGCGTCGTAGAGGTCGACCTCGCTGGCCAGCCGGTCGATCAGCGCGCCGGCCAGCGCCCGCTGCGCCGTGCCGTCGGCGCTGGCGCCGGCCGCCGCCGCAGCGGTGCCACGGGCCAGCTCCGCCCGGGCGGCGAAGCCGTCGGGGGA
This sequence comes from Micromonospora peucetia, assembly GCF_900091625.1. Taxonomy (NCBI): domain Bacteria; kingdom Bacillati; phylum Actinomycetota; class Actinomycetes; order Micromonosporales; family Micromonosporaceae; genus Micromonospora; species Micromonospora peucetia. Next base: position 5,392,188 of record NZ_FMIC01000002.1, read on the forward strand.
GAGGTCCGCGAAGCGCGAGTCGGGCGTACGACCAGCCGCCTCGGCCGCCTCCGGGTCCAGTCCGGCGAGCGCGTCGAGGTACCGGTCGGCGACCTCGGTGATCGTCGTCATCGGGCGACGCCGAGGCGGCCGTGGTCGTCGCGGTAGGAGACGCCACCCTTGAGCACCGTGTGCAGGGTGCGCAGCGCGGACACCGAGCGGGTGGGATCGTCGCGCAGCACGAGCAGGTCGGCCTGCTTGCCCACCTCGACGCTGCCGAGGGTGTCGGCCTGGCCCAGCCACTGCGCCGGGCGGATGGTGGCGGACTTCAGCGCGTCGGCGACGGGCATCCCGGCCTCCACCATGAACTCCAGCTCGCGCACGGTCGCGGTCGTCTCGTCGTAGCCGGCGTGCGGCGGCATGTCGCTGCCCAGCGCGATCGGCACCCCGTTGCGGATGGCGTGCTGGAGGCTCTCCCAGTGCCGGGGCCCGGCGGCCAGGGCGCGGTCCATCAGCCAGCCTGGCACGCCGGAGTCGCGGAAGAACTGCTCGCAGCGGCTGACCACGATGGTCGGGACATACCAGACGTCCCGTTCGGCCATCAGCCGGGTCACCTCGTCGGTCAGCTCGTAGCCGTGCTCGACGCAGTCCAGCCCGAGTTCCACGGCCCGGCGCACCGAATCGGCCGGGCCGGCGTGCGCGGTGACTTTACGACCCCAGTCGTGCGCCACCCGGATCACCGCCGCCAACTCGTCGTCGAGCAGCTGCGGGGTGTCGATCGACTCGAACTCGCCGGCGATGCCACCGGAGATGCACACCTTGATCAGGTCGGCGCCGGCCCGGATCTGCTGCCGGGTGAGCCGGCGGAAGCCGTCCGCCCCGTCGGCCTCCAGCGCGTCGGCCTCCCAGCCGTGCCCGCCGGTGCAGCAGAGCGCGTGCCCGGCGGTGAAGATCCGCGGGCCGTCCACCGCGCCGCGCTCGATCCCCTTGCGCAGGGCGAAGTCGGCGTACCGGCTCTCGCCGACGAGCCGGGCGGTGGTCACTCCGGCGTGCAGGGTCCGGCGGGCCGAGTCGGCCATCAGCAGCACCAGCTCGGCGAGGTTCGACCGGTGCACCTCGTCGCCGAAGTGGCCGGGCAGGCCGAGCGACAGGTGGACGTGCATGTTGGTCAGGCCGGGCATGACGTGGTCGCCGTGCAGGTCGACCACCCTGGCGTCACCCGCCTCGGCGAGGACGTCGTCGACCGGCCCGACCGCGCGGATCGTGCCGTCGGCGCCGATCCAGATGCCACTGTCGCGCTGGACGTCGTCCCGGACGCCGTCGTAGAGCGCGAGGTTGACCAGGACCTGTTCGGTGGGGATGTGCATGCGGTGTCCTCTACGCGGCGGGCACGGTGGTCGGCGCCACCGCGGGGTCGTTGAGCCAGCAGGCGGCGCTGCGGCCGCCGAGGTCGAGCGTGGGCGGCTGTTTGCCGCACGGCCCGAAGGCGTGCGGGCAGCGCGGCCGGAACCGGCAGCCGGCCGGCGCGTGCGCCGGGTCGGGCACCTCCCCGGCGAGCGTCCTGGGCAGCTGCGGGTGGGGGCCGATCTGCGGCACCGCGTCGATCAACGCCCGGCTGTACGGGTGCCGGGGCGAGTGCCACAGCTGACGGGTGGGCGCGGTCTCGACGATCCGGCCCAGGTACATCACCGCCGTCACGTCGGCGATCTCGTGCACCAGGGAGAGGTCGTGCGAGATGAAGAGCATCCCCATGTCCAGGTCCCGGACCAGCCCGACGAGCAGGTTGACCACCTGCGCCTGCGACGACGCGTCCAGCGCGGTGACCGGCTCGTCCGCGATGATCATCCGGGGTTCCGGCGCGAGCGCCCGGGCGATCGCGAGCCGTTGCCGCTGGCCGCCGGAGAACTGGTGCGGATAGCGCTCCGCGGCCTCGCCCGGCATCCCGACCCGGTCCAGCAGGTCGGCGACCCGCGTCCGGCGGGCAGCCCCGGTCACCGTGTCCGGCACCCCGTCGAGGAGTTGGGCGCCGATGGTGCGCCGGGGGTTAAGCGACGCGTACGGGTTCTGGAAGACCATCTGGAGCCCGACCTCCGGCACCGGCCGGCGCCGCCAGCCGAGCGGGGTGATCGGGCGGCCGGCGAACCGGATCGTCCCGGCGCTCGGCGCGGCCAGCCCGACCGCCACCCGGGCCAGCGACGACTTGCCGCAGCCGGACTCGCCGACCAGGCCGACGATCTGGCCCGGCGCCACCTCCAGGCTCACCCCGGCCACCGCCCGGACCGGCCCCCGGCCGCGCGGCTTGTACTCCACCTCGACGTCGCTGATCTCGAGCAGGCTGCCCGATCCGACCGGCTCGTTCATGCCGCCACCTCCAGGTGCGGACGGACCACGCAGGCCACCGACCGGTCGGCGCCGGCGGGGGACAGCGGGGGAGGCGCGGTGCCGCACGACGGCTCGGCGTACCCGCACCGGGGTTGGAACGGACATCCGGGCGGCGCCTGCCCCGGCGCCGGCGGCCCGCCCGGGATGGGACGCAGCGTGCCGACGGCCTGGGTGCCGTGCGGGCGGGCGCCGAGCAGCGCCGCCGTGTACGGGTGGCGCGGCGCGGTGAGCAGCGCCCCGGTGGGGCCGGTCTCCACCACCCGCCCGGCGTAGAAGACGTACCCGCGGGTGGTGAGCGCGCTGAGCACCCCGAGGTCGTGGGTGATGAAGGCGACGGCCAGCCCGGTCTCGGCGCGCAACTGGTCCAGCAGCGCGAGGATGCCGGCCTGCACCGTCACGTCCAGCGCGGTGGTCGGCTCGTCGGCGATCAGCAGCCGGGGGCGGGCGGCGAGGGCGATCGCGATGGCCGCCCGCTGCCGCATGCCGCCGGAGAACTGGTGCGGGTACGCCCGCACCGCCCGCTGCGGGTCGGGGATGCGGACCTGGTCGAGCAGTTCCACCGCCCGCCGGTCCGCCGCGCGCCGATCCAGGCCCAGGTGGACCTGCATGTGTTCGGTCAGTTGCCGGCCCACCGTGAGCATCGGGTGCAGCGCGGCGGTGGGGTCCTGGAAGACCATCGCGATCCCGGCCCCGCGCACCTTCTGCCAGCGCTTCGTGTCCAGGTTGAGCAGTTCGGTCCCGTCGAACCGGGCCGATCCGGTGACCTTGGCGCCGGCGGGCAGCAGCCCGAGCAGGGTCTGCGCGGTGAGGCTCTTGCCGCACCCGCTCTCCCCGGCGATGCCGACCATCTCACCCTCACCGACGGTGAACGACACGTCGTGCAGGATCGGCAGCGGCCCCGTGGGGCCGGGCAGGGTGACGGCCAGGGAGTCGACCTCGAGCAGCGGTCGCATTCTCAACGTCCCTTCGCGTAGCGGGGGTCGATCCGGTCGCGCAGCGCGTCGCCGAGCACGTTGAAGGCCATCACCACGGTGAGGATGGCCAGGCCGGGGAAGACGCTGACCCACCACATGGAGAGGTCCTGCGAGCCGAGCGCCACCATCGAGCCCCACTCGGCGGCCGGCGGGCGGGGACCGAGACCGAGGAAGGACAGCGCGGAGAGCAGCAGCACGGCGTTGCCGAGCTCCAGGGTGGCCAGCACGATCGCCGGCCCCACGCTGTTGGGCAGGACGTCGCGGCGCAGCGCGCGGACCGGCCCGATGCCGAGCAGCCGGGCGGCGCTGAGATAGTCCTCGCCGCGCATGGTCAGCACGGCGCTGCGGATGACCCGGGCGTAGACCGGCCAGGAGACGATGACCAGCGCGAGGACGGCGTTGCGGGTGCTGGGCCCGAACGCGGCGGTCACCGCCATCGCCAGGATGATCTGCGGGAACGCGAAGACCAGGTCCGTCAGGCGCATCAGCGCCTCGTCGACGAACCGGCCCACGTAGCCGGCGACCAGGCCGAGCAGGCCGCCGATCAGCAGGGCGAGCGAGACGATGGCGAGCGCGAGCGGGATCGACAGGCGCGAACCGTGGATCACCCGGCTGAACACGTCCCGGCCGAGGGAGTCGGTGCCGAACCAGTGCGTGCCCGACGGCGGGGCGTACGCGTCCGGGCTCTGCGCCAACGGGTCGTACGGCGCGACGAGCGGGGCGAACAGCGCCGTCAGCAGCCACCCGCCGAGGATGACCAGGGCCACCACGGCGATCGGCTGCCGCCAGATGGGCCGCCCGGTCGAGCGACCGCGCAGCCGGCCCAGCAACCGGCGCCGGGCCAGCGCGTCGGTCGCCTTCGGGTCGGGCGCCACGGGGTCGGGTGTGAGTGTGGTCATGACAGCCGGATCCTCGGGTCGATGAGCCCGTACAGCAGGTCGACGGTGAGGTTGACCAGCGTGTAGACCAGCGCCACGAACAGGCTGACGCCGAGGATCGCGGGCAGGTCCAGCGCCGTCGCGCTGCGGTACGCGTACTGGCCGAGGCCCGGCCAGCCGAAGATGTTCTCCACCAGCACCGTGCCGGAGAGCAACGAGGCGAAGGCCAGACCGGAGACGGTGATCACCGGGACCAGCCCGGCCCGCAGCAGGTGCCGGCGGAACACCACCCGGGCGGGCAGGCCCTTCGCGTACGCGGCCCGGATGTAGTCCTGCTGGAGCACCTCCAGCATGGACGAGCGGACGAACCGGACCAGCATCGCCACGGTCAGGCTGGTCAGCACGAGCACCGGCAGGATCAGGTGCTGGGCGGCGTCCCAGGCGACGTCCCACTGCCCGGCGACGGCGGCGTCGACCGTGTACATCCCGGTCACCGTCGGCGGTGGGCTGAAGTCGGTGGAGAGCCGGCCGCCGCTGGGCGCGAGGCCGAGTTGGTAGAAGAACACGTAGAGCACGACGAGCGACAGCCAGAACGGCGGGGTGGAGAGGCCGAGCAGCGCGCCGACGCGGATCAGCTGGTCGGTGATCCGGCCGTTGCGGACGGCGGCGAGCATGCCGATCCCGGTGCCGATCAGCAGCGCCAGCACCATGGTGGGGATGGCCAGTTCCATGGTCGCCGGCACGTACTGGAACAGGTCGTCCGTGACGGTCCGGCCGGTCTGCTGGGAGATCCCGAGGTCACCCGTCAGCAAGTTGCCCAGGTACTGGAAGTACTGCACGTACAGCGGCTGGTCCAGGCCCCACTTCTCGCGGAACGCGGCCACCGTCGCCGGGTCGTTGAGCGCCTGGTCGGAGAGGTTGGCCGTGACCGGGTCGCCGGGCACCACCGTGACCAGGCCGAACGTCACGATCGTGACGCCCAGCAGCAGGCCGGCGGTGATGGCCACCCGCTTGACCAGGAACAGCAGCAGTGAGCGGTGCGGCCGGGGCCGGGACACGGTCGTGGTGACCGTGCCCGGCTCGGCGTCGTCGACTGTCGTCGTCATGGAGTGACTACTTCCGGCCCACCGAGGCGAGGTCGACCTGCCAACCGGCGGCGGTGTAGTCCGTGCCGGTCAGGTCGCCGCTCGCCACCACGGTGGAGGAGTTGCTGGCCAGGACGAGGTACGGCGAGGCGGCGTTCATCGCCCGCTGCCAGTCCTGCATGGCGGTGGCCCGGGCGGCCAGGTCGAGGGTCTCGGTGACCTTCTTGCCGGCGGCCACGACGGCCGGGTCGGCCCGCTCCACCGTCCAGCCCGAGCGCAGCGCGGTGGCCTGGCCGGGGGACATGTTGTTGATCAGCGAGTCGGCGACCGGGTAGTTGAGGCTCTGCGGGGTGAATCCGAGGGCCATCTTGCCCGTACGCATCTCGTCGAGGAACGTGGTCAGCGGCTGCGGGGTCAGCTCCAGCTTGATGCCGGCCTCGGCGGCGTCGCCCTGCACCTTGGTTGCCACCGTGCCCAGGTCGACCCCCTTGTAGGTGATGGCCGGGTAGTTGAACTTGACCGTGGGGTTGGTCAGGCCCGCCTCGGTGAGCAACGCCTTGGCCTTCGCCACGTCACGCTTCGACTCCTCACCGGCGGGCAGCGCGCCCGGGTAGGCGGGGGCCACCAGCCCGGCGCCGGGGGCGGCGCCCTTGCCGTACAGCCCGGCGATGCCCTGGTAGTCGATGGCGGCGCGCAGCGCCTGGTTGAACTTCGGGTTCGCGGTCACCCCGGAAACGGCCGGGTCGGCGTTGAGGAAGAGGAAGTAGACGGTGTCCTGCATGGCGGAGGTCTTCAGCGTGTCCGGCAACCCCTCCAGCAGCTTGCCGGAGATGTCCAGCGCGATCTCCGAGCCGCCGGCCCGCTGCATGGTCAGCTTCTGGGTCTGCACGTCCATGTTGCGCAGCACGACCCGGCTGAACTCGGGCTTGGTGCCCCAGTAGTTGGGGTTGGCCTCCAGCACCACCTGCGACGACGGGTCGTACGACTTCAGCACGTACGGGCCGCTGCCGATCGAGTTGGTGTCGAGGTACTGCTGCGCGGTGTCGCTCTTCGCGGCGTCGGCGGCGTCCGTCGCGCCGTGCTCCTTGGCGACCTTGGAGTTGACCACCCCGGTCGACGGCATCGAGAGCACCACCGGGATGTTCGGGTCGGCGGTCGCCGAGGTGACCACCACGGTCCGCTCGTCGGTCTTGGCGACCGTGAGGCCGCTGACCATGACCGCCGGGCTGGCCTTGACGTTCTTCAGCCGGTTGAGGGAGAAGACCACGTCGTCGGCGGTCAGCGCGGTGCCGTCGGAGAACTTCACGCCCTCGCGCAGCTTGAAGGTGAAGGTCTTCGCGTCGGCGGAGGCCTCGTACGACTCGGCCAGTGCCGGGACCGGCTTGCTGACGTCCGAGCCCTTGAAGGTCAGCAGGGTGTCGTAGAGGGAGTGCACGGCGGTGAGGCCGGTCGCCTCGTAGATCCGGCCGGGGTCGAGGGTCTTGAGGACGAACGAGGTGTTGACGGTGAGGGTCTTTGCCGAACCACCGTTACCGTTTCCTCCGCTGCCGCCCGCGCTGCACGCGGTGCTGGAGGCTATGACCAGCGCCGCCAGAGCGATCGCTCCGACGCGGAGCCGGCGAGGGGACACCGACATGCTGTTCCTACCTTCGTATGGACCGGCCCGTGCGAGACGGGCTCTGGGGGGTTGTCGTGCCCGGCGTCGCCGGTGACGCCGCGGCCGGGCCGCTGGTGCCAACCGATGGCGGCCCGCGGGGCTTCGCCCGGACACCGTCATGAGGTTGGATGTGTCCGGACGGAACTCCTGTCCGGTTCGTGCCCCGACGTCGCTTGTCTAGTTGCACCAAACACGTTCGCCTTGTGTTTGACCATGCTAGACAGCAGCGTATAGTTACGTCAAACATTTCTAGCCACACTGTTTTGGAACGAGGAAAGACGCATGCTCGGTGACCAGCTCCGCGACCTGCGCCAGCAGCACTCCCTGACGCTGCGCCAGCTCGCGGCCGCGGCCGACGTGTCACCCGCCCTGCTCAGCCAGATCGAGAATGGCGCGACAGACCCCAGCTTGGCCACTCTGCGTAAGCTCGCCAGGGTCTTCGACACCTCCATCGCGGCGCTCTTCTCCGAGCCGGACGCACCGCTGGTGCACATCAGCCGGCCCGGCTCGCGGACCCGGCTCGCCGCACCCCCCGGGCAGATCGCCTACGACCGGCTCACCCCGGGGCGGGGCGACCTGGAGGTGCTCGAAGCCGAGCTGGCACCCGGCGACGCCAGCTCCGCCGAGCCGTGGGCGCACCCCTCGACCGAGTGCGCGATCGCCGTCATCGGCGAGGTCGTCGCCGAGATCGGTGGCGAGAAGCACGTGCTGAGTACCGGCGAGGCGATCACCTTCGACTCCCGACTGCCCCACCTCTACCGCAACGCCAGCGACCAGCGAGCCCGGCTCATCATCGCGGTCACCCCGCCGACCCCCTGACCCCACCCGGCACGTCACCCGGCCCGCGTCGCGCACGTGGGCGGTACGACGCCGCCCGTCGAAAGGACCAGAAGTGGACCGTGACAGCGTCGACTGGTTCGGCTATCTCCCGGCCGTCACCACCCCGTTCACCGCCACCGGCGAGCTGGACCTCGCCGCCTGGCGGGTCCAACTGGACTGGCTCGCCGCCGAGCGGCTGCACGGGCTCATCGTCGGGGGCACCACGGGCGAATGGTTCAGCCTCACCGAACAGGAGCGCGCCGTGCTGTTCCGGACGGCCGCCGAACAGGTCGGCGACCGGCTCACGGTGCTCGGCGGCTGCAACGCGTACACGCCGGCCGAGGCGATCCGGCACGCCCAGGCCGCCCAGGACGCCGGCCTGCACGGCATCCTGCTCACCCCGCCGCCGTACGTGGTGCCCACCCGGTCGGAGGTCGTGGCCTTCTACCGGGCCGTCTCCGAGGCGGTGGACCTGCCGCTCTGCGTCTACAACTGGCCGCGCGGCACGGGCGTCGACCTGGACGCCGACCTGCTGCTGGAGCTGAGCGAGCTGGACACCGTGGTGGCGGTCAAGAACTCCACCCCGGACTTCGGCGGATTCGTCCGCGGCCTCGTCGCCCTGCGGCACCGGGTGCGCTACTTCGGCATCCCCACCAACGAGGTGGGCATCGAGCTGATGACCACGATCGGCGGCGACGGGCTGATGGGAGCCGGCGCCGTCCTCGGCGCCGACCACCCCGACTTCTTCCGTGCCCTGCGCGCCGGGGACCTCGACCGGGCCCGGGTGCTCGGCGCCCGCGACCGGGTGATCATGGAGGACTGGTTCGGGCCGGACTACGGCGCCCGGTTCGGCAACGCCCAGGCGATCATGAAGTACGCGCTCACCCTGCGCGGCGTACCGGCCGGTCATGTCCGCGCTCCACTGCTCCCGCTGACCCCCGCCGAACAGGACCGCGTCCGGGCCACCATGACCCAGCTCGACCTGCTCCCATGACTACGTACGACACGGCGGTCATCGGCGGCGGCCTGCTCGGCTGCGCGACCGCCTGGCACCTGGCCCGTGCCGGCAACCGGGTCCTGCTCGTCGAGAAGGACCAGGTCAACCGGCACGCCTCCGGGCAGAACGCGGGCAGCCTGCACTTCCAGCTCGAGTTCCGGATGGTCGAGCACGGCGACGACGCGGCCCGTGCGGCGGCCCGCGCGCTCCCGCTGCACCTGGACGCCATGCGGGCCTGGGCCACCGTCGAGGACGAGCTCGGTGAGCGGTGCGGGGTGTCCCGCACCGGCGGGTTGATGCTCGCCGAGACCCCGGGGGAGATCGCCGTGCTGGATCGGAAGGCGGCCCTGGAACGCGAGTACGGCCTCGACGTCGCCGTGCTCTCCGGCCCGGAGCTGCGCCGGTTCGCGCCGTATCTGGCGGACACCGTGCTCGCCGCCGGTCACGTGCCGGGCGAGGGCAAGGCCAACCCCCGGCTGGTCACCCCGGCACTGGCCCGGGCCGCCGGCCGGTACGGCGCCGTGCTGCGCACCGGCTGCCGGGTCACCGGGCTGCACCGGCGCGGCCGGCGCTGGGAACTGCGCACCGGGATCGGGCCCGGGGACACCGCCGGCGAGACCCATCTGGCTGACACGGTGGTGCTCGCCGGCGGGGTCTGGACCGCCGAGTTGGCCGCGATGGCCGACGTCCGGCTGCCGGTCTTCCCGGTCGGGCTGACGATGAGCGCCACCGCCCGCAGCCAGCCGTTCCTGCCGCACCTGATCCAGCACGTCGGCCGCCGGCTGTCGATGAAGCAGACCGAGGACGGCAACGTGCTGATCGGTGGCGGATGGCCGGCCAAGCTGGTCAGCCGGGCCGGACGGGTCGACCTGGAGACCAACCCGGAGCTGCGGTACGAGTCGCTGGTCGGCAACGCCGACGCCGCCCGGGTGGTCCCGGCGGTGTTCGACCTGCCGGTGATCCGGACCTGGACGGGCATGACCACGCTCACCCCGGACCACCTGCCGCTGATCGGTGCGGTCCCGCGCCGGCCCGGACTGTTCGTCGCCACCGGCGGCTCGGCCTTCACCCTCGGCCTCACCTACGCCCGGCTGCTCGCCGGCATGGTCGTGACCGGCCAGCCCGACCGGTCGATCGAGGACTACTCACCCGCCCGTTTCGGAGCGCTGAACTTTGTCTGAACACCGCCCGTCGCACCCTGCGGACGCGCCGAGGCGCACCCCGATGGGCCGACCCGCGCCGGTCACCATCGAGGTCGACGGGCGGCCGGTTGCCGCCCACCCGGGCGAGTCGCTGGCCACCGCGCTGCTCGCCGCCGGTGAACGGGCCGTCGGCACCACGCGCGGCGGCGCGCGGCGGGCGCCCTACTGCAACATGGGGATCTGCTTCGAGTGCGTCGTCACCGTGGACGACCTGCCCTGCCAGCGGTCCTGTCTGGTCCGGGTACGGGCCGACATGCGGGTCCGCACGGCGGCGCCCCGATGAGCGCGCCCGACGTGGTGGTGGTCGGCGCCGGCCCGGCCGGGCTGGCCGCCGCCGCCATCCTGGGCCGGCACGGCGCCGCCGTCACCGTCGTCGACGAGCAGGAACAGCCGGGCGGGCAGATCTACCGCCAACCACCCGCCGGGTTCACGCCGCCGGCCGGATCGTCCTCCGCAGGTCGGGCGCTGCTGGCCGAGGCCACCGCCGCTGCCGGCGTCCGGTGGCTCGCCGACACCACGGTGTGGGGCGTCCTCGGCACCCGGGCCGGCCTCGACGGGTACGCCGGCGACCAGCCCGCGCCGGGCCGCTACCGGGTCGCCACGCACGGGCCGGCCGGGGTCCGCCTGCTCGAACCCCGGGCGGTGCTGCTCACCGCCGGCGCGTACGACCTGCCGGTGCCGTTCCCGGGCTGGACCCTGCCGGGAGTGCTCACGGCGGGCGGGGTGCAGACCTTCGTCAAGGCGCAGGGCCTGCTGCCGGGCGGCCGGTTCGTGCTGGCCGGGGGGCACCCGCTGCTGCTGGTCGTGGCCGCCCAACTGGTCCGGGCCGGTGCCCGGGTGGTCGAGGTCGCGCTGGTACAACGCCGCCGCGACCTGCTGCCCGGACCGGCCGGGCTGGCTGCCGTGGCGGGCGCGGGAGGCAAGATCGCCGAGGGCGTCGGCGCGTTGCGGGTCCTGCGGCGGGCGGGGGTACCGGTCCGGTTCGGCACGGTGGTCCGTCGCGCCACCGGCGACCCGGACCTGACCTCGGTGACCCTCGCCGAGGTGGGCCCCACCGGGCAGCCGGCGCCCGGGACCGACCGGGAGGTGCCCTGCGACGTGCTGGCGCTGGGGTACGGCTTCGTCCCCTCCGTCGAGCTGGCCCGGCAGGCGGGCTGCGCCGTGGACTGGGATTCCCCGGCGGGCGGCTGGGTGGTCCGGCACGACGAGTGGCTGCGTACCTCGGTGCCGCGGATCGCGGTGGCCGGCGAGCTGACCGGCGTCGCGGGCGCCGAGCAGGCGGCGGTCGAGGGCCGGCTCGCCGCCCTCGGCCTGCTGCGCGACCTGGGGCTGCTCGACGAGCACCGGGCCGCCGGGTTGGCCGGCCCGGTCCGCCGGGAGCTGCGCCACCGGCGACGTTTCGTCACGCGGGTGCTCGACCGGTTCGCGCCGGACCGCGCGGCGCTGGGCAGCCTGGTCACCGACGACACCGTGCTCTGCCGGTGTGAGGAGGTGCGGGCCGGCGACGTGCGTCGGGCGCTGCGGGCCAACCCGCACCTCGGCACCGCGAACGCGGTGAAGCTGGTGACCCGTGCCGGGATGGGCCTGTGCCAGGGTCGGTCCTGCCAGCCCGGTGTCTGCCAGTTGATCTCCGACGTGACCGGCCGGGGGCCGGAACAGGTCGGGGCGTTCACCGCGCAGGCGCCGGTCAAGCCCGTCCCGCTGCGCGCCCTCGCGGTCGGCGACGAACCGCCCGCCACGGACTGACCGAGGACGCCCGGGCGAGGCGCTTCCGTCAGGGAAGCTCGACCGGCAGCGGCACGGGGCGCTTGGCCACCCGGTCGTCGCCGGAGGAACGCCCGTGGGCGTGCCGGGCCAGCCAGGGCAGCAGGTGCCGGCGTACCCAGGCCAGCTCGGCGTTGAGCACCGCATGGCCGCGCCGCTGCGGCGCCGCCTCCAGCGGGCGGGTCCAGCTGTCGTCCGTGCCGGGCAGGCCGACGGTGTGCGCCAGCGCGGCGGCGATCCGCTCGTGACCGGCACTGTTGGCGTGCAGCCGGTCGTCGCTCCACAGTCGTGGATCCGAGGCGACCGGGTGGGCGCCGAGGTCCAGCAGGGTGGCGCCGGTCTGCGCGGTGACCGCGCGCAGGGCGGCGTTCAGCGCCAGCATCCGACCGCGCAGCGGTCGGGCCAGCGGCATCACCGGCACCGGGTCCGGCAGGGTGAAGGTCAGCACTGTGGCGCCCTGTGCGACCAGCGCCCGTTGCATCGTCCCGACGTCCTCGGCGACCCGGTCCGCGTCGAAGGACGGGCGCAGCACATCGTTCATCCCGGCCACCACGGTGGCGAGGTCCGGCGCGAGATCGAGGGCGGGTCGCAGTTGCTCGGCGCGGACGCGGGCGGTCGTGCGACCCCGGATCGCCAGGTTGGCGTACTCCAGCCCGCCCTGGGAGCGGGCCACCGCCAGGGCGAACCGGTCGGCCCAGCCCCGGTAGCCGCCGGCGTCGTCGGGGTCGTCGAGCCCTTCCGTGGTGCTGTCGCCGATCGCCACGTACCGCCGCCACATCATGTGGGGGAGGGTAGTGGCCGGCGCCGACGGTCGGGCGCCGGCGCGGTCAGAGCCAGCCCGAGCGGCGGAAGAGGCGGTGCAGGGTGATCGCGGTCAGCGCCATCAGGCAGAGCACGGCGGGGTAGCCGTAGCGCCAGCCCAACTCGGGCATGGTGGCGAAGTTCATGCCGTAGATTCCGGCGATGCCGGTCTGGGTGGCGGCGATGGCGGCCCACGCGGCGATCTTGCGCATGTCGTTGTTCTGGTCCACCGCGAGTTGCGCCAACCGGGACTGCAGGATCGAGTTGAGCAGGTCGTCGTACGCGGCGACCCGGTCCACCGCCCGGGTCAGGCGGGAGTCCACGTCGGCGAACCACCGCCGCAGGCCCCGGGGTGGGTTGCCGAGCCGCTGGTCGAGCAGCGAGCGCAGCGGCGCCTGCAACGGCAGCACCGCCCGCTTGAACTCCACCACCTCCCGCTTGAGTTGGTAGATGTGCTGGATGTCGGCGGAACGGTCCCGGGCGAAGACGGTCTCCTCGACCCGTTCCAGGTCCCGCTCGACGTGCCCGGAGACCTCCAGGTAGAGGTCGACCATCCGGGAGCAGACCGCGTACGCCACGGCCCAGGGGCCCTCCGCGAGCACGGCCGGGCGGTGCTCGATGTCGGCGCGGACCGAGGTGAGCGCGCCGGCGGCGCCGTGCCGCACGGTGATGACGAAGCGGTCGCCGAGCAGGACCATCACGTCCCCGGTGTCGATCACCTCGGAGGTGTCGGTCAGTTCGGCGTGCTCCACGTAACCGGCGGTGCGCAGCACCAGCAGGGTCACGTCCCCGTCGCGCCGCACCGTGGGACGGTGGCCGTCGGCGAGGGTCTGCTCGACGGTCAGGTCGTCGAGCCCGAAGGTGCGGCCGACCGCCGCCATCACCGCCGGGTCCGGTTCGTGCAGACCCAGCCAGACGAAGGCGTCCCGGGTGCGGCGGCTGCGGGCGTACGCGTCGGCGTAGTGCGGGCGGCCCGGCTCGCGCCGCCCGGCGAGGTAGACGGCGCAGTCGACCACCGCGTCGGGATTGGACCGTCGAGGCTCCGGCCCGCGCTGCCCGGGCACCGGCCGGCCGAGCAGCCGGTCGAACACGGCAGACAGACCCACACGTTCCGCCCGCTGACCCACCCGTGCACCTCCGCCTCGTCGGCATTCGCGCGGACACCGTACTCGTCTCCGACGGATCCGGGGGTCACGGCACCCGGGTGGCGAAGACGACGACGTTGTCGACGTAGCCGCCGGTGTCCCGGTCGAACCGGCCGCCGCAGGTGATCAGGCGCAGGCCGGTCGCCTCGCTGGGCCCGTAGACCAGGTCGGTGGGGAAGCGGTCCTTCGGGTACGACCCGACGCCGTCGACGGCGAACGTGGCGACACTGGCGTCGGCGCGGGTGACCCGTACGGTGTCGCCGGCCCGCAGCCGGCCGAGGTCGAAGAAGACGGCGGGGCCGGCGGCGGAGTCGACGTGCCCGACGAGCACCGCGTTGCCGGTTTCACCGGGGCTGACGCCGTGCCGGTACCAGCCGGCCAGGGTGGGCCGGTCCAGTGGCGGCACCTCCAGCCGTCCCTCGGCGTCGGCGCCCACCGGGATGACCCGCGCCCGTAGGTCGATGGCCGGGATCCGCACGTCGACCGGCTCGGCCCGGTGCAGCGGCGGCACCGAGGGCGCGGAGCGGGCCTGCGCGGGGGCGTCGGCGGCCTCCGGCCGGGGCGGGCGGGGCGGGGTCGCCGACACCCCGACGGCGACCAGGCCGAGCCCGGTCGTGCCGAGCAGGACGATGGCCGTGACCGCCCAGCCGGGCCTGCGCCAGGACACGATCCCACCTCCGTGCGCGTTCGCCCGGGTGCCCGCTCCGGTGGTTCACCGGTGCGGGCACCCGTTCCAGGGATGGACGGCTTGCAGGGATGGACGGCACGGGGCCGTCGGTCAGAGCGTGGCCGCTGCCATGTGGCGTCGGCGGCGGGCCAGGATCAGGGCGCCGCCCGCGGCGGAGCCGAGCAGGGCGCCGCCGGCCGCCAGGGCCCCGGTCCCGTCGGCGGCTTCGCGACCGCCGGCCTGGGCCCCGCCGATCGGGGTGACGGTGAACGTGGCGCTGCCGGCCGCGCTGCCGTCGCCGCAGGTCGCGGCCACCGTGTAGGTGCCCAGCGTGAAGCCGGCGGTGAAGAGTTCGGCGCTCAGTCCGCCGCCGGCCGCCGCGGTGGTGGACCGGACGTTCTGGTCGCGGTCGGGACCGGTGACGCGGAAGATCGCGTCGCCGGACTTCGGGTTGCAGGTCGTCGCGGTGAGTACGACCGTCCCGCCGACCGGTGTGGTGGCCGGTGACACGACGGTGTCGGCCAGCGCCGCGCCGGGGAGCAGGAGCGTGCCGAGACCCACGCCGACCGCCGCCGATACGAGAACTGTCTTTGCCTTCATACGCGTCTTCCCTCACTTTTCGTCCGCTGACTGCGTGGGACGTCGTTCGGGTGGCCAACTCCGTGACTGGCACCGGTGTGACCAACCCTAGGAGGGTTGGCCCCCCGATCCGGTGAAAATGAGAAATCTTCGTTGCCGTCACGTGTCCGCCCTCGGGCGGAGGGAGCAGCGGAAATGCCGGCACGGCCCGCCCGCGAGGGTTGGCCGCGCCGATGTCGTTGGGGTCGGGCTGTCGGGGCTGGGCCGGTTTGCTCCGCGGCGACCGACGGCGACACCGGCTGTCCGGTATCGGGGACGATCGCCGCCGTCGGCCGAGGGCGGTCAGGCCGGGTGGATCCCGCCGGGCAGTGGTCGGCGGCGAGTAGCGCTCCGGTCAGTGCCCGCCCCATCGCGCCGAGCCGAGCACGGAGACGGGCGGTGCCGGGGGGCGTTCACGCGCTCGCCTCCGCGTACACCCGAACCAGCCGGGAGAAGTCGTCGTCACCGTGCCCGGCGTGGACCGCCCGGGCGACGACGGCGTTGGCCGCCCGGAGCGTGCCGGTGTCGATGCCGTGCCCCTCGGCCGCCTCGACGATGTGCGTCATGGTGGCGGCGGCGGAGGCGATGGTGGAGACGTCGGCGGTATGGTTCCCGACGTCGATCCGCCCGGCCAGGTCGTCGACGAGGTCGGGCAGCAGGCCCGAGATCCCCTTGACGTACGGCGCGATCTCGGTCGCCGTGATCCCCTCCGCCCGGGCCAGGGCGAAGGCGTGCGCGATGCCGCTCATCGCGGTCCAGAAGACGTCGAGCAGCGCCACGTCGTGGGCGGCGGCGCGAGCCGGGTCCGCCCCCAGCCAGTCGGCCGAGCCGCCCAGGCTCAGCAGGATGTCCCGGTGGGTGTGCCAGACCTGTTCGGGTCCGCTGTAGAGCACCAGCGCCTCCGATCCACCGATGGTGGGGGCCGGGGTCATGATCGCGCCGTCGAGGTAGTCGACGCCCTGTCCGGAGGCCCAGGCCGCCATCTCCCGGGCCCGCTGCGGGGTGTCGGCGGTCAGGTTCACCAGGGCACGCCCGGCGAGGGCGCCGGCCGCCGGCTCGACGATGGCGCGGACGGCGGCGTAGTCGAGGACGCAGGCGAGCACCAGTGGACTCGCCCGGACCGCCTCCGCAACCGTCGACGCCCGCCGCGCGCCACGTGCCACGAGGGGATCGGCCCGGGCGGCGGTGCGGTTCCAGACGGTGGTGGGGTGGCCGGCGGTCAGCAGCGCGCCGGCGAGGGCCTGGCCCATCGGCCCGAGGCCCAACACGGTTACCGGGTGCAGGTCACGGTCGGTCACGGAAGTGCTCCTTCGTGGAGGGGGTGGCTCGGCCCTTGCGCGTGCCGCCGGGCTGGTCCCATCCTGTTTCCGTACGCGCGCAGCATCAAGTACCGACTATTTTGTCAGGTACTTACCTTTCGGTAAGTGTGGGAGGGTGACGTGAAGAAACGGACCTACACGTGCGGGCTCGACGCCGCGATCGACGTCGTGGGCGGCAAGTGGAAGGCGCTGATCCTGTGGGAGCTGGACCAGGGCCCCCGCCGCTTCGCCGAGGTACGCCGGGGGATCAGCGGGATCAGCGAGAAGATGCTGATCCAGCAACTGCGCGAGATGGAGGCGTACGGGCTCGTGCACCGGGAGGTCTACCGGCAGGTCCCGCCCAAGGTGGAATACTCGCTCACCGACTTCGGCCGGTCCCTCAACGAGGCGCTGATGCCGCTCGGCGAGTGGGGCGAGCGGAACATGGCGACCATCGAGGCCATCCCCCGGGACTGAGGAGCCGCCGCGAAATCGGCGTGCCCCGGCACCGGGACGGCGGCTAGGGTCGCGCGGTGATGGAGATCAGGACCGAGCGGCTGCTGCTGCGCGACTGGCGGGAGTCCGACCTCGGGCCCTGGGCCGCGATGAACGCCGACCCCGAGGTGCGCGAGCATCTCGGCCCGCTGCTCACCGCCGAGCAGGCCGCCGCCTCGGCGCACTCGTTCCAGGCCGACCTCGACCGGCTCGGCTACGGCTTCTGGGCCGTCGAGGTCCGCGACGGCGGGGCGTTCGTCGGCTTCGCCGGGCTGGACCGGGTCGACGACGGTGTGCCGGTCACCGGCGTGGAGGCCGGCTGGCGGCTCGCCCGCTCCGCCTGGGGCCACGGCTACGCCACCGAGGCGGCCCGGGCCGTCCTGCGGTACGGCTTCGACACCGTCGGACTGCCGGAGATCCTGGCCATCACCACCGCGACCAACGCGCGCTCCCAGGCGGTGATGCGCCGCCTGGGCATGACCACCGACCCGGCCGAGGACTTCGACGACCCGGAGGTCGACTCCGGTCCGCTGCGCCGCCAGGTCGTCTACCGCCGTCGGGCCGGCGACTCCTGAGCGTCGCGGCGCCGCTCAGGATCGGGCCGCCATCCTGGAACGCGAGCGGGCCCTAGCACGGCGTCGTCGGGTCACGCGCCGCGCCCGCCGCTCAGGCGCGCCCGTCGGGGTCGCTGACCCAGCCGGCGAGCAGCACCAGCCCCGTGGGTCGGTGCACGGCGAGGAAGCCGAAGGGGCGGTCGACGTCGAGGCGTACCCGCCGCTTCCGGGCGGTGAGCTTCGGCGGCGCCGAGCCCGCCCGCGTGGAGATGGCGGTGACCGTGGCCGCGCGGAAACCCGTCGCGCTGAACGTCGCCGTCGCGCTCTGCCGCGCCTGCGAGACGGCCAGGAGTCGGGCGATGCCGGGGAAGTGGTCGCCGTCGCCGACAGCGGTGGCGAGGCCGAACACGGCCGGCCGCTCCAGCAGGTCGTGGTCGGCGGAGGCGGTGAAGCGCACCGTGGAGACGAGCAGTTCGGGCCGGTCGTCGTAGGCGTCCACGACCTGCTCGTCGACGCCAGGGCCGGCGGTGACCGGCAACGCGGACGGTACGCCGAGCGCGCCGATCGCGGCCGGCAGCACCTCGGCCGCCGCGCGCTCCGGCGTGCCCAGGGCGAGCACCACGTCGACGTCCTCGGCACCGCGTACGGTCAGCAGGCTCAGCGGGCCGGCGGCGGTGTCGGCGGCCCGCAGCGCGTCGAGGTCGTGGCCGAGCCGGCTCAGCCCGGCCAGCCGGCGGTCGCGCCACGGCCCGGCGGTCGGCTGGCACCAGGCGTCGCGGAACGGCTCGGCCCAGTCGGTCCGCAGCGACAGCGCGCTGGCCAGGACCATCGCCGTCGCCGGGGTGACCTGCACCGGCATCCGGGCAATCAGGCCGTCGGTGTGCGTGCCGGCCCACTCGTCGAGGGCCGCCCGGTCGTGCGCCGGATCACCGGTCAGTTCGCCGCGCATCGCCGCCGGCACCTCCTGCCGCCACCGGTCGGTCAGGGGCAGGTCCCGCCGCGCCCAGGCGGCGAGCGCGAGCCGGGTGGTGGGGGAGCGGTCCAGGTCGAACCGGGCCGGGTCCGGGGCGACCGCGAGCAGTTCGTCGCGGGCGGGACCGGCGGCGTAGCGGGCGAGCAGCGCCAGCAGCGGATAGACGCCGGCGCCGGAGAGGACCGTCTGGCCTCCGTCCAGGGTGGACGTCCAGCGGGCGGTGAGCGTATTGGTGGCGGTGGTGCTCATGGGACGGGCGTCCTCCAGCGGGCGACGTGACCGTCGCCCGGAGGGCGACCGCTGGCACCCTACCGCCGGCGGTCGACCGGCGGACGCCCCGCGACCCCGGGGCCGGTCGCTGCCCGGGAGCCCAGGCCGGTGTGGCAGCGTGGATGGCGTGAACACCCGCGCACCGCTGGACGTCGACCTGGCGTTGGTCGGCGGTGGCGGCGCGGCGTCGCTGGTCCTCGCCGCCCTGGACCGGCACGGGGTGCGCGACCTGCGGATCGCCGTCATCGACCCGGTCCACCGGCGCGGCCAGGACCGGACCTGGGCATTCTGGGACCGTCCCGGCGGCGACCTGGACCCGCTGCTGGCCGCGAGTTGGCCCCAGGCCGAGGTGGTCACGCCCGCCGGCCACCGCGTCCTCGACCTGGCCCCCCTGCGGTACGCCATGCTGCGCTCGGGCCCGGTCTACGACCGGGCTGCCGAGGCCGAGCGGCGGCTCGGGGTGCGGCGGATCACCGCGCCCGTCGACGCCCTGCACGACGACGGCGGGCACGTCACCGTTCACGCCGGCGACGGCGGGCCCGCCGTCCGCGCGTCCTGGGTGCTGGACTCCCGGCCCCGGCCACCCCGGCGCCCCGGACGCACCAACTGGCTCCAGCACTTTCGGGGCTGGTGGCTGGAGTCCGACACGCCGGTCTTCGACCCGGCGCGGGCCGTCCTGATGGACTTCCGCACCCCGCAGCCCGCCCGGGGAGTGTCGTTCGGCTACGTCCTGCCGGTCAGCGACCGGTACGCCCTGGTGGAGTACACGGAGTTCGGCCCCGCCCTGCTCACCGACGCCGGGTACGACACGGCGCTGGCCGGCTACCGGGAACTGCTCGGCCTCGACCCGACCCGGCTGAGGGTACGGGAGGTGGAGAACGGGGTGATCCCGATGACCGACGGCCCGTTCGAGGCCAGACCCTCGCCCCGGGTGGTCCGTCTCGGCACGGCCGGCGGCGCCACCCGACCCTCCACCGGCTTCACCTTCTCCGCCATGCACCGCCAGGCCGAGCAGGTCGCCCGTGCCCTGATCGCCGGCCGCCCGCCGGTGCCCGATCCCGCGTACCCCCGTCGGCACCGCTGGATGGACGCGGTCGCGCTCCGGGCGTTGGACGCCGGCGGTGTCGGCGGGCCGGACTTCTTCGGCCGGCTCTTCGACCGCAACCCCGCCGAGCGGGTGCTGCGGTTCCTCGACGGCGCCACCACCCCGGCGGAGGAGGTGGCGCTGATGAGTTCCACCCGGCTGCTGCCGATGGTCGCCGCCACCGCCGGCGACGCCGCGGCCCGGCTGCGCGACCGCCTCGACCCGGCCCGGCGGTCGGCGACGTGGACGGTCCCGCGGCCGGTGGTCGGCGACCGGGCCGACGCGGACGGCTGAGGTAGGTTGCCGACATGGTGGACGAGACGACCGGCAGGGTCGTGCAGATCTGGACCGACGGCGCGTGCAGCGGCAACCCCGGCCCCGGCGGGTGGGGTGTGCTGCTGCGCTACGGCGCGCACGAGCGGGAACTGTGCGGCGGCGAGGCGACCCCGACCACCAACAACCGGATGGAGCTGATGGCGGCCATCCAGGCCCTGGAGGGCCTGACCCGGGCGGCCACCGTCGAGCTGCACACCGACAGCACGTACGTGCGCAACGGCATCACGAGCTGGCTGGCCTCGTGGAAACGCAACGGATGGCGGACGGCCGCGAAGCAGCCGGTCAAGAACGCCGACCTGTGGCAGCGGCTGGAGGCCGCGTGCACCCGGCACCAGGTCACCTGGCTGTGGGTGAAGGGGCACAACGGCCACCCGGAGAACGAGCGCGCCGACGCGCTGGCCAACCGGGGCATGACCGAGGCCCGTACGTCGGCGGTGCCCGCCGGCCGCTGACCTGATTGCCGGCTCGCCCGCCGGTCTGTTCAGCGGCCGGTAGGCGGGTCGCCGGTCTGTTCAGCGGCCGGTAGGCGGGTCGCTGGTCAGGTCACTCGGTGCGGCTCGGGTCGGTGGTGCCGGAGACGGCGTCCACGTCGTAGCCGGCGCGGCTGACCTCCCGGGCCGAACGCCGCTCCTCCGCCGGCAGATCGGCGAAGTCGTCGCCGGTGTCGTCGGTGCTGTGCAGGGACTCGCCCGGCGGTCGCAGCGACGCCTGCATGGCGGTGGCGCCGTCCGGCTCGTCGGTGGCGGCCCGGTCGAAACGGTTCTGATCGCTCATGTCGCACTCCTGCCCCCGGAACGTGCCCGCAAACGTGTGGTGCTCAGCGCGCCGCGTCCGGATGGCCCGGCATGCCGGACCCGCCGCTGGAACTGCCCGACGCGCCGCCCGTCATGCCGGACCCGTCATCCTCGGTGACCAGGTCGGGCTTCGCCGTCGTGTCGTCCGGCGCGGGGACGTCGGTGTCCGCCTCCACCTGGACCAGCCGAACCTGCCCGGCCTCGTCCTCGGCGTGCGCCGGGTCGACCGGCAGCTCACCGTCGCGCGCCCGATACCCCACCGCTGCCTCCCCCTACCCTCCGTCGACCGTCCGCCGACGCCGTATCCGCCCCCGCCTACCCCCGGCCACCCCCACGAAACCCCGCCCGCCCCCGCCCTTCCTGACCTGGGCCCGGCCGCGGCCCGGCCCGGCGTGGCGCGCCGCGTGCGGCGATCATGCACTTTGTGCCCCCGCATACCGTCGCAATCCGGTCATTGCGGGGGCCGTAACTGCATGATCGCGAACAGCGAGGCGGAAGGGAAGGGAGCGGGAAGGGAGGGGAGGGGGCGGAAGGGAGGGGAGCGGGGAAGGGAGGGCGGGAGGGGTGGTGCGGAGGGAGGGGGTGGGTCGGGGACGGGTGGGTCAGCGGTGGTGTGGTGGGTGGGTGGGGCGGGTGGGGGAGCGTGGGGCGCGACGTCGTGGGGTGAGCGACAGCGGTGACCAGTGCCCGGGGCGCGTCCGGCCGGGCGGCAGAGCGGTGTGCCGGTCGCCCCGGGCCGCGTCGAGCTGCGACTGGTGCAGGAACAGGCTGGCGGAGAGGTCCGCGCCGCGCAGGTCGGCCCCGCGCAGGTCGGCGCCGGTCAGGTCGGCCAGGCCGAGGTCGACGCCGCGCAGGTCGGCGCCGATCAGCAGCGCCCCGCGCAGGTTCGCCCGGCGCAGATCGGCCCGGCGCAGGTCGACGCCGAAAAGTTGGGCGCCCCGCCGGTCCGCGCCGGGCCGGCCGCCCCGGGCCCGGGCCGCGTCCCCGGCGCGGGACAGCAACGGGTTGACCCGTCCCCGGTACGCGTCCACGTCGAGCGCCAGCAGCGTCTGCGCGGGCTCGCGGGTCAGCCGTCCGGTCTCGTGGAGCGCGCCGGACAACTCGTCGCGCAGCGGCTGCGGCGGGCGGGATGCGAGCGCCTCGGTCAGGTACCAGAGCAGTTCGTGCAGCGGTCGCATCACCGCGAACGTGTCGAACATGTTCGTCGCCGTCTCCGGTGCGTCGCGCCAGTCCCGCCCGCCGAAGGTGAGCTGGGCCACCCGCTGCCCGGCGCCGAAGCAGTCGAAGACGGTGCAGCCGGGAAAACCCCGGTCGCGCAGGTCGGCGTGGATGCCGCAGCGCGAGTCGGCCCGCAGGTTCGGGCAGGGCTGGCCGGCGGGCTTGTCGATGGCGAAGTCAGCCGACGCGGAGAAGGCGGGGGCGACGCAGCAGAGCCCGAAGCACCGGGCGCAGTCGGCACGCAGTCCGTCCGCTGACGAGGTCGCCTCGGGGGTTTCCGACACGCTGACCGTTCTCCTGCCGATGGGGGTCCCGCCGGCGGCGTCGCGGGCGGAGGCTCACATTGTCCCGCCGCCGTACCGGTCAGCGGGCAGCGGGAGTCATCCAGCGATCCCGATCCATGCGGGGGATTGTCGGCGTCGATGCGTTCTGTCATTCTCCAGCGTGGATGCCGCCAGTGACGGTCGCCGATCCAGAGGGCCGTGCCGTGGTGGCGCCTTCATCTGCCGGAGGGACGCTCGTGAAGCGTAGACGCCGCCATCTGCTCGCAGGACTGGCGGTCGGTGCCCTGGTGGTATCGACCGGTCTCGTCGGAATCCACTTCGCCGGCGCCGAGGTGCCGGTCCCCGCCGCCGCGGCCGGCGACGGGGAGATGCCGGGGGCGCTCGGCGCCCACATGGAGCGGCTGCGCCAGGCCGTGCCGGGCAGCGACGGCATGTCGCCGGACGGGCCCGGCAACGCCGCGCAGCAGGAGTTCCTGGAGCGTGCCTACCCGGCCAACACGATCAGCATCGCCCAGATCGACCGGTCCAAGTCGGCGTACTCGGCTGCCGAGCGGCGCGCCGGCGGTAGCCGTGGCTGGACCAACATCGGCCCCAGCGAGGCGCTCTACCCGTTCACCGAGTTCCGCAACGCCTCGAACTACGTGCCGAACGCGTACGTGGCGGGTGGCCGGGTGACCTCCATCGACATCGCGCCGGACTGCAACGCCCTGCTCTGCCGGGCGTACGTCACGCCGGCCGGCGGCGGCGTCTGGGGCACCCTGAACGTCCTCGCCGCCGAGCCGAAGTGGTTCTACCTGGGCGGGCCGCTGGGCATCAACGCGGCCGGCTCGGTCAAGATCGACCGTAACGACAAGACCGGCCTGACCATCTACGTCGGCACCGGCGAGGCGAACACCTGCGCCTCCGGCTGCGTCGCCGGCGTCGGCCTGTACAAGTCGACCAACGGCGGCGTCACCTGGAAGGGCCCGCTCGGCAAGGACGCCCTCGCCGGCAAGGGCATCGGCGAGATCACCATCAAGCCCGGCGACCCGAGGACGCTCTACGTCGCCACCACCACCGCCCTGCGCGGCATGTCCGGCGCCTGCTGCACCGGCGTCACCCGGCCGGTGCCCGACGCCGAGAAGTGGGGCCTCTACAAGTCCACCGACGGCGGCGCGAACTGGCGGTTCATCCACAACGGCTCGGCCGACGCGACCCAGTGCACCGGCAGCGCCGCCGAATACGGCAACACCACCACCTGCTCGCCGCGCGGCGTGCGCTACGTCAAGCTCGACCCGCGTGACGCGAACACCGTCTACGCCTCCTCGTACGCCCGAGGGGTCTGGCGCTCCGCGGACGGCGGCGCCACCTGGACGCAGATCAAGCCCTCACTGAACCCGGCCGTCTTCCAGACCCGGGCCGCGATCGACGTGACCGCCCTGCCCAACGGCAAGACCCGGATGTACGTCTACGAGGGCAACCTCGGCAACCCGTACTCGCGGCTGTTGCGCAGCGACGACGTGGCCGGCGGCGTCCCCGCGTTCACCGACCTGAGCAGCGCCAACCCGGCCGACCCGGGGTACGCCACCTACAACCAGTGCACCGGCCAGTGCTGGTACGACGTGTTCGTGCACACCCCGGCCGGGCACCCGGACATCGTCTACACCGGCGGCTCGTACGTCTACGGCGAGACCGTCGCCCACAAGCGGGCGGTGGTCCTGTCCACCGACGCCGGCGTCAGCGGCACCGACATGACCTTCGACGGCACCGACGAGGTGCACCCCAACGGCCTGCACCCCGACCAGCACGCCCTGGTCACCAACCCGCGCAACCCGTACCAGTTCTTCGAGGCCAACGACGGCGGCGTGATGCGCTCCAGCGGCCAGTTCGTGGACCGGTCGGCCTGGTGCGACAACCCGGACCGCAACCTCGCCACCGACGCCCAGAAGAACCGCTGCCGGCAGATGCTGTCGAGGATCCCGTCGAAGCTGGACGGCATCAACAACGGCATGAACACGTTGCAGTTCATCAGCCTGTCGGCCAGCCCGCACGACCACCGCCTGCTCCAGGGCGGCACCCAGGACAACGGCACCTGGGAGAACAAGGGCGAGCGTCGGCGCTGGGTCAACACGATGATCGGTGACGGCGGCGCGTCCGGCTTCGACGTCGGCAGGCCGGAGTTCCGCTTCCACACCTTCTACGACGCCTCGCCCGAGGTGAACTTCAACAACGGTGACGTCGGCAGTTGGATCTCGATCTCCGACCCG
Organism: Micromonospora peucetia; assembly: GCF_900091625.1. NCBI lineage: Bacteria > Bacillati > Actinomycetota > Actinomycetes > Micromonosporales > Micromonosporaceae > Micromonospora > Micromonospora peucetia. The sequence goes on from NZ_FMIC01000002.1 coordinate 5,416,708, forward strand.
GTCTTCGGACAGCCGGGCACCCTGTTCTACGCCCCGGTGATGAGTGACCCGAAGGTGAGCGGCACGATCTTCGCCGGCACCGCGCGCACCGTCTACCGGACGAAGACCTTCGGCCTGGGCGACCGGAGCCTGGCCGAGGCCGACCGGATCTGCAACACCTGGACCGGCACCTTCGAGGCGCAGTGCGGCGACTTCGCCCCGCTGGGCACGGTCAACCTGACCGACGCCGGGTGGGGCGACCGGGCCGGCGGCGCCGTCTCGGTCATCGAGCGGGTCGGCACCGACTCGGCCACGGCGTACGCGGCCACCAGCACCGGCCGGGTGTTCGTGTCCCGCAACGTCGACGCCGAGCCGGCGTCGGCGGTCACCTGGACGCGGATCGACACCGCCGCCACGCCGAACCGCTTCGTCACCGGCATCCACGTCGACCCGGCCGACCCGGCCCGGGCGTGGGTCTCCTACAGCGGGTTCAACTCGAACACCCCCGCCACCCTCGGGCACGCGTTCGAGGTGAAGCTGGCCGGCGCCGGCACGACCTGGACCGACCGGTCGTACGACTTCGGCGACCAGCCGATCACCGACCTGGTCCGCGACGACGTCACCGGCGACCTGTACGCGGCCACCGACTTCGGCGTGCTGCGGCTGGCCAGGGGCGCCACCAGTTGGGTCAAGGCGGCCCGTGGCATGCCGAACGTGGAGGTCGCCGGCCTGACCATCGTGCCGGGCGAGCGGGTGCTCTACGCCGCCTCGCACGGACTCGGCGCCTGGCAGCTCACCCTCTGAGGCAGGCGACCATCGGCGACAACCGGGTGCGGGGCCGTGTGCGCGGCCCCGCACCGCTGCCCGAGGCGGCCGGCCGGGTCTGGCGTACCCTCGGCGCGGCCTTCGTCCTGCTCGTCTTCGTCCCGCCGTTGCTGCTGCTGGTCTCCGGTTCGTTCACCGAGCCGGGACTGCCGCCACCGCCCACCCCGCAGCTCGTGCCGGAGCCGGTGTCCACCACCGGCTACGAGCAGGCCGTCGAGCTGGGCGGGCTGCTGCGCGCCTCGCTCAACTCGGTCCTGGTCGCCCTGGTCGCGGTGCCGTTGAGCGTGCTCGTCGCCTCCCTGGCCGGTTTCGCGCTGGCCCGGGTGGCCCCGCGCGTCACCGGCGTCGTCGCGGCGGCCTCCCTGGTCGCGCTGATGGTGCCGGCCACGGCGCTGCTGGTGCCCCGCTTCGCGATCTTCCGGATGCTCGGCCTGACCGACACCCTGGTGCCACTGGTCGCCCCGGCGCTGCTGGGCACTTCGCCGCTCTACGTCCTGGTCTACTACCTGGCGTTCCGGGCGCTGCCGGCGGAGCTCTACGACGCCTGCCTGGTGGAGGACCTCTCACCGGCGCGCACCTGGTGGCGGGTGGCCCTCCCGCTGGTCCGCCCGGTCACCGCCGGCCTCACCGCGCTGACTTTCGTGCTCACCTGGTCGAACTTCCTCGACCCGCTGGTCTACGTGTACGACCGCGACCTGTTCACCCTGCCGCTGGCGCTGCGCTCCCTGTCGGTGCTGGACCCGACGAACTTCCCGGTGTTCCTGGCCGGCGCGGTGCTGGCCACGGTGCCGGCGCTGGCCGTCTTCGTGCTCGCCCAGCGGCGCTTCCTCCACCACGACGACCCGACGGGACGAGACTGACGATGCGACCGGGGACGGAACCGACGATGCGACCGAAGGCGTTGCTCGCGCTGCTGCTCACCGCCGTGCTGGCCGTTGCCGGCTGCGGCTCCGGCTCCGGGTCGTCCGGCGACGGGCCGGTGCGGCTGCTGGTCTTCGGCGCCCCCGAGGAACTCGCCGCCTACCGCACCCTCGTCGAGGCGTACGAGAAGGCGCGCCCCGGCTCCGACGTGCAGCTCGTCGAGGCCAGTGACCGCAAGGACCTGTTGGCCCGGCTGGCCACCTCGGTGGCCGGCGGCGCCCCGCCGGACCTGTTCCTGATGAACTACCGCTTCTACGGCCAGTTCGCCGCCAAGGACGTCATCGAGCCGCTGGACGACCGCCTGGCCGCCTCCCAGGCCGTCGACCCGGCCGACTACTACCCGGTGGCGTGGGACGCCTTCCGGTGGAAGGACCGGCAGCTCTGCCTGCCGCAGAACGTCTCCAGCCTGGCCGTCTACTACAACCGCACCCTGTTCGCGAAGTACGGCGTGCCCGAGCCGAGGGCCGGCTGGACCTGGAACGACCTGCTCACCACCGCGACCGCGATGACCCGCGACTCCCGCGGCGTGGTCGTCAAGGCCACCGAGAGCGAGGGCGCGGCCCTGCGTCCGGCCGTGCACGGACTCGGCGTCGAGCCGTCGATCATCCGGCTCGCCCCGTTCGTCTGGTCGGCCGGCGGCGAGATCGTCGACGACCCGGCGAAGCCGACCCGGCTGACCCTGGACACCCCGGCCGCCCGGGAGGCGCTGAAGAACCTCGTCGACCTGCGGCTGGCGTACGGGGTGGTGCCCACTGACGAGGAGGTGGAGGCCGAGGACGACGAGTCGCGCTTCGCCAACGGGCGGCTGGCGATGCTGATGAGTTCCCGCCGGTCCACCACCACGTTCCGCTCGATCACCGGCTTCGAGTGGGACGTCGCGCCGCTGCCCGTCTACCGGGAGCAGGTCGGGGTGTTGCACTCCGACGCGTACTGCATGACCCGGGGCGCGAAGCGCAAGGACGCCGCGTGGCGGTTCCTGGAGTTCGCCATCGCCGAGGAGGGCCAGCGGATCATCGCGGCCACCGGCCGCACCGTCCCGTCCCACATCGGGGTCTCGCAGTCGCCGGCCTTCCTCGGGCCCGCCCAGCCGCCGCGCAGCGCGAAGGTCTTCCTCGACGCCATCCCCACCGTCCGGACGCTGCCCACCGTCTCCACCTGGCCGGAGATCGAGGACGTCACCTACGGCATCCTGGAGAACGCCATGCACCGGGGCGACCGGCTCGACGACGTCATCCGCGACCTCGACCGGCAGACCCGTCCGATCTTCGCCCGCGGTGAGCACGGGTGAGCGGGTCCGGCCTCGCCCTGGCCGGCGTCTCGGCCGCGTACCGCGGGTCGACGGTGCTGCACGAGGTGGATCTGACCGTCGCCCGGGGCGAGTTGCTGGTGGTGCTCGGCCCGTCGGGGGCCGGCAAGTCGACCGTGCTGCGGGTCGTCGCCGGCCTGGAGCCGGTCACCGCCGGCCGGATCCGCATCGCCGGCCGGGACGTCACCGCCGAACGTCCCGGCCGGCGCAACGTGTCAATGGTCTTCCAGTCGTACGCGCTCTTCCCACACCTGACCGTCGTGGAGAACATCGCCTTCGGCCTGGAGGTGCGCGACACCCCCCGCCCGGTGGCCCGGGAGCGGGCCCGGGCGGCGGCGGAGACCGTCGGCTGCGACACCCTGCTGGACCGGCGGCCCGGGCAGCTCTCCGGCGGCGAACGGCAGCGGGTGGCGCTGGCCCGGGCGTTGGTCCGCGAGCCGGACGTGTTCCTGCTCGACGAGCCGCTCTCCAACCTGGACCTGGCGCTGCGGGTGCAGATGCGCGCCGAACTGCGGGCCCTGCACGACCGGCTGGGCGCGACGATGGTGCACGTCACCCACGACCAGACCGAGGCGCTGGTGCTCGCCGACCGGATCGCCGTGCTGCGCGACGGGCGCATCGAGCAGGTCGGCACCCCCGACGAGATCTGGCGCACCCCGGCCACCACCTTCGTCGCCCGCTTCGTCGGCTCCCCGGCGATGAACCTGCTCCCCGCGCACGGACCGGTGCGGCCCACGGGCACGGCACCGCCCGGGGCGACCGTCACGGAATCCGGCCGGCTGGAGATCGGCTTCCGGCCCGAGGCGGTCACCCTGGGCCCGGCCGACGGCGCGGAGGCCAGCGTCGACCGGGTCGAGGTGGTCGGCGAGGACGCGTACGCGTACCTGACCGTCGCCGGTGGGCACTCCGTCGTCGCCCGGGTGCCCGCCGTCCGCCGACCCGAGCGTGGCGCGGCGCTACGCGTCGGCGTGCGCTGGCGCGACGTGCACGTCTTCCACTCCGGATCCGGCCGCCGGTACGCCCCGTGACGGCCACGGACCGCCGTTCGCGCCGGCAGTTGGCGCTGATGCTGGCGCCGTACCTGGTCGGTCTCGTCGGGCTGGTGCTGCTGCCCGCCGCTGTGACACTGGCGCTGGCCTTCACCGAGTACGACCTGCTGCGCCCGCCACGCTGGGTGGGGCTGGACAACTTCGCGGCGCTCCTGGCCGACCCGGTGTTCCGGGTGTCGCTGACCAACTCACTGGTCTTCGCGCTGGTGGCCGTACCGCTGCGGGTGCTCTTCGCCCTCGGCCTGGCGCTGCTGCTGCACCGGCGTGCGGTCGGCGTCGGCAGCGCCCGCACCGCGGCGGTGCTGCCGACCGCGGTGCCGGAGATCGCCTACGGGCTGCTCTGGCTGTGGCTGCTCAACCCGCTGTACGGCCCGGTCAACCAGCTGCTTCGCACCGGTGGCGAGAACGGCCTGACCGCGCTGGGACGCACCCCGCCGCAGTGGCTCACCGATCCGACCGACGCCCGCGCGGCGATCATTCTGATGAGCCTCTTCACCATCGGGGAGACCTTCGTGGTGCTGCTGGCCGCCCGCCGCGCGCTGCCCCGCGACGTCTACGAGATGGCGGCGATCGAGGACGCCACCGGCTGGGACGTGTTCCGACGGGTCACGCTGCCGCTGATGGCGCCGGTGCTCGGGCTGCTGGCGGTGCGCGACGCCATTCAGAGCCTGCACTTCTCCTTCGTGCCGGCCTTCGTGGTCACCGACGGCGGCCCGCCCCCGTACGCCACCACCTACCTGTCGCTGTTCGTCTACCGCACCGGCTTCGAGTATCTGCGCTACGGCTACGCCGCCGCCGCGACCCTGGTGATGATCCTGCTGACCGTGGCGGCGGTGCTGGTGCAGTGGCGGCTGATCCGCCGCTACCGGGCCTTCTACCGGCTGTGAGAACCCCGGTCCGGCCCCGATATTCGCGGGCACCGGTCCCGGGCGCCGTGACATGATCACGCACTGCGCCGACCGGGTGGCGGTGCGCGAGGAGGTCGGCATGGAGTTCGAGGTACGCCGGATCGGGCCGGAGTCGACCGCCGAGGCGGCTGCCGTGCTCGCCGACGCTTTCGACGGGTACCCGTGGATGGCCTGGACGGTGGCGGCCGACCGGCACCGGGAGCGGCTGGAGGCGATGTTCACCGGCACCGTCGACGCCGTCGGCCTGCCCTACGGGGACGTCTGGGCGGCGGTGGACCCCGACGGCCGCCCGGCTGCGGTGGCGGTCTGGCTGCGTCCGGACCGGCCGGTGCCGGACGAGCTCTGGGCCGGGGTCGAGGCGCGCAACGCGGAGCTGGCCGGCGACCGCTACCCGGCGATGCGGGCCGCCGAGGCGGCCTGCGCCTCGCTGCGCTCGGCCGAGCCGGCGTTCCTGCTCGCCACCGTCGGCGTGCGCCGCGCCGACCAGGGGCGAGGGCTGGGCGCCCGGGTGCTGGGGCCCGGCCTGGTCGAGGCGGACCGCGCCGGCCTGCCGGCGGTGCTGGAGACGACGTCGGAGCCGAACGTGCGGTTCTACCGGCGGCTTGGTTTCGCGGTGACCGGCCAGGTCCAGGTGCCCAACGGGGGTCCCCTGGTGTGGGCGATGCGCCGTCCGACCGCCGCCGGCGAGCGGGTGTAAGGGCCGCCGGCCCGGGTAGCCGCCGGGGATGGAGCTGGTCGAGGAGTCGCCGTACCGCTTCCGGATCGACCGGCACGACCCGATGCGGGTGCCGGGGGTGGTCTTCGCGTCCCGGTCCCTGCTGCCCGACGCCGGGGAGGACAAGGCGCTGGAGCAGGTCGCGAACGTCGCCACGCTGCCCGGCATCGTCGACGCCTCGTACGCCATGCCGGACGTGCACTGGGGCTACGGGTTCCCGATCGGCGGCGTGGCCGCCACCGACGTCGCGCACGGCGGCGTGGTCTCGCCCGGCGGGGTGGGCTTCGACATCTCCTGCGGCGTCCGGCTGCTCGCCGCCGACCTGGACCGCGACGGGCTGCGGCCCCGGCTGGACGCGCTGATGGACGGCCTGGGCGAGGCCACCCCGAGAGGGATGGGCAAGGGCGCGGTGTGGCACCTGTCGACCCGTGCGGAACTCGACGCGGTGCTGCGCGGCGGTTCCCGGTACGCCGTCGAGCGCGGCTTCGGCGTCGAACGGGACCTGCACCGCTGCGAGGACACCGGCGCCGTCGACGACGCCGATCCGGCGCAGGTCAGCGAGCGGGCGATCGAGCGCGGCGCCCGGCAGGTCGGCAGCCTCGGCTCCGGCAACCACTTCCTGGAGGTGCAGGCCGTCGAGGAGGTCTACGACGACACCGCGGCGACCGCCTTCGGGCTGCGCCCCGGCCAGGTCTGCGTGATGGTCCACTGCGGGTCCCGGGGGCTGGGCCACCAGATCTGCACCGACCATGTGCGCACGATGGAGAAGGTGATGGACCGGTACGGCATCCACGTGCCGGACCGCCAGCTCGCCTGCGCCCCGGTCGCTTCCCACGAGGGCCGCGCCTACCTGGGCGCGATGGCCGCTGCCGCCAACTACGCCCGGGCGAACCGGCAGCTGCTGGCCGACGCCGCCCGGAAGGTCTTCGCCCGGGTCACCGGCAGCCGGCTGGACCTGGTCTACGACATCTCGCACAACCTCGCGAAGATCGAGACGCACGACGTCGACGGCGAGCGGCGCGCGCTGTGCGTGCACCGCAAGGGCGCCACCCGCGCGTTGCCGCCCGGACACGACGACCTGCCCGACGACCTGCGGGACGTGGGCCAGCCGGTGCTGATCCCCGGCTCCATGGGCACCGGCTCGTACGTGCTCACCGGCGTGCCGGGGGCACCCGCGTTCGCCTCCACCTGTCACGGGGCCGGGCGGGTGCAGAGCCGCAAGCAGGCCGTGCGCTCGGAGCACGGGCTGGACCCGCGCGCCCAGTTGAAGGCGCGGGACATCGCGGTGCGGGGCGCGTCCCGGCGCGGCCTGGCCGAGGAGATGCCGGCGGCGTACAAGGACGTCTCGGCGGTGGTGGCCGCCGCCGAGAGGGCCGGGCTGTGCCGGCGGGTGGCCCGGCTGGTGCCGCTCGGCGTGGTGAAGGGCTGAGCGGCGGCTCACACGTCCAGCGTCACCGCGCAGGACCAGCCCTCGCCGTCGCCAGAGCCGAAGCGCAGCTCGTGCAGGGAGACGGCCTTCGGCACCGCGCCGACCAGCTCGACGGCGTCGGTGTCCGCCGTGCGCCAGCGCACCACAAGCCCGCCCGCGCCGTCGTCGGCCACGTCGGTGTGCAGCGGCAGTTCGCCCGCCGTCTCCATCCGGAAGATCACCTCGTCGAGTACGCCCACCAGCAGGTCCGCGTCGTCGCCGGCCGGCGCGCGGAACTCCCGCTGCGGGCCCGGGGACGCCCCGGCCGGGTCGACGAACGTGCCGACCAGCGCGGCGACCGCCTCGGCGACGCACTCCTCCCGGGTGGGCGCCCACGCCTCGAAGCGGACGTCGGCGGTGTGCGGCAGGCGGCGGTGCCCCCGCCCGGGTCGTCGCTGCATGCCCCGATCCTCCGGCACCCGGCGCCGCGCGACGGCGGGTTCAGTTCAGGCCGAGCCGGGCGATGGGCTCGACGAGCTCGCGTTCCTCGTAGGCGAGGTGGGACAGCAGCGTGTCGCTGAGCAGGTCGACCGCCGCACGGAGCTCGGCCATCCCGTCGGAGACGGAGACGAACGCGACGAGGGCGCGGTCGACCCGTTCCAGGACGTCGTGGATCGCGTGGTGCTCCTGTTCCAGCCGGTCCAGCACCGGGGCGAGGCGGGCATCACCGTGCCGCAGGTGCGGGAAGATCCCCCGATCCTCCAGGGTGTGGTGGGTGGTGACCGCCCGGCAGTACGACTCGCAGTACGTGCCCAGGGTCCACTTGTTCTGCCGAATGGTCATGGTGTTGATGTGTGAGCGGGCCGTCCCCGCGTCGACCAGCCCGGCACCCACCTGCTCGACCAGGTCGTACAGCCGGGTCAGTTCGGCGCGCAGGCCGTCGTGCACGTCGACGAGGTGCTGGGCGCCGGCCTGGTCGTGCGGGGTGTAGGTGCGCGCGGGGTCCGGCGCGGGGCCGGTGGGCCGGGTGGTTTCGTCCCAGACCCGGATCGCGCTGCGGCGAACGCCGTCGTCGGGTGTCGGAACGACGGCGAAGGCCCCCGCCCCGGCGAGCCGGCCGGAGCCGCCCGGTGACCCCGCAGTGGCGCTCGTCGGCACGCCGGCGCGGGTCCCGCCGGGCGTGCCGCCGGTGGCCGTGCGGGCGCCACCGGTCCCGCCGGGCACGGTGTCGGCGGCGCGTTCGCCCGCCACGAGTTCGCGTACGGCGGGGGCCACCTCGGCGGCGAAGCGCCGCAGGTCCTCGGGGTCGTCGCTGCCCAGGACGAAGGTGCTGATCCCGTCGCTGAGCGCGAGGTCGGCCAGTTCCTCCGCCCACTGCTCGGCGGGCCCGTCCAGCGGTCCCCGGCCGACGGCGGCGAAGCGGCCGGTGATGTTGAGCAGGCGACGCACGTCGGCCGGGTCCCGACCGGCCTGCCGCGCGGCGTCGTCGATGATCGTGTTGCCCCGGTCGAGGTCGCCGGGTTGCAGGTAGCTCAGCGAGGGCAGCCACCCGTCGGCCCGTTGCCCGGTCAGCGCCAGCATCCGCGGCTTGTACGCGCCGAGCCAGATGCCCACGTCGTGGGCGGGCGCGGGGCCCCGCTTCGCGCCGACCACCCGGTGGAACTCGCCGTCGACCCGGACGCCGCCGCGCGCGTCGACGTCCCAGACCTGGCGGATGACGTCGATCGCCTCGGCGAGGGCCCGTACGCCCTGCCCGGGGGAGAGTCGGCGCCCGCCCATCGCCTCGATGGCCTCCCAGAACGCGCCCGCGCCCAGGCCGAGTTCCACCCGGCCGCCGCTGAGCAGGTCGAGGCTCGCCACGCTGCGGGCGAGGACGGCCGGCGGACGCAGCGGCAGGTTCGTCACGTTGGCGGCCAGCCGCACCGAGCCGGTCCGCGCCGCCACGAAGCTCATCAGCGTCCACGTGTCGAGGAACGCGGGCTGGTAGGGGTGGTCCTGGAAGGTGACCAGGTCGAACCCGACCTGCTCGGCCAGCATGGCGAGGCCCACCACCCGCCCGGGTTCGGCGTTGCCGGGCGTCAGGAACGCCCCGAAGGTCAGCGGGTGGCCGTAGTCGCTCATGTCAGCACTCCTTTCCGCTCCGCAGCCTCTCACGCGGGTCAGGGCGGTCCCTGAGCCGTCCCCGAAAACCGGCCCGGACGCCACCCGCGGGCGCGACCGGAGAGGGTGCCTGGCCGTACGGTCGGCGGGTGCGGATCACGAAGTTCACCCACTCCTGTGTCCGGCTGGAACACGACGGCGGTGTGTTGGTCATCGACCCGGGCACCTGGAGCGAGCCGCGGGCCCTGGCCGGCGCGGACGCCGTGCTGGTCACCCACGAGCACACCGACCACGTGGACGTGCTCCGGTTGGCGGGTCTCGGCGTGCCGGTCTTCGCGCCGGAGGGCGCCGTGCTGCCCGACCTGGCGCCGCTGCCCGTGACCAGGGTCGACGCCGGTCGACGGTTCACCGCTGCCGGCCTCACCGTGACCGCGCTCGGCGGCCGGCACGCCACCATCCACGGCGGCCAGCCCGACTGCGCCAACCTGGGCTACCTGGTCGGCGACGCCGTCTACCACCCGGGCGACTCCCTGCACCGACCGGACCGGCCAGTCGAGACGCTGCTGGTTCCGGCGCAGGCGTCCTGGCTGAAGCTCACCGAGGCGATCGACTTCGCCAACGCCGTCGGGGCCGAGCGGGTGTTCCCGATTCACGACGCCCAGCTCAACAATCGGGGCCTGACCAGCGTGAACGGCTGGTTCGCCGAGACGGTGCCCGGCTACCGCCACCTGACGCCGGGGGAGTCCGCCTGACCGTGCGGCGGCCCGCGGGGGCCTGCACCGCCACCGGGCGTGTCGTCCGCGGACCGACTGCTATACGGTCGATGGGTGAGGGTCGAAGAACACTGGTGGAACGGCGACACGTCCCGGCGTGGGCGTCGGGACGTTTACATCCGCACTGACGGGCAGCGTTGGGACGTGCAGGTACGGATCGGCGGTGAGTCCGGCCGCACCCGGGTGCAGGAATGCCCCGGTCGCACTTCGGCGGTCATCCTCGCCGGCGCCTGGCGTGGCAACCACCCCGCCTGGCGCGAGGTTTCCGGCTGACGGCCGCAGCCGACGCGCCAGCGGCAGCCGGCCACGAACGGTGACAGCCGGTCGTGGCCGGCGTTGACCCGGCCACTTGCATCACTGTTCGTTACGCTCGGGTCACCGTCCGTTGGGGGGTAGCAGTATGGGCAGCGAGATCGTCCCCGCGGTGATGCCGGCCGCGTTCATCGGCCACGGCAGCCCGATGAACGCGCTGGAGCTGAACCGCTACACGCAGGCATGGCGTGCCTTCGGGCGGGCGGTGCCGCGGCCCCGGGCGATCCTGGTGGTGTCGGCCCACTGGTACATCGGCGCCACCGCGGTCACCGCGATGCCCCGGCCGAGGACGATCCACGACTTCTACGGCTTCCCGCAGGAACTGTTCGACGTTCGTTACCCGGCCCCCGGCCTGCCGGAGTTGGCCGAGGAGATCAGCGACGTCGTCCATCCCACCTGGGTCGGCGCGGACGTCGACTCGTGGGGCATCGACCACGGCACCTGGTCGGTGCTCACCCACGCGTTCCCCGACGCGGACATCCCGGTAGTCCAGTTGAGCATCAACGCGCTCAAGGGCCTCGACTACCACCTGGACCTGGGCGCGCGGCTCGCCCCGTTGCGCGAGCGCGGCGTGCTCGTCGTGACCAGCGGCAACGTGGTGCACAACCTGCGCGGGGTGAATCCACGCCTGGTCGACGAGGGCTTCGACTGGGCGCGGCGGTTCGACGAGGCGGCGAAGGACGTCATGCTCGGCGAGCCGACCGAGGCGGCCACGTTGGACGCCCACCGCGACTTCGGCCTGGCCGTGCCGACGCCGGACCACTTCATCCCGCTGCTCTACCTGGCCGGCCTCGCCGGTGCCGCCGGCAACGGGTCGGAGGTGCTGGTGGACGGGTACGCCTACGGGTCGCTGTCGATGACCGCCTACACGGTGGGGTTGTCCTGCCGGACCGAGGCCCCGCTGGCTGGCGCGCCCGCCCTGCCGACCGAGGTACCGCTCGACTCCTCCAACATCTGACGGCCGCCGCCGGGATCGGCGATCGGCCGCTGTGGCCGGCGGTGTCGATTTGCGGTTCCGGTCAGCCTGGGGCCTTGCGGCTGAGCTCTTCCCATGCCTGGTAGAGCTCGGCTCTGGCCCGGTCCAGTTCCTGGACCTGGTCGTAGGACCGGCCGCCGACGATGAGCCGCCGGGGCGGTTCCGGCAGCGCGGCCAGTTCCATGATGACGGGGGCGGCCGTGCTCGGGGCCGGCCCGGTTTCCTCGCCCCACATCTCGGCCAGTTCGGCGCGCAGGGGACCGTAGTGCGGGAGGGCCTCGGTCTCCGTGGTTCCCTTGGTGAACAGGCCGGTGTCGTAGCCGCCCATCTGCACGATGGTGACCTTGATGCCGAACCGCTCGACCTCCATCGCCAGCGCCTCGCTGACCGAATCGAGCGCCACCTTGCCGGCACCGTAGAAGCCGACGGACGCCATGCCGCCGGCGGTGCCCATCGACGTGACCTGCAGGATGCGGCCGGAGCCCTGCGCGCGCAGGTGGGGCAGGACGGCCTGGGCCACCCAGACCGCGCCGAAGAAGTTGACGTCCAGATGCGTCCGGATCTGCTCTTCCGTGGCCTCCTCCACCATCCCGTAGAGCAGCCCGCCAGCGTTGTTGACCACGACGTCGAGCCGGCCGAAGGCGGCGACCGCGCGGTCCACGCCGTCGAACACGGCCTGGCGGTCGGAGACGTCCAGCGGGAGCCGGACGAGAGCGTCCGGGTACGCGCCGGCCAGGTCCACGAGCGGCTCGACGTTGCGGGCCGCGGCCACGACGCAGTCCCCGGCGGTCAAGGCCGCCTCGGCGAACGCCCTGCCCAGGCCTCGTGAAGCGCCGGTGATGAACCAGACTTTGGCAGTTGTCATGGAATTCCACCTCCTCAAGCGAGACGATACGTCTCGGTGCGTTTCAGTCTGCAAGGCGGTGGCGGCCTTGTCAAAACGAACCGGCCCGTCTCGTTGAGCTGCTAGCCTGAGCCCATGTCCCAGGGCAGGAATCCGGACCGCACCCGGCGCAGCGAACGTTCGCGGCAGGCGATCCTCGAGGCGACCCGCGCGCTGGTCTCCGAGGTCGGGTACGGCAAGGTGGCGATCGAGACCATCGCCGCCCGGGCCGGCGTCGGCAAGCAGACGATCTACCGTTGGTGGCCGTCCAAGGGCGCTGTGATCTTTGACGCCTTCCTGGCGCTCAGCGAGGGCGCCGAGGGGCAGGGCGCGGCGCTGCCGGACACCGGCGACATCGAGGTCGACCTCAAGACGGTCATGCGCGCGACGGTCGCCGAGTTCGCCGACCCGGAGTTCGAGAAGCCGATCCGGGCGCTCAACAACGAGATCGCCAACGATCCCGACCTTGCCGCACAGTACCGCGAGAAGCTGGCCCGGCCCTTGGACGCTGTCAAGAAGGAGCGACTGCGCAGCGCGCAGCGGGCCGGCCAGTTGGCCGCAGGCGCCGACCTCGACCTGGTCCTGGCGGTGCTCTACGCGCCCCTGTTTCAGCGCTGGCTGCACCGCTCGGGCCCGCTGACCGCCGAGTATGCCGACTCTCTCGTCGATGTCACGCTCAGGGCCTTTCGGCCCTGATCCCCGGCGGTGCGTAACGCCCCACAGTGTGCTTGCGTCCTCAGCAGTTGCCACCCGCCAAGTGGCCACTGCGCGTATCGGAATCTGACGGACCGGCACAACGGCCGGCCGGCGGGGCATGGCCGGCCGACCGGCCGTCAGGTGACTGGACGAGGAGCCAGCCGTTCGTGCGTTTGGGCCGGCGATCGGTCCGTGCGGCTGGTCCCTCGTTCGTCGCTTCCGCCGCGTCCGTCAGAGGCCCTTCACGACCTCGACCAGCTGGTCCAGCGCGGCGCTCCAGCCCTCGGCGAATCCCATCTCCTCGTGCGACTTCTTCGCCGAGGCGTCGGCGTGGATCGCCGTGGCGGTGTACCTCGTGCCGTTGCCGGCGGGTTCGATCCTGATGACCGCGGTGAACGGGAAGTCGCCGGTGACGACCTGGGGGCGGAAACCGGGGCCCAGTCCCGAGGTGAAGACCAGCGTCGAGCCCTCCTCGACGACCAGGATGCAGCCGGTGCTCGGGTAGTCCTCGCCCTCGGGCGAGCGCATCACGGTGTTGAACCGGCCGCCGGGCTGGAGGTCGATCTCGCAGGACGACGTCGACCAGGGCCGCGGGGCGAACCACCGGACGATCAACTCGGGCGTGGTCCAGGCTTTCCAGACCAGCTCGGGCGCGACATCGACGGTGCGTTCCAGGACGAGGTCGAGATCCGGGTTCACGCTGGGGTAGGTGGTCATGTCTGCTGCTCCTTCAGGTCGTGGAGAAACGAGTCGAGTTGGTCGAGGCGTCGGGTCCACACCGCACGTTGACCGGCGAGCCAGTCGTCGACGTGCGCGAGCGGCTCGGGCGTGAGCCGGTAGGTCCGCACCCGCCCCTTCTTCTCCGACGTCACCAGGCCGGAGCGCTCGAGGACGCCCAGGTGCTGGGTGAACGACGGCAGTGCCATGTCGAACGGGCGAGCGAGCTCGCTGGTCGTCGCGGGCCCTCGCCCGAGGAGTTCAACGACCCGGCGGCGGGTCGGGTCGGACAATGCCTGGAACACGTCGTCCAGGGCTCCGACGACGCCCCCGTCTTCGCCGCCCGATTGCTTAGGCATACACCTAACTATAGCCGTGGCCCACACTTAGGTCAAGCCCTAAGTGAATTCGCAGCCGCACTGGCCGGTCGTCAGGATGGGTCACCGTCGGGGGTCTCGGGCGGCGCTGCGGCGAACAGCGTCGGCACGGTGAGGTCGGCCAGGCACGTCGCCCGGCCGGACGGGGACGGCGATCCGTGGTCGCCGACCACGACCACCGGGCAACCGGCGGCCATCGCGCTGGAGAGTCCCGTTGGTGAATCTTCCACGACAACGCATTGCGACGGTGGCAATCGCAATCTGCGTGCCCCGAGCAAATAGGGATCGGGTGCGGGTTTCGCCCGAGCCACGTCGTCGCCGCAGACGACGACGTCGAATCGGGGAACGTCATTGTGAGTCAGCAGCGCGTTCACGATCTCCCGGCTGCTCGACGTGACGAGCCCGACCGGCACGCCGTGCTGTCGCAGGTCCGCGACGAGGCGGAGCCCGAACCCGTCCCATCGCGCCCCGCCGTCGAGATGACGCCGTCGTACGAACCGTTCCACCCAGGTCACGTCGGCGATGGGATCCGCGTCCGACCAGCCCAGGCGGCGATGCACGGTGATGACCGCCTCCAGCGCGGTGAGGCCGCGCAGCCCGTCGACCACCCCCGCCGGCACTGCCTGCCGCCGACCGATCAGCGCGGTGAGCGCGGCCCGCCACAGCGGTGCCGTGTCGACCAGAGTGCCGTCGAGATCGAAAAGCACGGCCCACTTCTTCACCACCGTCATGTTCCATTCCTCGACGTTTCGGGTCAACGTTCGGACATGGCAGTGCCGGTGATTCCCGATAGGATGAGTATTCCGCAGCGGAACGGAGGTCCCGGTGATGTACCGGGTCGAGCGCGCCATCGCTTTCGTGCTCGGTCGACGCGACGCCGACCGCGTGGGGCTGGCCTTCCTGGTCGGGGAGCGCCTGATGATCACCTGCGCCCATGTGGTCAATGTTGCGCTCGGCCGACCGGCGCGGCACGCGGAGCCGGTTCCGAGGAACACCCGCGTCTCCCTGCATTTTGCGCTGCTCGGGCCGGCGAACAGTTGGATCGAACGCAGCGCCGAGGTGATGGCGTGGTTGCCCACCGGCGAGAACTTCGACGTGGAGGACGTGGCGGTGCTCCGGCTCGGTGAGGGCCTGAGCGGCAGCGGCGCGGAACCGCTGCGCATCAAGGCGGACCTGAAGGACCGCTACAACGCCGCGGTGCAGATGTGGGGGCCGGGGCACGGGCGTGACCTCGGGCGGCACGTACAGGGCAGTCTGCTCGGCGCGGTCGGCAAGCATCGGTTGCAGGTCGACGAGGTGGTGCACCAGGTCTTCCGGGTGCGGTCCGGGTTCAGCGGAGGGCCGGTCTGGGATCCGTCGACCTCCCTCGTGTTCGGCATGCTCCAGGCGATCACCACGGACGAGTCCGCCGAGGTGCTGGTGCTCGACGGCGCCCTGTTGGAGCGGGCACTGGCGGCGGTCGCGACTGCACGTCCCGGCCTGGCGCTGCTGCACGACCACGGCGAGGTGCACTACGACGGCAGCCACTACACATTGCGACAGCGCCGGCTGCTGCGCCACGGCGGAGGCAGTCCCCGCGCAAAGTACGAGATGAAGGTGTCGGTGGGTCGTTTCCTCAACGATGAGGCATCCCGCAACCTACGACACCACGCACGGCATCCGCTCAGTGTCGGCAATCCCGTCCGAGACATCGACCTCCAGGCTTGGTGCACCGTCGACGATCTGCGAAGGTCGATGGACGTCAAGGCGACCAAGGTACGCCATGAGGAGATCAACTTTGATCTGTGCTTCCCCGGGTCGGGGTTACTGACCCCTGGCCAGCAGGCGATCATCGAGTATCAGTACCGGGTGAGCGACGAGATCTGGGGGCAGTGGTACAAACGCAACGTCAGGCCCAACACCGACCGGCTCTCCATCGAGGCGCACCTGCCGGCCGAACTGGAACCGGAGTGCTGGGGCATGACCTCGCTGCCGTCGGAGACGGACCTGGAGCCGCTTTCCGACGTCGAGACGCGGGTGGAGGGCGACCGGATCGTCTACTCCTGGGACCGCACCGCCGAGGAGGAGAGCCTCGCCGAGGAACGTCGCATCCGACTGGACTGGTTCTTCTGGCGCCGCGTCCCGGACAGCAGTGAGTGCGACGACGCGGCCAGCGTGTTGCGGCAGTTCGGCATCCGGCAGCTGCGCGAGCCGGCACGCGGGCGTGAGTCGTCGAACCTGCCGGCGAGGACACGGCTCATCGACTTCGAGTCGCCGAACGACCGGCGGCTGACCGTCCGGGTGCTCGCCCACCTGCGGCGGGTGGCCGGCTGGGTGAACCGGTACCACGCGTTCAAGCCGGAGGTGAGCATGGGGATAGCGGCGCCGCAGCTCGGCATGGCGTACGCCATCGCCATCGTCCGGCAGCCGGGCTCGCCCGACTACCTTGAGCTGGTCAATCCGAGCGTCGTCGAGCGGACCGACGAGGAGGTCCTGGATTTCGAGGGCTGCCTCAGCTTTTTCGACGTGCGGGGCCGGGTCCTGCGGCCCTACGGTTTGCGCGTCCGCCACCGGACGGCGCAGGGGGGTGACCGGGACGTGGTCCTGACCGGGGCACTGGCCCGCAGCGTGGCCCACGAGATCGACCATATTGGCGGCAAGGTCTACACCGACACCGACCGGATGCCGAGCGACGAGGCTCCGGTCGGCGTGCGGCAGTACCGTCAGCTCCGCGAACGCGACCGGTTCACGCCGCCGGCGCCTCCGGAACGGCTGACCTGGCGGGCGGAGGAGCCTCGGCACGCCGCCAGGTGAGGTTCACCTTGAACGTCGCTTCGGCGGTGCCCTTCGTGAAGATCAGACCCGTCTCCCCGCCCACCGTCAGCCCCAGCTCGACGGAGATCTCGTCGGGGGCGGACGCTGCCGCCCGCAGCCCGGCGACCACCGTACGCACGGCGGGCAGCACCTTCTCCAGGGAACTGGTCAGCGTGACCGCGGCCAACGGGGCGCGCCCGTCGCCCGCCGCCACCAACTCGATGTCCCCGAGATCCCGGCGCTCGGCCTCGACCTCGACGTACTCGTCGCTGCCGTCAGCGACCGGAACCTTGAGAATCAGCGTGGCCATTCGACCTCCGTGCGTCGGCGGTGCCAGGGGGTGCCGAGGGCAGTCAGCAAGGTGTAACAGGTCAGGGCCGCGAGCGGTAGCCATCCGACGGCTTCCTTGCAGCGGCGCGTCCCGTTGCCGGCGGTGACCTGTCGCCGGCTGCGCGTTGGGCGGCACCCAGCTGGAGACGTTCATGAACCTGGAGCGCCGGCTGGACGGCTGAGCCGCGCCGTCGCCGACGGGCGGGGTACTCGGCAGAAGCCCCGCTCAGGCCGGCGCGTCGCTGCCCACCAGGCGGGCGTCCGCCGCTGCCTGAGCGTCGGCGTCCCCCGCCTCCTCGCACACGCCCGCCGCGTCCGCCCAGTGCCGTCGGGCCTCGTCGGCGTCGCCGAGGGCCGCTGCCGCGTCGCCCAGGTGCAGCAGCGTCCGCCCCAGGCCGGACGTCGGTCGCCCGTCGCGCAACCGCAGGCTCTCCGCCAGCATCTCGTACGCCTGCCGGGCCTGCGCCGGCGCTGAGGTCAACAGTGCGGCACCCGCGTTGAGTAGCGCGGCGGCCCGGTTCGTCGGGTCGGCCACCGAGTCGTACTCGCGCAGCGCCGCCCGCCACGACTGCGCCGCGTCGAGGTGCTCGCCGAGCCCGGCGTGCACCAGCACCAGGTTGGTCAGCGCCGCCGCGTAGCCCCGGGCGTCGCCGAGCGTCCGGAAGGCGTTCGCCGCCCGGACCAGGTGGTGGTGCGCGACGGCCAGCTCGCCCCGGGCCAGCCGGGCGGCGCCCAGCCCGAGGTCGGTCAGCGCGTGCCCCGCCCGGTCCGCCCCGGAACGGTGCCGCCGCGACAGCTCCAGATGCTCCACCGCGTCGTCGAGCTGCCCCAGGTCCAGCAGCACCAGGCCGAGGTTCATCCGCGCCTGCGCGGTGCCGCGCCGGCCCCGCTCCGCCACCGCGAGGCTGAGCGCCGTCGCCGCCCCCTGCGGGTCGTGCCGGCGGCGGCGCAGCACCCCCAGCTCGTTGTGCGCCCAGCCGGCGATCTCCGGCCGGTCGTCGGCCGTGGGGGTGGCGAGCACGGTCCGGCACACCTCCGCCCACTCGTCGAGCCGTTCGGCGTGGGCGAGCCACCCGCACAGCGCCACCGCCAGCCGGAACCACCAACGGCGCACCCGGCGCGGCAGGGTCTCCGCCGCGCCCGCCGGCACCCGCACCACGGCCAGCAGCAGCTCCTGGTGCAGGTCGAACCAGCCGTACGGGTCGTGGTCCAGCGCCAGGGTCGGCTCCCGGTCCGGCGAGCCGGACACCGCGAGGCTCGCGGCGTGCCGCTCCGCCCGCCGGGCCAGGTGCCGGGTGAGCCGGGCCTGCGCCGCGACCCGCCGCCGCGCCGGCTCCGCGTCGCGCAGGTGCATCCGGGCGTACGGGGCCAGCAACGGGCGCACCTCGTAGCGGTCACCGGGCGCGCCGGTGACGAACCCGCCGGTGGCCAGCTCGTGCAGCAGGGTGGCCACCCGGTCCGGGCGACGCCCGGCGAGCGCCGCGATCGTCGGCCGGTCCAGTGGCACCGGACTGAGCGACATCAGCCGCCACAACCGCCGCGCCTCGCTGCCCAGCGCGTGGTACGCGGTGTCCCGGGCGGTCACCAGCAGGGTCGCCGGGGACGCGGCGACGTGCTGGTGCGGGGGCGTGTCGACGGCGCGGCGCAGCGCGTCGCGCACGTCGGCGTGCCGCCACCCGTGCTGGGCCGTACGCCGACCGAGCTCCGCGACGGTGCGGGGCTGCCGCCCGCAGAGTTCGACGAGGGCGCGTACGGCCGGGTCGGTGCGCGGGTCCGGGCGGTGCGGCCGGGCGACGGGCGCGGTGGTGCCCGCGGCGGCGAACAGCTCGACGGCGTCGTCGGCGCCCGGCTCGGCGATCCCGTGCGCCACCACCCCGTCCAGCGCGGCCAGTGCTTCCGTGCCGGCCAGCAGCAGGCGGCACGTCCGCGCGGTCGGGGGCAGCAGCGCTCGGACCTGAGCCGGGTCGTCCACGTTGTCCAGCACCACCAGGACCGCCCGGCCGTCGAGCTTGCCGCTCAGCTCGTCGGCGGCGTCGGCGAGGTCGTCGGCGCGACCCGACGCCGGCGGCCGGGTGCCGAGGATCCGGGCCAGCGCGGTCAGCACCTGCCGGGCGTCCTGCCGCCGGCCGCCCCGGCGCAGGTCCAGATAGTACTGGCCGTCGGGGAAGTCCTGGCGGCACAGGTTGGCGGCCTGGACGGCGCAGGACGAGGTGCCCACGGCCCGCCGGCCGACCACCGCGACCGCGTGCTCCTTCTCCAGCAGGTCGATGATCGCGTCGACGTGCCCGGCCCGCCCGGTGAATCCGGCCGGCCACGGCAGGGTGGGCGCACCGACGGCGGGGGTGGCCCCGGGGTCGTCCGGCGTCGGAGCCTGCTGCCGCTGGCGGCGCCATTCCACGAGGACGGCGGCGGCGAGGCCGAGCACTATCACCCCGGCGCTGGCCGAGCCGAGCTGGGCGACGGAGAGCTCGGAGAGCAGGTTGCCGGTCACGTTGCCGAGCACCGCGCTGACCGTCCCGCCGACCACACCGCCGATCGCCAGCAGCAGGCTCAACCGGCGGGGAGCCCGGGGGCGGCGGGCCGGCCCGGTCACCGGACGCCCCCGGCGACCAGGCCGGCGACGAGCTGGCGGCGGGCCAGCACCACCAGCAGCACCGGCAGGATCGAGGCGATGACCGAGCCGGCGGCGAGCGCCCCGCTGTTGGCCGCGAAGCCCCGGGTCTGGCCGGCGAGGAACAGCCCCAGCGGCAGCGCACCCGGCCCGCTGAACAGCAGACCCACCACCAGGTCGTTCCACACCTGCACGAACTCGAGCACCGCGACGGCGACCACGGCCGGGCGGTTGTGCCGGGCGAGCAGCCGCAGGGTGCCCCACCAGTGTCGCCCGCCCACCCGGGCCGCCCGCACCTGCTCGGCGGGCAGGTCCGCGAACGCGTTGCGCAGCACCAGCACGGCGAACGGCACGCCCAGCGCGACGTGCACCAGCGCCAGTCCACGCGCCGTGCCCGAGGACAGCACGACGCCGAGCACCTCGTTGACCGGCCCGGCGATCACCTGCACCGGCACGATGGCGGCGGCCATCAGCAGCAGCCCGGCGGCCTGGGCGCGTGGCCCGGTCAGCCAGGCCAGCGGGTACGCGGCGAGCAGCGCGACGCCCAGCACCACGGCGGTGACCGTGGTCGCCAGCACCAGCGTGAAGCCGAGCGTGCGCCACAGCTCGGCGCCGGTCAGCAGGTCACGGTAGGAGTCGAGGCTGGGCGGGCTCCACCACCAGCCCCGGGCTGCCGCGTCCACCGTGCCGTGCAGCGAGGTGGCGAGCAGCACCCCGAGCGGCACCAGCCAGGCGACCGCCGCGCCCGCGACCAGCAGCCGGGTCACCCGCCGTGGCGCCGGCGTCGCCGGATCAGGCTCGGCGGGCACCTGGTCCCGGGGCGGCGGCCACGCCTGCCGTACGAACAGGGCCGTGACCAGCATGCCGGCGGCCACCGCCACCAGCCACACCACGCCGAGCGCGGCGCCCTCGCCGGTGGTGGCGCCGTTGGAGGTCTGCCAGACCCGCAGCGCGAGCACCGAGGCCTCGTCGCGCACCGAGCCGGGCGTCATCACCAGGATCAGGTCGAACGTCCGGGCGGTGCCGAGCGCCGCCAGGGTGAAGACCACCGCCACGGTACGCAGCAGCAGTGGCCGCCACTGCGCGTCCCAGAGCACGTCGCGGCGGTTGCCGCCGTAGGCGCGGACCGCGTCGGCGAGGCTGGGCGGTACGGCGTCGAGGGCGGCCCGGAACACCAGCACGGCCAGCCCGACCCAGGCCCACACGAACGCGGACATCAGCGCCACCGTGACCAGGCCGGGGCCGAGCAGTTGCGGGGCGTCGGCCGCAGACCGGCCGGTCAGCGTCGCGGCGACCAGGGTGGCCAGCCCACGCCCCGGATCCGGGTCGTACATCAGCCGGAAGGTGACCCCGGTCACCACCAGCGGCAGCGCGGCCGGCACCACCAGGATGAGGCGGACCAGCCCACCCTCCTGTGAGCGGCGCGAGGCGGCGGCGAGCAGGTAGCCCAGCACGGTGACCACCGCCGGCACCACCAGCGCCCAGAGCAGCGTGCGTCCCACCACGGCCCAGGTGCCGGGCGCGGCCAGCGCGGTGCGGAAGTGTTCCGCGCCCACCCACCGGCCGTCGGTGGTGACGCTGGCGTGCACGGTACGCACCACCGGCCACGCCACCAGCCCGCCGAGCAGCAACAGGGCGGGCAGCAGCAGCGCCCAGGTGGCCCCCGCCGCCGGGTAGGCCCGCCCGCGCCGGGGCGGCCCGACGTCGTCGAGGACGGCCAACTCGCCCAGGACGCGGCTCATCGGCCGCCCCCCGTCGACCGGGCCGCCGCCGCCAGTTGCCCGACGGCCCGGCGGGTGGCCTCACCGGCGGCGACTCCGTTCGTGACGTCGGCGAAGAAGTCCTGCATGATCCGCCAGATGCCCACCCCGTCGGAGCCGGTGAACGGGCCCGGCAGGCCGTCGGAGAGGTCGAAGTGCACCGCCCCGGGTGTGCGCAGCTCGGCGGCGAGGCGTCGACGGACGGGGTCGCGGTAGTCGTCCAGCGGCACGGACACGTTGGGGGAGAGATAGCCGCCGGCACTCAGCCACGGCTGGAACGTCGAGCCGTCGCTGAGCCAGCGCACCAGTTCCGCCCCGCGGGTCGAGCCGGCGAACGCCACCGCCGCGTCGCCGCCGATGATCAGCGGGTGGTCGGCGACCCGGGAGCCGGGGAAGCGGAAGGTTTTCAGCTGCTCCGAACCCCGGCGGAACCGGCCGCTGACGTCGTCGACGAAGTCGGCCTCGAAGAGCATCGTGGCCCGCTGGTGGTACACCACCTGGATCACCGACTCCTCGTACTGGGTGAGCAGGGCCCGGCGCCCGCCGCCCGGGAACGCGCCGTCGATGCTCCACAGCTCGGCGAGCCGGTCCAGCGCCGTGTGCGTCGACGGGCTCCGCCAGTCGGCCTCGCCGCGGGCCAGTGCCTCGTAGTAGCCGGCCGGGGCCACGTCGGCGAGCACGTTCTCGAACCAGTCGGTGAGCACCCAGCCGTCGGCCGCGCCAACGGCCAGCGGCGCCGGGCCGTCGCCCGCCCGGGCCCGCGCGCCGAGCCGCCGGGTCAGCGTCACGAGCTGGTCCCAGGTGCGCGGTGGCGTGTGGAGCATCGACGGGAAATACCAGAACAGCGACTTGTGGGCCGCCTTCACCCAGACGCCGTAACGCCGCCCGTCGGCGGAGAGCAGGTCGGCCAGGCCGGGCGGGAGGGCGTAGCTGGCGGCGGGGGTCAGCTCGCGCAGCCAGCCGCGCCGGGCGTACTCGACAACCAGCCCCGACCTGGGCAGGATCGCCACGTCGGGGCTGGTGCCGGCCAGTTGGCGGGCGCGCAGGAACGCGTCGATGTCGTTGCCGGCGCTGATCACCTGCACCCCGGCGTCGTAGCCGGCCACGACCTCGCGGAAACGGGCCAGCTCGCCGCCGCTCCACACGACCGCGACCTGGACCGCCGGCGGTGCGCCGGAGCAGCCCGCCGCGGCGGTCACGGTAGCCGCGGCGGTGGCCCGCAGCAGGGTACGACGGCTCGGCCGCGCCGCCGTCGTCACCCAACCTCCCGGCGTCACCCGTCGCGCCGACATCGCCCAGCCCGCCGACGTCACTCGTCCACCTCGGCGGCGACCGGCACGTCGGCCAGGGCGGTCGGGTCGGCCGTGCACACCAGCACGGCCACCCCCGGCGTGTCCGGTGGGGAGAGCCGTTCGAACAGGTCGGTCAGCCGCCCGCCGACGACCGGCCCGGTCGGCAGGTCGATCACGAGCACCTCGGGCAGGCAGACCACCGCCCGGGCCAGCGCCACCCGGAACCGCTGCGCCTCCGACAGCAGATGCGGGTGCAGCCCCAACGTCGGTGCCAGCTCCAGCTGGTCGACCACCGTCGCCGTCCAGGCGTCGGCCACCTCCCGCACCCGCTCCCGCCGGCGCTGGCCGTAGGCGATGTTGCGGCGCACGGTGAGGTGGGGCAGCAGCGCGCCGCCGGCCGGCACGTAGGCGATGTGGCGCTGTGGCGGCGGCAGGGTGGTCACCTCCCGGTCGCCGACCAGGACCCGGCCGGCGACCGGCGCGGCCAGTCCGCTCACCACCCGGGCGACGGCGGTGCCGAGGGGCGGGGCGGCGACCAGGCCGGCGCAGGCGCCAGCGGGGACGTCGAGGGTCACCGCGGCGGTGCCGGGCATGGCGACGAGTGCGCACAGTCGTAACGTGGCCATCACCTCCGGTGACCGGGCAGCGCCCCCAGGGTCGCACAATCCGCCGACAACCGGCGCCCCGCCACCGTCCCCTCTGGAGCGGGGAGCGGGGTTCAGGTCGGTGCCCGTCCACCGCTGCCGATCACGGCCGGATGCGGGGCATAGAGGGCGGCGAGAGCGGTGGCGGTGGCGGCGAGCCGGTCCCGCAGCGCGGCCGGGGCCAGCACCTCCACGTCCGCGCCGAGCCGCAGCAGGTCGCCGTGGGCGTGGGTGAGCGACTCGATCGGGACGACGGCGGTCACCCAGCCGACGTCGTCGGGCGGCCCGGCGGTGTCGTCCACGGCCGCCACCACCAGCTCGCTGGCGATCTCCCGGAGCCGGTCCCGACCCCGGGAAGAGAGCCGGATCGTGGCGACGTCACGGTGCAGGCCGGCCCTGAAGCGCACCACGTGCGCCCGCCACCAGGCGGGCAGGTCGAATCCCGCCGGGCGCGGGAACTCTTCGTCGAGGGTGGTCAGCGACAGGACCTGGTTGACCCGGTAGGTGGCGGGCCCGTCCCGCCCGGGCCGGCCGGCGACCGTGTACCACCGGCCTCCCTTCAGGACCAGTCCGTAGGGCTCCAGCACCCGGTCGACCTCCCCGGCCCAGCTGCGGTAGCGCACGGCGATCCGGCGCTGCCGCCAGACCGCCTCGGCCACCTCGGCGAGGTGCGGTGAGGCGTCGCCGTCGGCGTACCAGTTGGGGGTGTCCAGGTGGAAGCGCTCCTGGATCCGGGCCGCCCGGTCGGCCAGCGCGGGCGGCAGCGCGGCGTGCAGCTTGAGCTGGAGCGCGGCGACCGCCGCCCCGTAGCCCAGCTCGGCGGCGGGCCCGGGCAGCCCGGCGAGGAAGAGCCGCTCCGCCTCATGGGCGGTCAGCCCGGTCAGCCTCGTCCGCCAGCCGTCGACGAGCTGGTAGCCACCCGCGTGCCCGGACTCGCCGTAGAGCGGGATGCCGGCCGCGTGCAGCGACTCGACATCGCGGTAGACGGTGCGGGTGGACACCTCCAGCCGCTCGGCGAGCTGCGCGGCGGTCATCCGCCCGTGGGCCTGGAGCAGCATCAGGAGGGAGAGCAGTCGACTGGCACGCATTCCGCTGACAGTAGTTGTCAGTGAAGTGTCCCTACCGTCCCGGCATGGCTTTTCGCGACAAGGAACTTCGGGTGCCGGGACCTCTCACGGTCGCCGGCCGCAAGCTCAAGCGCTACCACGTGGACCAGCCGGAGCACCGGATCGAACCGGAGGTGGAGCGGGCCGCGTACGCCGTGCTGCCCCGCCTGCTGCCCACCCGCGACGGCGACGGCATGCCGGCGGCCGGCTGGGTGGTGCTGCACCGGGGCGCCGACACGGGGGCGTACCTGCTGGCGTACAGCTGGGTCTGGGACAACGTGGTGGAGGTGCGGATCGCGGCGGCCGGTCAGCCCGCCGTCGGCTGCCCGGACGACGACCCGGCCCGCTTCGTGGACCTGGACCGCTCCTGGGCGGGCTGTGTCTGGGAGTTGGGGGTGCTGGAGCACGAGCGGGCCGCCTGGGCCCGGCACGTGCTGGCACCGGAGCGCCCGGACCTGACCGGCTGGATCGCCGACAGCCGCGCCGAGGGGCCGGTGGGGCGCTGATGGGCGACTTCGACTTCCTTGTCGGCACCTGGAACGTGGCCAACCGGCGTCTGCGCGAGCGGCACGTCGGCGGCGACGACTGGGACGAGTTCCCCGGGGTCTCCGTGGCCCGGAGCTTCTTCGGCGGTGCCGGCAGCTTCGACGAGATCACCTTCCCCACCCGCGGTTTCTCCGGCGCGACCATGCGGATCTTCGACCCGGCGGCGGGCACCTGGTCCATCTACTGGATGAACAGCCGGCGCGGGATGTTGGAGCTGCCGCCGGTGGTCGGCCGGTTCGCCGCAGGAGTGGGAACGTTTCTCGCCGACGACGTCGACGAGGGGCGCCCGGTGCGGTGCCGGTTCGTCTGGTCCGCGGTCACCCCGACCTCCTGCCGCTGGGAGCAGGCGTTCTCCACCGACGGCGAGCGCACCTGGGAGACCAACTGGGTCATGGAGTTCACCCGGGCGCCGACCGGCTGACCGGCTCGCGGCCCTACCGGCTCGACTCAGCGGGACGCCGAGCCGGGCCGGTGGGGGCATCTCCCAGCCCTGAGCGAGCCGGTTGCGCGAGCTGACCAACACCATCGGCGGACGTCGCGTTCCACCAGGCCATCGCCGCCCGCCGGTCGGTCAGCCGGCCGGGCGCGGTGGGAGCCCGAGTTGCTGGCAGGCCTCCCGGTACATCCGCACCACCTCCTGCCGGATCTGGACGCGCTCGGTCAGCCGGTGGGCGAACGGCACCCGCACCGGGACCTCGATGTCGTGCGCGGTGACGGCGAACTCCATCCCCTCGGCGTCCAGGCCGGTGGCCCGGGCGCGGGTCGCGGCCGGTTGCCCGCCGAGCGTGCGGCAGATGAGCAGCGAGTCCTCGGGGTGGTCGTCGTTCATGTGCCGGCAGACGGCGCCGACCACCTCGGGGGTGAACGGGGCGGTCACGCCGCCACCTCCGCGTCTCCGGCCGGAACGAACCGGGCCAGGTCGGCGAAGACCTCGGTGTTGTGCCGGTACGCCACGAGCACCTCGGCCCGCAGCGCGGCCCGTCCCTCCTCGTCGAGCGGGAGGTCGTCCAGCCTGGCCCGGTAGGCGTCCTTGTACGCCTTCGGGCTGGTGATCCGGTCGAACCGGTAGAACGCCGCGCCGGCGTCCCCGGCCAGCCCGTAGTGCCGGGCGACGGACCGGCCGATGTGCAGGCCGCCGGAGAGGTCGCCGAGGTAGCGGGTGTAGTGGTGGGCGATGAACTGTTCCGGCGAGCTGGCGCAGACCGCGCCGAGGCGCCCGGCGTAGGAGACCGTCGCCGGGCTCGGCTCGATCCGTCCGTGCCAGTCGGCCCCGAGCAGGAACTCCAGGTCCGCGGCGAGGGCCGGCAGTCGGGTCAGCGCGTCGTCGACGAACGGGCCGGCGACTGGGTCGTGGCGCATCGCCTCGGCGGCACCCTCCAGTGCCTCGTAGATCACGTGGTGCTGCATCACCAGCGCGGTGTAGCCCGCGCGGTCCAGGTCGCCGGCTACCAGGGCGGAAATGTAACGCTGGGACTCGGCGCCCTGGTGGGCCTCCTTGCTGGCGGCCCGCAGTTCGGCCGAGAACGGGGTGCTGGTCGGACTCATGTCTCCTCCAGGGTGACGGGGGGCCGGGCCGGTCGCCGCCGTCGCGGAACGACCAACGGTAGCCGGGTACGTGGGTGTGGCACGACCTCGACGTCGTGCCGGTAGACCTCGCTGAGCAGTGCTGCGGTGAAGACCTCCGCCGGCGGTCCGGCGGCACGCACCCGGCCGTCGGCGAGCAGGGTGACGGTGTCCGCGTACGCGCCGGCGAGGGTCAGGTCGTGCAGCACCGCCACCACGGCGTCCCCGGCGCGCGCCCGATCACGGGCGATGCGCATGACCAGTTCCTGGTGGCCGAGGTCGAGGGCCGCGGTCGGTTCGTCGAGCAACAGCACGGCGGCGCGCTGCGCCAGTGCCCGGGCCAGCGTGACGCGCGCCTGTTCGCCGCCCGAGAGCGACGGGTACCGCCGGTCGGCGAACCGGGTCACGTCGCAGCGCTCAAGGACGTCGGCGACGGTCGCGTCGTCGCGCTGCTGTTCCGGCCGCCCCGCCCACGGCGCCCGTCCCATCCGCACCACCTCGTCGACGGTGAACGGGAAGCTCAGCGTGCTGCGCTGGGGTAGCACGGCCCGGCGCATCGCCAGTTCCACCGGCGACCATCCGGCCGGGGGCGACCCGTCGATCTCGACGGTGCCGGCCACCGCCGGCAGGTCGCCGCTGACGGCCGCGAGCAGGGTGGACTTGCCCGCGCCGTTCGGTCCGACGAGCGCGTGCACCTCGCCGGCCCGGATCCGCAGGTCGACCCCGTCCAGCACCGGCTGTCCGGTGCGGTCGACGCGCAGGCCGGCGACCCGGACGCGGGTCGTCCCCGGAGGCACCGGCACCGGCACGCGGGGCGCAGCCCAGCGACGCGGGCCGCGCGTCAGCCCGCCTTTGAACGGGCTCATCCCCAGCCTCCGGCCCGGTTCCGGGTGCGGCGCAGCAACCAGAAGAAGGCCGGCCCGCCGACGACCGCGGTGAGCACGCCGAGTGGGAGCTCCTGGTGGGCGACCAGGGTTCGGGCGGCGAGGTCGGCCGCGATCACCACGACCGCCCCGCCGAGCGCGCTGGCCGGCAACAGCACGCGGTGCCCCGGACCGGCGACCATGCGGACCAGGTGCGGCACCACCAGACCGATGAAGCTGATGATGCCGGTGAAGGCCACGGCCGCCGCACCGAGCAGCGCGGTGACCACGATCATGCGGATCCGTAGCCGTTCGACGTCGACCCCGAGGTGCCGGGCGGCGGGCTCGCCGAGGGCGAGCAGGTCGAGTCGACGGGCGTCGGCGTACGCGACGGCGAGACCGACCGCCAGGCAGGGCGTGGCCAGCGTGACCGCCGACCAGTTCGCCGACGCCAGGCTGCCCAGGTTCCAGAAGGCGATGGCCTGCACGCCGGACTCGTCGGCGACGAACATGAGCAGTCCGATCACCGCCCCGGCGACCGCGTTGACCGCGACGCCGGTCAGGACCAGGGTCACCACCTCGGTCCGGCCACCGGAGCGGGACAGCAGGTAGACGGCGTACGTGGTGGCCAGCCCGCCGGCGAAGGCAGCGGCGGGCACGGTCCAGCCGCCCAGGACGGTGACCCCGGTGACGATGGCGAGTGCCGCGCCGACCGCCGCTCCGGCGGAGACACCGATGACGCCGGGTTCGGCCAGGGGATTGCCGAAGACGCCCTGCATGACGGCGCCGGCGCAGCCGAGCGCGGCGCCCACCACGGCGGCCAGCACCACCCGGGGGAACCGGACGATCCAGAGGGCGTTCTCGCCCTGGGGGTTCGCTGGCAGGGTGCCGACGTCCAGGCCGACCCGGTGCAGGACCGAGCCGAGCACCTCGGCGGGGGAGATCTGGACCTGCCCCCGGCCCGCCGCGACAAGGGCGACCAGCACCAGGGCGGCGCCGAGGCCGGCGAGCAGCGCCGTTCCGCGCCGGGCCGAGCGACCGGCCGGGGGCCGTACCGTCCGCCGGACGCCGGTGTCGACGCCGGTCACGACCGTGCGCCGCAGGAGTGGACGGCCGTGGCGAGGGCCTGCACGGTCCGGCCGGACCGGGTGCCGAAGGTGAGCAGGGTGCCGTCTTCCATGTCGACGATCCGGCGGGCCGCGCCGGCCGGGGTCTGCGCTACCCCGGGAAGCTTCAGCAGGCCGTCGACGCCGCCGACGGAGGCGAGCCCGGCGCTCATCACCAGGATCACGTCCGGTGCGGCGTTGATCAGACCTTCGCTGGTCAGCGGGCGGAACTTGGCCAGTCCGATGGCGCTGCCGGCGTCCACCCCGCCGATTGCCTCGATCATCGCGTCCGAGCCGGCTCCCTCGCCGCCGACCAGGTAGACACCGGCGGTGCCGCGCAGGTAGAGGAAGGCGATCCGGGGCGCCCTGCCCTCCGGCGCGCTGCGGCGGGCGGCGGCGATCTCGCCCTCGACCCGGGCCACGAGCTGTTCGCCGGCCGCGGTGACGCCGAGGGCCGCCGCCACCGCGCGGACGTGCCCCGGTACGGCGTCGAGGGTCTGCTCGGCCTCGACGAGGACGACGGGGATACCGGAGGCGCGTAACTGCCGCAGCACCTCCGGCGGCCCGATGCTGTCGTCGGCGAGCACGACGGTCGGGTTCAGGGCCAGTACCGCCTCGGCGGAGAGGTCGTGCCCGGCCGGGGTCACGACGGGAAGGTGCGCTGCCGCCGGGAACGTGGTCGAGGTGTCCCGGCCGATGACGTTGTCGCCGAGGCCTAGGCCGAACACGGTCTCGGCGATCGACCCGTAGAGGTTCACCGGCAGGATGCGGCTGGCGTCGGTGACGGTGACGGTGGTGCCGTCGGCGGAGGTGACGGTGGCCGGAAGGGCCGGTGTCGGTGCCGGGCGCAACGCGATGACGTCGGTGCTGTCCAGGGTGGCTGTGACCGGCCCGCAGGAGGCGGGGTCCGCCGGCGCGGCTCCGGAGGTGGGCGCGGAGCAGCCGACGACGGCCCCGCAGAGCAGCGCCAGCAGGGCGGCGGCCGGCGGTGCCGTCGGCGACTTCCTGCGCCATGCCCCGGACCGGGGGAGCGGGGCATGGCGGGCGGCTGCGCGGGTGGGCCGGATGGTCCCCGTCACCGGGCCGTCCCTCGGCGGCGCCACCGGCGCAGGCCCAGCAGGGCCGTGACCGCCAGCGCGAGGGACAGCAGTGCGATGGTCCACCCGCGACCGGTCCCGGTGGCGGCGCTGACCCGGCTGATCGCCGGCTCGGCGGGAGCGGCGCCGGCTACGGCGGCACCGTCCCCGGCGGTGGTGGCGATCCCCGGCGAGCCGGCGGGGGCGGGGGGAGCGGTCCGGGCCGTGCTGGGGCCTGGCGCGGCGGTGTTGCCCGGGGCTCCGGTGGAACCCGCCGGGGTGCGACCGGGGGCGACGGTGCCGGCCTGCGTCGGGCGGGAACCGGTCGACGCAGGGGCGGCGGAGCGGGCGAAGGTCACCGCGACCCGGACGTCCTGGGAGCGGTCGGCGGCGCGGGTGTGGTCGGCGCGGGTGGCCACCACGCACCGGCGGGTGGTGCAGTCGACGGCGCCGATGGCCGGGGTGACCCGGAGGGTGACCCGGAACGATCCGCCGGACCCGTACGCAACGGCCAGCCCCTCGCCGTACGAGGGCGGGTTCGACGAGATCCAGTGCGAGGCCCCGAGCGAGCCGGTCGTGTCGGCGCCGCCGCCGCACGGGCCCGGGGCCTTGCCGGCTCCGTTGTCCACACAGAACGCCACGTAGATGCCCTTGGTGACGTCGTACCCGCTGCCGGAGACGGTGACGGTCGCGCCGGAGCTGCCGAGGCCGGTGCTGGGGGTGACGCTGAGCGTCTGACCGCCGGGGCCGCGTCCGGTGCCCGCGTAGGCGGGGGGTGGAGCGGCGACGACACCCACGGTGATCAGGGTGGCGGCCAGGAAGGCGTGACGCCGTGTTCGCATCGGGCTCCTCACGAGAGCGACGGCCGCGCGGCCGAGCAGACTTAGGTTTGGCTAACCTAAGTTATAAGGCGGCTGCTCACAAGGGGTTGTTCGGTCCAGGTGATCAAACCGAACGCCGCTGGACCGGATGGTTAGGTTTGCCTAACCTTACTGACCGTCCGTAACGGATCAAGAGAGGGAGTCAGCATGGTCCGATCCAGAGCCGGTAACGCCTGGCGGCAGTCGATGCGCTGGGCGGCGGTCGCCGTCCTCGGTTTGTCGGCCGCACTCGTGGGCGCCGGCCCCGCCTCGGCAGCCGAGGCCGACATCACCGGCGGCACCCTGACCTGGGGCTTCAAGGAGTCCTTCCGCAACTACGTCGCCGGCGGAAACGGCAACCCGCCGATCGCGGCGAGCAACGGGGCCACCGTCAACGCCGACGGCACGTTCACCTTCCCGTCGACGGGGGGCACCCACGACGCCGCCACCGGTGCCACCAGTGCCGGCTACGGCGGCAAGGTGGTCTTCTCGTACCCCGGACACTTCTTCAGCATCGCCCTGGCCAACCCGACGATCGCCATCTCCGGCGGCACCGCCGCCCTGAAGGCGGACGTCGACCTGACCACGACAGCGGCCGAACCGGTCTCGGTGCGGCAGGCGACCATCGCCACCCTCGCCGTCGGCGGCGGAAACCCGGCTGGCAACGCGGGCACGGTGACCGGTACCGACCTCGCCGCGACGCTGACCACCGCGGGCGCCTCGGCGTTCAACGGTTTCTACGCCGCGGGTGACGCGCTCGACCCGGTGTCGTTCACCTTCACCACCGGCGACGCCGGGCCGGCGCGACCGGCGGTGGTCGTCACCCCGTCCGGCGGGCTCGACCCGTCGGGCGCGACGATCACCGTCGAGGGATCCGGCTTCGACCCCGCCGCCAACGGGGCGGCCGGCGTCTACGTCTCCTTCGGGCCCAGGGTCGACGAGCACTGGGTCAACGCCGGCGTGCTCCAGGTGACCAAGTGGGTGAATGCGGCGAACGAGCCGACGGAGGCGCGGGACAAGCTCAACGCCGACGGCACGTTCCGGACCACGCTGCCGATCAGCGCGGTCTACACCGACGGCACCGGCAAGCGGGTCGACTGCACCGCCGTGCAGTGCTACGTCATCACGTTCGCGGCCCGCGGCTCGGCGGACCGCAGCCAGGACACCTTCACGCCGGTCACCTTCGCCGGGACCGGCGCCGGTGCGGGCGACGCCGAGCAGCGGATCACCGCCACCGTGAAGGGTGGCCCGCTGACGCTGGGCGTGGCCGGTTCCGCCGTCGCCCTGCCGGCCGTGACCAACGGCCAGGTCGCCAGCGGAGCCCTGCACGATGCCACCGTGGCGGACCTGCGGGGCACCGACGCCGGTTGGAGCCTCGTCGGACAGGTGTCCGACTTCGCCTCCGGCACCGGCGGGGTCATCGCCGCGGACAACCTCGGCTGGACGCCGAGCGCGGTCGCGGTCGACGATCCGCTCGGCGGGAACCCCGGCACGGTCGTCCCGGGCGCGGTGGCCGCGCCCGGCGCCGGCCTCGGCGGGGCCCGGGCGCTCTGCACCTCGGCTGCCGGGGCCAGCGGTGGCACCTTCACCTGCGGTGCCCAGCTGAACCTCGGTGTGCCGGCGTCCGCCGCGGCGGGCGACTACACGGCGACCCTCACCCTGACCCTCTCCTAGGTCGGCGTCGGGTCACCGGTGGGGCGGGACGTCACGTCCCGCCCCACCGGCCGCCCCGCCCACCGTCTCCACCCCCTCCGGAGCCCGGCATGTCCCTCGTCACCCTCCTGTCCCGGACCGGGGCCACCCTCGCCGCCGTGCTGCTCACGGCGGCACTGGCCCCGCCGGCCGCCGCCGCCCCCACGCCGTCGCCGGCCGGCACCCCGGCCAAGCCGACGCCCGGCGCCGCCGCGACCCGGTGGGCGGTGCAGCCGTCCGGCCCGGACGGACCGACCGGACGCAACTACTTCATCTACGACCTGGCTCCCGGCAGCACCCTCACCGACCACGTCGGCGTCAGCAACCTCAGCGACCGGCCGTTGACCTTCCAGGTGTACGGCACCGACGCCTACACCACCACCGACGGCGCCTTCGCGCTGCTGCCGGCGGACCAGGCGGCCACCGACGTCGGCTCCTGGATCCGTTTCGACCGGCGCAGCTGGACGGTTCCACCCGGACGCCGCGCCGACATCCCGTTCCGGCTGAGCGTGCCCGCCAACGCCACGCCGGGCGACCACGCGGGCGGGGTGATCGCCGCCATCGCCCAGGCCCGCACCACCGCCGACGGGCAGCAGGTCCGGGTGGACCAGCGGCTGGCCGCGCGGGTCTACCTCAGGGTGAACGGTGACATCCGTCCCGCCGTCACGATCGAATCCGTACGCGTCAGCTACGACAATCCCGTCAACCCGGCCGCCGGCGGGGACGCCGTGGTCACCTATCGCCTGCGCAACACCGGTAACGTGCGCGTCGGCGGAACCGGCACGGTGGCCGTCAACGGGCCGTTCGGATGGGAACTGGCCCGTACCGCCCCGGTCGACCTGCCCGAGCTGCTGCCCGGCGCGGTCTTCACCGTCACCGAGCGGATCACCGGCGTACCGCCGGCGCTCCGGCTGACCGCCGAGGTGGACCTGGCACCGACCACCGTGGACGCCGCGCTGCCGCCGGTGCTCCGCTCCGTGGCCACCTGGGCACCGCCGTGGCTGCTGCTCGCTCTGCTGGCCGTACTGGCCGGCTGGTCGGCCGTCCGGTGGCGCCGCCGCTCCACCGCCGCGAGGGCGGCCGGCACCAAGGCTCCTGGCACGGATGCGGACCCCGGCACGGATGCGGACCCCGGCCGGACGACCGACGGCAGGTCGCCGGCCGCCCGGCGGGCCGCCGACTCGCCCACAGACTCGCCCGCCGGCACACCGTGAGCCGGCTCCTACCGGCCGGCGTCGCGCTGCTGGCGCTGGTCGCCGCCTCACCCGTCGCGGCGCCTCCGTCCGCCGAACCGGCGACGGTGCCACAGATCGCCGTACCAGCCGGCACGTTCCGGATCGGTGAACAGGTCCCGGTGGTTCTCGCGGGCTGGCCGGCGGGCACCGTGCAACTGGATGTCTGCGGCAACGGGGGCAGGCGCGGCGCACTCGACTGCGCCACCAGCCGGGCCGCGCACGGGCAGGTGCCGCCATCGGGCACGGTGAGCCTGCCGGTGGTGCTCGCCGCCCCGCCGGTCGCCTGTCCCTGCCTGCTGCGGGCCCGCACACCCACCGGCACCACCCGCGCCACCACCGACCTGCGTCTGGCCGGCGTGACGGCGCCTCCCGCCCCGGTCCCTGCCGGCACCCCGGAACTGGTCATCGCCGGCCTGCGCGCCACCGACCTGGCCGGAGCGTACGGCTGGTTCGGTCTGCCGGGGGACCTGAGCGTGGACCTCACCCTGCACAACGCCGGTTCCACCGACATCGTCGACCCCCCGTTCTCGCTGCTGTTCGGCCGCCCGGGGCGGGTGCGTGGGATCGTCGAGGCGCCGGCGCTCGGCACGATCGGGGCCGGGCAGACCCGGGAGTACCGGATCCTGGTGCCGATGGACGACGCCATCGTGGGCCGGCACGAACTGCACGGCCGGATCGACCTGCCCGGCCACCCCGTCGCCTTCGCCGTCGAGGCGACCCGCCACCCCTGGGGCCTGCTGGGCCTGGTGGCCGTGCCGCTGATGTGGCTTCTGGCCCGGTTGCGCCGCCGTCCCCGGCCGACCCGCCGCGAGGCGGTCGGGTCGGGTCGTGCCGGCCGGCGGGCATGACGCCGGCGCTCGGTACCGCATCCCGCTCGGCCACCGCCGGCCCGTCGCCAGCGAAGGTGGCGTACCAGACGCGCTCGTTCATCGAGTTGAGCGCGATGGCGAGGTCGCGGGCGGACACGCCGTCGGGGGCCGCTCCGCGCCGCCGTTCGGCCCCGATCGCCGTCTCGATGACGTGCACCCAGCGCTCCAGCACGGCGCCCACAGTTGGCGCACCTCGGCGGCTCTGGATAGTGTCCGGTGTCACCCCCGCGGACGGGAGACGAGATGGCCACCGACCACGTCGACGTGCTCATCGTCGGTGCCGGCCTGTCCGGTGTCGGCGCCGCCTGCCGTCTGAGCCGTGACTGTCCGGAGAAGACGTACGCGGTGCTGGAGTCCCGCGACGCGATCGGCGGCACCTGGGACCTGTTCCGCTATCCCGGCGTCCGGTCCGACTCCGACATGTTCACCCTCGGCTACTCCTTCGAGCCGTGGACCGACCCGAAGGCCATCGCCGACGGCGACTCCATCCGCGACTACGTACGCCGGACCGCCGACGAGTACGGCGTCACCGGGCACATCCGCTTCCGGCACCGGGTGCTCCGCGCCGACTGGGACGGTGAACGTGCCCGCTGGACGGTGCACGCCCATCGTGACGACACCGGCGAGACCGTGACGCTGACCTGCTCCTTCCTGTTCACCTGCACCGGCTACTACCGCTACGACGCCGGCTACGCCCCGCAGTTCCCGGGCACCGACCGGTTCGCCGGGCGGATCGTGCACCCGCAGCACTGGCCGGCGGACCTCGACCACACCGGCAGGCGGGTGGTGGTGATCGGCAGCGGCGCCACCGCCGTGACCCTGGTGCCGGCCCTGGCCGAGCGCGCCGCCCACGTCACCATGCTCCAGCGCTCACCCACGTACGTCCTGGCGTTGCCCTCGCGCGACGTGCTCGCCGACGCGCTGCGGCGCTGGCTGCCGGCGAAGGCCGCGTATCCGGTGGTGCGGTGGAAGAACGTCCTGCTCGCCACCGCCAACTTCCAGCTCAGCCGGCGCGCGCCCGCCCTGGTCAGGAAGCTGCTGCTGCGCGCTGTCCGGGGCCGGTTGCCGGCCGGCTACGACGTGGACCGGCACTTCTCACCCCGCTACGACCCGTGGGACCAGCGGCTGTGCGTGGTGCCCGACGGCGACCTGTTCACCGCG